>NZ_AWQQ01000001.1 GCF_002607855.1 Desulforamulus profundi
CCCGCTAACTTGCTTGTCTACGCTTAAACCTTTAGGTTACCCTATCGGTTCCAAGACTAGCTACGGGCGGCTGGCTAAACCCTACCCGGTGGGATTCCCACCCACTACATTCAGCGACATTGCTCAGCCGCACTGCCAGGCACCTAACTTATTAACCACAATGTTTTAGCAATCACAAACCGTTATGAAAATTGATTACATAGAATTACTAAAAGTAAGCAAGCAGGCCGGCGTTTCCAGAAACGGAGAGTGAGTGATTGCCCGTTGCCCCAGCGGTAGTGACAAAACCGAAACAAACACCGCCGTAAGAATATATAATAATATTGCATATACCCAGGAAGCCTCGGAAGAAAATAATCTCTTTCCGGGGCTTTGTGCATGATCTGAACTGCATCTTCGGAGGTATTAATTCCGGCAGAAGTACGCTGTTCTCCGGTTACTGTGGCATCCACTGCGTCAAAGCAGGATATTAAGTAGTAATTGAGAATCTGGTATAATGTTGGCAAGAGAAACAAAGGGAAAGAGGTGAGAATGATTGGAGTTTAAACCCATCAACAGAATAAACGACTATGCTTCAAGAGGATACTCGGATCGGAAGAAGGCAAAGAGGCACTCATCAGTTTCTTAACGCAGTTTTAAAGCCACCGCCGGGCCAGGAACTGCATGATGTAGAATTACTGGACCGGGAGATTGACCCCAAATACCTCCTGGACAAAGCGGCTCGGCTGGACATACTGGCCAGGACAGTCGCAGGAGCACTGGTAAATGTGGAATGGAGGAGATCGCTATGGGAAACCCCGGCATTCGCAAGGCCATGACCATTGAGCAGATATTCTTCAAGAACCAGCAAGAGCGCCGGCTGTATGAGCTGCGGGAAAAAGCCGCCAGAGACGAAATCTCTATGGTTAGCGGAGCTAAAGCTGAGGGCAAAGCAAAGATGGCCCAAGAGGCCATCTGCAAATACCTGGAAGCCAGGTTTCCTAAGACGTCCATCGACTTGCAAGCTGAGGTCCAGAGAATTAATGACTTAGTAATCCTGGATAAAATCATTAACAAAATCTACACTGTTAACAGCCTGGATGAAGCGGCAGCTATCGTCAGGGAGGCGAACAAATAAGCAAGAAAATGTCAGATAACCAAAAGCCATGGAAGGAGAAGAGGTGATCCCTGGCACTTCACTAAACAATAACATCTCTGGAACTCAAAGGAATGTGGTACAATACAGATATAAAGGTGGGAAACCATCCAATGCTCAGCATAGACATCCCCATGAAGCGGCTTTTTCAGCGGCGGCCGGCAGACTGGGTAAAATTTGTGGAACCACAATGCCGGGAAGAATGGATACGGCCGTACCAAACAGAATACACCCCTAAACAGCAATCCCGCCTGGATCATGTGCTGGAAGTAGAAGACCCGGCACGCGGCAGTTACCTGATAAACTTTGAACCCATGGCTACTACGACGTAACACTGCCAGCCCGGATGCTGAGATACCGCAGCGATATTTGGGAAGCGAGCCTGAAGAACGGCCAGGGAACCCCGCCGATCAGACAGGTGGTCATATTCTTTTACCCGGAAAATGACAACAAACTGCACCGGTTAAGCGACCGGTGGGGTGAATCCACCATGCTGGACTACCAATACCGGGTCATAAGAATCTGGGAAGAATCCCGCCAGACAGTGATAGAGAACGAATTGGCAGGGCTCTACCCCCTGCTGCCCCTCATGAAAGGGCAAAAACCAAAAGAACAACCCGAACAAGTGCTGCAGGAAAGTATAGCAACCATACAAAAACTGCCGGACCAATCACTGCAGCAGGACTTACTGGCCGCCATGGCCATCATAGCGGGACGAAAAGGAAGCAAATACACCTCTGAACTAATACAATCCATGATAAGGAGGGAAATGATCATGGAATCACCGATTTATCAAGAATGGGTAAAGCAAGAACGAGAAGAAGCTATGGCCAAAGGCAAGGCCGAAGGCAAGGCTGATGTTATCTGCAAAATACTATACAGAAAACTTGGTATTGAATCCTTTGAACTGCAGCAAATGGTCAAAACCATCACCAGCGAACCCATACTGGACTGGGTATTTGAACAAATAATTGACGTTACGGATAAAGAAACCGCCAAAAACACCATTCAAAAGGCCCTGGCCCAAACCAAACAATAGGGAGTGGGTGTGCCAGGCATCAAACTTGCTAACTTACTGAAGAAGGTTCCCGACAAGGCCAGGACCTCCGAGGGGACCTTCTTTTTGTCTGACTGTGTCATTGAATAGTTGGCTGAAAAAAAGTGGCAAATAATAATGTGGAGAAAATAGCGTGGGAGTAATGTTGACAATTATGTATACAATATTGTATTATTGTTGGTAGCATATTAT
>NZ_AWQQ01000002.1 GCF_002607855.1 Desulforamulus profundi
CTTCTGCCAGAGATCTTATTGCCTCTTTTTCCATTTAAGCAATTGATTTGGATGAATCCCATACTCTGAAGCAATCTGGGATATGGTTTTCTCTTCCTTGAGAATTTCCAGTACAACCTTGGCTTTGAACTCCCCAGAATATGATTTTCTCACGGCAACGATCCACCTTAAATAAAGCTGTTTTTTTGTCTAGTTTTCTTTATCCATTATATGTCACGGTGGCCGGCATCGACAGCGACCCGGAGGCCTGCCAGGACTTTGAGGCATTGACCTATGGCCAGGCACATAAATGTCTGTCTTTAACGCTTGGGAACTGAGCCACAGCAAGATCTGGGTGGTGCCGTTTAACATTGGGCCGGATGGAAAGATTGAAAGATTGAAGTACAATTGACTTGGGTAGATAGTTGAAGTTTGCTTTCTTTGAGCAGCATATACAAATAAATTGGAATTAATTAACAATAATTTAATATAATACACTACTAAAAAAATGAGGGGATAAATATGGGAAAAATAATATTTGATCTTACAGCGATACACCCATGCTACCAAATTAAAGACTGTACTAACTGCCCATTTATTAACAGCAATATTGGATGTATAAGTGCCTGCTATTTAGAGGAAGAAGAAAAATTTAACTTAACTAAAACGAAGGAGAAACCTGAAGATATTAATAAATGTCGAAATTAGTCTAAAAATAATTAAAAGAAACCTCCCATGTTTGTCGAAATTATATAATGGGAGGCGTTTTGTTAATGGTACAAAATGATTCTTTAATAACCTTCAAAATGACCGGTACTCAGTTTGAAGATGGGTTTAACCTATACTATATGCTTAAGGCATTAGGGGATTTCCATACCATAATTGATAAATCATATTTAACAATTAAAAACAAGAAAAAGATGTCTGAAAAAGATAGGGAAATATTAAGGCTGCGAGCTTTTTCTTTTGAGAAAGGTTCTTTTGTAACAAATCTGTCAATTGATATTTTAGCTGCAACGCAAGTTGTGTTACCTTACTTTCTTTCTTTAACACCTAAAGAAATATGGGAAATAGCTACACAGGGGTATAAATATTTGACCTTTGTATTAGAAGCTTTTTCTAGAAACGAAAAAGTCAGAATAGAATCAAGTGGACAAGATAATGTGGTTAATGTTATAAATGGGAGTGATAATCAAATAATACAAATACATGAACAGACATTAGTTTTTGTACAAAGGGCTGTTGGTGACTATGAAAATCTTGTCAATAATATTAATCCTAAACATGGTATAAATCAAATCCAGGCATATCAAAAGAACTCTAACAGTAAAGGTATAAACATCACGGATTATGAAAAAAGCTTTTTCAAGGGAGGACGATTATAGAAAAGGAACCACTAACCTTTATTGGAATGGTGTTTCGAATTGATGGATTTGACTTTAAGGGACGTGTTAAAATAATAAAATCGGAAGATGAGTTTTTAGAAATTGGAAAAGATTATGACTATGAAATGATAAGTAAGTCAGAATTAGAGTATCTTACCTCAACATTTATGCAACCAAGAAAAATAACAGCAATAAAAGAACTAAATATTGATCCTGTTACCTTTAAGAAAAGCATTAAAAAGTTAAACATTATATCTATTGAATAATAATTGCCCAATAAGATGCATTATACGACAAACAACAGATCGACGACAATTCGTGAAAAATATGAAATAAATATACATTACCCGAACAAAATGACCCGGTTGCCCCGGGTTTTTACTTATTTTGAGGTGGTCTAACACATGAAAAATGGTTCGGGAAATACTTTACGTGAATTTTTTCAAGAACTTTACTCCGGGGGTGCAGCACGGAGCACGGTGGACGCTTACCAGAAAGATATGGCCTATTTCAGTAAGTGGTATGTTGATACGTATAGTAGAGAGCCACGCCCGGAGGATATAACCAGCATCGACCTCAGAGAGTACCAGGGATACATGCAGAACATTCAGGGCCTCAAGCCGCCACGGTCAACCGCCGTATGGCTGCCTTGGAGAAGTATATTAAGTGGGCGTACGGAAAAGGATATGTTGATCGGTTACCGGCTTTCCCAAAGATAGTGAGGGAGCAGAAAACAACGCCAAAAGCACTGGATCGGCTGGAGCAGAACCGTCTACTCAGGGAAGCTGAACGACGTGGGAAAGTCAGAGATATTGCCTTGATCCGGCTGATGATGAGCTGCGGGTTGAGGGTAAGCGAAGTGGTAGCTATTCGTCTGACTGATCTGGACATAGGTGAACGTCACGGAATGGTTGCTGTTCGAGGAAAGGGTAACAAATACCGGGAAGTACCAGTACCGCCGGAAGCGCGGAAAGCTATTAAGGAATGGATGACCGAGCGAACGAAAAAGTATCTTGCAAATGACTGGCTTTTTCCAAACAAGAAGGGTGGTCATATCACTACCAGAAATGCAGAAAAGGTAATCAAAAATATTGGTAAATTTGCTGGACTTAACATACACCCGCATGTTTTGCGCCACACGGCGGCAACCAACATGGTACGAACTGGCGCCGATCTAGTGACGGTGGCACAAATACTCGGACACGCCGACCTGAATACTACAGCAATATATACGAAACCAGATAGAAAGACAATGACGAAGGCACTGGAAAAAGGAGAGATTTAAACATGGTGAGGTGATGAAAATGAATATTGCACCAGTGTTAAAATATCCAGGATCAAAGTGGAAACTGGCGGATTGGATTGTTAGTCATTTACCAAAGCACACTACGTACTTGGAGCCTTTTTTCGGGAGTGGGGCTATTTTTTTTAATAAGATTCCCAGTAAAGTGGAGACTATAAACGATATTGACGGTAATGTGGTCAATTTATTCAGAGTGATTCGTGAAAAGCCAGAGGAACTGGCTAGGTTAGTTGAGTTTACGCCTTGGGCTAGAGATGAGTATTATTTGTCATATGAAAAGTCAGGTGACTTATTGGAGGATGCCCGGAGATTTTTAGTTAGATGTTGGCAAGCATGGGGTGTGTCAACTAACCGAAAAACTGGTTGGAGAAGTGATATTAAAGGACGTAGTGATTCAGGATATAGTTGCCCAAAGCAATGGACATCGGTGCCACAGAGGATAATCCAGTGTGCTAATAGATTGCGACAAGCCCAGATTGAAAATGAACATTTCTCCAAATTAATACCTCGATATGCTTTACCAAATGTTCTTATTTATTGCGATCCTCCGTATCCAGTGTCAACTAAATCTCAAAAGTTATATGCTCATGAAATGACAGATACCGAACATCTAAATCTCTTAGACTTACTGGACAGGCACCCCGGTCCAGTTTTATTAAGCGGCTACGCCTGTCACCTCTATGACACCCGGTTACAGCATTGGGAACGGCGAACGACAAAGGCATTAGCCGAAGGTGGACGGGAGCGGGAGGAGATTCTCTGGATTAACCCAATTGCAGCAGAAGAAGTCTGTGGATTGAGATTGTTTTAGAGCTTATAACAATTATGATGCAAAAATCCTACAATATGTAGGTTTTTTATTTTTAAGGATACCTGCCGGCGGGAGGGCGGCAGGTTGCGGAAATACCTCCCCAAAGTCCCGCATAGGTCGAGTGCGGGGCTTTTATTTTTTAGAAAGACGTAAAGAAAGGTGGTGGAAAAATGAAAAGTAAGCGTAAATCAGCTATATCCCTGGAAAGAAGGCTAGAAACAACAAAGTGTATCATTTGTGGCAAATCCAGCGACAACGGAAAATTCATGTGCCGCCGTTGCGCGGAAGAAATCCGGTTGGAACAAGATAAGGCACAGGCAATGTAGTTGGGAAGGGGTGAGAAGGTGAGAATAAAATATTCCCTGATCCTGGTTTTATTCATCATGACTGCAGTACTAACAGAGTTTACAGGGGTTGCCCTGGCTGCCGAAACCAGCCCGGCGGGCATACAACCGGTAAGCCCAACGGAATTTGCCGGAAAAATAGACAGCGCAGCCAAAAGTGCATACAAAACCGCTGAACCGGTAATTGATACTATTGCTTCACTGGTATTCTCTTGTACAGGCATTGCCGCATTTTTTGTATTGTTTGCCGGCATGGCTCTGTTTAAAAGAGTAATTGCATCATTACTGACAGCCGGCTTTGGGCTTTTAGTATACTATGGCACACCTTTAATCATAGGGGTTATTAAAGGTATTGCTTTAAAATTAGTTAACTAGGAGGAAACAAAAGTGAAAATAATAAGACAAGCAATAATGAGTGTTATGATGCTTACCGGACTAGCCAATGCCGCCTGGGCAGCAGGAACAGGAACAGGGGGCATCACTACTCAAACAGCGGATCAATTGTCAAGTAAAATCGTTGCCTGGGCCAACAGCATAATTCAACCCCTTGGGGCAGCTATAATTTTCATCTCTATTGCTTTTGCGGCCATCAAAATAATTATTACAGCTAATAAACCGGAGGAACGAGCCAAAGCCATGTCCGCCCTGCCATACATTTTGATTGGCGGTGTGGGTTTGGGTGCAATAATGCTGTTTGCCGGTTTTGTCATTGGTTCCGGCCAGGAGCTGGCTAAATAATGCGAGTATACCCGGTACCGGTCCAACTGGATCAAGAAGAAAAGGTCATTGGTGGATATTTAACGTTAAGACAACTTCTTTACCTTATTCTTGGGGCAGTCATAGGGTGTGGAACGGCATTAACATTTAATCTACCATTAATAACAAAATTGATAATAGCAGCAGGTGGATTAACCATAGGTATAATTCTGGCATTTATTCCTGCAGAAAAAACAACCCTAGACATCTACCTACTACGATGGATAATGTGGACAGTAAAAAAACGAAAATACTACTTAGGTGGTGATTCCTAATAAATTGGTTGACAATCGCATTATTGGTAATGTCGCTATTAACCGGGTTGGGAACCTGGCTGTATTTGCGACTTACCAAGGTGAAACATAAAGGGCAAAGTTTTAAAAAAGAAAGTCCGGGCAGCAAACAGAAAAAAAACCTAAAAATTTTTTTAAACATAAAGGACATTCAAAGAGGTATCGTCACATTAAACGGGGATCGCTACAGGTTAATTCTGCGTGTAACAGCCCAGGACTTTTACCTGCTGTCGGAAATTGAACAGAATAACGCTGAAGATATGATAGCAAGCGCCCTACGAGGTTTAGAATTTCCGGTACAAATATTGATGACATCAGAAGCACTGGATACACGTAAAGCAGTACAGGCACTAAAAAACAATGCGGCAACATTGCCTGAAAAAATAAGGGAACACGCCTTGGAAAGGGCCATCTATTTAGAAAACCTGCAGCAGCAGAGAGCCGTAACCGCCCGGCGGGCATACTTAGTCATACCTTTTGACACAGTAAAGGGCCTGGATTACGCACGGGCAGAACTATATGCTAGGGCAGGTTCCCTGATGGATGCTTTAAGCAGAGCCAAAATGACAGCCGAGCCACTTGATACCGGAGGCGTGTGTGATCTACTTTCACACCTTCTTAACCGGGGTCGTACTTGGCGGCCGTCAGAGGCAGGGGAAAAAGGGGTCATATCTTTATTTACCATATCAGATAAAGAATCGGCATAAATCTTTATTGTTGATGCTTTCTAACTTGTGTAAAGACATTAAAAGGCTAAAATACCCCGGCTTAAAACTGGGGTATTTCTTATAAATATAATTCTTGACTTAGGTGTTGGATTATGGGTGGATGGAAATAGAAAACCCAGCGGGAGTGTGGGGTTGTTATTTATTGCAATTTTTAATTATATCATATTCTTGTCCTTTTTTCCAGTATTTGCTATAATATTACTGGAGGTGCTATCATGACTTCACTTTTTACTATAGGGTACGAAGGGATTGGGGTTGAAGATTTTATAGAAACCCTAAAACAACATGGGATAACTCTTGTGATTGACGTAAGAGAAAAACCATTAAGTAGAAAAAAAGGCTTTTCAAAGAACTCTTTAAGCAGTATTCTAAATATTAATAATATAAAATACATTCATATGGGTACTCTTGGGTCTCCTTCTAGTATAAGGGATGAACTTCATGAAACAAATAATTATCCATTATTCTTTAGAAAATATTTAAGCCATTTAATTGGGCAATCAGGTACTATAAAAGCATTAATTAGCAAGGCTAACAGTCAAAAGGGTACCTGTTTACTATGTTTTGAAAAAGACCCTTTAAAATGTCATCGCAACGTGATAACTGATTATTTACAAGCTATGTATCCGGATGAAGTTAAGGTGGAACATTTATGAGTTCTATTATAAGACCTGAATGGGTTAAGAAACGGGTTTTAATAGTTGTTAAGACTTACCCAAACCCCAGCATGCAGTATCAAGAAACCGTTTGCACTGCTGGCATAACTGATAATGGCAATTGGATTAGGCTCTATCCTGTAACATACAGACATTTACCATATGATCAACAATATAAAAAGTATGATTGGATAGAACTAAAAACTAGAAGAAGAACCAAAGACTATAGGATTGAAAGTCATACACCAGATATAGATTCAATCAAGGTTGTTGGCAATTGCTCAACAAAGAATAAATGGGCTGAAAGGAAAGAAATCGTTCTACCTTTAGTAAAAAAATCTCTTGAAGAAATAATTTCACTTTATGACAGTAAAGGGGTTTCTTTGGGAATTTTTAAACCAAAAGAGATCCTTGATTTTTACTGGAAAGAAGATGACCAACATTGGTCCCCAAAACACGAAGCCGTACTGAATGAAATTAGGCTATTTGGTTCAACCCCTAAGAGACTTGAAAAAATACCCTGGCAGTTTAGGTATAAATTTATGTGCAATGACCCACGCTGTAGCGGTCATGATCTTTCAATAATTGACTGGGAAATATATCAAGCTTATAGAAAGTGGCGCTATCAATATGATAGATGTACACTTATGCAAAAGATTAAAGAACAATGGTTAGGCAAAATTTGTTCACCAAATCGTGATACATATTTTATTGTAGGTAACAAATTTAGAACAAAAAGTTTCATGGTGTTAGGAGTTTTTTATCCACCAAAATAAACACCCCGGGGTTGGGTGTTTATTGCTTATAAAAACACCCGGGCAGCTTCCGGGTGTTCTTTTTATTTCTTGAGGTGAAAAACATGCTGAGATTATTTAAAAATAAAAAAACAAACCCACCACCGGAAAAAGACTTAACCGGCAACACGCTGGATATACAAGACCTGTTTTCGCCGGAAGCATTGGATATCATGCGGGACAAATTATACCTGGGAGCCGACAGATACAGCCGTATCTATGCTGTATATGCCCTGCCCCGTCAATTACGGGTAGGTTGGTTGGATGATCTGAGCCGGGCCGGCGATGTAGACATCTCTATCCATATGTACCCGGCGCCGCCGGGCCAGGTGGTAAACAGCTTGCTTAAACTGGAAACACAATCCCGGTCACAATACAGATTAGATCAAGAATCCGGCAACATAGCACGCTTACCCGAGTTGGAAGCCGCTATAGCAGACTACCGAGCCCTGCGGGAAACAGTACAGCTGGGAAATGACAACCTGTATTACGTCACCATCTTTATAGCTATCCATGGTAAAGACGAAGAAGAACTGCGCCAGCGGTCATCGCTGGTGGAAGATATACTGGCCAGAAAAGGCGTTTTACATATTGCACTCGCCTTTAGACAGGAACAAGCCTTAAAAAGCTATCTTCCCCTTAACGATTTAAAAATTATGGATATGGCCAGAAACCTTACATCAGGGGCAGCAGCCTGCTGTATGCCACTAACAACCTCAGCATCAGGCATATCAGCGGCATAGCCATGGGCCACAATATATTCACCGGTTCGCTGGTGTTTTTGGACAGATTTGCCGGCGAGCATGTGGTAGCAAACCAGCATATGCTCATAAGCGGTGAAACAGGATCTGGTAAGTCAGTTACCGCAAGATTGATAACGCTGCTGGAGTTAGACCTTAACACTAAAGCAGCGTACATCGACCCAGACGGAGAATATGTATACTATACCGAAAAACTGGGCGGGCAGGTAATAACACTGATGCCCGGTAGATTCAGCGGCATGAACATACTGGACGTGGAACCGGAAACCATTAAAGAAAACGGCCGCAAAACAGAAAGAGTCAACCTGCAGGAAAAAACAGCGGAAGTAGTAGACCTGATAGCAGCCGTCATGCGGTATTACTCCGGCCAAGGACTTGATATGCGTCAGGCAGCCCTTTTGGAAGAAGCCGTTATGGAAGAATACCGGGAGAGAGAGATAACCGAAGATCCCGAAAGCCTATACAGTGGTGGTGTTAAGAAAACAATGCCCACACTGTCAGATGTTCAAAAAAGACTAGCCCAAAAGGCAGGGATGGAAGCTCTGGCGGATGCTATTAAACCCCTCTTAGCCGGCGGTTCCATCGGCATGTTTGACGGTCAAACAACGGTTAAATTAAAAGACGTGCCGATCATTTGCTTTAACCTAAAACAAGTACAGTCAGACTTTGCCCGGTTTGTGGCATCTTACGCCTCCCTGGCCTGGCTGTGGCAAAAATTTGCTCAAAGGGGCGGCAAGTCAATCAAAAAAAGCGTCAACATAGATGAAGCCTGGATGTTCTTAAAACACCCTGATGTGGCTAAATATCTAGAAGTACTGGCCCGGCGGGGCCGCAAGCACGGCTGTGCCCTGACAGTCATAACCCAGCGCTTTGAAGAATTTACCCATACCCCTTCCGGCCGTGCCATTATTGATTCTTGTGCTACAATACTTGTTTTAAAGCAAGAAGAACACGCGGCGGATGCGGCGGTGGAATACTTCAACCTGGCCAGCGGCTGCCGGGACCTGCTTGCCAAAGCAGGCCCCGGCATGGGCATACTACGCACCTCCGGCATAACGTCAGCCGTGCAGGTATCTCCGGCCCCCTTTGAATGGCCCCTGGTGGAAACAAAAGTAGTAGGAACATGAAAATAGACGGGGGTGAAAAGGGATGTATCAAGAAGAACAAAGAGATATACTGGATGAAATGATGGCCTGGGCATTTCGCTTTTCCGTAGGAATTATCTTTGGACTTATCGTAAGTACGGTGGTACCGTTAATAAAAACAATATGGCAGGTAATAGACGCACATCTATACTGCCGCCGGGTGCAAAACTATGATACCAGCCGCCTACCCCAATGGATCAAGGGAGGTGGTGAAAATTAAAAGCAAAAAAATCTTAGGCAAAAAAATCTTGGCAGGACTAATGCTTTTAATACTAATCCTGTCACCGGCAATATCGCTGGCAGGTACTGCTTGGGCGGCCCCCGGTGCTGCAGAATATGATGCAGGATATGATAACAAAAGTCCCTATGAAGAAGATAACCCACAGGATGAGGCGGCGTATTTGAACAAATAATAGCAAGCCTGCTGGAAGCACTCATTAAACTGGCGCAATTCCTGGGGTCAAAAACAGCCGGCCTGCAGCCGGTGGACAAACTTGTTTTCCTTTCTGATCTTGAAGAAGCAGAGAAAAAAATTGCCCCCTGGACAGGCAGCGAAAAAGAATTCCTAAACCTCTGGTTTTTAGCCATGACTGGCGTGGTACTGCCCTTTTACATCATCTCCATTGCAGTTAGCTTTATAAAACTAATGACCTACTCGGGTAACCCTGCTGGCAGAAGCGAAGCCATACAATCCATCTGGCGCTGGTTCGGCGCCTTATTAATTACTGTTGCTGCCCCGGTGCTGGTGGAATCTCTGACCTGGTTAACCTCCATATTCCTTGATGGCATACAATACGCCTTCCAGCTTGTAGCACAAGAATCAGGCATAAACCGTACACCGGGAAACTGGGGTGCTATCAACTTTGGCGGTGTAGCCATCACAACCGGCAGTATCCTCGGTACAGTATTGGTAAAACTTATGTTTGCCGTATTTTGGGTTTGGATTAACGTAGTGTATGTTATACGGAAAATCGTACTATCCGGTATGTTCTGTTTTACACCGTTGATGGCTCTCATGTGGTCAGTTAATAAAAACACCACGGCCATAGCCGTTTGGCTGGGAGAACTTGCCAGCAACGCCTTTATGCCGGTGGCCCATGCCCTTGTTTTATGTACCATTTTGGGCTTTATGGATGTAAAAAACATTAACCAGCAGGGCACCTGGTTTCAGGTCTTGATTGCCATATATACCATCATGCCATTGGCAGAAGTAATCCGCAATACACTGCAGACACTGTTTACCAGAATGGCCGGCCTTAACGAGGAACACACGGCTAAAAAAGCATGGCAGCTGCCATGGGATTGGGTGGCATACTGTCTCTCAGTAGGGTCTTCCGCAGTACATTGGGAGCAGACAATCCATCTATTGATGCTGCTTCACCTACACCACCGACAGGTACAGGTGGCGGTAGCATAAGTGGTTCAACTGCCGGCCGATTAAACCCGACACCTGTCGGGTCTAAAGGAACAATTCCCCAAACCATAGGTGCAAAGACTAATATTAGTAATGCAACAACACAAATACCCGGCAACAGTGGCAGCAGTGCAGGAACAAGTTTAGGTATAAATAATTCAGTTTCTAACTTAGCAGGCTCATTAGCAATGACGGGAAACATGCAAACAGGAAAAAGCCCTGTAGAAGCAATTTCAAATACAGTTGGAACAAGTAAAAACACGGCTACACCAAACATAACGGTGTCCGGTAGCAGCTTGCAAGGCAACACAGGCGCAGTAAATAAGCCTGACACCACTGCTTCTACTGTCGAAAACAACAGTGATAGTAAGGAGACTAAACCCTCACTGCCAAAACAAATGTACGAAAACATTAAACAAACTATGCATAACCCGCAAAAGGCAGCCGAAGTATTTGGCGGGATGGCTAAATACAGTGTTGGGACAGCCATCCGTGCAGTATCAGAAGCCGTACCCGGTGGAGAAAAACTTGGCCATGCAGCAGCCAATATTGCAGAAGGCGGAGCTAGGGTAACCGGTGCCGCCGCAGCTACAGCATTGCAACTGAGAAAAACCAAGGCAGAAGAAAAAACAACCTACCGGGAAGCATTGAAAAAAATCACCGGTAAAGAAAGCACTATATCAGCGGCCGGCAGTGCAGTAAACCAAATATTTTCCGCTGCAGCTGTTAAGAACAACACCCCCAAATATAACAGCGGCGGCAGCAGTCTTGACGGTGTGCGGTGGAAACAATGAATAACATAAGGCAAAAGATAAGAAAAGCAGTACAGAGAAAACTGCTAAAAAAAGCCGTATCTTTTCTTGTAAAAAAACTTTTACTGTTACTGGCGCCGCTTATACCAGTGCTGCTCATATTGCTTTTGGCAATAATATTTGCTGTAACACTGTTTGCCGCCTTCTACGGTTCCATGCCGCAGGAACAAACCCTGACGGGAGTTAAGGTAAATGATCAAGACCAAAAAATATATACTAAGGCAGAAAAGTTGGTACAGGAAAAGAACGTGGAGCAAACCTGGCTAAATGGCACACATCTGGCTTTTTGGCGGACTACTACGGTTCAGATGTCAAGCTAATCAATAAATGGGGCGATATATACGCCCCTGTATTATTTAAAGCCAGCCAAAAGCCTAATAAAAACCTGTTACAGAATGAAAGCTGGTTAACTAAAAACTTAGGGCAAACAGCAGACGACTTAAAACCATACTTTTATTACAAAAAATCACGGATCATATACCATACAGAGGACGGCGAGGATGAGATATATGAGATATACCTGCTGACCGAAGCAGATACCATCCGGGGTCACTATATTTTTGAATACGAGTGGGTTACAGAAGATAAAGTGACCTATGAAAAACTGGTTAACCGAAGACTTATTAAAAAATGGGACAGACTGGAGGAATTTCTGCAAAAGTACCTGACATTACCCAACAAAAAAGAAACAACTACCGCCCGGCAAATGGTCTTTGAAGCAGGCCAGGGGTTTACTGCCAAAAAACAATGGTTTGAATGGCTGCAGAATAAATTTGGCAGCTCCTACTACTGGGTATCCTCCGCTATGGTGCCGGCCGAATTAAAACCATACTTTCTGGAGGCAGAAGAAAAATACGGCATACCCTGGTGGTTTTTGGCTGCCGTAGCCATGAAGGAAAGCAGCTTTAATCCGGAAGCAAGTGGCTTTGACGGTACCGGTTCCTTTGGCCTGATGCAGATACTACCGGAGAACTGGCAAAAATACTCAGTGATACTTGGTTTCGACCCTGTGGCAGATAAAGACAACCCCCGGGCACAAATCCTGGTGGGTGCTTATATGTTATCTTCCTATGGCATAAGAGTTGACTGGGAGAGTAATAAGTGGCGTGAAGAAAGCCTGCTCATGCTGGTGGCATATAATGCCGGTGCCGGTAAAATAGGAGACCGGGGAACAGAAGAATATGTAAAGAAAAATTACGCTGAACCCATATGGGAATACGCCGAACAATTCAAAAACCCGGTTATTTGGCCGGTACCGGGATACACCACCATAACATCCGGTTTTGGTATGAGAGTTCACTCCATTCTTGGAGTGGAAAAATTCCATTACGGTATAGATATAGCCGCTCCGGAAGGAGCACCGGTTGTATCTGTCTCAGGCGGTGTAGCTTACGCAGAATATGAAGAAGATGGTTTTGGCAAATATGTCATAGTTAAAGATGGTATATACGAATACTACTACGCCCACTTATCTGAAATAGAGATAAAAGACGGACAAAAAGTAACACCCGGCACAGTTATTGGCCGTGCCGGCTCCACAGGTAGAAGCACAGGCTCACACCTGCACCTGGGAATTAAGCCTATTGGCGGTAACTGGATAGACCCTCTGCAGGTGTTGAAGTGATAACTATCCCGACCATCCCGGCTTATAAAGCGGGATATGTTTTTTTAGAGTAATCAATGCAGGGCAGGTGGAAAAATTGAACATCTTGGTGGCAGCTCCTGACGATACAATAAGAGACTATTTGCGAGAGGCAGGATATAACGCCTGGAGCTTGTACAGTAACGATTTGATTTTACAGATGGTAGAAAAATACCAGATAGAAGCAGTTATTTACCTAACCAAAATGAGTGCCGTTATTCCCCATGAAGAAGCTATTACAGAAACCAGGAAGCTGCAAATACGAGTTATACTGGCTGCTGATAAAGACAAAGAGGAAACTTTACTTACCTATGCGGCAGCTATAGGGGTTAAAGATATCCTTATATATCCTGTCAACCCGGAAGAAATATTGCACCGTTTAAAGAACCCTGCTACGGTAGAAGAAGTATTTGGTTTTTTAAAACAAATCGGTCAAAGAACGAGACATAAACCATTTCAAAAGACAAGCGATAAAGACATAGACGAAATAAAAGATATAGACAAACCAGCGTGGTATAAACGGCTTATTGATATAGGTCAAGGGTCCAAATCGGTAGTAAATAATTCCCAAGTTCTTTCTGAAAAACAGACAGTAAAACAGTCAGAAAAAGAACTGGCACCACAACTGTTCACAAAAACAGCAACCCCAACAACAATTCTTGGTTTAGGCAACCAAAATCTCAACGAATGGTTTAAAAACACCTTTTCGCACACAACGGAAATTGTTTTAGCTGCCTCATCCCCCGAAGAATTTCGGACAGCAGTACAGGAAAAATGCCCGGACATTGCTGTTATAATGCGGACCGGACCAACCGGCGGGCTTCCTTATGCTGATGAATTGGCCGTTTTTTCCTGCCAATATGCCCGGCACGTCATATTCATCGCCGGGGAACTGGACGATGAAGGCAAAATAATGGCTGAAGCAGTAAAAAACGCCGGCGGCAAGGTGCTGTCCTGTCCGCCGGGGGAAACCATATCAGGGGAAGAGTTGGTACTGCTCATCCAGAACACCATTAATGAGACAATCTATGAAGATGAGCAGGAAGAAGAAATTATATACGGCAATGAAAAAACCCGTGGTTCCGCAGAAAATTTTCTGCAAAGCATATCCCAGGTGACGGATATATTAAAAAAAGCCGTACCCCGCAGGACAGAAACAGAGGAATTGCCCATCAATACCGCCCGTATTCCAAAACACCCATCTGCTATTACAGCAGGGGGTGTTTTGCTTATAGTAAGCCCCTGGCGGCCGGGCCTGGCGGGAAGAATAGCGGCCAGTGCCGCCAAAATATTCAGCGAAGGAGGGGGTGAAACTGCTGTCATCTGTGCATCAGGACGCAGTACCGCCGCGTCCTGGCTTGGCGTGACAGATGAAGAACTCATCTTATCAGACTGGCGGGTGCCGGGCAGTCAGATCCCGGTTGATAGGGGAAATATAAAAATCTGGGCCGTTGACCCGGCCAAGTCCCTGCACATGAACATAAAAGAAGACCTGCCGTATATCCTGAAGGAAGCCAGAAATAAAGCCAATTACACTGTCATTGACTTCGGGGAGGACATAGACCTGGCCCAATCCTATATCCATCAAAAGGAGGCTGTGCTTCTCTGCGTGGTTCCCGGCAGTGACCCGGTGGAACAGAAAACGTCTTTAATCTGGCTAAAGAGAACACTGGGGAAAAAGACAATATTGTCATTGGTTTTGACCTGCGTGAACAGGGACGAATACCGGAGGGTGTTTCAAGCAAACTTACCATCACAACCAGTCCGGAAGAAGCCCTGCAGAACGCCTTAAAGAAAAACCTGGATCAATATATCTGGAATGAGGTGATAAGTTGAAAAAACTAAAAAAATACCTCCATATCGTGCTGGCTGTGGCTTTAGCTGCAGGAGCTGGGTTGTCTGCCTGGTACTTTATCAATAGCAATACCCCGACACAAAAAGTAGTAATAACACAAGGGAAATTACCCTCTGGCACCATTCTTAACAGTTCAAATATCAGTACCAAACTGGTATCTAAATCAGCTATACCGCCGGGAGCTATTACCAACCCGGATGAAGTAATAGGCAAAACTCTGAACATCCCGGTTCTGAGTAATGAAATCCTGCAAAAAGACCATGTGGCAGCAGGCATAGGCAGTTTGGCGGCAAGACTGGCATCTGTTGCCCCGGGTAAAGTGGCCGTAGACCTGCCCCAGGAAACCGCCCAGGGTCTAAAGGGGTTGGAAGTGGGCGATAAAGTTAATGTTTACGGGGAAATAGGAGTTTCCACCGGCGACGGTAAGGCTGCAACCATGGTAGAAAAAGTCGCCAGCAATGCCATTGTTCTTTTTGCTCCAACCAACCAAGATATGCGCCCTGATAAAAGCGGCGCTATCATCATAGCTTGTGACCCTTCGGAAGAACAGAAAATCGCCCAGGTATTAACAGGGGGTAAAAAAGTAACTCTGTTCCTCCAGCAGGAGGTGAAGTAGAGGATGTTCTTAGGACTTGCTAATATATTTAACCTTTTTAAATTTAAAAAGAAAAAAGAAGTAGAAGAAGCCCCTGTTTTATGGGGTGCAGCGGTTCCCAAACTGCAGGAATATCAAGAAGAATTAGTAACTTTATATAACATCCCTGTAAGCCCACAGGCTATTCCTGGGCGGGGGAAAATATGGGTGGTGCAGTCGCCGGAAGGCGGGGACGGTTCTACCACGGTAGCCACCAACCTGGCGGCGCTTTTAGCTAAAAAACACCCGGAAAAAGTTATCCTTCTCGACCTTGATGGTATTGGGAAGATGAGAAGCCGCATGGGACTGCCGGTAAGCCACTGTCTGGTCAACATCCTGGACTGGCAGGATATCCGGCAGGTAAGCCAAATGCAAAAAGCCATGGTGCACCATTCCTCCGGCGTCATGGTGGTGCCCGGCGTACTGCATCACGACCATATACAGTTTATCACTGCAGACTTCATTTTTAATCTGCTGTCCCTGCTGAAAGAAAGATTTGACCACATTATTTTAGGCTGCCCACCGGTAGGACACCAAAATAACACCTGGGCGGTGTCTCTGGTGGCAGATACAATTTTAGCCGTTATTAAACCCGACCGGACCAGCCTGGACTTAATCAAAGATAATTTAAGTTACCTTAACCGGTTGGGGTGCAGTAAAAGAACATATACCCTACTGAACCAGGCCGGTATGCCGGGCGGCATTCGCAAATCAGATATTCTTAATAAAAAGCAATCGGATATTAATATAGATTTTATCCTGCCCTACAGCGAGTATGTTCACGAAGCCAACAACAAAAGAGAACTGGTGGTATTGACCAGAGCCAGGGATGATTTCAGTCAGGCATTGAAGGAAATTGCAGAAAAACTGGAAAGACAGACGAACCCTATCGTAGACGGATTAGACAAAGAACTGCTCCAAAAACTGGCCGCCAACTGTTCTGCTTTTCAGCCGCCGGAACTGGAGGATGAAGAACATGCTTTAGAAAACGCCAGCAGTATTACCGCCAAAATACCGGGTTTAAAAGAACATGACTACCGCAGAATTAAGATTTACGTCCAGGATGCCCTGCGGAGGCAGTTAAAGCCGGAAGAAAATAAGGGTACCAGAGACCCTATTGTCCGTTCCCGCTTGCGTTCCGTTATCTCCCGGGCGCTGGTGAATTACAGCATACCCCTGGGACAGTCGGCGGCAGAAATGTTAGTAGAAGAATTGGGTAATGAGTGTCTGGGTTTCGGACCTTTGGAACCTTTCTTTTATGACCCGGAAGTGACGGAAATAAAGGCCCGGTGGAACCAGATCAGAGTAGAAAAGCACGGGCAGGAGTTTATAGCAGACGCAACCTTTCGGGATGAACAGCACATCAGGGATATTTTAGACAGGATGCTGGCCCCCACCGGGCGGTCTGTCAGTCCGGCCACTCCCAAAGTAATAGCGCGACTGTTTGACGGTTCCCGCCTGATAGCCCACATTCCCCCGGTGGCGGTACACGGTACCCTGATTACCATCCGCCGGTTCCGGCAGGACTTAAATATCGAAAACTTAATTGAAAACGGGGCCATGAGCCGGGAAATGGCTGAATTTTTACGTGCAGCGGTAATAACGAAGCAAAACCTGGTAGTGTCCGGCGGTACATCTTCCGGTAAGACCACCCTGCTGAACTGCATTGCCAGCTTTATACCACATAACGAAAGCATTGTTACTATCGAAGACCCGGCGGAACTGCAGCTGCAGCACCCGGACGTCCGTTCTTTGGAAGCAAAACCTCCTAATATTGAAGGTCTGGGTGAAGTAACCATGCGGGAACTGGTGGCGGATGCCCTGCGAATGGCCCCAAAACGCATTATCGTAGGTGAGTGCCGCAAGGGAGAAACCTTTGATATGCTGCAGGCTATGAACACCGGACACGAAGGCAGTATGAACACCATGCACGCCAATACTGCCTACCTTGCAGGTAAACGCATGGTCAGCATGGTGCAGATGGCTGACATGGGCCTGCCCTACGATGCTATTGTGGAACTCTGCAGTGTAGTTGACATTATCGTGCAGGCAGTTAAGGAGCGCAAAACCGGTAAAAGAAGAATTGACCATATTGCCGAGGTGGTAGGAGTAAAAAGAAACGAGGAGGGTGTGCTGTCCTTAGAATTAAACTACCTGTGGCAGTGCAACAAAGCCACCGGTCAATTCGAGTGGGTGGCAGATAAATTTACTCGTCAAGAGATCTTTATAGATGAAGGCAACTGGACACCGGGGTGGTTGAAATGTTGATCTTGTCGGTGTTGTTCATAAGCCTGGCAGTACTGTTGTTGGTATTGGGTTCTAAGCTATGTCTTAAGAAAGAAGTGAAGCTCAATGACCAGCACATAGAGGTCGGTGACGGCAAGCAGAGGAAAAGCAACACTTCTTTAATTGCATTACTGGGCAGTGTTATTGGTGCCGCATTGGCCTATGCAATCACAGGCAACTTATTTTTAACCCTATTAGGATTAAGCGGTGGTTACTTTGCCCTAAAATGGACAAAAGCTAAAAGGGAAAGAGAAAGACTGGAACTTCTACAAAGCCAGTACCCCGATGTACTATCCCAGCTGGAAACTGCCACCGCTGGTTCCCTCAACCCTCACCAAGCCTTGGAAGATGCCATCCCCAACCTGCCCCGGCCGGCCCGGGACGTTTTTTATGAAGTCTTAACTTTAACAAGGGTAGCCGGGTATGATGTCAGCGAGGCATTAGAAAAGGTTGCCGATGAAACCGGCTGGCAAGATTTACGAAGTCTGGCGATGGGCTTCCGGCTTTCCATTAATATGGGTATTAACCTCTCCACTATCTGTAAGCATTTACTTGAATCCAATTACGAAAAAGAAAGTTATCGAGGACAGATTAGAGGAGCTATTTCACAAAACATCATGACTATTAAAGTGTTAAGTGGCTTACCATTCTTTGTAATCGGTATTGCCAGAATTACTTCTCCAGAATTTGCGGAACCGCTGTTTAATACCCCGGAAGGAGTAGTATTCTTTCTAATCTGTGTAGGCATGATAGCCGCCGGCAATATAGTGGCAAAGAAAATGATTTACCGGACGATGGGGGTGTAGCGTATTGGATGCCAGTATAACTGCCGCTGTACTGATAGCCGTATCTGTGCTGGCGGCCTTTGGAAAAGTTTTTACCAGAGACAGGCCCAATAAAAAATTAAAGGACTGGCAGGTAGACGATCTACTGACTAAAACAGGCACAAAAACTTCTGAAGAAAGCCGAATGCTTTTAAAAAGAAAGCTCCTGCAGGCAGGCTTGGAAATGGAGCCGGAATACTTTGCCGGACTGCAGTACGCACTACCGTTGGTGAGTATGATCGTATTACTGCCCCTGGTCCTACTGGGGGTTCTGCATATTTTACTGGTGATCATCATAGCCCTTATCCTTTTGGTAGCGCCCCGAATGTGGCTGAACAGCAAAGCCAAAAACAGGGTGGCTGCCATAGAAAAGGACTTGCCGGATTTCTGTACCGCCTTTGCAGCTGTCTTGGAGGCAGGGGCCGACTGGCGCACAGCTATTAGAGAAGTATGTTACAGCACAAAAGGGGAACTGTCCGCTGAGTTTACCAAAACGATGAACGCTATTGACGCAGGCGGAGAGCGTCCCGGGGATGCCCTGGCAGATATGGCATATAGATGCGGGATACCTGACTTAACTGATTTGTTAAGGAAAATAGACCAGTCCCACAGGTATGGCACCAAATTGGCTAATGTGGTAAGAAGTCATGCAGAAAAAATCATGACCCGCAGAAGACACGAGGGCACCAAAAAAGCCGGGGAACTTACAATTAAACTTCTTCCGATCATACTTTTTTTCTGTCTTTTACCCATGATGGGGTTGTTGTTCTTCCCGGTAATGTATCACTTGGGCAATGCCTTTAGCTAAAAAAGGGGTGGAAAAACTGTTTTACAAACTGCCGGGTGTAGACGGAAAATGCCAGAAATGCTACTACTGGCCTAAAAAATGCAAAGGTTTGGCAGTCTACACAGAAAAAGACTGCCAAGAGAAAATTCAAGAAATTCTTAAGAAGAAAGGGGGAAAGGCATAAAATGAAAGAACTCTGGATTAACGAAGAAGGGCAGGGCATGGCTGAGTACGGCCTAATTATCGCCCTGATCGCAGTGGTGGTCATTGCTGCATTAACTTTAATGGGACAGAAAATCATGGCTAAGTTTACCGATGTGAATAATGCGTTGAATTAATCTAAGATAAGTCCGGGTACAGTCCCGGATTTTGTTTTTTAAGGGGGTGTTTAAAATCGAACAAAACGGTATCGGGCTGGCCGGGTGGCTGGTTATAATCGGCGGGGGCATAACCCTGGCGGCCCTGGTGGGTGGAATAATTAAGATGCTCAAACACCTGTTCCTAACTGCAGGGATAGACCAAAAGAAATCGGAAATACTGGCGGTACTGTTGATAACCGGATGTATTACTATAATGTGTTATAAATCTTTTACATCTATTGCCTATCTTTTTCATTTTCTGGAAGGTGGTGCAGGACAATAGAAATTTTAAATATGCTGCCGGCCATCCTGCTGGTGATAGTTGCCTCTTACACAGACATCAAAGAGGGAAAAATTTATAACAAACATACTATACCGGTGTTTATCATTGGTATTATACTGGCAGTTATACAGAAACGATATGACTTAATATTAAGCGCAGTGATAGCATTTGGCTTTTTCTACGTCTTTTTTGCCTTCCCCCGGTTTGTCAGCAAGCTGGCAACAGCCTTTGGAGCTGTGCCGGTACCCGAAGGGAAAAGAGCTATGGGCGGCGGGGACGTAAAGCTGGCCACGGCCCTGGCGGTATATACGGGATACTTACCGGTGCTGTACGGAACAGCCCTGGGAGCATTAGCGGCAATTATGATAAACGGCATCAAACTCTGGCGGGCAACAGGAACGCCGCAGTCAGTGCTTTATCTTGCAGCCGGGAAAATATCGCAGCCGGTGGCCTTTGGGCCTTATTTGGGATTGGGAGTACTGGTGTGTTGGTTTTTGGAAATATTGTATTTATAAAATATTGACATTGTAAATACATTGGAGTATATTAAGAATAGGTGATTATATTGAAAATCAGGAGTTTTGACTGGGATAACCGAAATATAGAGCATATAGCCAGACATAACGTCACACCAGATGAAGCTGAAGAGGTATTTCTTGGCGCATTATTTCGCAAGGGCCGGGAAGGAAAGTTATTGGTTTATGGTGTCACTGATTCTGGGCGATTTCTTTTAGTAGTGGCGGCGCTTAAACCGGGCGGTGTTATCCGAGTAGTTACAGCCAGAGACATGACACAATCTGAAAGACGCTATTATTTGCGTGAAAAGGGGGTTTGGTAGGCATGGAAAAAAAATACCTGAGTTTAGAACTGAAGAAGAAGAAGTCCGTTTTTGGGATGAACACGATAGTATGGAATTTATTGAGGAACTTGAACCGGTAGAGATTGAACTTTCTCCAGAGTTAGAAGATAAAATTTTAAGTAAACGAGAGCTTAAAAAACCTATTACTTTGCGTTTAAAACCAAGCCAAATAGAGGCTGTGAAAAAAATTGCTGTTAAGAAAGGTCTTCCGTACCAGACCTTAATTGGTATGTGGATTACAGAGAAAATCAACACGGAAAATATGAACTATTAACCGCCCGCCCCGGCGGTTTTTCTTATTTTTGAGAACAAAATACGGGCTGAAAAAAAAGAAAAAATTTACTTAGCCAAAACTATGTTTCATCCTACGCTAGGTGTAGAAATCTTTTCTTAATCACAACAATATTGGATGAGAACAGAGATAATGAAGTGGTCATATCACCTGGAGAATGTTGGCTGTAAATACACTTTTATTTTCTGCCACCAAGAAAATTGTGGTAAAATAAAAAAGGGAATACATAACAACAAACGGGCCTCACCTGCCGGGGATGGAAACATCCAAGAAGAGTTGGGTTATAACAGCAAAGCCCTACTGCTTCCTTGTAAGCAGTGGGGCTTTTATTATTTAGAATAAGTAATGTAATTAAAGAAAGGATGATTGATATGAAGGATAATTTACTAGATCAAGACATAACTAATAGGAATGAACTCATAAATGTTATGTTAAAAGGGCATAATGGGAGCTATTTTTCCGGAACTAAATACTGTGTAGTATATATCAACAGCCAATTATATATCCACGAACTAAATAATAACGATGATAGTCAAATGGCCATAACCAAAATTGAATAGCTTCAATTTTTGATAAGAGATTATCTTTATAAAAATTGGGTGTACTTCCAACTATAAAATACTTTTCAGGAATCTTGTTAATTACTTTGTAATCAAGTAATTCATCTGGGTTTTTGATTATGTAAGTAAGTGGAAGTTTATTTCCATTATTATAACCCCATTCCAGTGAATCACTTAGAAATACTATTTTTCCACCTGGTTTTGTTAATTTGGTAAGCAATAATAGATGCTGGTTAGCTAATGCCCTTCCTAGTAGGTTTGCAACCATAATTAACTGTTCTATTTTTTAGGACTAGTATGCACATATTTGTTCTGTAAGGGATTAAGAATGAATTCAATGAAAATTGGCATAAAAAGTTGGCTACTAATACATGGAGAAACTGTTATGTCAAAACCCCTCTGCGATAGATTTTCAGGAAATGGGGGTAGATAGAGTCTATCTATTTGATTTTGTATAAACTCTATAATTTTCTTAATCTGGTTTCCATCTTTAATTTTTGTGACTAATTTGATTAATTTTGGAATAAATTTAGCATGTAAACCAGTAATGTCCCAGTTTAAAAGGGTTATTGCTCTTTGTTTGCTAATTTCCAGGGATTTCATAGCTTCCTTGGTTGATTCTAAATCAATATCTATTAATACAATTTCTGAAAAGTGACTTACAAGATCCTCTAATTCAATGTCATTGCAACTGCCTGATCCTAATATAACTATATTCTTTGTGTGGTTTGCAATTTTACTAGATGTAGTAAATATTGTCTCCATTGTTTTCTTTCTATGGGAGTGCCAAGTGTCTCTCGTGTTTTTATTTATCAGATCTTTGTTGACTGAATAGAAAAAGTCGCCTACAAGATTATTCAAAATTATTACCCCTTCAATGTATCTTTTTAAAAGTAATTATAACCAAATGGGCCTCACCTGCCGGGGATGGAAACATCCAAGAAAGGGGGTGGGGCGGGATGCTGACGGTATCAGATGCAACGCAAATCGTAACAGCAGTCATCCTACTTATCACCCTGGTAGTGCTGATCGCCGACCGCAGGCGTTAAATGCGTGACCCCTTAAACTGCTGCAACAGTTTAAGGGGCCGTAATTAAAACCTCGGTAGTGTGAGGCACCCAAGCCGTTTTGTTGTTATCAGTATTCCCACTTATATTATGGATTTTTCTTTTTGAAATGTCAAGGCACATAGTAAAAATATGGAAACCACCCGGTCTTAATGGCCGGGTTTTTGTGTTTTATAGGGAGGGTTGAATAATGAAGAAAAAAAACATAACATTAAGTTATCTGAAAATATATTTTGACAGTGTAGTACAACGTGCAAAAGAAATGAGACCTTATATAGAGTATGGAGTCACTGATATTCCCTTAGACCTGCTTGTATGGGTTATGTACTTAATATATTTCATTGCGTCCTTAGTGAAATCGTGGAGTAGTGGTTGGGCAGCAAAACCCATAGAAAAAGCTCTTAATGTAGGCGGATGGTTTATTGTAATTCAACTTTCTATAATTGCAATATTAATGCTATTTATAATTTGGAAGGACTTGGCAGATGAGCGTCGAAACAATAGACCTCAATCGCAATAACTTTAAAAGAAATAATCAAAAAAGAAATAGATTTTGAGAGATGGTGTTAAGATGCCTGGATTTACTTTAGCAGTCATGCTGTTTATTCTTTTCATATTCACTCCTGGGTCAGCAGCACTTTTTTTATCAGGACGCTCCAGTTCACAGTATTCACTGCGAGAGACTTTTGCAATAGGTTCTCTTATATTTGTCGCAGCATTTTTATTTATTAGTTTTTGGCAGGAAAACGCTATTAAACAATTTATTGATACTATGATGGCAGCAGCAGGAATTTCCGGTGGCATAATAAATATCAATATAATTAGCGAAATATTTATGATTGAAATTATTTTGGCACTGGCATTAGGATTGCTCGAATTAATTATTAATGTAGGTATTTTGCCTTGCAAAAACAAAGGTGTCAAAACTAATAGAGACAATTTATTACAAAAATCGTTTATCATGTATCGCAAAGCCGGCATACGGCCATATGTTAAAGTGATGCTTAAAGACAGCCAAAATATCAGTGGGGAATGTTTAAGATACAGTTGGGATGATAAAGGTTCGTTGTTGTTAAAGGATGCAGACAACCCTGAGAAATAAATTTGGGTACCTTTAAATGATATTGTGAAAATAGAATTTTTGAATTCACAATCAGTAATTAATGAAACAGAAAAAGAACAAAAAGTCTTTGCATATCGCAAAGTATTAAATTGGATGGCCAAAGGGTACGGCGATGAAATATATGGCAAAAAAGAAAAATCTATAAGTAAACCCCCGGCGGAATAAGCGGGGGTATTTTTAAAAAGCCCTAGGAGGTGATTCCTAAATTTTCTGTAAAAATCAGTAAATAACCCCCTTAACCCTGAAACCAAAGGTGATGCAGTACAAATCGTAATAGCGGTAATACTCCTGTTAACCCTCGTTGTCCAGTTGACTGACCGTAGGTATTAATTGAAAACCCTTAAACTGCGGCAACAGTTTAAGGGTTCAAGATGAAAACCTCGGCAGGTCGAGGCAAGCGAGCCGTTTGTTGTTATCAGTATTCCCACTTATATTATGGATTTATCTTTTTGAAATGTCAAGGTTTGCAGTAAAAATATGGAAAACCACCCGGTCTTAATGGCCGGGTTTTTGTGTTTTTATGGGGGCATCTTGGCAAACTGGCTGTATCCCCTATTTTAAAATGGGGGATTAGCCGGAGTTTATTATTCTAAAGCAAAATAGGGGGAGATATATTAATGTGTCATGAATTTATTGGTGTCATTGATACCTTTAATAAAATTTGCAGTAAAGGTTTACGTATATTTATAAGCCTTTTTTTTATTGTTTTACTTCTTGTAGTTGCAGTTATGGTAAGTTTACTTCGACTTAAAATTTTTTTACAAACAAACTTTGCAAGCCAAGAAATTATTGCAGATTTATTGCAAGGTATTTTATGTGATATATTTTTAATGATATTCATTTGTATAATTCTATTATGGGTATTTTTTATTGTGGCTGGCCTTTTTTTGTTAATTAAAACTGCTACATCACAGAAAGTAAAATAAGCGCAATAGAATCAAATATAAAAATAATATTATTTACAATGTAGATTATAAATAATGTTATTACGTAAAGAATACCAATTATTAATGAAAAGCGAACAGATGATTCGGGAGATTTAATTGATACATATATATTAATTAATGATATAAAAGAAAATGTTAATGCGCAAGTTTTTTCTAATAAATTAGGTTGTAAAATACCAGTAAATAAACTATATATCTCAACAAATATTTGAGCCAAAGTTGATGGAGATACTAATATTCCTATTACTGTGTACTTTAAAATATCTAAGTGAAATTGAGGTTGTGGCGTATTTATGAAAGGTAAATACTGGGAAGCAAAGCAGTATATTGCTTGAGCTAACTGTAAAAAGTAGTTTCCAGTAAAATTAATAATAATTGCTACAGATAACGAAATTAGAAAGGGGATTAATATGTCTTTATCGTCTTTCATAAGTATTTACCGGTTTAAAATAGGCATATCCCTATTTTTTTGGTTATTTCCAATATTGCCATCTGGTCATTTAATGATATATTGGTCATTATTTTAAAAACTAGGTTCTGGCAGCAATATTCTGAATACCTTCTTATAACTACTGCAAAAATTTATTTTTTACTAAATGTAATTTACTTTTTGAGTTATCAGTTATTGGTTTTTTGGAGTTTGGGTTGGCTATATAATAAGATGCGAAATAAAGAGATTATAGGAATATTAAAAAAAGTTTTCACTTTCTGCACATCAAAACAAACGGTTGTTTTGGCACTTATTCTCTCACTTATATTTTCCCTATTCGTCATACCTGCATTGATTCCTATTCTACCAATAGAATTATTTATGTTCCCTTCCCTTGTCGCTATTGTCATAATTATCTTAAGCAATTATTATAGACGGGAAAGAGGTCAATGACATTTTGGTGGTTTTTCTTTCTAATTTAGTGCTGATCGCCGACCGCAGGCGTTAAATGCGTGACCCCTTAAACTGCTGTAACAGTTTAAGGGGCCGTAATTAAAACCTCGGTAGTGTGAGGCACCCAAGTCGTTTGTTGTTATCAGTATTCCCACTTATATTATGGATTTATCTTTTTAAAATGTCAAGGCATATAGAAAAATATGGTAATCCACCCGGTCTCAATAGCCGGGTTTTTGTATTTTCACGGGGGTGTTGTTGTGAAACTTATAAAAATGGTTTGCGTCTTAATAATTGCTGCGTTAGGCTATTATTTACTCTGGCCGGATATAGTCAGGGCATGGAATCAAGTTGGGTTAGGAATCACGATAATTTTTTGGTTATCACAAAGTTTACTGCTATTTATATTATGGATTGCATTTTTTATATTTATTAAAATGTTGAAGCTTTTGTCACGTGAAGAAAAATGCCTTAAAGAAGAAACTATATTTCCTAGCCGCAAAGAACTGCTTTGGCTTGCTGTAGGTTCTGTTTTTTTGTTTCCCTCTGCTATAGGAATAGCTAAGCATATATTATCCGGTAGATTTCAATTCATGCCAACAGTATTCGTAATATCAGCTGTGGGTACTTGTTGTTTTCTCAAATATATGAGATGGAAAAGAAAGACGGCATAATGTTGCCACTTTCATAGAAAGGAGTGAGTTGATTGTATGTATTCAAAAAAAAGCGTATTGGTATTAGCTGTCTGCTTAATGTTTTTATCTATACATTTTCCAGCTGCAGCAGCAAAAGCTGGTGATATAATGTCTCCCAATCCCTTCAACCAGAGATTCTGGCCACCAAAATGGAAAGAATTTCACGACGAAGACGAAAAAGAAAAAAAAGAGGAAAAAACGACGGAAATACAGAGTGAGCCTGGCGATTTCCCTGACGTGGTAAAGGAAATAAAAGATTTTCGCGAATTTGTTAAATCAGATGAGTTTCGTGCTTTGCAAAAGCAAATTAGGGAAAGTGATGTTGGAAAATATTTACAAAATACAACCAAGACAATTCCCCAAGTTCAAAATAATCCCGAAACAAAGAAAGAGACATTGCCGCCAATACCAGAAAAACCAGAAGAAAAACCAAGAAGTAGGAATCAGCAAGAAGACTACTTGAGTTCACATCCTTTCAATCACAAGGTTTCAGTTGGAAGTGTAAAGTTGTTTTTTGCTGCTTTATCCATTGCTTTTTTTTTCTGTTAGTATGTGCTAAGTTGTCAAAGGGTTGACAAAATGGAATAGGCCGTCAAGACTTCCCCTCGGCGTCACCAGGAGGTGATTCAAAAATTTCTGTAAAAATCAGTAAATAACCCCGTTAACCCCGAAACCAAACAAGGGTTCTAAACGTCTAAACTTTAAAGGAGAGTGATTTTTCTATGAGAAAACTGTTCACCATGCTGATGCTGGCTATAATGATGGTAACTATGGCCGTGCCCCCGGCCTTTGCTGTTGAAGATATTATCCCCACTAACGTAGGCGGTGGGGTTGATACGTCTAAGCCCGACCCCAATTTCCTACCTGTTGAAGGAGGTAAATCTGCTCAGAATCCTACTAATCCTCCTGTAATTAATAGCACTATCAAAATCTTTGTCAACGGCAAGCAGATCATTTCCGATGTGCCGCCCTTTGTAGATAGGGCCAACCGCACTCAGGCACCCTTCCGGGCCATCGGCGAAGCCCTGGGCTGCAAAGTTACCTGGGTTAATGAAGCCCAAAAAGTGGTCTGTGAAAAAGCTGGCTTTAAGGTGGAAATGACCATCGGCAAGAAAACCTTCACTGTTAACGGCGTCAATAAAACTATGGATACCGCCCCGTTGATTAAAAACGGTCGTACCTTTATCCCCGTCAGAGCATTGGGCGAAGCCCTGAACTGCAACGTCAACTGGGATCAAGCAAACAACACTGTATACATCACCAGCAAATAACTAGAAACCCGGTCAAAATATCTAAATTTAAAAGGAGAGTGATTTTTCTATGAGAAAACTGTTAACCATGCTGATGCTGGCTGTAATGATGGTAACTATGGCCGTGACCCCGGCCTTTGCTGTAATTGAAATTATTCCTCGTAACGGGGGCGAATGGGTCGATACGACAAAACCCGATCCTAATTTTCAGTGGGGAACCAGCAAACCTGTTGCCCCTCCGGTAGTAGCAGATAACACTATCAAAATCTATGTCAACGGCAAGCAGGTCATTTCCGATGTGCCGCCCTTTGTAGACAGTGCCAACCGCACACAGGCACCTTTCCGGGCCATCGGTGAAGCCCTGGGCTGCAAAGTAACCTGGGTCAATGAAGCCCAAAAAGTGGTCTGCGAAAAAGCTGGCTTTAAGGTAGAAATGACCATCGGCAAGAAAACCTTCACTGTTAACGGCGTCAATAAAACTATGGATACCGCCCCACTGGTTAAAAACAGCCGTACCTTTATCCCAGTCAGAGCATTAAGTGAAGCCCTGAACTGCAACGTCAATTGGGATCAAGCAAACAACACTGTATACATCACCAGCAAATAACTAGAAACCCGGTCAAATGGCCGGGTTTCATATGTTTTTTGGAGGTGGTTTAATGAAAAAAACTATAAAGGAGGACTGTTGTAAGGTGAGAAAAGCAAGCATATGGTTACTGGTTATGCTGTTTCTGTTTTCCCTCTACTCGCCCGCTTATGCGTCTTATGCAAAATCAGGTTTAACAACCAGCAGACAACAGTAGAGGGAGTAACTACTTTCGGGTTTAACGACCATCGGACAAGGGTGGCAGAGGGAACAGAACCGGTGCTGTGGCCGGCATGGAAAGACGACAGCGGCACATCGTATTCCCAACCCCTGATTTTAAAAGGCTGGGGCCAGTTCGAGGGGCAAACCCTTGTAGTGGCTGTCACCGGTAATCAGTTAAGGGGCTATGTCTGTAAAGAACCTAACGGCAAAATTGACGAATCAGGTTTTCAACAGAACACGCCTTTATGGAGTATTGATCTGATGGGCGATAAACCAACCAAGTCCCACCCGACTTTAGTTAAAAAAGAAGATGGCAAAAGATATGTCTATATTGGCACTGATAAAGACAGCAGCACAGGAACCGGATATATCCATATTATTGACGTTACAAATTTTGCCTATGCGCAAGGGGTATATAAGTTCCGGGATCTGTGGTCCTCCGACATCGTTTCTGCCCCCCTGGTGTTAAACTGGCGGGGACATGAAGTGGTAGTCTACACCGCCGGCAACACTGCAGAAGTGCATTTGGCAGTTGATCCGTTGAAATCTACTAATGAAGTGGCAGCAAACCTTCGCATCAAAATAGCCGACAGCGGCCGCACCAGCTCCAGCCCGGCCCCAGTGTTTAACGGCCAGGGCTTTGTGGTGGGCTTAGACCGGGGGCCTAGCGGCAAGGGCGAGTTCCGGATATATAGGCTGGACGACATCTTACAGGAAGTAAACGGTAAAGTTATTAGTAATCCAAATTCAAAACCATATAAGGTTGTAACAACCTACTCCAGCATCGTGGCCAGCTTCAGCGTAGACGGCGACTGGATATACTTCGGCGACCAGTGGAGCCGTGTATACGGCTACAACATAAAAACAGATGAAAGCTGGTTTAACGATGACAACAAGGGTATTTTTTCCAACCGTTCCCCGGCGTTAACCAGAAATACAGTTTACTTCCCCGCCGTGGGTATGCCTGGGCAAAAGGGCAAACTGCTGTCTGTAGACAGAAACACCCATAACACCAACTGGACAACCTCCTTCGATGATAGGGCACAAACAGCGCCGGCTGTGTGGATTATTCGCAACCTTGGAAATGCCGCAATCCTGGAGGGTGTTGGCAATGGCTATTTAGCTACAATAAACGCCAAAGACGGGACAAAGCAGTACACATTACGCGTTGCACCAGAAAACCAAAATGAGGCTTATGCAACAGGTGTAACCGGTGAAATTTCAGTTTATGACAACTGGGTAGTAATAACTACAGAGAAAGGCGTTAAAGCCTGGTACGCCCAGCCCCTTGACATCGAAGTAACATCCCTTGACCCGGGCTGCCCTAAAAACGCCCAGGGGTACATCGTGAAACCGGGAGAGAAATATACAGCCACGGCCAAGATTAAAGCTAATAAACTTCCTAAACGACTTGTTCCGGGCGGCATACTGGTACCGGTGGGGGCCTTTAATGAAATGGGCAACGCTGCCTACAAAGCTGTCTTAAAAGACCAAAACGGCAATGAGCTGCCAAGGTTTCCTCAGATAATTCCCTGGTTTGATAACCGGTACCTTGTCGTTAACAACCAGCACCTTGCTTTTAACAACCAGGGCGAAGAAATAACCGTAACCTTTGAATGGACCGGCGCCGAAAAAGGGCCGCAGCACATCGCAGTGGGAGCCAACCTGGACTATCCGACAGCTTCCCCGCAGATGAAAAACCTGTGTCCGGAAACCACCTTGGAAAACAACCTGAAACGGGTGCCCATAGCAATTAACGGCTATGATGCAATGGCAAAAATTAGGCCGTTAAAGACCGAATACATCATTTTTGATCCTACTGTTTCAGTAGAAAACACCATCATAATAGGTCGTAACGATGAGAACCCCGGGACAATCCCTGTAAGACTCACCGTTACCGGGGCAGGGGGTACGAAAACATATAACCTAAACATCGGCCCCAAAGGTGAAAAATATGAAAGATTTCCTTATAACTTCACTGCTGGGCCTGGCACTTACAAAATCAGGGCAGAAGCCTGGCCGCCCAACGGTGAATGGACAGATATAGATCCGAAAAACAATGTGGCTGAAGTAACCATTACGGTTAAAAGAGGAAACGTGCCTAAAGGTGATAGAGGAATCCATGTTTCGTTGTAAATGAAAGCCTCACTATATAGTGGGGCTTTTATCTTTTAGATTACGAATGTGACGACTCCCCACGTTGAAACGTGAGGCTTCTCGGTTCATCCGGGCTGCTACCGCCGCCCGTCCCCGAAGGCCCCGTCCGGGCCTTAATTTTTACATTACTGCGGTCCAGAGTTTTCCCGGCGGCTGAAATATAAAAAAAACTGCTGAAAGACCAAAAAGGCCAAGCCCTGGTAGAATTTGTACTTTGGTAAGTTTAAGAGGTAAATTTTAAAAAGGAGATGCTGCTAAGTGAAAAACAAAAATCAGATCCGACAAAACAGTAAAAAGACAGATCTAACAAGATTAAGTTCGGAACGTATTGTGGTAGGTGAATATACACAGATGGAAGCTCGTGAGTTACTCCAAGCAATGGGAACCGGGCATGATGGCTGTATCATCAGCAGTATGGCGACAGAGACGGGCATGACTACCATGCTTCGTATGTGCAACACCCGAATAGTATTGGAAGAACCAATATGGACAATTGAACGTTATGCAGACGTAACCTTTTTAAAACGGCGAAGTTACCTTACTAATCTAGCTGAAAGGTGTGAGGAAGCCATACGCAAACATCCTGCGATAAAGCCTTTTGGCGCGGTTGGTGGCGAGATGAGTTTAGGATGGGTTAGATCAAGAATACTTGCTGAAAAGGATTTTGGTAATGTAATCATTGCTGATCCCAAAGGTGAATTAATTACTAATTTACGGAATCCCCTGGAGCCAAAAGGGATAAGGAGTGATCTAAAATAAAAAACCTGCTGAAAGACCAAAAAGGCCAAACCCTGGTAGAATTTGCCCTGGTCTTTTATATTTACATAGCTGTCCTATTTGTGTTTATCATCCACGCTTCCTGGCTGTACAACAGCTTCCAGGCAGACAGGGCAGCCCGCCACGGGGCGGTTTACCTGGGCACAACCAATAACTATGCCAAGGCAAAAACTGTTGCCGAAAACTACCTGGCTAAAACACAAATATTCTCCCGAACAAAAAATGTCAGCGTATACTGGAACGGCAACTCCCCCGCCTGCCGGGTGGAAACAAGCATGAAAACCTTCTTCCCCGGCATACCCAAAATATTGAACAAAAATAACCCCATCTGGTCTAAAGAAGTGCAAATCATAAAGGAGGTGGCAGCACCCGGTGAAAACAGATACATTAACCCAAGTGAATATAACTGGCGATGAACAGGGCCAGGCCATGCTGGAATTTGCGGGCAGTATTGTTATCTTCCTAGTGCTGTACCTGTTTTTTATCACAATTGGCCTAAGAATAGCCGACTATTCAGCCGTTCAAAAGGTAGCCAGAGATGGTGGCCGCCAGGCAGTTATGACCGGGGATATCAATAAAGGTCTGGAAAAAGCCCGGCAGACCGCCTGGATGTGGAAATTAGACCCCGGCAAAACAGATATATACTTTTATTCCAGCAATTACGGGCAAAGGAGTTTTATCACCTGCGAAACAAAATACCGTTCATCCCCATTCTCCCGCATGTTTCCTACCTTAGTGGGAGGACAGCCAGTGGATGAAAAAATACTTACCGGAAAGGCGACATTTGGGTGGTACGACTATGAACACTAAAAACATCTTAAAAGACCAGAAAGGCGGCATTCTTCCTATTACCGCCGGGGTTATTTTTATCTTTCTAGCCCTGGTAGCCATTGTGGTAGACTACGGCAGGTACACCGCCGCCAAAGAAAAACTGCAGACCGCCGGGGATACGGCAGCATTGGCGGCGGCTAAAAGCGTTGACCGTTACGTAAAACTGGAGATAGACCCCGGAAGTTCATGGGACTGCTGTGATGACGGCGATGGCGGTTGCAGTCCCTGCTGTGTTGACTGCGGCGACCCTATAATTGTTGTCGGTAAAGAAGCAGACTTAATAGACAACGAAGGATGGCGTCGTTACTGCTGTTCCTGCGGATGCAGCGGAGGTCCGAAAATTTTAGATCGCTGGGTGGACTATAAAAATGGAGGCAGTGATGCTGTTAGTGCCGCAAAAGCCGTATTTGAAATAAATAAGCCTTCTGAAATGGAAGAGCACGCCGGAGGTTCTTCCTATATAAGTGTTGACACAAGCTATTTAAGCCAAAACAGGCGCAACAGCGACCTTTACCCATCCGTTTTCGTCCAGGCCCACGGTAAGGTAAGAACCCTGCTTATGGACTTTTTTAAACTAATTGACCCAAATGCCGATTTTGAATACCTGAATGCCTCTACCTGTTCCCAGGGCAGGACGTACTACCGGGATGTACTTAACGGTAAATGGCAGAGACCGCCGGACAACCACTGTGAAGAATAGGAGATGATAGACTTTGAAGAAACTGCCCGCATCACTGTTATTTTTATCTGCCGCAGTATACCTTACAGCCCAGGCAGACTTTGATGTGATAACCGTATTTGCGGTACTGATTTGCGCCTTGTGCAGTGCTATTGCCCTAACCCATAAATCCATCTGGTCGTTAATCGGCGGCATAGGGCTTATATCCATATCACTTACTATGCAGGCCGTCATAAAACAACCTGCTTGACCTGCTTAAAGGCAGACCTTTTAATTCTGGCAGGAGTTATCTGCTTATCTCTGGTGCAGAGAGGAAAAACCAAGACCCCGGCCCGGGTGATGGCGCTGGTTATGACTGTTCTTATGGTTGCCGTGGCTTTTATAGCCGTACCAATAAGCAGTATGAATACATTAACGGCGGCGCAGGACATAACTGCGAAATTGAACCCAAATAAACTCGATGCAGAAATAGAGAAAATAGCAGAAATAAAACCGGTTCTTTTATTCAGTCCCAAGTGCCCTGCATGTAAAGAAGTGACAGAAGCCCTGGCTAAACTGGACCCAAAGGGTGAAAAGTGGCAGCCTGTTCAGAGTAGCGGAGAAGCCCAGGAAGGGGTTAAATACCTAAAAGAAAAAGGTTATGCGGGGGAAGTCTCCTACCACCGCTATGCCGGGGGAGTTCCGGTACTGATAATAAAGCAAAACGGTAAAATAACAACTATCTACGGAAAAGAAAACATTATCAAAGCTGTCACCGCCCCGGCAAAATAAGCCGGGGTTTGGCCAGGCGATGGCGTTACACCGGGAACTGAGGCAGGGCGAACAGGAACCGCAGCCTTCGCAGGCGCCGCCAGTACAGGGTCAGCAGCCATAGGTGCAGAAGTAACAGCAGGGACAGCAGCAGTAATGGAGAGCCGGGGATAACCCGGCTTTTTTATTTTTTAGAAAATGTAATGGTGTAAAAATGCCATTTCTTTTTGGTTAGCCGCACTGTCAATGCTTTTTCCGGATCAATGAGCGTTGGTGTTGAGATACATGATATGTTTGAATCCGTATTTGTTAATTTTAGAAGTCCTCTAACTGCAAGTGGTGTATAAGTGTACACGGTTGCGCTTCGAAATATTTTTACTTTTCGAAGGAACTGGATATAAGAATTTATATCATTCACAAGAGCATCTTTAAGATATGGATTCTTTTTTATTTTAAAAGTTGCAGGTAAATGTATCTCTATATAAAGACAGTTTAAAGGAATATTAAGTGAAGTATTATCGGTAGATAGGATTTTTAATGCGAAATAGTAGCAAAATGGTGATGACAAGAAAGTATACAAGTAATGATTTTTACTTATTCGGTGGAATATATTATTAATCATGACCATGATGGCATAATAGATAAGAATATATACGGGTGGTCCAAATAAATATATAAATAGAGATAGATTTATATTGAAGTATGTTTTAGTAAAATAGGTGATCAATGGGTAATTCAGGAGGATGAATACAAAATGACCTAAAAACAGAAAGAAAGCACCACTAATACCAAACAAGGTTATAATAACCCCTGTAAGCACAGATGGAAAGTGAAGGAAGGTGAATATAATATGAAGGGATGCCATGAAAACTTGATTGAGAAGGGATTTCAAATTCTTTTTTACGTTTTCGTACCTTTTTTTGTATGGCATTTTGCGATTCCTCCGGAAAAATGGTTTATGTGGTTATTGCGTTTTGGAGTCATAGTTGGATCACTTATGGCTATATATGGAACTATAACTGAAAACTACATTTTAAGGAACTATATAGGAGGCTTTGTTTTGACAGGTTTTTTCCTTAACACCTGTGCTTGGATATTGATATCTTAAAATATTTTTCGTTTTCCCCCTGGTTTTACCTTCTTTTCGACTATAATCGACATGCTTAAATAAAGAATTTCTAAAAGATGGCCAGGTACTGGCCCGACACCGGGAACTGAGGCAGGGCGAACAGGAACCGCTGACGATGCAAGAGCCTGCAGGTCCACCGCCGCAGAAGCAAGTACAGGAGCAAAAACGGTAGTAAGCAGAAGGGCCGGGGAAACCCGGCTTTATTTTTTAAAATTGACAGATGATACCAGGTATGAGATTCCGCGCTGTGTAATTTGTTGAGGAAGTGCGGCAACATCTGTACCTAGGGTAAGGGAATTACGGACGAGATGTTAGATGAGGAGTGTTTTGTGTGAGTGTAGCAGGGGAAGGATTAATATGGCCGATTCTTATTTGTCTGGGTGTATTTATTTTTAGCGATCGTATACACTCTGGCCTTCCGTGGCATTTGGCACTACTGTGGGCATACTTCCAGTTGCAGCCCCTTTTTTGTTTATGGGAAGTATTTATGGCGCAGATTTACTGTGCTACAAACTGGCCGCCCGCCGTGCTCTTCGGCAGCAAATTTACAGTCTGCGGGCCTTCACTGTATTGGAAAAGGAAATTTGGATGACCTGGCTACCTGGAGTCAGGCAGATCTTTCAAGGCAGGAAAACAGGGGAAGTGTTTCTAAGGGAACCCATGTTTGGTGATTTTTGTTGGCGAGACGAGTTACATCCGGATGAATGGGCAGAGTTAGAAAAAATTTTGGACGAAGAATGCCGCAGGGAAAACCAGCGCCGCGCACGGGTTGCGGTTGTGGACAGATCTGAAGTTTCTATAGAGGAACTAAAAAGGCTTAATTACGTCGAGATGAAACCAAAAGAATTCAAAATCTCCGTGGAAAAATGGTGTGTTTTTCTGTGTATACGTCACAAACTAAGAAAATCGAAATACCAAAACGGTAAGCGTTGAGGCAGGTGAATTTAAGTAATAGAAAATGAACAAAATGAGGAATGTAAACAACATCCTAAAACAGCAGGGTACGGTACCTAAAAGAGTTTGGGGTGATGATCGTGCACACATATCCATATTTCCCCTCTTTTTTGTTTGCATCGGGCTTTTCTTATTTGTTCTTATTCTGGAAATTATTATATGAAGATGGTTTTGTATTGTGGTGCCGGTGCCAGGTGCTTCAGGAAACTTGAGGAAGTGCGGCGGCACCTGTATCCGGTGCGCGCAAAGCTGGAACGGTAAGGTGATTTGCATTAGTCTTACCTCTTTTCACCCTGGGTTTTAATATTGAAGGCGTTGATATATTTAGAAGAATATTTTTAAAAGGAGAGATTCGTTTGAGAGAAAAAAACACCACATTAGACTATCTTAAAATGTATTTTGAAAGTGTACTTCAACGAGTAAGAGAAATGAGACCTTGTATAGAGTATGGAGTTACTGACATTCCCATAGATCTGTTTGTGTGGGGTATATACTTGATGTATTTTATTGCGTCTTTTTTAAAATCATGGAGTAATGGCTGGGCAGCAAAACCCATAGAAAAAGCTCTAACTGTAGGTGGATGGTTTATCATAATTCAACTTGGTATAATTATAACATTAATGTTATTTATAATATGGAAGGACTTGGCAGATGAGCGTCGAAATAATAAACCTCAATCACCTATAACCTTAAAAGAAATACTTAAAAAAGAAATAGACTTTGAAAGATGGTGTTAGGGATGTTGCCTGGGTTTACGTTAACATTAATGCTATTTATTTTTTTATATTTACTCCTGGGTCAGCAGCACTTTTTATATCAGGACGCACTAGTTCACAGTATTCGCTGCGAGAGACATTCACTATAGGTTCTCTTATATTTGTTGCAGCATTTTTATTTATTAGTTTTTGGCAGGAAAACGCTATTAAGCAATTTATTGATATTATGATGGCAGCAGCAGGAATTTCCGGAGGGAAAATAAACGTCAGTGTTATAAGTAGAATGCTTTTCATAGAATATGTTTTGGCAGTGGTATTAGGATTATGGGAATTAATTATTAATGTGGGCATATTGCCGTGTAAAAACAAAGGTGTCAAAACCAATAGAGACAATTTACTGCAAAAAACATTTATTATGTATCGCAAATCTGGTATACGTCCATATGTTAAAGTGATGCTTAAAGACGGCCAAAATATCAGTGGGGAATGTTTAAGATACAGTTGGGATGATAAAGGTTCGTTGTTGTTAAAGGATGCAGACAATCCTGAAAAACAAATTTGGGTACCTTTAAATGATGATGTGAAAATCGAATTTGTGAATTCACCATCAGTAATTGATGTAATAGAAAATGAACAAAAAGTCTTTGCATACCGTAGAGTATTAAACTGGATGGCTGAAGGTTACGGCGATGAAATATATGGAAAAAAGGAAAAATCTATAAGTGAACCCCCGGTAGAGTAAAGTGAGCCGGGGTTTGTTTTTGGGGGTGAAATATTGAAATTAGTGAAAAACACATTAAAAGAAACATATCAATTAGTTTTCCGGCAATTGCCTATAACATTTACAGGGCTATCATTACTGGTAACAATGATTCTAAAAACATTTAACATAGTAAAACATCTAGCTGACAATGCATTGCTTGACTTTATTTTATGGACTGTTGTTGTGGGACATATTCTGCTAATGGTTGTTTTTATCTCACACCTATATGCGAACCTGCTGAAAATAACTGCCATATATAGAAGGAACCGGTTAACAGTGAAAGAAATCCTTACTAAACAATATAATTATGAGGAGTGAGTTAACTTGGTTTCTGCCCTTACAATTTCTTTAGCATTGTATCTTTTCTTAATTATAGTTCCCGGTTATATGTCCTTAATTATTGCAGGATACCCTAGCGAAAAAGTGAGTTTTGTTAAAATATTGATAAGAGGGGCTTTAATATTTCTTTTTGTTAATTTGATTATTATTCATTTTGGAGATGAAAACACAATAGAAGCCTTCATGTCAATTCTCAAAGAAGGTAAAGTTATTAACAGTTCTTTTTTGTATAAAACGATCTCTTATATATTTATTACCGGCGTAATATTTGGTTTTCTGCAGCTTCTTTTTGATTTTACCTTGGTTTGGTATATAAAGAAAGAATTAAAATTTTTTACACCGTTGAGGATTCTGCAAAAAAATACTATAGATGTTTCTCCTGGGGACAGTTTAAAAAGATTATTCACTTGCTATCGGATAGCTAATAAACGACCGTTAGTTAAAATATATTTGGGAAGTAAACAAGACGAAATGATATTAACAGGGGAAGTTTTAGGCTTTAAATGGAACGGGCATGAACATATCTTATTAAAAGACACTAATTCGCTTAAAATTGCTTGGTTAGACATAGGTACTTGTAAAGCTATAGAGTTCCTTAACTTAAAAGACTTAATTAATGAGAGTTTAGGCAATAAAACAAAGAATTCACGAAAAGAGAAGGGTGAAATATTGGATATGATTCATCCCGGATTATCTGAATATTTCTTAGATGAGAATGGTAATAAAAAATGCGCCCCGGCAGAATGATTATTCTTCCGGGGTTCCCTTTTTCAAGGGGGGTGATTCATAGATGAAACAACCCGCAGTATTAATACCGCCTCTGCTATTGGGTATGGCAGGTACAATAGGACAAATAAAAACCCTGCTGTGGCTAAGCCAGTTGTTGTGGCTCTTGACAGTATCATATATCCTCCTTTCTCACCGCCGGGAAAAAACAAGATTCCTGCAAAAACTTAAAACCCAGGAAGAAAAAATACTCTGCCAAACCGCCCGGCAAGCCGGAGAATCCTTTCGCCTAATGATGGCCAACTGCATGGACGGCTTAACCGGCGTGGCCAACCGCAAACACCTGGACAGCCGTCTGTCAGAAGTGATCAAGAGCGACAGTGTATTCTCCGTCATTATGCTGGATATAGACCACTTCAAAAAAGTTAACGACACCTACGGCCACCAGGCGGGAGACGAAGTGCTGAAACACTTTGTCAAGACCATATCTAAGACCGTTCGGCCCGGAGATCTGGTGGCCAGGTACGGTGGAGAAGAATTTGCGGTTGTCTGTTTGTCCGATGCTCAAAACACCCGCAAAGTTGCGGAAAGAATCAGAGAAGCAGTGGAAGCCACCCCAGTACAAACCTGTGCCGGAACCATCAAAATTACCGCCAGCCTGGGTGTGGCTCAAAGAAGGCCGGAAGATACAGTAGAAAGCCTTATACAGAGGGCGGACGGGTTTCTGTATCAAGCTAAGCAGGAAGGCAGAAATAGGGTGAAAGGAGAATAAAAAATGCTTCAATTTTCCTCTATAAGTCAAATAGCTTTCGATAATGTAATTATAGCCAACACCTTTTTAACCCGCCTTAGAGGGCTTCTGGGGCGGTCTGAGATGCCAAAAAACACCGCCTTTATACTTTTGCCCTGCCGGCAGGTGCATACCTTCTTTATGCGCTTTCCCATCGGGGCGGTATTCCTGGATAAGCAGGGAGTGGTGCTGCATAAAGAGGTACTGAAACCCTGGCGGGTAAGTAAGTTGGTCATGGATGCGGTAATGGTGGTTGAGGTGGAACCTAGCGCACTGGAAAGAATCAACGTAGGAGATGTGCTGTATTGGCAGGGAAGGGGAGAATAAATTATAGACAGTCAAAACGACAAACATGACAACGAAAACATCTATATAAGTTTCATTGATCGTACGCATTTCATTGTAATAGGAACTTTACTGTTAGCAGGTTTAGCAGCTGTAGTAGTTATTTTCCTGCAGTTCTTGTTCTATAGTAAGTAGACGTACTTCCCCCGCCAACCAAAGGCGGGCTTTTCTTTTTCAGGAGGTGTATTTTTTGTGAACTGGGAACAGTTTGAAGAAGAACGCAAACAGCAGCTGGCAAACCAGACTGTCGAAAAACTGAAAAATCAATTTCCGGAATGGTTTAACGGCAATAAACTTGGGCCTGCAGTTAATATCGAAGAAGCAAAAGCATGCCTTAGTGAGCTGGCAAAACAAAACCCGGAAATACTTCCCTTTGAACAGGAAGAAATAACTGAGAAAGCCCTGGGGGCCATCACCACCAGCTGCCTTCTGCTTGTAGAAAAAGAGATTGCCGGGGATTTATTAACAGCTTTAAAAAGTCTGGCGCAATTTAAGCACTGGTATTTTACCCTTAAAAACAGTAATTATCCTGATATAGTTGTGTTCAGCCGTAAGTATTTAAACCAGCAAAACCTATCACTCTCTAAAATAAGAACCTTCTTTCCTAAATCCAGAGTTATTTTATTGGCTGGAAATTTAGGAGATAGAGCAACCGGAGAGTTTATTGAAAATGCTCAAAGTTATGGTTTTAACAACATTGTTACCGGAGATGTACCAAATACCCCGGGTGATCGGCCTTATACCCTGCCGGTTGCTTTAATGTATGACAGAGAAGAAATTGGTTGCTGGGAAATACCGGCTAGGGCACCTGTTGAACAGCCTGTGGTGTCTAAAATACCAGTAAAAAATACAATTAAAGAACTTCCCCGCAGAGAACCTCTCCTTAATACCTTGCCTGATAATAAAGTGGAGTATATAACCACAGAAAAAGAAGACAGGCCGGCAATACCGGCCCAAAAACTTCAAACTCCGGTGATAAAAAGAGAGGAAAAAACAAGTACACCAGACACAAGACAACAACCAATTTTGGCGTCCCAAGCATTCAATACCAGAGGAAAGCTAATTATATCCTCATCTACTAAAGGCGGAGTTGGAAAAACCACTATAGCTATTACAAAAGCAGTGGCCTTAGCCCATGCAGGGATAAAAACCTGCCTGCTGGACTTTAACCTGGCTGCCCCTGATATTGCCACCTTCTTTAAAATTGAAGGCGTACCTGGCATTGAACTGCTGGCGGCAAACCCTTTCTCGCCATCACTGGTGATGGATGTGCTGGTAAAAGTAAACGAATACCTTTACGTTCTACCCGGGCCGATGGACACCACTAACCCGTATTTTGAAGATGGTAAGGTGGGAAAAATACTGGACTTTTTATTAAGCCAATTCCCAGTCTTAATAGCTGACACGCCGCCTGAATTTTGGACGGACGAAAGGTTAAAGGAACTGTTTGAGCGCGCCGACCGGGTGTATTCTATACTGACTCAATCTTCCTTTTCGGAAGAAGAAGCCAAAGACTATGCCCCGCAATATATCATGTGCGGCGTCAAGCCAGACCAAATTGGCTTAATACTTAACATGTATGATCCTGAATTAAGAGATCCAAGAAAAATTGAAGCCAGCTTTTCAAGTTAACCTTAAAAGTAAACGGATAAAAACCTCCCTGCCCCGGAATAGAAGCTATTATCCCGGTTAATTATCGAGAAAATGTCAAGGGAACCCATGA
>NZ_AWQQ01000003.1 GCF_002607855.1 Desulforamulus profundi
ATGACTGGAACGGGTGCGTGAAATATCGGTACATTAGTGGTGGAAGGAAAAGTTATCAACATTTATGGTCAACTTTCTTTTGCAGTAGTATTGCATGGGAAAAATTTACTTAATTACCAGTTAATAAATGGTTTTAATGGTAATATTTTTCTTATAAAATACACAAAGGAGGGAGAAAAACCACCTTAAACAAGTTCAAAAAAATGTCTTGACATCTTTAGCCACCATACACCCAATCTGCACTTGGCTATGGGTCAGTCCTCTGAACCAAAGCGAACAGACTATTATGGACTGCCGAAAGCAGAGATAAACTCGGAATTATGTGTACAATGCGATCAGTGCAGACAAAACTGCCGGTTTGACGCAATCATCGTGGATACGGATTATAAGGTGGATTCTTTTGCCTGTGAAGGCTGTGGAGTTTGTGAAGCTGTTTGCCCTACGGGAGCAGTTTCTTTAAAACCTTCTGTGGCAGGAGAATTGATGCTGTATGCTGATGAAAATAAAGTTTTTTCTACTGCTCAGCTCAAAATGGGAAGCGGGACTTCAGGGATGCTGGTTACCGAGGTGAAAAAGCAGATGAAATCAGCGGCAGCTAATGATGATTTGGCAATTATTGATGGTTCTCCGGGTATAGGCTGTCCGGTCATCGCATCATTAAGCGGCGTTGATATGGTCTTAATTGTTGCGGAGCCTTCCATATCAGGTATCAGCGATATGGAGCGCATTATAAAAACAGCGGAAATGTTCCAAACTAAGACGGCTGTTTGCATCAATAAATATGATACGAATATTGAAAATACCCAAAAATAGAGTTGTTTTGTAAAACACAGAAACTTCCTTTTGCAGGCAGGATACCTTTTGATTCGGATGCAGTAAAAGCAATCAATAACGGACAGACCATTGTTGATATAGATTGTGCATCGGGTCGTGCCGCAAGAGAGGTTTTTGATAAAACGATGAAACTGCTTTTCAACGAAAGTGAAAGGTAAAACATATGATTATAAAAACCTTAGTAGAAAACACATCAATTTCTGAGAAACTCGGTAGTGAGCATGGACTCAGTTTATATATTGAAACAAAGAAACATAAGCTCTTGTTTGATACAGGGGCAAGCGCACTCTTTGCAGAAAATGCAAGAAAAATGAAGGTTGATCTATCAGAAGTCGACCTTGCTGTGATTTCTCATGGACACTATGACCATGGCGGCGGTCTCAAGGCTTTTGTAAACATTAATTCCAAAGCCAAAATATACCTGAATCAAAAATCGTTTGAAAAGTACTACTCGAACAGATCAAACGGAGAAAAAGTGTATATTGGATTAGATGAAGTGTTAATGCCAAACAATCGTTTTGTATTTGTAGGAGAGCATCTTACCATTGATGAGGAACTCGAATTGTTCTCAAATGTCAAAGGCAGAAAATTAAACCCCTCGGGTAATCAAGACTTGTTCATGAAGGTTGGTACTTCCTTTGAACAGGACGATTTTTCCCATGAGCAAAATCTGATTATAAAAGAAGATGAGAAAATACTTCTGGTAGCAGGGTGTGCTCATAATGGGATAGTAAATATACTTGATCATTTCAGTACTGAAAAAGGTTGTCTGCCGAGCCATGTTATTGGCGGTTTTCATCTATATAATCGTTCAGCCAATAAGAACGAGGATCCTGCAATGGTAATACAAATTGGAGAATACCTTATAAATACAAATGCAAAATATTACACCTGCCATTGTACAGGCATTGAATCCTATAATCGTTTAAAAGCCGTTATGGGGGAAAAGATAGATTATCTATCAACAGGTAGTCAATTAATAATATAAACGTAAAGGAGTTAGCAAAATGAGTGAAAATTGCAATCAGAATTGTAGCAGTTGCAGCGACGACTGCACCGAAAGGAAAGAACCAAAAACCGATTTTTCCGAAAAGCCACATGAATTAAGCAACATCAAAAAAGTAATAGGTATTGTCAGTGGTAAAGGTGGAGTTGGTAAATCATTAGTAACATCAATGCTTGCTGTTACAATGAACAGAATGGGTTATCATTCTGCCATTCTTGATGCCGATGTGACAGGTCCTTCTATCCCTAAAGCATTCGGTATCAAAGAAAAAGCCACAGGAAGCGAATTTGGTTTATTCCCTATTAAAAGTAAGACTGGCATTGATATCATGTCCATTAATCTACTCTTAGAAAATGATACAGACCCTGTTGTTTGGAGAGGCCCAATTATCGGTAATACTGTTAAGCAGTTCTGGACAGATGTTATATGGAGCGATGTTGACTTCATGTTTATTGACATGCCACCGGGAACGGGTGATGTGCCACTTACTGTATTTCAATCCATAGCTGTGGATGGAATTATTATCGTGACTTCACCACAGGAGCTTGTTTCAATGATAGTATCCAAGGCCGTTAAGATGGCAGAAATGATGAATATACCAATCATCGGATTGGTTGAAAATATGTCATATTTCAAATGCCCGGATAACGATAAGGAGTATAAGATATTTGGCGATAGTCATATTGAGGAAATTGCTAAAAAGCACAATCTTGAGGTGCTTGCCAAGTTGCCAATTGACCCAAAAATTTCAGCAGTCTGCGATAGAGGTTTGATAGAGCTTTTTGATGGCAATTTATGGTGGCTAAAGATGTCAAGACATTTTTTTGAACTTGTTTAAGGTGGTTTTTCTCCCTCCTTTGTGTATTTTATAAGAAAAATATTACCATTAAAACCATTTATTAACTGGTAATTAAGTAAATTTTTCCCATGCAATACTACTGCAAAAGAAAGTTGACCATAAATGTTGATAACTTTTCCTTCCACCACTAATGTACCGATATTTCACGCACCC
>NZ_AWQQ01000004.1 GCF_002607855.1 Desulforamulus profundi
CTATCCGGGCGGCAAATCAAAAATCTATGGCAAGGTAAAAAACCTTATTGAAGCCAACACACTGGGCGACAGAACCTACGTAGAGCCTTTTGCGGGGGGATTCGGTATAGGGATTGGTTTGTTGTGTGACGACATCGTACAGTCGGCCGTTATTAACGATTTTGACTCGCACATTTACCACTTTTGGTACTCTGTACTTCATCACACAGAAGACCTGCTCAAAAGGATTACGGATACTCCTATAACCTTAGAGGAGCGGGAAAAGCAGAAAGCGGTTTATAGGGATAGCTCTGCCGATGAGGTGAGCGACGGTTTTGCAACGCTGTTTCTGAACCGCGTGAACTTTTCCGGCGTTATCAAGGGCGGACCCATAGGTGGGCTATCTCAGAACGGTGCATATAAGATTGATTGCCGCTTCAATAAGAGTGAGATAGTTAAGAAAATCGAACGGATTGCTCTGCTTAAAAACCGTATTGAACTATACAACTGCGACGCAAGTGAGCTTATCACCGTTCGCTTGCAGGACACGATTTGCACATCGTTTTTCAACATAGACCCGCCGTATGTTAAGAAAGGACGGCAACTCTATGCCAATTACTTTAAGGAAGAAGACCATAGAAGCCTTGAAAGAATCATAACCGAACACTTAGGTGAAACCCGATGGATTGTGACATACGATGATTGCGACTTGATTCGAGACATCTATAAACAGTACCATATGACAGAGTACGGTATTCAGCATAACGCAGGCGGCAGTGTTAGGGGAAAAGAAATTGTTATTACGAACATACCTGAAGGTTCATTTGCTTGGTAAGGAGGGGGTGCTGTTATGCTTGGAGCAATTATCGGCGACATTGTAGGGTCGCATTTCGAATTCAACAACCACAGGAGCAAGGACTTTGAACTGTTAGCCGAAGGTTGCTTTGCCACCGACGACAGCATAATGACCCTTGCCGTTGCCAAGGCAATTATGGAAGCGACGAAATCCAAAGAGCCGACCGCTCGCGGTTATGACCACAACTACCACGCCCTGCTTTCCGACCTAACCGTCAAGTATATGCAGAAAATCGGGCGCAAGTATCCGAACTGCAGATTCGGCGGTATGTTCTATCGGTGAGTGTTCAGCGAAGACCCCGAACCCTATAACAGTTTCGGCAACGGTGCGGCAATGCGGGTAAGTCCTGCCGGATTTGCCGTTCACTCCGAATGGGAAGCGGAAGAACTCGCGGAAACGATGACCGCCGTTAAGTTAAGTGGTTATGCTCTGGTAACTGCCAGTTAGAGGAAACCACACGGGCGAAGTTATACGTTGCTATTACTCAGGCATTTTTTAGTGTAGGTATTGTTGTCGAAGGCAATTTTAATAAAACCGTCCCGGGAAAACACTATGGGCGAGTTAAAGGAGAGAGGCGCTATCCTTTGCGGGAGAACGCCCCTCTCTTCCTTTTTCCGTATCGGTTTGGGGTATGGTTCAATAAGTTTCCCTATTAAACACGTCCTTTTGCAGGGCGTGTTTTGTTATGTGCTGCTTCTTTTTATTGCGGGCTGGTCAATAGTGGTTACACTGATGTTCAACCATAAATATTCCTTAAAGCCTTGATTTTACTGGATTTGTTCTCAAAAAATGCCATTTGTAGTGTAGATTTTTAGATGTGATTAAAGTCTTTATTTTCAATGCTTTGGGGTCTGGAAAAAAATGTTGGTTGAAAATCAGTTGAAAATCAGCTTACACATCTCATAGGAATAATATTAAAGGGAGTAGATGTAAGCTACTCCCTTTTGCAGTCCTTATTAACTTACTTTGCTTTCAATTCTCAACTTGTCCGCCACCATGGCGATAAATTCGCTGTTGGTGGGTTTGCCCCGCTCCAGGTTGATGGTGTAACCAAAGAATTTGGTCATCATTTCAACATTACCGCGATCCCAGGCCAGTTCAATGGCATGTCGGATGGCCCTTTCCACCCGGCTGGGAGTGGTTTGATATTTTTGGGCAATCATGGGATAAAGTTCTTTGGTGACGGCACCCAGCAGATTCACCTCATTGATCACGCAAAGAATTGCTTCTCTCAAGTAATGATACCCTTTGATGTGAGCAGGAACTCCCATTTCGTGTATGATGTTGGTAACTGCAACATCTAAATTACGAGGTTTGGAGGTGGAAATATATTGGGAGACGGCCACCCCGTCCGCCAGTTGGCGCATGCGGGTTGCCAGGACAGAAAAGTCAAAGGGTTTTAAAATATAATAGTCTGCCCCCAGTTCTACGGCACGGGCCGTAATACTTTCCTGACCAAAGGCCGTCAGCATAATGACCTTGGGTTTATGGCCCACCGCACCGGTTGATATTTTTTCCAGCACCCCGATTCCATCCAGGTGAGGCATAATAATATCAAGCACCATAACATCCGGAACCTGCTGGTTGATGATTTCCAAGGCTTCCAAACCATTGTTGGCTATACCTACTAGCATAAAATCATCCTGCTGATTGATAAATTCTTTTAGTAATTCGCAGAATTCTCTGTTATCATCGGCGATTAACACCTTGATAGCCTTTCTAATCATATGTAAGACCCCGCCTCCTATTTTTTCTCTATTTTTTCCATAAAATGGAAACTGTTTTTGATGTTTTAAAGCATTCGACAGGCGGGGTTTAAACTCCTTCTTAAAAAAGGAAAAATTACCAAAAGCTTATATTTATTCAATTCGACAGATATTTTACTAAAAATCCAGTTCTAGATTAATTTAGCAGGCTATATTTGTCATAGCGCCAAATTCTGCGTAATTTCTTTCACTCACATGTTTGGGGAGAACTCCGGAATCATAGAGCATCCACTCTGCAAGCACACCATACCCTCTGGACGGATCATTAATAAATACATGCGTAACCGCACCCACCAACTTTCCATCTTGGATAATCGGGCTTCCTGACATACCCTGAATGATTCCCCCTGTTTTTTGTAATAATCTCTGGTCGACAATCTTTATAATCATTCCCTTTCCCTCAGTGCTGTGGGGATTTACCTGCTCGATTTGTATTTTAAACTTTTCAATCTTATCTCCTTTCAAAACTGTATAAATCTCGCAGGGCCTTCTTTAACTTCACCGGCCATTGCCACAGGAACGGTTCCATTTCCATAAATATTTTTCGGTGCTTTGTTTAATTTCCCAAAAATCCCGCAATTTGTGTTTTTCGTGATAGTACCGGAAATATCATTTTCCCCTCGAAATACACCCATTTTTTCGCCGGGCTGGCCCTTTCTCCCTATTCTTATTCCTTCAATGCGGGCGGCGACAATTTTTCCCCTGTCCAAATTAATGGGTTGGCAGGTGTCTATATCACTGATAATGTGTCCCAAAGCCCCGTAGGATTTTGTCTGGGGGTCAAAAAAAGTCATGGTGCCCACACCGGCAGTACTGTCCCGGACAAATAAACCGATCCGGTAACGTTTCGTTTCGTTGCAGTAAATTGGTTTTATCCTGGTTTTGTAAATTTCTTTAGAATGCCTGTCTCTTAGTTCCATATCCAGTGATTTTCCGTCTTGCCCCAATTTGTTTATTATGTCCCTGACCTGGCTCTCTGTCTCTACTTTTTGCCCGTTGACTTTGATCAGCACATCCCCCAGTTCCACTCCAGCTTCCGCTGCCGGGTTGTGTCTGATGCCTTTTTCATCTACAATGGCGGATCTGCCCACCACCATCACTCCTTCGGATTCCACCATCACTCCGATGGCCTGCCCGCCTGGAATGACTCTTATTTCAGGCACTACACTGACCGTCATATGTCTAACCGGAATTAAGCCAAATAATTTTACTTGTACTTCCAATTGGCCCGGGTTTGCCGCCACCGGTGTGGTGCTTCCCAGATAAAATGTTGTAGGTTTTACTCCATTAATGGTAAACTCAAAATTATCCGCCAAGAATTTGGGTAAGTTAAGATCAAAATCCAATTTCTCTCCCACAGAAACTCTCTGATGTAAAGGTAATTCTTTTAACGTTTGGAACGGTAGCTGTAAACAAAGGCCCAAGAATATGACCGCCAAAAAAGCAGTGGCGTTTTCTTTTTCCGGTAGTCCAAGTACAGCCCCCCTTTTATTTAATAAAGATTTTTTAAAATCACCTCCTAAATGTAATTAGAAACATAAAAACCAAGCAATACGGCAAAATTTAAATTAAGTCTCAGTAATCTTAAGATAACCTTATAAAAATGCTTTTACTCATGTTATTTCTGCCTGAAAATGCCGGATTCAGTTGTTCTGCTTGTTGAGAACCAATTTGTAAGTTTTGTTTACTTTGCCGTTTTCATTTTTTTAGAAAATTTTGCTTTCCGCAATCCGGTGTTCTTCGCTGATTCTAAAAAAGCCGCCAAAACAAAAACGACTGTTACCGGTATACAGTCGTTTTAAAAAATTTTTTATTTTTGATTTTTATAAACAGCAGACATTCTGATCATTTGCAGAGCATGATCTTTTACCGCGCCGGTGATTTCCCGACCGGCCAGCATCCTGGCCAGTTCCTCTACCCTGCCTGCCTGGTCTAAAGGTTCCACCGATGTTTGAGCGTGTCCGTCCACTACTTTTTTACTGATTAAATAGTGAGTGTCAGCAAAACATGCCACCTGGGCCCCGTGGGTTACACAAATGACCTGCCGATGCCGTCCCACCTGGGCCAACTTTTCTCCGATGGCCTGCAGGGCCTTGCCACCTACGCCGGTATCAATTTCGTCAAAAATCAAGGTGGGAACCTCATCAACACCGGACAAAAGCACTTTGAGCGCCAGCATGATCCTCGAAAGTTCCCCGCCCGAGGCGATCTTCTGCAGCGGTCGCAACGGTTCTCCCGGGTTGGGCGCAATCAGGAATTCGATATCCTCCATTCCCAGGTCGGAAATCTCTTCCCTGGGGGTCAGGCTTACCCTGAAATCAATACCGCCCATTTCCAGGTACCTCAACTCCCTGGCAGCATTTTCTTCTAACTGTTTGGCCGCCTTCTGGCGAAGTATGGTGAGAATCTTTGCCTGCCGGTGCCATTCTTTCTCCAGGGTTTTGATGGTTTCCTTTAATTCCTCTGCTTTTTCTGTACGATTGCTCAAGGTGTTCAGTTCCGCCAGGGCAGCCTCTTTGTACGCCAGTATCTCCCTAACGGTGGAGCCGTATTTGTATTTCAGTTGCTTAATTAAAGAAAGACGGTGTTCAATTTGATCAAGCCGCTCAGGATTGTACTCCACGTTGTCCCGGTAGGAAGAAACTTCTCTGGCCGCATCCTCGATCTGGTAAAGGGCGTTTTCCAACATCTCCAGCAACCCTGTAAGATTGCTGTCTATCTCCGCCAGTTCCCTGAGGGATGTCAGGGCCTTTCCCAGTCCCTCAATTGCCGGCGTTGCACCGGCCTCGCCCCCGTAAAGTTGATCATAGATTTCCCCGGCCAGACGGGAAATCTTCTCAGAATTCATCAGCAGACGCCGCTCGTTCAGGAGTTCGTCTTCCTCATCCTCCGCCAATTGAGCTTTGGTGATTTCCTGCATCTGAAAAGAAAGCATATCAATGCGCCGGGCCAGTTCCCGGGCATTGGACTCCAGATCTTTTAACTGGGAGCAGGTGTCTCTCCAGCGGATATAGATTTCTTTCACTTTTCCGGCCTGCTCCAACAATTCAGATCCACCCAGCCTGTCCACCAACCAGCGGTGTTTGTCCTGATCAAGCAGCGTTTGCTGCTCATGCTGGCCCAGCATATCCAGTAAGCCGCTGCCCATGTCCCGGTAAAGGCCAAGGTTTGCCGGGCGCCCGTTAATGCGGCAGACATTTTTGCCGCTGCGGCTTAGCTCCCTGGCCAGAACCAACAGACCGTCTTCTTCGCAGTCCACGCCCAGTTCTTCCATTCGTTTTTTTATCCAGGACAGCCGTGAAACATCAAAGGTGGCCTGAACGGTGGCCTTTTCCCTGCCGGAGCGGATAAAGTCCGCTGAAGCCCGGCTTCCCAGGGCCACCTGCAAGGCGTCGATCAGCATGGATTTACCAGCACCGGTTTCCCCGGTGACAATGGTCAGGCCTTTGTCAAAGTTCACCTCTACATCGTCGATCAGGGCAAAATTTTTTACATATAACGAGTGGAGCACAGGCTTACCCCCTTGCCAATTCCAGGAATCGCTGCACAACCTGTGGCGTGGCCTCTTTGGGTTTAATAATAATCAGAATGGTATCATCCCCGGCCACGGTGCCGATAATCTCCGGCCAGTGGGCGTGTCAATGGCGGATGCCATACCCTGGGCTTCCCCGGGCGGTGTTTTAATAATGATCAAGTTTTCACTGGAATTGATGTCGCTCAAGGACAAGCGGACCAGACGTCTTAGCCTGTCCTCATTGCCACGGCGCATCATGGGTTCGTCCGGAGAGGCGTAGTAAGAGGTGTTGTGTTCGCCAGGTATTTTGATCAGGCTTAGTTCCTTAATGTCCCTGGACACGGTGGCCTGGGTTACCTCAAACCCCTCGGCCCGCAGTGCCGCCGCCAATTCTTCCTGGGTCTCAATGGTTCTGTCGCGGACTAATTCCAATATTTTTGCCTGGCGTTGTGTCTTCACGCTTCATCCCTCGCCTTCTCTATCAAAAGTACTCCCGGTGCTGAGGGTGGCCGGTTGAGAAAATTTATTTTTAAAACCTTGTATATAAGAGAGTCCAATTGAGAAGCCACTGCCTCCACGGCCTCCTTTTCTTCCTGTCCCCCGGGGTGACCCGGGTAGACAACAATTACCAGACGGCCGCCGCTGCTGAGCAGTTCCAGGGTATGCTTAATGGCAATCAGCGTGGTGCCGGGTTGGGTGATGATTTCATGATTGCCTCCGGGCAGGTATCCTAAATTAAAGATGGCCCCCTGTATAGAATGATCGATATATTTTTTATATTCTGGTGGCCGTCTTGAATTAATTTGACCCGCTCATCCAGCACGCCTTCCGATGCCAATCTCCGCCGTGTGTTTTCCAGAGCCTGCTCCTGCACATCAAAGGCATACACCCTCCCCTCAGGGCCTACCAGTTGGGCCAGCAGCAGGGTGTCATGCCCGTTTCCCATGGTCCCATCCACGGCACTGTGGCCCCTCTGTAATATTTCAGAGAGGAAATGGTGTCCCAGTTTCGCTGCCATAAACCAGTTAATCAAGACCACTCTGCCACTCCTTTAATTTCTCCCTTAGTACTTCGTAAAATGCGGTCTTCTGTATTTTAAGAAACCGGGCCTTCATCGGTGCTTTGTTCACCAGCACCCTGTCACCGGCCTTTAAGGGAAAACCGTATTGCCCGTCCAAATTTAACCGGACGTCATCCACACAAGGCAGCACCCGGATCTCAACCTCGCTGTCCGGGGAGATAACGAGAGGGCGGTTGGACAGAGAATGGGGGCTGATGGGGGTAATTAACATGACGTGGACATCCGGTGAGACAATGGGTCCACCTGCCGAGAGGGAATAGGCGGTGGAGCCGGTAGGGCTGGCAACAATCACCCCGTCAGCTGAAAATCCCCCCACAAACTCCCCATTCACTTTAATGTTCAGATGAACCATGCGGAAAGAGGCTCCCTTTGACACCACGGCATCATTTAAACACACAGAGTTGTCAATGATCTCGCCGTCCCGTATCACGGCAGCTTCTAGCATCATTCTCTCTTCTACAATATAATGGCCAGCAATTAAGGCTTGCATCTTTTCTCTGAGATCCGGAATATCGATTTCTGTCAAGAAGCCGAGGCGCCCCAGATTAACGCCGAAGATAGGAGTGCCGGTGGCGGCGGTTTGCCTGGCACAGTTCAGCAGGGTACCGTCCCCACCCCAAACCATGATACAGTCGCATTTTTCGGCTAACGTCCTGGTAGGCATTCCTTCTCCCTGGCGTCCTAACAACGCTGCGCTCTCCTCGTTAAATAAAACCTTTATGTTTTGTTCGGTCAGCCAGGAAACCACTCTTCTGACGTGGTCCGATATCTCACCTTTACTGCTGTTGACCACCAGTCCAATGGTGTTCAACTGAATGTTCCTCCTTTAATCAGAATTAAAGTCACTAGTACCCCGGCACAAAACGAGATGATATAGGGGACCGGGTTTAGACCCTTGGGGGAGGGGAACTTGATCTCAAACTCCATGTGATAGATTTTGTGATGATCCATGTCAAGCACCAGCACCCCGTCAGGGCGGTACACCAGAAAATATTCCAACAGCTGTCTTCGGTTTTCCGGCGCCGCCGGTTTCTGGGCCACTTCCCCGGTTTTTACGTCCACTACATAAACTTTTTTCCTTTTCTGTACGATCAAATCAGCCTGGATATGGCTTTTATGCGGTTTCCCGTTTATTTTGGTCACAATGGGAACCCGCTCCTGCACCGCCAGGACGGTGTAGCCCTCCGACTCAAGAAACTTTCTGGCCGCAGCTTCCGCCTTTCCCGCCTTCAAAACCCGGCGCCTGGCGGCGTAGGATTGTCCTATTCTAATGATATTATAAAGTAAAATTGCGCCAATGATAATGCCTACGATGAGAAGGTCACTGGGGAGCAAGAAATCACCTCCCTTAGGCTAAAGGGTATTCCTTTGGGGTCAAGTTGTTAGACTTTAAGGCATTCCTTCAGGGTCCTGTTTTTTAACCTGCTAGACCAACAAAGAAATACCCTTAAGTCTAAATACAGGACCCCAAAGAAAAGCTAACAAGGCTAGACCCCAAAAATTATCCAAGAGTCGAGTGCGCTTTTGCCACAACTTCGTTAAAATCCGGCGCTGCCCCTTGGCCGGGATGCCCTTTTAAAAAGTACAGCAGGTATTCGATATTTCCTTCAGGGCCGCGTACCGGGGAGAAATCCAGGCCACTCACCTGCCAGCCAAGACTGTGGACGACGGTTAAAATTTTATTAATAACATCTACGTGGACTTCCGGCTCCCGAACTACACCCTTTTTGCCTACCCGTTCCCTGCCGGCTTCAAACTGGGGTTTAATCAGGGCCACCCCTTCGGCTACTGGCTGTGTGAGGAGATCCACCCGGGGCAGGACCAGAGACAAGGAAATAAAGGAAACATCAATGGTGGCAAAGGAGGGGGCTTCTGTCAGCGTCCCGGGCTCCAAATGCCGAATGTTTGTCCGCTCCAGGGAAACCACCCGGGGATCGGAGCGGAGTTTCCAGGCCAACTGTCCGTAGCCCACATCAACGGCATAAACCAGCCTGGCCCCCTTTTGCAGCGCGCAATCCGTAAAGCCCCCGGTGGAGGCCCCGATGTCAATGACAACCCGGTCCTTTAAATCGATATGAAACGCTTGGATAGCTTTTTCCAGCTTCAGCCCTCCCCGGCTCACATAGGGGAGCGGGTTTCCCTGCACCTGCACATCGGATTCCGCTTTTACCGGGTGGCCTGGTTTATCCACCCTGGTCCCATCAACAAAAACAAGCCCGGCCATCACCGCGGCACGGGCCTTCTCCCGGCTGGGGAAAAAACCATTGTTTACAAGATAAATATCCAATCGTTCTTTGGTAACAGCCAATTGAATTGCCTCCAAAAGGTTGTGGTATAAACCCTGGCTTTTACATTATCTTTTAGCACTTAGATGTCTGTGTCTTAGCCTAACGGGTCTTTTCTTTAGGGTCTTGTATTTAGACTAATGGGCTTTTCTCTGGGCTCCTGTATTCAGACTTATAGATATTTCTTTATGGTCCTGTTATAAAAGCTCTAACTAGCAACAGGACCATAAAGAACTTCCCCATAATCTAACAACTAGACCCCAAAGGAATACACTTAAGCCTAGTTTCTTTTCCCGCGGACGGCCTTTAGTTTACGGCATTTCTTAAATTCAAATTCCTTTGACAGTACGGTTTCAATGATGCCTTCGGCGGTCAGCCCGTAATTGGCCCTGAGGATATTTTGCTTGCCATGCTCCACAAATTCATCCGGAATGCCGATGCGCTTCACTTTCACATCGGTCAGCCCGGCTGCCTCGAACAGCTCCAGCACCGCACTGCCAAAGCCGCCCATAAGAACATGCTCTTCGATGGTGACAACATTTTTTGTCCTGCGGGCATAATCCAAGATCAGTTCTTCATCCAGCGGTTTCACATAGCGGGCGTTGATGACCGCAGCTTCAATCCCCTGGGCGCTGAGACTTTGCGTGGCTTTTAGCGTTTCCCGCACCATGTTGCCGGTGGCAATGAGCAGAACGTCGCTGCCTTCTCGCAGGATTTCGCCTTTTCCGATAGGCAGGCGCTGCAATTCTTCATCCATCGGCACCCCTTCACCGTTCCCCCGAGGATATCTTACCGCCACCGGTCCGCTGTGGTAGACAGCGGTTTTCAGCATATGCTGCAGTTCATTTTCATCCTTAGGCGCCATAATAACCATGTTCGGTATGTTGCGTAAATACGCGATGTCAAACACCCCGTGGTGCGTGGGACCGTCATCGCCTACCAAACCGCCCCTGTCCAGGGCAAAGGTTACCGGCAGGTTTTGCAGGCACACATCATGCAGCACCTGATCATAGGCGCGCTGCAAAAAGGTTGAATAAATGGCAGCCACAGGCCGGTAGCCTGTCATGGCCATGCCTGCCGCCATGGTAACGGCATGCTGTTCCGCGATCCCCACATCAAAATAGCGTTTGGGAAATTCTCTGGCAAAGCTGTTTAACCCCGTACCGTCGAGCATGGCAGCGGTAATGCCGATAATCTTATCATCTTCTTGAGCCAGTTTCACCAGCGTTTTGCCGAATACTTCGGTATAGCTGGGTGCCCCGCCGCCGGATTTTTTCACGGTCCCTGTGGCCACATCAAAGGGACCCACGCCATGGAACCGGTCGGGGTTTTCTTCAGCGGGTTGATATCCTCTGCCCTTCTGCGTTAGCACATGGACTAAAACCGGCCCGCTGACAGTCTTGGCTTGCTGGAGCATGGTCATCATCGCCTTGATGTCATGGCCGTCCACCGGTCCCAGATAGGTGAAGCCCAGTTCCTCAAACAGCATCCCGGGCACCACCAAATACTTAAAACTGTCCTTCAGCCGGTCCACGACTTTCAGGAGCTTGCTCCCGTGGGGGAGTTTTTGCAAAAGCTCGGCAATCTCATCTTTACCCTTTGAATACATAGGGTCGGTTCTTAGCCTGCTTAAGTAGCCGGACAAAGCCCCCACGTTGGGAGCAATGGACATTTCGTTATCATTTAAAACAACAATCAGATTGGTTTTTAAATGACCTGCATGGTTCATGGCCTCAAAGGCCATGCCACCGGTCAAGGAGCCATCGCCGATAACAGCCACCACGGAATGCGGGTCTCCCTTTAAATCCCTGGCCAATGCCATACCCAGGGCGGCAGAAATGGATGTGCTGCTGTGCCCGGTGGCGAAGGCATCATGGATGCTTTCCTCGGGTTTGGGAAACCCGCTGATGCCGCCGTATTGTCGCAGGGTGGCAAACTGGACCTGGCGGCCGGTCAGCAGCTTGTGCACATAACTCTGGTGACCCACGTCCCAGATAATCCGGTCCACCGCAGAGTTAAAAACCCGATGCAGGGCCAGGGTAAGTTCTACCACTCCCAGGTTGGGAGCCAGGTGACCGCCGGTCTCCGCCACGGTCTGAATAATGGTGTCTCGGATTTCATCGGCTAAACTTTTTAGTTGTTTAAGACTTAAGTTCTGTATGTCCTGAGGACTGTAAATGGTTTTTAATAATGAGGTCAAACCTTGTCCACCTTCTTTTTAAGACCTGGAACGATTCTTTTTTCCCAGGTTTTTACCAGTAAGTTTCTCCCAATAAGCCAAAACCTTACCTACCAAGAATATTACATCATTTGCCCTGGAGAGCGCTAGTGTTTTTCCTAATGCTTTGCCGGAAATCGTCAGGGAGGCAATCAGCGCCGTCATGATGATATTGGCCCAAAAGGCATCCGTGCCCGGGTTGTTACTAACTATTTTAACCACAATTGAGATCCCTAAAGCACCGCTCACTGTACCGACGATATCGCCAATGACATCGTTGCATATATTGGCAACCTTACCGGCATTGCGTAACAAAAAAACACCTTCCTTCGCCCCGCGTACACGTTTGGCCGCTTTGGCATGAAAAGGTGCCTCCTGGGCAGCGGTAACCGCTGTTCCGATAATATCGGCAAAGATACCAATAAGTATAATAGTAAGCAAACCTGACAAGGATATAAGTACGCTTTGTACGATCCTGGTCATGGTTTCAGACAGGAGAGAGAAAATAACCGCCAAAAGGAAAGATCCAATGGAAACCAAAAGCAGGTAGCGACTCGAAACATTGGATTTATGATTACCCAAAAAGTTCACCTCATGTGAGTATGTAAAATTTAATAAGTGGTAGCAGATCAGGTAAATGTTGTGGCTTAGGTCCAGCAGGTTTTCCCATAGCGGTACCGGCTGTCGCCAAACCGGCGGTTTCCCATTAAACCCTATCTGAGGCGTCGCCGCTCTCAGGACTAGATTACCACTTAGTCCACACTTTAATCCCTGATCTACCCCGGCGTGGTGCCGGACAGCCTAGGAGTTTTCCTCGACAGCATCAATCTTTCTTAGACTCTTTTGCAGCAAAGGTTTCATCCCACAACAGCAGATTACGGGCCCGTATTCTGCCGCTGTACCAGAGGAATCCACCAGTGCCACTTCAAGTCAGGCTACACTGCACGCAGCTTCCTACCACATGCAGGTTAACAACCAAGCCATAGTTCGCCGTTTCCGACTCCCCACGCACTTGGGTCTCCACGGGGACGGGGTCGATGCCCACATGCCGTTGCAGGTCGCCCCATCCCCTTAACTCCCAGTACCAGCCCCCAACTGGGCGTCAAAAGCCAGCACCAGGAACTTCATCGATGTGCCCTTGACGGATTTTTAGGCCCGCCTTCGGAAAGGTGATGCTGACTAGGATACTGCATCACTTATTTTTAAGTATGTCTATTGCACGCTTTAAATTATAACATGCTTAAAACCTCTGCCTCAAAT
>NZ_AWQQ01000005.1 GCF_002607855.1 Desulforamulus profundi
CAGGGGATGGTTTTAAAGGACGGCGCCAAGATGTCCAAATCCAAGGGCAATGTGGTCAGTCCCGAGGAAATTATCGACCGCTACGGCGCGGATACCGCCAGACTGTTTATCCTGTTTGCCGCCCCGCCAGAACGGGATCTGGAATGGAGCGACCGGGGCGTTGAAGGAAGTAACCGTTTTCTCAACCGGGTCTGGCGTCTGGTTTACTCCGTTAAAGACCAGGTGGCCGCCGCCCCGGCCGTTGCCCCGGGGTCTTCCTTTGTGGGCGTTCACAAGGAAATGCGCCGGTTAACCCATTACGCCATTAAAAAAGTGACCGAGGATGTCAGCGGACGCTTTAATTTCAACACGGCCATCAGCACCATCATGGAACTGGTGAACGGCATTCACACCTACCGTGACAAGGTGGCAGAGGTGGAACGCGATTCCGCTGTATTGGCCGAGGCCGTCAATGCCACCATTATCCTGCTGGCGCCCTTTGCGCCCCATATCGCCGAAGAACTGTGGCAAGCTACCGGCCACCCGGGCAGTGTGCACCGGCAGCCCTGGCCGGTATACGATCCTGCCGCCCTGGTGGAAGACGAGGTAGAGATTGTCGTTCAAATAAACGGTAAGGTGCGGGAGCGCCTGCACATTCCGGCCAACATGAATGCGGCCGAAATGCAGCAGTATTTGATGGATCTGGCACCGGTGCAGGAGTTAATCGCCGGCAAACAGGTAATCAAGGTAATCCCTGTGCCGGGTAAGCTGTTAAACATTGTAGTAAAATAAACAGGCAAAAGACACCCTGACCGGTGTCTTTCGTTTTGGTTTTAACAACAATGCATATACTTCCATTCCCGACGCATACTAAAACGTGTATGCCCACGGAGGTGAAAGTTGTGCAAGAACTGTTTCCGCATGTCTGGCGCACAGTGGTAATCTACCTGGCAGTTCTGGTGATTGTCAGGCTGACAGGAAAACGGGAGATCGGGCAGCTTTCTTCCTTTGACTTTGTGGTTGCCATTATCCTGGCCGAACTGGCGGCGATCCCGATGGAGTCCACGGAGATCCCGATTTGGCATGGCATTATTCCCATCGTCACCCTTGGACTGCTGGAAGTAGGATTTTCCTATTTAACCCTGATTAATCGACCCTTACGTAAAATATTATACGGCTCACCCCAGGTTATTATTGAAAACGGGCGGTTGTTAAAGCACGAAATGCGTTCCTCCCGATACAACCTGGACGACCTGTTAAGCCAGCTGAGGGAAAAGGGTTTTTATGATATTGAGGACGTGGAGTATGCCATTCTGGAGACCTCCGGCAGGTTAAGCGTGATACCCCGCTCCCAAAAGAGACCGGTCACCCCGGATGATTTGGGAATATCCACCAAGTACGAGGGGCTGCCCACGGTGCTGGTCATGGACGGGGATGTGATGAAAGAGAACCTCAGCAAAGTGAACCTCGATGAAGAATGGCTTAAAGAAAAACTTGCCGAAAAAGGCCTTCACTCCAAAAAGGTTTTACTGGCCACCCTGAATACCCGGGGGCAGCTGATGATTGATTGCCAGAATGACGACAGAATGAGTTAATAAACTTTTAGGTCTGATCTCAAAGGAGGTCAGACCTTTTAAAAATGGTTCTAGCGTATTAGTTACTATTTAGTTGATTATATCAGAATGATCAGAAAACCGGCTGGATAAATTTTGTTTTCCGGTAACTAAGTGATCTAGGAGTAGTAAGATAGACACCGTCTTATTGGTGTCTCCTTTTCCATTATGTTTATGTACAGCTGAATATATAGTACGAATTATTCTACTCAAAAATACCGTGGCAGGAGGTAGTATATCATAATGCTATTTTAATCAAATTATGGTTTTTTTAGCAGGAAATTGTCATTATGAATAGAAATAACCATGAAGTCCGGTTGAGAAGTTTTTAGGAGGAAAGACACCAATGTTAAATTTGGGCCGTAAGGAACAAGGCCTTATTTTAATCATTGTGGCAGTGGTCCTTTTTACTGCCGGTTACCAGTTTGCCCACCGGGAAAAGAAAGAGGTTGAGCTGGTGGGCCCATCCAGTGCAGAAGCCACCCATGAGGAGACCGGCCCGGTGGTGCATGTGGATGGAGCGGTGGAGAAACCGGGCGTTTATAAACTGCCCTCCGGCAGCAGGGTGAACGATGTCATTGAACAGGCGGTGGCTTTGCCGGATGCAGATCTAAGTGCACTTAACCTGGCAGAAATTTTGAAAGACCAAAAGAAGCTGGTGGTCCCCAGAAAAATGGAGCAGCAGGCACCCGGACAAAATGTTGTTTCACAGACCATGCAAGTACAGGCTCCCGGCAATGCAGCGGTGTCCAGTTTGCAGGCCACGCCACCCGCCAGGTCCAGCGGACTGGTGAATATTAATACGGCCGGTGCGGCGGAGTTGGACACGTTACCCGGCATCGGCCCGGCCCTGGCGGAAAGAATTCTGCAATACCGGCAGGCCAACGGGCCCTTTCAAACCATCGAGGATATAAAAAATGTTTCCGGCATTGGTGATAAAAAATATGCCGACCTGCAGCACAGGATCACCGTTCACTAACCGGTGCCGTCAGATCAATCATACAGGATGTGAATTCATGGAAGCAAGTTTGCTGGCCCAGTTAATCCGACTCCAGGCAATGGAAACAAGCATGATTGGCATGAATGAAACCAGGGAGAATTCCGGGGAGTTTTCCCTGCTGCTGGCCCGGTTGATCGCCTCCGAAACGGGTTCTGCCAATGCAGCCCTTGACCTTAAACCCACCGTTCGTTTGGCGGAGGTCCCCTACCTGCCGAAAAGGCAAGCCCAGGCCTCGGCCCGGGCAGCGGCGGCGTCTTTTCTAGCTGCCCGGGGTTCCAAGGAATATGAAGCCTTGGTAGAAAAGGCGGCCTTGCGGCACGGGGTGGACCCGGCCCTCTGTAAAGCGGTGGCCAGGGCTGAGTCGGGCTTTAACCCCGGCGCCACTTCCAAGGCCGGCGCCATGGGTTTGATGCAGTTGATGCCGGGCACTGCCAGGGGCCTGGGGGTGGACAACCCCTATGACCCGGAACAAAATGCTGATGCGGGAGTCCGCTACCTGAAATCGATGCTGGATAAATATAATGGGGATGTGGAACTGGCTCTGGCCGCCTACAATGCGGGGCCCGGAGCGGTGGACCGGCACGGGGGTGTGCCTCCCTATCAGGAAACCCTTCATTATATTAAAACCGTTACCGGTTACCGGCGCAATTATGCGGGTGGCTAAACATGCAACGACCGCTGGTTTTTCTGGTATTGGCCCTGATGATTGGGATCATCGGTGCTACAGTAAGCAGAATTGATGTCGCTGCTGCCATGATGGCAGCGGTTTTCGCCCTTACCATGGCGGGCATAGGGATCTTGAGGCCTGGCGTGTGAATGCCTGGGCCCTTTTTTGCGTCTGCGTCGCCCTGGGGATGGTCCTGACCTCTATGAAACTGGCGGCGGTGGAATCGCCGATGCTTGCCTTCAAGGGTAAGAGTGTGCGGCTGGTGGGTACCGTCATAGATCGACCGGATGTTCGTCCGGAGGCAGTATTTTATAAACTGGAACTAAGGACAATTGCCCATAACCATGAGATGAAACCCACCACCGGCGTCCTCCGGGTCAAGATAAAGGGCCAGGGCAGGGTGTATCACTACGGTGATCTATTGGAAATGACGGGGTTGCTTGGTGTTCCGGACCCGCCGGGCAATCCCGGCGCCTTCGATTACCGGGCCTGGTTAAACAGGCAGGGTATCGCCGCCACCCTTACGGTGCAGGATGCCAGGGAAGTTAGGTACCTGGGCGGCGGCGGCAATCCTGTCCTGCGGACCGCCTACGGGCTGCGGAGTGCCCTGGAGAGGATCTTTGACCAAACCATGACCAAAACCAATGCGGCGGTGGTCAAGGGCATCCTGTTCGGCACCCGGGGGGAGATCCCTCAGGAAGTACAGTTGGCTTTCAACGAAACCGGGCTGGTCCACATCCTTAGCGTGTCCGGGTATCATGTGGGTCTGGTAACCGTAATCCTGCTGGCCCTGCTGCGATTCATGAGAATCCCCACCCGTTTTACCGCCTGGGTGGCCATCCCGGCACTGATCTTTTATGCCATCATGACCGGGCTGGGGCCGGCGGTATTTCGCTCCACCATCATGGCGGTGCTGCTTTTGCTGGCCCATCACCTGGGACGGCAGCAGGACTGGCCCACCACCCTGGCTGCCGCGGCGGGAATGATTTTGGTTGTCAATCCCCTGGATTTATATGATATCGGATTTCAACTTTCCTTTGCCGCCACCTGGGGTTTGCTCTATTTAACACCGGTAATGACGCAGCTCTTTCCCAGGCTCCCCAGGACTTTCTCTTTGCTGATTGCTGTGCCCCTGGCCGCCCAGTTGGCCACACTGCCTCTGGTGGTGCTGTATTTTAACCTGGTGTCGCTGGTTTCCGTACTGGCCAATTTGCTAACCGCCTACCTGGTAGCCCTTATCATGCTGTTTAGCGGGATTTCCCTGCCGGTTGGAGTAATCTTCCTCCCCCTGGCCGGCTTTATCAATGCTAGCACAGGACTGCTTACGGACCTGTTCCTCTGGCTGGTGCAGTTCTGCAGCGCTCTCCCCGGGGCGGCACGGTACATCCCGGCTCCACCCCTGTGGCTGGTATTCCTTTATTACCTCCTGCTGGTGGGTGTTTTTGAACTGCTGCGGCGCCCCCGGTGGCAGGATAAGTTAAAACACATCCTGGGGGACGCCGTTGTAAAAGGGCGCAGCCATAGAATAGGCCTCGGCTGTTTGGTGTTCCTCCTGCTGACTGTTGCCTGGTTGGCCTGGCCAATCAATAACAGGCTGGAGCTGCATTTTATCGATGTGGGCCAGGGAGACAGTACCCTCATCGTTACACCCAATCAAGGCACGGTTCTGGTGGACGCCGGTGGCTGGCGGGATGAGCTGCTCACCGGCAGGGGAGCGGGAAACCAGGTGGTGGTGCCCTACTTGCACAGGCTGGGGATTAATCACCTGGATGTATTGATCATCACCCACCCGCATGCGGACCACGCCGGTGGAGCCCGGGCGGTGATCAAATCCATGCCGGTGGACATGGTGGTGGTGTCGCCCTACGGATTGCAGGAGGAAGATCAGGTGGATGAAGGGTACGAGGTCTTATTGAATGAAATCCGACAGCAGGGGATTCTGCTACGTGCAGCCAGGTCCGGGGACCGGTTGAAGATTGATTCCCTGGTAGCCATGAAATTTTTATCCCCGGCAGAAACCTACTCCGGCACCCGGTCGGACGCCAATAACAACAGTCTGGTGCTTTTATTAAATTACCAGGCCGAACGGCGCTGTTCACCGGAGACATTGAGACAGAGGCAGAGGAGGACTTGCTCCAAAGGGATCAAATCCCCGGAGCAGAAATTCTTAAAGTACCTCACCACGGCAGCGGGTATTTTCATCCCGACTTCTTCATCCGGGTAAGCCCTGAGATTGCGGTCATCTCCGCAGGGGCCAACAACCGTTTCGGCCACCCTTCCCCTAAGACTTTGGAAGCCCTCCAGGAGTTCAACAGCAAAATCTACCGGACGGACCGGCAGGGGGCGGTGATTTTAACCACAGAGGGTGTCAAGTGGAAGATTAAAACCGGTAAATAAAAAAGGAAATACTAACCACGCAGATTTCCTTTGTTTTAGCTTTCAAAGGCGGAGCGGGGGCGTTTGTCTAGTTATGGTTTATAAGCCCCTGGTATTCTTTTATGATCCCGTTATGCAGTTCATATACCGAACCACTGATGGGATAGGGGTTATTGATAAAACTACTGTGTCCAATCATAAAAGCCTGCCTTAGCACAGCCTGGTCAGCGGGGGAGAAAAGCATGACCACATCCCGGTTTGGCACCATGGTCAGGACCCGTTGCTTGGGGGACAATCCCTGTTTTGCGGGTGTCAAAAGCAATGCAAGTAACCGGCTGGAGTCATAGGTATCACCATAGTTAAAGCCATAAATCTTCCTGCTTTCATCAAAAACTTGCAGAGGTTTTACCAGGTCGCGGAAGAAATTACGCAGCGCAATCCGGTATATTTTTTCCATACTAAAACCCAACTGCTTCACTGTCTGCTGGTCCAGGAAAAAGATTCTCATCCCTTCATCAAGGACGTAAGCCATAGACAGTTCACCAATTAAAGGGTCGGTAACAATTCCTTTGGCGTCCTGGGGTCCCACCAGCAGGGGATACAGCCTGTGGAGGTTCTCCTTTACATCAAGATGACTGATGCCTCTTTCCCGCCGGAGATCTTTAATAAAGGGCGCCAGGACCTTTGCGATGTATCTGGGCCGCACAGGGGCACGCTGCCGGCAGTATCCCCTGTAGAAATTTTCCAAGGATAAATCAATCCAGTATTCTCCTTTTTTCATTCGAATGGCAAAATAATCTAAATTATAAATTAAAGACTTGGGTACAGCATCCAAAATATATTCAGAAACCGTTTTGCGAAAGGTTTGCCGGTCCATCAAGCTTGTTCAGACCCCCTATCCTAACAGGTACATGCAATGAAGCGGTTTGTGAACTGTATGTTACTGTAATATAATAACTTTAGTAGAAATATATGCGAGAGAATTCCAAGAGAGGTGGTTTTTAAGATGGCGTTGGTGGAAGTCACGGTCATTCCCCTGGGCACCGGCAGCACCAGTTTAAGCAGTTTTGTGGCCGGCTGTGTGAGGGTTTTGGAACAGGCGGAGGATGTTAAATACCAATTGACCCCCATGGGAACAGTTCTTGAAGGGGATCTGCCCAGCTCATGGAACTGGTCCGCCAAATGCATGAGCAGCCTTTTTTGGCAGGGGCCACAAGGGTCAGCACCACCATCCGCATTGATGACCGGAGAGACAAGGAAGGCACCATGCAAGGAAAGGTTGCTTCGGTAGAAACAAAATTAATCACACCGGGTGGCACGGACTAAATGGAATATTACAAAGGACTGATGAACAGCCTGGCCAGGGGACAGGTGTCCCCGGTCTACTTATTTTACGGGGAAGAAGAATACCTGAAAGAAAAGATCGTTGAGAAATTCAAGGAAGTGCTGCTTCCCCAGGCGGCGGATTTTAACCTGGATGTTGTGGACGGTGAAGAAACGGAACCGTTTACTGTGGTGTCCCTGGCTGAAAATCTGCCCTTTATGGCGGAACGGAGACTGGTTATTGTCAAAAATACCCCCTGGTTTTCGGCAAAGGGTAAAGCCAGGGACGGCGGGGAGCGGGCAGAAGAGGATCATAAAACAGGGGGAAAAGAAGCACCCCTGTTGGATTACCTGAGCAACCCTTCACCCAGCACCTGCCTGGTGTTCATGACCGGGGACGCTGTGGACCGTCGAAAGAAACTTTTTAAAGCCGTTGGGTCCGCGGGACAAGCCATTGAATTTAAAGCCTTGAAACCGGCGGAAATGGTTTCCTGGTTGGCCCAGAAGATAAAAGCCGCCGGTAAAAAGATCGACCCGGCAGCGGCCAGGGCACTGGTGGAGGCCAATGGCAAATTGGGACTGTTGAACCTGGAAAACGAAGCAGAAAAACTCCTCCGTTACCTGGGAGAGGAACCGGAAATCACCCTCCGGGATGTCCGGCAGGTGGGTGTAACAAATGTAGAGCAAAATATTTTTACCGTGGTGGATGAGGCTGTGGCCGGCCATACCTCCAATGCACTGACCGGCATTCGGGAGCTGCTGGCCATGAAGGAACAGCCCCCGAAAATTTTGGCCATGCTGGCCCGTCAACTTCGCATCGCCATTCAGGTGGACGCACTGGTCCGGGAAGGCTGCCCCGAAAGGGAAGTGGCCGGAAAATTGGGCCTCCATGATTTCGTAGTCAGGAAGGCGCTGCATCAGGCCAGGAAAAGCGGCTCCCGGAAACTGGAGTGGGCGCTGGAACAGATGGCAGGCATTGATGCGGACATCAAAAAAGGCCAGCAGGATTTCCTGCCGGCCATCGAAACTACCTTGATTAAGTTTAGCCGGCTGTAAGTATGCCGGTGTTTGTCTAAACAGTACGTAAAAAACCACCCCGGCAGGGTGGTTTTAATCATTAGCCAGCAATTTTATTGAACCGCTTGGTTAGGCGAGATTTTTTTCTGGCTGCGGCATTTTTGTGTAAAACGCCTTTGGTAACAGCTTTATCGAGAGCAACCAGGGCTTTACGCAGAGCAGCCTGCGCCAGTTCCTGGCTGGCATTTACTAAAGCTTCTTCGTATTTGCGAATGGCGGTTTTTACAGCGGATTTAATACTGGCGTTTCGAATGGTACGCTTCCGTGCAATTTCAACCCGCTTAGCAGCAGACTTAATATTAGGCAAATTTTCTCACCTCCCCAACAAGCAGTATTTTACCACGCTCAAATTTAAAATGCAAGCAGCTTTCGTATATCATAACCCTTTTTGGTGAATGATAACTGCAGAATTCATTATAGGAGGTGATTATTTTGTTAGGAATGGTTGTCAGGTTCATTGTTGCAGCCCTGGTGTTAATCGTGGTAAGCTGGCTTTCTCCCGGTTTTGTAGTGCATGGTGGCTTCATTGGCGCTCTGATTGCTGCTGTGGTCATTGCGGTCTTAGGCTACATAGCCGAAAGTTTACTGGGTGAACGGGTTTCTCCCCAAAGACGTGGCCTGGTTGGCTTTGTTACCGCAGCGGTCGTCATCTATCTGGCCCAATTTATTATTCCTAACTTACTCAGCGTCAGCCTGTTTGGTGCATTAATTTCAGCCTTTATTATCGGTCTCATTGATGCCTTCGTACCCACCGTTGTTCGATAGCAAAAACCTTCAAGAAACCTACCGGCCAGGTATGGTTTCTTTTTTTCATGCTGCCAAATGAATTTTAAAGGGAACGTTAAACATACCCTCCTTTTGCCGGGCATATTCTTAACTATACAAGCCCCGGCGGGGGGTGATTTTTATCTACAGGTGCTATCGGGGAATCAGAGTTAAGACAAAGAGAACCGCCTCCATCCTTTCCATCGTGCTGATCGGCTTGCTTCTGGCGGTACTTTTGCACAGCGGTTTCCGGCTGGGAGATGAGGCGCCCAGGAGAATGCTGGCTGATTCAGTGGATTGGCTGGTTTGCAAGGTATTTCAGGACCCCAAAGGAATGGTACTGGCCTCCATGCCTGCTTTGTCCTGGCAGGATACTCCCGAGGAAATGGAAAGTCCCGGCCGGGCGCTGTTGTCCTGGCTGGCGGGAATTACCCGCATTGATCTGAACCCTGCCGGCATGCTGCGGGCCCAAATACCGCTGTTGGGTCAGATCAGTCCACCGGAGGTGTCGGTGGTTGCCATGGATTCTGCAATACCGGAAGATCCACAGCTCGAACAAAAGGTAAGTCAAGAGGTACTGGTGGGAATTTATACCACCCATACCGGAGAGACCTATTCCCTGACGGACGGCACCGACCGGTTAACCGGCGAACAGGGTGGCGTGGTTAAAGTCGCCAGGGCAGTACAAAAAACATTGGAAGACAAACATGCCATCCGGGTTGTCCTTTCAGACCGGATTCATGATGCCCGGTATGCCACTTCCTACTTGGAATCGAAAAAAACCGCCACGGAAATGGCAGAAAAGAACCCGCACATGATTGCCATGCTGGATATCCACCGGGATGCAGGACGGTCCCGCGAGGAAAGTCTGGTGGAAGTGAAAGGGCAAAAAATAGCACCTATCTTAATCATTATTGGTTCCGATGCCAGATTGCCCTTTCCCAATTGGAAGCAAAATTACCGGTTTGCCTGCCGCCTGGCAGCCAAGATGAATGAGCTGTACCCGGGTCTGTGCCTGGGGGTCAGGGTTAAGGAAGGGCGCTATAACCAGTTTTTACACCCCGGGGCTGTTTTGTTGGAGATAGGTACCGACAACAATTCCCTGGAAGAGGCGGTGGCCAGCGGGGAAATGCTGGCGGATGCCCTGGCAAAGCTGGTGCAGGAAGAAGTAAAAACAAGGGAGACCCTAAAGAAGGAAGAAAATATCCCCGGGAAAACACAGGATGAGCAAACCATAGACCCGGAAGCTGAGGAGGAAAACCGCTCCGAAGAAAGGCACGCCCAGCCCGTCCCTCCTTTTCATCCAAAAGAAAGTGTTCACTGACCAAACTGGAAAAAAATGTATAGCCATTTGCAGAAAGGCACATCCTTATAGTGGGGAGGTGCCTGGTTTTATGTTGAGAAATTTGTTGTTCCTGGTTGCGTTGTGCGCCTTTTTTACGGTAGTGGGACTGGGGGTATATACTTCCAACAAACAGTTCAATGATATTGTTTTACCGGACCGGCCGGTTTATTTATTCAAACTGTTCGAGAAGGATTCCGGTGTTGTTCAAATTGAACTTTTGGGAGAAACCCTGGCAGTGGATATCCCGGCCGTTAAAAACAGGGCTGACAGCTACCTGCTTGTGGCAAAACAAAAGCTGCAGGAGGTAAAATCAGATCCCCGTTTAATTGAGGAAGTAGCCAACGTTAAAAAGGTGATGCAGGAACCGTGGAATGCCTGGTGGGAATCCGAGAAAGTCAGGGCGGTACACCAGTGGGTAAAAGAACGGATCTAGCGTCTTGTACAAGTTGAAGCAAGGCTTAACCGGTGCTATAATGAAAGAGTATGTCGTTTTTCGGAGTAGGAGGGAGTATGAATGGCAACGCCCCAAAATCGTATTCGAAACTTTTGCATTATAGCACACATTGATCACGGTAAATCCACCCTGGCTGATAGAATATTAGAACAGACCGGCGCCCTCAGTGAAAGGGAAATGACTGAGCAGGTGCTGGATAAAATGGATTTAGAAAGGGAAAGAGGCATTACCATCAAGCTGCAGGCGGTCCGCCTCTTTTACAAGGCTTCCGACGGGGAAGAGTACCAGCTGAATTTGATTGATACTCCCGGTCACGTAGATTTTACCTATGAAGTTTCACGAAGCCTGGCAGCCTGTGAAGGGGCCCTGCTGGTTGTGGACGCCTCCCAGGGGATTGAAGCCCAAACCCTGGCCAATGTTTATTTAGCATTAGAAAATGACCTGGAAATTATCCCGGTCATTAATAAAATTGACCTGCCCAGTGCCGAACCGGAGCGGGTAAAGCAGGAAATCGAGGACGTAATCGGCTTGGACACTTCCGAGGCCGTACTGGCTTCGGCCAAAACCGGCATTGGTATCAACGAGATCCTGGAACAGGTGGTCACCAAGATTCCCCCGCCGCAGGGTGATCCCAATGCCCCCCTGCAGGCCCTGATTTTTGATTCCCACTATGACGCCTATCGAGGGGTCATTGCCTATATTCGAATTGTTCAGGGAACCCTCAAGCCAGGGATGCGCATCCGTATGATGCGACACAAAAGGAATTCGAGGTCACCGAAGTGGGTGTTTTTAACCCCAATATGATTTTCGTGGACCAGCTCAGTACCGGCGAAGTTGGTTTTGTGGCCGCCAGTATGAAGAACGTTCAGGATGTGCGGGTGGGTGACACCGTTACCTCCGCCCAAAAGCCGGCGCCGGAACCGCTGCCGGGCTACCGCAAGGTGACTCCGATGGTGTTCTGCGGCTTGTACCCGGTGGATACC
>NZ_AWQQ01000006.1 GCF_002607855.1 Desulforamulus profundi
GTAAAGTGCCAGGCACCTTTTGGAAATCCCTGGCAGCTGTTTTCTGCCAGGGATTTCCTCGAGCACAACTTTCATGCGAGACGGTACCTGGCACCGCCTTGGTAGCCTTTCTTTGAAACCACCAGACCCGAAAGGATGACCCGGAAAAGAAAAAGTACCGTCACTTTAGTTTAGTGAAGTGCCAGGCACTTTTTGGAAATCCCTGGCAGCGGTTTTCTGCCAGGGATTTCCTCGAGCGATCAAAAACGAAGGAAAAGTGTACATCCTAAAATTAATAAAGCAGGCGGTCTCCAGAGGGAGGGGAACGTTGCCCTAACTACCAGTAGCCGCCGCTTGCGGTCGTAGCGAAGCGAAGAGTCTTGACCCATGTGCTAGGATTAATTTACCCGACCGTATACAGGTTTCTAGTTGGCGTATATCCGTCGGTCGGGTTACCCCATTATTAGCACATGGAGTCAAGACCGGCGGTGGGTTTAATACAAAAAAATTGAACGTATTAGCGACAACTATCTTGACAAACACCGCCGGGGGCGGTGCCTGGTTCCGTCCGTCGGTAACTTTTTGGGCACCGCCTGGGTAGCCTTTCATTGAAACCACCAGACCCGAAAGGATGACCCGGAAAAGAAAAAGTACCGTCACTTTAGTTTAGTGAAGTGCCAGGCACTTTTTGGAAATCCCTGGCAGCGGTTTTCTGCCAGGGATTTCCTCGAGCGAAACCGTTAACTATTAAGCTGTTACTACGATCCAGCTTTAAGATACGCCCAAGGTTTTTGGAGAGCAAGTTTTAGATAGGCATGATCAGATTTTAATGCTAGCAGACTTAACTTTGCCTCAACAAGAGAAACCTTAGCAGTTGCTACATCAGATTTTGTAGCAAGCCCTACTTGGTATTTTATTTCCGCAATTCTAAGGCTTTCCTGGGCTAGATCAAGAGATTTTTCAACAGTGGGGTGCTTCTCTTCCAATGTGCGGATATTATAATAGAGACTCCGAGTCAATAGGTCTGCTGCCTCTTTTGCGCTTACAGCATCCAAATCGGCCTTTTCTACTTCAATTTTCCTGGCTTCATAGGGACGGTATTCCCCAGTATACATTGTTAAATCGGCCAGATATTTCTGTAAGTTTACATTCTCATTGGCCAACCAAACATCTGGACTGGTTTCCAACACCTTTGTAACGACATATTCGATATTCTGCTCACCAATAGGATTAAAAGTTACTTCCTCTAACAACTCAGGTCTATCCTCAGGCCGCAGGCCTATAAGTTGATTAAATTTTGCATAGGTTGTATCCAGATCGTTTTTTGCTTTTTCAAAAGCAGTCTTTGCTGACTTTTGCTTTGTCTCCGCTCCCAAGTATGCCTCGTTAGTAATTAACCCAAACTTATAGGATGCCTGAGATTTAAGGAGATCTAGGTTTGCTTTATTCAGGGATTCTTTTGCTACATCAACAGCCATAATGGCCTGCTGTACTTTCCAATAGTTTAAGCATGTGTTTAAGGCTACAGTGTCCTGCTCTGTATCTAAACTTTTCATGGCCATTCGCCATTGAAGATCGGTAGACAAAAGGTTTGACCAGGCCATCTCTGTGTATTTATTGTCAGGACTTCCTATAGGAGTATAGCCTAACTGGTCATTCCGATAATCTCTAATTTCTTTAAGACGGTCTATCTCTTTAGTTGCTTTCTCTACCTTTTTACTATTTGTAAGAGCCTTGGCAATAGCCTGATCTAACGTTAACTGGCTCTTTGTTATTTCACTGGCATGTACTGTTTGTGTTAATAAAAGCAAAGACATTACGAATATTAATATTTTCGCAAGCTGTTTCATATCAAATGCACTCCTAATGCTAACCGATATATTAGAATAAAAGCCCAGACCTGAGGCCTGGGCTTTTATTGTCAGTTAGTAGAGTTGTTAGTTAGAGATTAGTAGGAAATTACTACCTGACCGTTGGAGAAACCAACCAGAGCACCAAAACCTTCGGCTACGAAGCGGGCAGGTAACATGGTGCGGCCGTTAACCACCTCAGGAGCTACATCCATAGCCACGGTAGCATCGTTGTTCATCATGGTCTTGTCACCAATGGTCAGCTTCAGGGTTGCATCACCCTTCTTCAGGGTTACTACACCGTTTTCATAAGCGATGTTTTCTTCAGCTACGCCCAGGGACAGAGCCAGGAAACGAACAGGTACATAGGTACGATTGTTCTTAATGTAAGGAGCAGCATCCATTACCTTAACAACACCGTTAGTGGTGTACACGCTGCTGCCTACGTTGAAGATTACGGAACCAGTTTCAGCAGGAGCAGGAGTTACAACTTTAGCATTGATAACGGTAGCAGCTACATCGTTTTGCGGGAAGAGTTCACCGCTAACAGGAATGGTGTAGAAGCCACGAGCAAATCCAGCAGCTAGGGTAACTGCATTATCGTTTACTTCGTCAACTGCGTTACCAGCAACGTCAACTTTGATAGGACCTTCGGGAACGCTACGGTTTACAGTAAACTTGATGTTGCTAATCTTAATGGTGCTAGCCTTAGAGCTGTCACTGGTTACAGGAATTGTCAGGGTGTTAGCGCTCTTGCTAATTGCTTTTTCATCGATATCCAGGTCGCCTTCGGTAACTTCAACAGTGGGAAGGTTAGCAAAATCTACGCCAACAGGAGCGGTAAGAACCAGTTCCTTATTGCGCTTGATGGCTTCTTTCTTGCCTTCTACGATGGAGATGTCACCAGCAACTTGACCTTGAACACCAATCTTAACGTCAGGAACATTGGCGGTTACAGTGATAGGAGCAACAGCTTTAGCTACTACAACTTCACCAGCAACACCTGCACTACCAGCAATCTTAACTGCTACATCGCCGCTGAAATCTACAGCAGTATCAATAGTTACGTTTTCAAGGGTAATGGTAGCCTTGCCACCACCAACAGGGTTGGTTACAGTGGTCTTAACTTTGCGACCGTCGCTACCTTCGCGTACCCAACCGGAGATGGTTACAGGGCCGCCACCGCTAATAGTGGTAGTGGGGATAGTAGCCCACTTAGCGCCACGGGGCAGTTCTAAGGTAATGGTGCGACCGGAGTAAATGCTGTCAGCCAGATCTTCTTTAATTTCGATATCGCCAATTTCTTCGTCTACACGACCAGAAGTAATGTCCTCAACGGATTTAGCTTTTACGGAAACACCATAATCAGCGTATTTTCCAATGACAAGGGAGGCAGGGGAACTTGTGCTAGTGCCGCCTACGGTAACTTCAACATCACCGAACTTAGCATCTTCGGTATTAACATTGACACCAACGGACAGGCGGTACATAGCTTTTGCAGGAGCAGCGCCTGCACCCCAAGTAACACGGTTCAGAACCAGAGTCTTGTCACCGTTACCAGAGATTGCAAATTGGCCAGCGGCAACACCTAAGGCAGAAGCACCGGTTCCTACGTTAATGAAGGTAGCACCAGTAGTATTCCATGTCAAACCTTTGGGAAGGGTTAGTTTAATAGTGTTGTTTTCGCCTTTGATTGCACCGGCAGCATTTTCTTTAAAGTTAACACTCAGCGCTGTTGCAGAAGTGCCAGCTTCAGAAATGGTTACAGTGTCAACCAGAGAAACTTCCACACTGCCACTATTAGCTTTAGCTACAATTACTTCGCCACTGGACAGTTGACCGGAAAGGCTGTTAATTGTGGCTTTGATATCGCCATCTGCATCACTGGGGATATTTGCAGACAGGGCTAATAAAAGCTTAACGTCTGTGGAGGCGGTGCCAGGAGCTTGAGAAACTGCCAGAACACCTTCATGACCAGCAGCAGAAACTGTAAAGGTAGCAGTGGGTGCAGTTGTACCAGTATAAGCAGCTACAGTTACAGAACTTGCGGTAATAGTATAGTCTGTGTTAGGAAGAGATACAACAGCAGTGCTGTTGCCACTAACAGTACCCAAATCAATTTGAATTTGTCCTAATGTTGCACCAGTAGCGGGTGGAACAATTGTAGGTGCACTCAGTGCAGAGTAAGTTACAACACCAGCAGCGGCAGGTGCTGCTACGGGTAACAGCAGGCCAATGAGCATAGCCAGAGTCACCAGAATGGAGACAGCTTTTCTCATTCTCTTCAAAATGTTTTCCCTCCTAAGATGTTTTTCCAAGGTTTGTTTTTATCCCGGACTCAGGTTGCCCCTACCGGCTGGTTCCCTTCCCTTGGTAAAGTTCACCAAGCAGTTGATTGGTTAGTCTGGACGAACCATTCCCCCTTGGTTCGTCATCCCCCCTTTCAACAAAATTTGAAAAGGTGCCTGGATTTTTGCCATTTCCTGTAAGGTGTCGGTTATGGCAAGTAATTGCCAGTATGTACGGGCACCAATTGCTAGATTTGGTTAGTTCTACACAAACTGGCAAAAATCCTTTTAATCTGGGGCTTTTTTTCTCGGCAGGGAGAATTTCTCTCTAACCGACTCATTTACTTAGACGGGCTATGCAACGAAAAGGTTCCCACTAAGTTTAAAAACTTTATTGCCAACTTCAGAAATGTATTGGTTGGCAACAAAAAAGGAAGTGTCTATTCTTCCTGACATAAACATAGACGCTTCCACTATATGCTTTGTTCCCAATTTTATTCTTTTATTGTTTTAACCAACCACCTTCTTAAACAACTTACTGCTCTTCGGCTTCGGCAAAACGTTCATCATGGCCAGTGCCTTCCCAGTTCCCTGGGCTACACAGGAGATGGCGTCTTCCGCCACATAAACCGGCAGGCCGGTTTCTTCGGACAGCAGCATGTCCAGCCCGTGCAGCAGGGAGCCGCCGCCGGTCATGACAATACCTTTGTTGACGATATCCGCTGCCAGTTCAGGGGGAGTCTTTTCCAGGACTTCCTTTACAGCACCAACTACCGCTTCCAAGGGTTCTTCGATGGCATGGTAGATCTGATGACTGCTGACGGTTACGGCTTTTGGCAGGCCGGTGATGAGGTCCCGGCCCCGGATCTGGGTAACACGTTCGGGTGTTTTCTGAGGAAAAGCAGTAGCGATTTCCACCTTAATTTCTTCCCCGGTGCGCTCGCCGATCATGAGGCTGAATTCTTTCCTTATATAACGTACAATGGCTTCGTCGAATTTATCACCGCCCACCCGGATGGAGCGGCTGCAGACGATGCCGCCCAGGGAGAGGACGGCCACGTCGGAGGTGCCGCCGCCGATGTCCACCACCATGGAGCCGCTGGGTTCGGAGATGTCGATGCCGGCACCCAGGGCGGCGGCCAGGGGCTCTTCGATGAGGTGGGCGCTGCGGGCCCCGGCGGAGATGGCGGCCTGGCGGACGGCCCGTTCCTCCACGCCGGTAACGCCGGAGGGGATGCAGACCATAACCCGGGGGCGGAAGAACCATCTTCTGCCGTTGGCTTTATTAATGAAGTAACGAAGCATTTTTTCGGTGACGTCGTAGTCGGCGATGACGCCTTCCCGCAGGGGGCGGGTGGCCACGATGTTGCCGGGGGTGCGGCCCAGCATGCGGCGGGCTTCTTCGCCGACGGCGATGATGCGGCCGGTATCTTTGTTTATGGCTACCACCGAGGGTTCCCGGAGAACGATGCCTTTTCCTTTGACATAGACCAGGACGCTGGCGGTGCCCAGGTCGATGCCGATGTCGGAGCTGAATCCAAACATTTGTTTTCCTCCTAGCTTGTATGTATTACCTGTTAGACGGGGTCAGGCACCTGCCGATTGTAAGCGCTTCTTTAATGTGATAGGTTCGTTGCGGCAGGAGCCAGACCCCTTGGTTTTGTTTTCCTCCTGGCTTGTATGTGGGGGCTTGTCCGCCATTCGGGGTGGGGTTGTACGCCTTGTATGTAAAAAGAAATGACAGGAATGGCAGAGTGTCCTAAGGTGGTAGGATTCTCTCTTTCCTGCTAAAATTCCTCTCTATCTGTAAAATTTCACAGTAGAGTTTTAGATGATTTCTTTATACTTGCGGCGGGTGGCTTCGCCGCCTCTGAGGTGGCGTTCGGCTTTGTTTTCGTCCAGGATGGCTTTGACTTCCTGTGCCAGGTGTTTATTAAGGGACGGGAGCCGTTCGGTCATGTCTTTGTGTACTGTGCTTTTGCTGACCCGGAAGACCTGGGCTGCTCTCCGGACCGTTGCCTTGGTTTCCAGAATATAAGCACAGATGTCCAGCACCCGCTTTTGGATGTAGTCCTGCATTTCCCTACCTCCTGTTTTAGAAGTGAGATGTGAGAGGTTAGAAGTTAGATTGTGAGGTTAGAAGTGAGAGAGTGTATGTCTATATTCATTGGTAAGTTGTTCTTCTCCGAGCTTGTTTTTTACTTAAATATATGCGTGGGGGTGGGAGAAATGTCACAAAATAAAAAGAAAACGGCCATTATTTGGCCATTTGGATGAGCAATGACAAGCTATTATTTATTTCCAGTAAATATTGGGGTCTACGGGTTCCCCGTTCTTGGTTACTTTGAAGTACAGGTGGTTCTCCATGATCCCGTTGGTTCTGCTGTATTTGCCAAGGGTGCCAAGCACTTCATTTTGTGCTAATTTCTGTCCGGCTTTCACATTGACCTGATCCAAACCGCTATACGAGGACTCCCAGCCGCTGCCGTGGTTGATGCTGACTGTATTGGTGCCGTCCTCTCCGGTGGAGATCAGCGATACTGTGCCGGGTAGTGCTACTTTTACTTCTGCGCCGGGGCCGGCGGCCAGAGCCACGCCGTTATGGTAGCGATAGTCTTTGAACAATTCGGAGAAGGTCATGCCTACTCCGGTAAGGGCGTGTCCCATGACCGGTTTAATCATTTCTTCGGGGTTGAGCTCGGGCTGGACAGAGGTTTCTTTTGTCTCTACGGGTTGGCTGGCTGAATTAGCCTGGCTTTGATCGCAAGCGGGTGGCGCTTTTTGGTAGTCCTGATTAATTACCTGGTTGGTGTTGTTCGAGGTAACGGCCTCCTGGACAGAGGGGCCGTTAAACCAGGAATAGAAGCCATAGGCTGATAATAATGCTACGGTTACCAGGATACCCATGAGGGTAAAGGGATTGATCTTGTTTCCTCTGTACAGCCATTTTCTGAGCCAGTCACGGTATTTTTTAATAAGGTCCTGGTTTCGCAGTTTATTACGCAAGGAGTCTTCGAAAGGCCACATGGTTTTTAGTCACCTCTGGTGTTACTTATTTAGTTAAAGTATTACCAAAATTGCCGGGTTTTATACATGGGCCTTTTGCCGTCAGCCTTCGGCCATCACAGCTTTCAGTTTTTTTGAGTATTTCTTTTGGGTCAATTTTACACTATTTCATCTTAGTTATCTCCACTCCGGTGTAATAGTGCTTAAGGATTTCTTCGTAGGTCTTTCCTTTTTGGGCAAAGCCTTTGGCGCCGTATTGGCAGAGGCCGACGCCGTGGCCGTGGCCGCGGGTGGTGAAGGTGATTTTGTCGCCCTCGATGCTCCAGGTAAGGCGGGTGGAACGGAGGTTAAGGAGTTCCCGGAGCATGGTGGCCGGGTAGGTTTTGCTGCCGATTTGGATTTCTTTAGGGCGGCCGGTGGCGGTTTCCCTGGTGATCATGACGGCTTTGGTTTTGATGGTGGAAACCGGCATGGCAGTAAGGTTTGTTTTTAGTTTTTTATCTATGTCCGCCAGGGTATATGTCACCTGCCTTTCCGGTTCGGGGTCGGCGCAGTAGGGGCAGGGGACGCCTTTGAGGTAGGGGGCTGCTGCTACCCATACTTCTTCGGCGTTTTCTGTGCCGCCGCCGCAGGATGCGTGAAAGGCCGGGAATATGAGCTGGGATTTGTAGGTGATGACCTGGCCCCGGGTGTTGTCTACCGCCCATTTGATTTTGTAGTAGTATTCAAGTGATTTGACTTTGCCCCAGCGTTTTTGCATTTCTTCCCGGGAGATCCAGGCCTGTCCTTCTCTGGGGTCGCTGGACACATCGGCTCCCGGGTGGCGGGAGTTTTTGACGCCGCCGGGCGCCAGGCGCTGCATAATGTAGGTACGGGCTGCTACGGCCTGGGCTTTGAGGGCTTCCACCGGGAAGGAGGCCGGCATTTCAGCTGCTACCACGCCAATCAGGTATTCTTCCAGGGGGATTTGTTGGATTTGACCTGTCAGGTGATTGTACATTTTCACAGTGGTGCCTTCGGATTGTATTTTGGCTGGGTGGGTGATTTGGTTGAGCTTTATAATTAATGAAGGGAAAGCGATTACGAGGATTAGGAGGCCGAATAGGGCGAGGAAGAGTTTGCGCATCTTTGTACACCGTCCTTTAAATTGGCTGTTGGCTTTTAGTAAATGCTTGTCCCTCTAAAATATATGAAGGCCGGTGGTAGAATATTCCACTGGCCTTCATGTTTTCTGTATGTATTTTTTGTTACTGTAATTCTATACCGGTACGCAAGCTTTCACACGCCGGATGATGGCTCCTATCCCTTGGAGCTTCTCAATCAGGTTTTCGTAGCCGCGGTCGATGTGGTGGATGTTGGAGATGGCTGTTTCGCCTTCTGCGGCGAGGCCCGCCAGGATCATGGCGGCGCCGGCCCGCAGGTCGGTGGCTTTGACTTCGGCCCCGCTGAGGCTTCTGACGCCCTGGACAATGGCGGTGCGGCCTTCGATTTTGATTTTGGCGCCCATGCGTCTGAGTTCGTTGACATGCATGAAGCGGTTTTCAAAGACGGTTTCTGTAATGATGCTGGTGCCTTCGGATACCGTCGTGAGGGCCATGAATTGGGCCTGCATGTCGGTGGGGAAGCCGGGGTAGGGGAGGGTTTTATGTCAACTCCTTTGGCTCTGCCGGTGCAGTTGACCCGGATGCCGGTTTCTTCTTCCGTCAGTTCCACACCGGCTTCTATCAGTTTGGCCACCACAGGTTTCAGGTGGTCGACGATGATGTTTTCCACCAGTACATTTCCTTTGGTGATGGCTGCTGCCACCAGGTAGGTGCCTGCCTCTATCCGGTCCGGTATGACGGCATGGGCAGCACCGGTGAGCTGTTCCACCCCATCGATGCGTATCACCTTTGTGCCGGCGCCTTTGATTTTGGCTCCCATGGTACTGAGGAAGTTGGCCAGATCGACGATTTCCGGTTCTTCGGCGGCGTTTTCGATGGTGGTTTGGCCTTTGGCCAGGACGGCTGCCATCATGATGTTTTCGGTGGCTCCCACGCTGGGGAAATCCAGGTAGATTTTTGCGCCCACCAGTTCCCTGGCGGTGGCTTCGACGTAGCCGGAGCCATAGCGAATATCGGCCCCCAGGGCTGCGAAGCCTTTGAGGTGTAGGTCGATGGGCCGGGTGCCGATGGCACAGCCGCCAGGCAGTGAGATTCTGGCCTTTCCCGCCCGGGCCAGCAGGGGGCCCATGACCAGGAAGGAGGCCCTCATTTTACGAACGTACTCGTAAGGTGCTTCTGTGCCGGTTAGCTTGGGGACGGAGACGATCAGTTCTCCGTCTCTTTTTCTATTTTTGCTCCCAGTTCTTGCAGGACAGAGCTGATCACCCCGACATCGGCAAGGTTTGGCACGTCCAGAAGTTTGGTCTGAGTTGTGGTTAACAGGGAAGCGGCCAATATGGGCAAGACAGCGTTTTTGGCACCGCTGACGCGGACGGAACCGTTTAGTGGACGACCACCGGTTATAATAATTTTTCCATGGAAACTCCCGCTGTAGACTTTAGGGTATTCCTTTTTGGTCCAGCTGCTAGACTTAAGAGCATTTCTATGGGGTCCTGTTGTTAGACAATTTGGCCTTTACTGGACCCGTAACAAACACCTGTTAGGCTAACAACAATACCCTATAGAAATGCCGATTAGGCTATATACAGTATTGCCACAAAACCTGCCGTAAAATACAAAAACCCCAGGATAGCTTCCCTATCCTGGGGTTTGGCTGCTTATTCAGCAGCTTTGATACGGTTGAGAGCCTTTTGCATGGCAATTTCGGCCCGGGCGATGTCGATTTCGGAGCTTTTGCCGGCTAGGCGCTGTTCGGCGCGCTGCTTGGCAGCTTTGGCCCGCTCAACATCGATTTGGTCGGCCCGTTCGGCGGTGTCAGCCAGAACAACAACCCGGCTGTTCTTGACTTCCATGAACCCACCGCTGACGGCCACTTTAAAGAATTTGCCGCCCTGCTGTACCCTCATTGTACCAATCTTGAGGGCTGTAACCAGAGGAGCGTGTTCAGGTAAGATACCGAGTTCACCGTCGGCACCGGGTGCTACAATGAAGTCGATTTCTTCACTGAAAACAACTTTTTCAGGAGTGACGATATCAAGGCGTTGGGTTTTAGCCATAATTAAGCACCAGCCTCAATCTTTTTAGCCTTCTCCACAACTTCTTCAATGCCGCCTACCATATAGAAGGCTTGCTCCGGCAGGTGGTCATACTTACCGGCTACGATCTCGTTAAAACCACGGATGGTGTCCTTCAGAGATACGTACACGCCGGGGGTACCGGTAAAGGTTTCCGCAACGTGGAAGGGCTGGGATAAGAAACGCTGCAGTTTCCGGGCGCGGGCAACGATCAGCTTGTCTTCGTCGGACAGTTCGTCCATACCCAGAATGGCGATGATGTCCTGCAGTTCTTTATAACGCTGGAGAACAGCCTGCACACCGCGGGCACAATCGTAGTGCTCTTTACCCACTACGTGGGGGTCGAGAATACGAGAGGTGGAATCCAGCGGGTCAACCGCGGGATAAATTCCGAGCTCGGCGATTTGACGGCTTAATACTACGGTGGCGTCCAGGTGCGCGAAGGCGTTGGCCGGCGCCGGGTCAGTCAAGTCGTCCGCAGGGACGTAAATGGCCTGTACCGAGGTAACGGAACTTACGGGTGGAGGTAATACGTTCTTGCAATTGACCCATTTCAGTGGCCAGGGTGGGCTGGTAACCTACCGCGGAGGGCATACGGCCTAAGAGCGCGGATACCTCGGAACCTGCCTGGGTGAAACGGAAGATGTTGTCGATGAACAGCAGGGTGTCGGCGCCTTCTTCATCACGGAAGAATTCTGCCATGGTAAGACCGGTCAAGCCTACGCGGAGACGGGCACCCGGGGGTTCGTTCATCTGACCGAACACCATGATGGTCTTGTCCAATACGCCTGCTTCTTTCATTTCATGGTAGAGGTCGTTACCTTCACGGGTACGCTCACCTACGCCGGCGAATACGGAGATACCGCCGTGCTGCTTGGCGATGTTGTTGATGAGCTCCATAACGATAACGGTCTTACCTACACCGGCGCCGCCGAACAGACCGATTTTTCCACCCTTCAAGAAGGGGATCATCAGGTCGATAACCTTGATGCCGGTCTCCAGCATTTCTGCTTTGGTGGACTGGTCAACCAGAGCCGGGGCGGGACGGTGAATAGGATAGTATTTGTCAGCTTTAACGGGTTCTAAACCGTCAATCTCGTCACCCAGTACGCTCAGCAGGCGGCCCAGAACGGGGCGGCCAACGGGTACGGAGATAGATTTGCCGGTGTCAACTACTTTCATGCCACGCTTCAGGCCCTCGGTAGAGGACATCGCAATGGCACGGCAGCGGTTGTTGCCCAGGTGTTGGGCCACTTCCAATGTTAAGTTCCATTTGGTGGACTTGTCATCCTGGTCCTCCGTACGGATCTTAAGGGCGTTATATATGCCAGGTACCTGGCCTGGTGCGAACTCTACGTCCACAACCACGCCGATAACCGTGACGACATGGCCTACGTTCATTACGTTCTCCGACCTCCTTGCAGTCAGATTTTCGCTGTTTGTTTTTCGCTGTTCGCTGTTCGCTATTCGCTTAATGCTTAAGGCGCGGGTGCGAATATGAAGCAGCGTATGGCGAAGAACATTGACTTTACGCTTTTTATTCCAGTGCCGCTGCACCGCCAACGATTTCGGAGATTTCCTTGGTGATGGCAGCCTGGCGGGCACGGTTCAAGGACAGAGTGAGTTTGTTAATCATATCCTTGGCGTTCTTAGTAGCGGAATCCATGGCAGTCATACGTGCACCCTGCTCGCCGGCCTTGGCTTCCAGCATGGAACGGAATACCTGTGTCTCTACATATGTGGGTAGTAGTTCTGCCAATACGGCCTCGGCGGAGGGTTCAAAGATGTATTCCACCTTGGGACCTTTGTTTCCTCAGCAGGGGTCTCCACCGGCAGCAACTTGATGGTGGTGGGACGCTGAGAGAGAACGTTAACGAATTCACTAAATACCAGATAAACTTCGTCAAATTCTCCTGCCATATATTTGTCCATTACAAATTTGGCAATTTCCTTGGCCTGAGAGAACTGAATATTTTCACCTAGACGAACATAGGAAGCTGCAATGTCATAGCCGCGGCGGCCAAAGTAATCTCTAGACTTACGTCCGACCGCTACGATTGCCGGGTTGTTAATGTTTTTAAGCTCTGCTGCGGCTTTCCGCAGAATGTTGGCGTTAAAGCCCCCGCATAGACCACGGTCTGCGGTGATAACCACATAGGCAGTCTTCTTGATTTCCCGTACCTCAAGGAGCGGGTGGCTCGCACCACCGCTGGCAGCAGCCACACGGCTCAGCACCTCTCTGATCTTGAGAGCGAAGGGACGTGCGGAGGTAACAGCCTCTTGAGCCGGCGAAGCTTGGCAGCAGCAACCATTTTCATAGCTTTGGTGATTTGCTGGGTACTCTTAACACTCTTAATCCGGCGCCTAATATCTTGCGCACTGGCCATCTACTAAATCACCACCTTAATTTCCCTTGACTTAAATGGTTTAAGCAAAGGACTTCTTAAACTCTTCGATGGCTGCCTTTAACTTGGCATCGGTCTCGGGCTTAATTTCCTTGTCGGTCTTGATAGCATTCAGGATATCAGACTTGCTGGAACGCATAAAGTTGATATAGCCTTCTTCAAAAGCACCTACACGGTTCAGTTCGATATCATCAAGGAAGCCTTTAACGGCTGCGTAGATGATAACAACCTGCTCTTCAACGGGATAGGGCTTGTATTGAGCCTGCTTCAGAATTTGTACTGTACGGGCACCACGGTTAAGCCTTGCCTGGGTAGCTTTGTCCAGGTCGGAGCCGAACTGGGCGAAGGCAGCCAATTCGCGGTACTGAGCCAGGTCCAGACGAAGCTGACCGGCTACCTGCTTCATGGCTTTAATTTGAGCTGCACCACCAACACGGGATACCGACAGACCTACGGAAATCGCAGGGCGCTGACCGGCGTTAAACAGGTCAGACTCCAGGAAGATCTGGCCGTCAGTAATGGAGATGACGTTGGTGGGAATATAGGCAGACACGTCACCGGCCTGGGTTTCAATGATGGGCAGCGCGGTTAAGGAACCGCCGCCGAATTCCGGAGCTAAGCGGGCAGCACGCTCCAGCAGGCGGGAGTGCAAGTAGAATACGTCACCGGGGAACGCTTCACGTCCGGGAGGACGGCGCAGCAGCAGGGACATTTCACGGTAAGCGGCGGCCTGTTTGGACAGGTCATCGTAGATGATTAATACGTCTTTACCGTTGTCCATAAATTCTTCGCCCATTGCGCATCCGGCGTAGGGGGCCAGGTAGAGCAGCGGAGCGGGTTCGGAAGCGTTAGCGGCCACTACGATGGTGTATTCCATGGCGCCGTGGGCTTCCAGGGTTTGAACAACACCGGCCACGGTGGAGGCCTTCTGACCTACTGCTACGTAGATACAGATAACGTCCAGGCCCTTCTGGTTGATGATGGCGTCTACTGCAACAGCGGTTTTACCGGTCTGGCGGTCGCCGATAATCAATTCGCGCTGGCCGCGGCCGATGGGAACCATGGCGTCAATAGCCTTGATACCGGTTTGCAGAGGCACGGTAACGGACTTACGGGTAATAACGCCGGGAGCGATACGCTCGGTGGCACGGTATTTCTCAGTTTTAATAGGACCTTTGCCGTCGATGGGCTGGCCCAGCGGGTTCACAACACGACCAACCAGGGCATCGCCTACGGGAACGGAGATAATACGACCGGTACGCTTAACGGGGTCACCTTCTTTAATATGGGTGTAGGGACCCATAATAACGCAGCCGATGTTATCTTCTTCCAGGTTGAGGGCCATACCGAGGGTACCGCCGGGGAACTCTAACAGTTCTGCGGCCATACAGTCCTCGAGGCCATAAACACGGGCGATACCGTCACCGACCTGGATAACGGTGCCCACGTCAGAAACTTCTACCTGGGCCTCGTATTTATCGATTTGCTGCCTAATGATCGAGCTGATCTCTTCAGGTCGCAAATTCATGTACTGGTTCACCCCTATCTATTAACTGGTTTTTGACATGAGGCGTGATTTCAGACTGGCAAGGCGGGTCTTGATACTGCCGTCGATCACCTTGCTGCCGATTTTTACAACAACACCGCCGATAAGGGAAGGATCCACCGCAAAGGTTGGCTCTACTTCTTTACCGGCAAGGCGGGAAGCCACTTTCACCAATTCTTGTTTCTGCTCTTCGCCAAGCTCAATGGCAGTGGTTACTTCAGCAGCCACTTTACCGCGGGCTTCGTTGGCCAGAGCGGAAAACTCGGCGGCAATGCCTGCGATATAGTTCTCTCTACGCTTATCCACAACAAGGCCAAGGAATTTCATGGTCTCGGCGGAAACTTTATCGGCAAAGAGCGACTTCAACAGGTTTTTCTTCTCGCCGGGTAACACCTGCGGGTGATATAATACTTTCTGGAGTTCCCTGGTCCCTTCAACTGCCTCGGCAATGCCCTTCAGTTCCTGTTCCATGGTTTCCAGGGCATTTTTAGCTTGGGCAATTTCATACAGGGCCTGGGCATAACGTCTTGCCACAGCCCCTCTTAACATGGCAGATCGCCTGCCTCTTTAACAAATTTGTTAACCAGATCCTTCTGAAGATCATCGTTAAGTTTCTGGTCGATAATTTTGCCAGCCACCAAAATGGAGAGTGTAGCAACCTGATCTCTGAGTTCGGCTACAGCCTTATCCTTCTCACGCTGGATTTCAAGCAGGGCAGAGTCCTTAACGCGGGCAGCTTCAGCTTTCGCAGCTTCAATGATCTGCTGGGCCTGTTCTTCAGCGTTCTTGGTTGCGCGGGCCATTACCTCAGCGGCCTCTTGACGAGAACGCTGCAGGTCAGCCTGCAGGGCATTACGTAGTTGCTCTGCTTGCTTTTTATCTTCTTCGGCAGCAGCGATACTGCTTTCGATAAGTTCCTTGCGTTTTTCCAGCATGTTCATAAACGGCTTGTAGGCCACCGCCCGGAGCAGGATTAATAAGACCAGGAAGTTAAACATCTGGGCTAATAACGTAGCATTAAAACCTAAGCTCTCCACAAATTCCCCTCCTTCCGTCTGGGCGGACAATAAGGAAGGCGACTGCGGGCTTGGAGAAAGCGTTAAGCCCGCCAAATCGCCCCCGTCCTAAGAAAAATCTAGACCTCTTTCGAATTAACCAATCTTACCAAACAGCATGAAGGCAAGAACTACGGCGATAATGGGGATAGATTCGATCAGACCTACGGAAATAAACATAGTGGTTTGGATGGTACCTTTAGCTTCGGGCTGACGAGCGATGCTTTCGATGGCTTTACCGGTACAGATACCGTCACCAACAGCAGCGCCCAGAGCGCCTAAACCTACGGCTAAGCCGGTAGCGATGGCAGCAGCAGCAGTTACGTCCATTCATTTCCCCTCCTTTCATGAGATCTTTAATTACTAAACCTTAGTGGTGGTCAGCATCGTGGTGTGCAGCAAACTGTGAAACATATGCGATTGTCAGCATAGAGAATACGAATGCTTGGACGAAACCCACGAAGGTACTGAAGGCTAACCAGATGACTGACGGAATAAATCCACCAAAAACATAGGTGCCAATACTTAACAGACCCAGCAGTACAGCGATCAGTACTTCACCGGCGAAGATGTTCCCGTAAAGACGGAAGGCCAGCGTAACCGGTCTCGCGATTTCTTCAATGATGTGCAGAATCACGAAGGGTTTAAAGGGCTGGAAATAGTGCCCGATATGACCGCCGATGCCGTTTGCTTTGATACCGTGGAAATGAATTAAGAGTACAACGATTAAAGCCAGACCAAAGGTTGTGTTTTTATCCGCTGTGGGCGAACTTAATGTAGGTATCAGACCCAAAAGGTTGGCAAAGGCGATATAGGTAAAGAATGTTACGATAATGGGCAGCATCGCATTGCCTAACTTGCGACCCAGGTTGGTATATACCTGACCGCCAAGAAATTCCCACAGCATTTCAAAGACAGCCTGTCCTTTGCCGGGGCTTCGGACGTTCAGGTTTCGCGTACAGGCCCAGGCAAAGAGCAATACCAGTGCCATGGTAATCCAGGTCATGATCATGGTCCTGGGGCTGATGCTGAGACCCATGATGTGCCAGTACTTATCGTACTCCGTAAACAGTGGAATCCCCCAATAGTTTAGGGCCACTTCCACCTCGTGCAGCATATCATGATGCTCTGCTGCATGCGCAGCTCCCGCTGCAGCGCTCATGCGTTTTCACCCCCTTCACGTTGAAATTGATTAACTTTATTATTGAGGGCGTCTTTTTTGAGGACGCTCTCTTTAATTAGCGTGATCAAAAAATCGGATATGGACAGCACCGGGGCAACAAACAAGCCTACCGCTGCGGCATTCACGCTGATACTGGGAATTCTGACAGACAGCCACAGGGTGGCCATGATAAGAATCAGGCGGATGAAAAAGCCCCTGCGCATGTATGCAATTGCTTTGCCGACATCTTTGATGGTAGAAGCCTTTTTTATTCTCTTGCTGAGGAGGATGGCATTTTGCAAACTAACGAGAGACCCAACAAATAGGCCTTTGTAAACTGCACTTTGATAGTCAATGAGAACAGCCAGGGCCAAAAAGGCTACCACAATGGCTGTGGATTTTACGGTGCGCTTTTGTTGTGTTTCCAAATTTGGTATGGTAGCGGAACCCAGCATCGACTCACCCCTTGTCTTTTTTGCGGAAGGTTTCCAGGGTATGGTAGACCCCCCACATCCCCCCGGCCATGCCCAGTAGCAGTCCCGCCAGCATCAACCAGGATCGGTATTTAACTTGCTGTCAAGCCAACGCCCACCCATGAAACCCACAACCGTAGCGGCTGCGATTTCCACACTGATGGACGATGCCAGTGCCAATGCTCTTAACGGGTCTCCTTTACCTTTTTCACTCATTTGATCGTCGGCCTCTCTTGACTAAAGGTATTTCCTTTGGGTCTAGTTATTCTGTTTGCTTTTTGTCATTCACCGGTGGTGATAGGATTGTGCATTATTAATTCCATTATTCACAATATGTGTCACCAAATGGAAATATGACTTTGTCAGCCAGACGTCAATCTTGTGAGCTTTGTTATATAACTTCTACAAGATTTTCTTAATTCCTCCAGACGATTTATGATTTTAGGCAATTTTTTAATTTATTTTTTAATCTGACAACGTTCTCGCATCTGCGACGTGCCGATTTTGCCTCATTTTTTCGCTAAAAATTCCTCCGGTTGGCTTTCCGACAAATGAAATTTGTAACAAATAAAGTCTACAATTCGTTTGGCAGCCAAACCATCCCCGTAGGGTTCACCGCTTCGGCCATGGATTTGTAGGTGTCCGGGTTGTTTAACAATTCTTTTGTGACCGACAGAACAACCTCCCGGTCTGTGCCAACCAGTTTTACGGTCCCGGCATCAACGGCCTCCGGCCGCTCGGTGGTGTTGCGCAGCACCAAAACAGGTTTCCCCAGAGAGGGAGCTTCTTCCTGCATGCCGCCCGAGTCTGTCAGCACCAGGTAGCAGCGCTGCATCAGGTTGATAAAGGGCTCGTACTGGAGGGGCTCGATCAGGTGCACCCTGGGCATTTTGCCCAGGATTTCGTTGACCACACGGCGGACCGCGGGATTCTTGTGTACCGGAAACACGATTTCGACATCCGGGTGGGTTTCGACAATTTCTTTGAGGGCCCGGTAGATGTCCCGCATGGGCTCGCCCAGGTTTTCCCTGCGGTGGGTGGTTACCAGCAGGACACGCTGTCTGCCAAAATCTATATTATTCAAAAGGGGGTCAGAAAATACATAGTTTTCTCTGACGGTTGCTTTTAATGCATCAATAACGGTGTTGCCGGTGACAAATATGTTGTCCGCATTGACGTTTTCTTTAATTAAGTTTTGCATGGACTTTTCGGTGGGGGCAAAGTGGTATTCGGCCAGGGCTCCGGTAAGGTGCCGGTTCATTTCCTCCGGGAAGGGAGAATATTTGTTATGGGTGCGCAGGCCGGCCTCCACGTGACCCACCGGTATTTGCCGGTAGTAGCCGCCAGGGCCGCCACAAAGGTGGTGGTGGTGTCACCGTGGACCAGCACCAGGTCCGGGTTGCTTTCGATAAGGACGTCCTTCAGCCCCTCCAGGCGCGGGTGGTAACGTCGTAGAGGGTCTGTCCTTCCTGCATGATGTTGAGGTCGTAATCCGGGATAATATCAAACAGTTCCAGGACCTGGTCCAGCATTTCCCTGTGCTGGGCGGTTACCGCAACCATGGAGCGGATTTGGCCGGGGCGGCTGTTGAGCTCTTTTACTAAGGGAGCCATTTTGATGGCCTCCGGGCGGGTGCCGAAGACTGTGAGAACTTTGAGCATATTTAGCCTCCTGGGTATTCCTAAATTAAGTCTGGGCTTGAGAGTATTTCTCCGGGGTCCCGTCTGGGCTTAGGGGTATTCCTTTAATTCATGTCTTGGGAAAGACATTGTTAATTTATGTATTTCAAGAGATAGTTTATATGCCTTCTTAATATATACATCTAACTTATCATAACCCACACAAGAACACCCGCCCACTACTTACTAAGATATCCTTTTCGCATAAGTTTTTCTATATGCTGTTCCCGGGCCTTTTCTATGTTTACGCCGTAGTGTTCCTCCAAAACGAACATCATGCTGACGGCGGTTTGGGCTACGTCCAGCAGTTCTTTGGTGATCAGTTCCATAACCTCTTTTTCCTCGCACCTTGCCTGCTCCCCGCTCATCCCTCTGAGCTTGCCGATGGCCTGGGCCAGCTCGCCGGCCTCTTCCATGAGCTTCAGGGCGGTGGACTCCATGGTGGGCGAGAGGTTGTTCAGTTTTGGCAGGGCGATGGTCTTTGTAAGCACGACGTACCTCCTACTCCAACAGTATATTATACCTTGTAGGGAAATTACAAGTTATCACAATATTGTTTTACATGTAGTAATTCAAGTTGGGGACGGTTCTTGACTTGAATTCATAAAAATGAATTCAAGTCAAGAACCGTCCCCAACTTGAATTGTAACATTCTTAAGATACTCTTATTAGTTCAACTTTAGCCTCTTTAAAGATTTTCAGGGACAGTTCGTCCGGGTAATCTCCTGCAAAAATCACCTTTTTAATCCCCGCATTTATAATCATTTTACAACACATCACACAAGGCTGGTTCGTTACGTAGATGATGCTGCCCTGAATGGCCGTACCGTGGACCGCTGCCTGGATGATGGCGTTTTGTTCGGCATGCAGAGCGCGGCAGAGTTCGTGGCGCTGGCCGGAGGGGATGCCCATTTGTTCCCGCAGGCAGCCGATTTCCAGGCAGTGGGTCAGTCCTGCGGGAGCGCCGTTGTAGCCGGTGGCCAGGATGCGGTTGTCCTTTACAATGGCAGCCCCCACTTTGCGGCGTAAACAAGTAGAACGGGTGGCAACCACCCGTGTAATTTCCATAAAGTATTCATCCCAGGAAGGCGCATGAAGCACCTCCAGTCTTTCTTTGGGATCCAGCCTACGGGGTAATTCTATTGGGTCATGTTGCTAGACTATAGGGTATTTCTCCCGGGTCCAGTAACTAGTCCGCTAGCAACTGGACCTAAGAGGAATACCCATTAGTCTAACAACCAGACCCCTAAGGAATACCCTTAAGTCTAATACAGCGGATATTTGTCGCAGAGTTCTTTTACCATGGCGCGGGCTTTGTCTTGGGTGGTGGGGTCGTCCTTGCCCTTCAGGGTCATGGCGATGATTTCGGCTACTTTGTCCAGATCCTCTTCTTTGAAGCCCCGGGTGGTTACGGCAGGGGTACCCAGGCGGATGCCGCTGGTAACAAAGGGTTTTTCCGGGTCGAAGGGGATGGCGTTTTTGTTGCAGGTGATGTGGACTTCGTCCAGCAGTTTTTCCGCTTCTTTGCCGGTGATACCGGTACCCCGGAGGTCAACCAGCATCAGGTGGTTGTCGGTGCCGCCGGATACCAGGTTGAAACCGCGCTGCAGCAAGCCTGCGGCCAGAGCCTGGGCGTTGTTGATGATTTGCTGCTGGTAAGCTTTAAATTCAGGCTTCAGTGCTTCACCAAAGGCAGCAGCCTTGGCGGCGATGACGTGCATAAGAGGGCCGCCCTGGGTGCCGGGGAAAATGGCTTTATCAATCATTTGAGCATACCGGTCTTTGCAAAGAATCATGCCGCCCCGGGGCCCACGCAGGGTTTTATGGGTGGTGGTGGTGACCACGTCGGCATAAGGCACCGGGTTCTGGTGCAGTCCGGCTGCCACCAGTCCGGCAATGTGAGCCATATCAACAAAGAAGTAGGCTTCTATTTCTCCGGCAATTTCCCCGATCCGTTTGAAGTCGATGGCCCGGGGGTAGGCGCTGGCCCCTGCTACAATCATTTTCGGTTTTTCCTGCAGGGCAATTTCACGCAGTTTGTCGTAATTGATGCGACCGGTATCTTCTTCTACGCCGTAGGCTACGATGTCAAAGTATTTCCCTGAGACGTTTACCGGGCTGCCGTGGGTCAGGTGCCCACCGTGGGCCAGGTTCATGCCCAGAATTTTATCCCCGGGCTTCAGCAGTGCAAAGTAGACGGCAAAGTTGGCCTGGGCTCCGGAATGGGGCTGCACGTTGGCATGGTCCGCTCCGAACAGTTCCTTGGCCCGGTTAATGGCCAGGTTTTCCGCTATATCAACGAATTCACAGCCACCGTAGTAGCGCTTGCCGGGATAGCCCTCGGCATATTTGTTGGTCAATACCGACCCCTGGGCTTCCAGCACCGCAGGGCTGACGAAGTTTTCCGAGGCAATGAGCTCGATGTTTCTTTGCTGGCGCTGGAGCTCGAGTTGTATAGCCTTTGCAAGCTCTGGATCCGTTTGAGCAAGTGTATCTTTGTAAAGCATGTTGTTCCTCTCCTCTTTCCATTTTTAACAGCTGTTTGCTTTTGCTATTAGCTATTAGCTATTCGCAAACAGCGAATAGTGCGACTCAAAAAATGCCTATGAGCAAAATCTTTTCTCGATCTCAATAATCTTGTTTACCCGTTTGGCGTGGCGGTCGCCGGCGAAGTCGGTGGTCATGAATTTTTCCACGATTTCTTTGGCCTTTTCCAGGTCGATAAATCGGGAGCCCAGGGTGACTACGTTGGCATCGTTGTGCTCCCGGGCCAGGGCGGCAATGGCGGGGTCGAAGACATTGGCGGCGCGGACACCGGGAACTTTGTTGACGGCAATGGCCATGCCTACGCCGGTGCCGCAGATGAGGATGCCCCGCTGGCATTCGCCGGAACGGATTTTTTCTCCCACTGCCAGTGCAAAATCGGGGTAATCGCAGGATTCTGTCCCTTTGCAGCCCATATCCTGAACGGAGAAGCCCTGACTTAGCAGGTGCTCCCGGATTTGCTCCTTCATTTCAAAACCGGCATGGTCACTGCCAAGAACCACTGAAAATTTATTCATTTTTGTAAACCTCCATATCTGTCGATATTTGATATTTACTTTTTCTTCGTTAGAGACGATAATTCCTTCATTTTGTAGAAAATAGCTTCTAGGGCTTAGCCTGGTCGTTGTTTAGTTTTTTCAACACTCTACCGATTAATGCTTTGAGCTCCCCGGCACAGCGGCAGTAATTCTCTACGGAGCTACCGTAGGGATCGGAAATATCCCCCGGAACACCGGCATATCCCCCCAGGGTAAAGACTTTGCCCTCGGCATCGGGCAGCAGGTTCAGTATTTGTCTGCGGTGGCTCTCGGTCATGGTCAGCACCAGGTCTGCTTCTTTAACCAACTCGGGGGTCAGGAGGGTAGTCCGGTGATGGGAAAGTTCGATTCCCTGCATTGCCAGGGCCTCTACGGCTTGGTTTGTCGCTTTCTCCCCGGGGCAGGCCAGTGTACCGGCAGAAATAAACCGCAGCCCCCTGATCTCCATTTCCAATGCCATTGTCCTGGCCAGCGCTTCCGCCATGCTGCTGCGGCAGGTATTTCCTGTGCATACAAAAAGGACTTTCTTTTCCATCGCTTGCATTCCTCCGGTGGTAGTATTCCCAGGGCCGGTAAGTACAATAAGAAAAACTGCCCAAAATTGTCGTGGACAGTTACTTTTTCGATTTAAAAATCCGGTTAACCTCTTAGACGGGTATTTTTGCATAGGATGTATTAAAAAGACTGTTATTACTTGACAGGACTCCTGGAATATGTAAATAATATAAGTGGGAATACTAATAACTAATAAACGGTGTGGGTGCCTCACTACCGAGGTTTTCATTTTAGGCCCTTGAAATTGTTCGCAGCAATTTCAAGGGTTTTCCACTACTTACCTGGTTATTTCAGTGAGACGACAAGGTTGAGCAGAAGTAAGATGGCAATTACTATTTGTATGGCATCTGATATGGTGATCATTTCCGCCCCACCCCCTTTTGAGAATAATATCCTCGGTAGGTGAGGCCCGTTTTATGTTATTATGTATTCCCGTTGTTATTTTACCATATCTTTCTGCGCAACAAGCAATTTTTCCTCAATATTCCTTAAAAAAACAACTTAACGCCGATTCCTGTCAAAATAACTCCCCCACCAACTGTGCTTTGTCGCCGATCCACCCCCCGACATACTTGCCCAGGGTAAGCCCGGCCAGGGTCATAGCCCCCGCCACCAGACCGATGATTCCAGCGGCCAGTACAAGAGAAACCTGCTGGGTTCCCAGGGTAAAACCGACGCTAAGGGCATCCATACTGACACTGGCGGACAGCAGAAGCAGTCCACCGGTGTTGGTGATGACAAATTGAGGTTCTTCAATGCCGGGCTTCAAAGCATCCCAAACCATTTTCACTCCCAGGTAGACCAGCAGCAGGGCACCGGCAATAGAAGCCGCCTGGCCCACTTTGCTTCCCAGAAAACCTCCCACATACCAGCCCAACAGGGGCATGAAGATGTGAAAAACCAGAATGGTCAGGCTGATCATCGCAATTTGCCGGCGGGTAACCCCGGCCATGCCAATGCCTACACATAAAGAAAAAGCATCTGACCCTAAAGCCACGGCCAGAGCCAGGAGAGTAAACAGAGTCAAAGTAACACATCCTTTTTTAGCTTATGGGTAGTTTTTTGGGGTCGGACCATTGGCCATTTATGGGTCATCCTAATAGTATTCCCCTAGCACTTCACAATTTCCGAAGCGGCACGGCGCAGGCGGTTCATTACTGCAAGCCCAATCCCTTTGGTTTCAATGCCTTCAGCCAGAATGATATCGACTTGCAGCCGATCAAATTCTCTCAACCGGCCAAAGAGTAAAGCGGCAGCGCCGGAAGGGGTTTTTCTGCGGCCCATGGTAAGTATCTTTGCTTGCCCGGAATAACCGGCGGCACTTTCCTCGGTGGCCAGCACACCAACCCGTTTGCCCATGGCGGACAATTCCTCCGCACGGCAAGACAGGGCTTTCCGTACTTTTTCCGGTTCCCCCTCAAAAAGAATCACCGGCGCTGCCGGGGCATAGTGAATGTATTTCATGCCTGGGGAACGAGGCGCCTGGTCCTTGGGCAACTTCTCTCCTAGCACGGAGGGATCAAGGGTTACATTTTTCAGAACCCGGGCCAGTTGCTCGTGGGTAACTCCGCCGGGACGTAAAATAACCGGGCAAGGACCGGTTATGTCCAGAACGGTGGATTCCAAACCCAGGCCGGCAGGTCCCCCGTCCAGGATGGCGTCCACTCTCCCCTCTAAATCGGTCCGGACATGGGCCGCGGTGGTGGGACTGGGGCGGCCGGACCGATTGGCGCTGGGGGCCGCTATGGGTAAGCCCGCAGCTTTAATCAGGGCTAACGCCACCGGGTGATCGGGCATCCTTATGGCCACTGTGCCCAACCCTCCGGTCACCTGTTGCGGAATTTCCCCGCCCTTGGGGACTATCAGTGTTAACGGCCCGGGCCAGAATTGTTCAATCAAAAGCAAGGCCTCCGGGGACAGGCTTCGGCTGAGCCGGTGGGCCATCTCCAGGTCGGCCACATGCAATATCAAGGGATTGTCCGAGGGCCTGCCTTTGGCCCGGTAGATACCGGCCACAGCCTCACCGTCCAGACCGTTGGCGCCAAGGCCGTAGACCGTTTCTGTGGGAAAGGCCACCAGGCCTCCTTTTTTTATGATTTCTGCCGCCCGGGCAATGATTTCCGGATCAGGGTTGTTGGGGTCAAGTTTCCACACCCGGGTAGTGATGTTTTCCATAAGTATGCATCTCCGTCCTTACGGAGGAATTATATCATGTTTTTTTGCACTGCGCAGCACTGCGCTATTCGCTATTAGGTGTTCGCTTTTCGCTGTTAGTTTTTGATTTGCCGGTGTTTCTTCATATGGCTAATAGTTATCGTCGAATCATAAGTACCTGGAATATAGTTGTCCCATAAGCGAATAGGATTATAAAGAGGACTTTGGACTGTCTCCAAGGGTATGTCCGGGGTAAAATCTAATGCGCATAGCGAATGGCGAACAGCAGGATCCCAAAGGAATACCCTTAAGCACAGGAGGAGTAAACGGTGGATTTCTGGTTGTATTTCTGGTCCGCCCTGGGAATCGGGGCTTTGCATGCACTGGAACCGGGCCACGGCAAAAGTATTATGGGGGCCTACTTAATTATGTCCCGGGGAAGGTCACGGGATGCTGTACTCCTGGGTCTGACTTCGGCCATTACGCACACCCTGGTGATTGTTGTTATGGCAGTGATGGCCCACTCGGCTACGGCATTTGCCATGTCCAATACCACCGTGCCGCAGGACCGCGTGGAAATCTGGCTGAAATTGATTTCCGGAGCCATTATCATTTTTGTCGGGCTGCGGATGATGCTGCGAAAAAATGATTCCTGCAGTTGTGGCTGCGGGTCTCAACAGTACCGAAAGTTTTCCGTAAAATATTTCAGTCAGCCCAAGGGCAACTTGCTGGATGTCCTGATGCTGGGCTTTACCAACGGCCTGATGCCCTGCCCCAGCGCCCTGGCGGTGCTGCTGCTTTCGGTCAGCAGCGGGGCGATGCTTAGTGGGCTGGCCCTGGTCTTTGCCTTTGGCGTCGGCGGGGCCATTGCACTGGTGGCCGTCGGGTTGGTCTTCGTTAAGCTGTCCTCTTTCACGGGAACGCTTTTTGAACGGGGACCTTCCGCCTGCTGCCCCGTCTCAGCGGGCTTCTGATCACCGTCATCGGGGGATTGACATCCTACAGCGCCTTGACAAAAATCGCTTCCTAAGAAAAATAAGGCCGGAAGGGGATTTCCTCCTTCCGGCCCGGTAAACTAAGGGCGTTTTTAATGCTATATACCGTTCAGTTTAAAGACCAGGGTGGCAGCCATTTTCCGTTCCGGGAAGCCGCAGTCCTTCTGCTGTTTAAATTGGTTTTTGTTTTTTTCCGCCACCACCAGCCGCTCACGGCCTGCAAGATCTAACTTTATTTCCGTTTGCCACAGGTCGGGAGGTAAAATCTTACTGGCGGGTTCGCCCTGTCCCGGGCCGATTTCCATTAGCAGCAGTCCGCCTGGTTTCAGAAAACTGTAGGCCATGGGAATCAGGAGGCGGTAAAGGTCTAAACCGTCAATTCCCCCGTCCAGGGCCAGGTGGGGTTCGAAGTCCTTGACGTCGCTCATAAGTCCGGGGATGTCGCCGCTGGGGATGTAGGGAAGGTTAGCAGTCATTACGCTGATTCTTCCCTTCATTTCCAAAGGCATCGGTTTTAGCAGGTTTCCCTGCCTGAAGTGTATTCTGTCCTCAACCCGGTGAAGCCGGGCATTTTGTTTGGCTATTTCCAATGCCTCATTTGAGAGGTCTATAGCCCAGACCTGCAGTCCGGGAACCAAGTAAGCCAGGCTTGCTGCGATGGCACCACTGCCGGTCCCCACATCCACGGCCAGAGGGTTCCCCTTATCGCTTTTTTTAAGATACTCCAGAGCGGTTTCTACCATCAGTTCGGTGTCCGGGCGGGGTATTAAAACGGCAGGCGTAACGATAAAATCCAGGCCCATAAATTCCTTGCACCCGGTTAAGTAGGCTACCGGTTCCCCCCAGGCCCGCCTGTCCAGGAGACTCCTATATTGTTGTTGCTGCTCAGCTGTAAGCGCTCGATCTCCCTGCAGGAGTAAGCCCGTCCGGTCCATCCCGGTAACCTTGGACAATAACACCTGGGCATCCAGGTTAGCGGACTGGATATTATGTAAGTTTAAAAATTCCCGTCCCATGATAAGGGCATCTCTAATTTGCATGGTACACCTCACGGGATATACTTTGCAATTCAAGCGGGGACGGTTCTTGACTTGAATTGGTGTATACACCAATTCAAGTCAAGAACCGTCCCCAACTTGAAGTCCCCTTGGCCTATTCCTGCTCCGCTTTCAGGCGCTCGGCCTGGTCGGTGGTAATGAGGGCTTCGATGATTTCGTCCAAGTCGCCCTGCAGCACGTATTCCAGGCGGTGTACCGTCAGGCCGATGCGGTGATCGGTGATGCGGTTTTGGGGGAAGTTGTAGGTGCGGATGCGCTCGCTGCGGTCGCCGCTGCCCACCATGGACTTCCGCGCACCGGCAATGGCCTTTTGCTGTTCCTCCTGGGCTTTATCCAGCAGGCGGGCCCGGAGAACTCGCATGGCCTTGTCTTTGTTCTTATGCTGGGATTTTTCATCCTGGCAGGACACCACTGTGCCGGTGGGGATGTGGGTAATCCGCACGGCGGACTGGGTAGTGTTTACACACTGGCCGCCGGGGCCGCTGGCACAGAACAGGTCGATGCGGATGTCGTTGGGGTTGATTTCAATATCAACCTCTTCCGCTTCCGGCAAAACCGCCACAGTGGCGGCAGAGGTGTGGATGCGGCCGCCGCTTTCGGTGGCGGGCACCCGCTGCACACGGTGCACCCCGCTCTCGAATTTCAGGGTGCTGTAGGCGCCTTTTCCCTCGATGACAAAGGTGACTTCCTTGAAGCCTCCCAGGTCGGTCTCGTTGGCGTCCAGAATTTCGGTGCGCCAGCCCTTCTTCTCTGCGTAGCGGGAGTACATTCTGAACAGGTCGCCGGCAAACAGAGCGGCTTCGTCCCCGCCGGTGCCGCCGCGGATTTCCATGATTACGTTTTTCTCATCGTTGGGGTCCTTGGGCAGCAGCAGGATCTTGAGTTTCTTCTCGTACTCCTCGATTTTACCTGCCAGTTCTTCAACTTCCAGTTCTACCATTTCCCGGAAGTCCGGTTCCAGCTTCTCTTCCAGCATCAGCTTGTTTTCCTGGAGATCGGCCTGGGCTTTCTTATACTGGCGAAAAACATCCACCATTTCTCCCAGATCCGAGTGGGCTTTTACCAGTTGCTGCCACTTGGCCCGGTCGGCCATGACTTCCGGATCACTGATTTGGTTTTCCAGTTGTACGTATTTATCCTCCAGCGCCTGGAGTTTAGCGAACATTGATGTCACCTTCCTTACGGACTGCATTAAAAGCTCTAATCGCCACTTCCACCTGGCTGTTGTCGGGTTCTTTGGTGGTCAGCTTTTGCAGCCAGAGCCCCGGGGCAATAAAGATGCGGCAGAGACCCCTGTCCTGATATTTCCCCGACAGCTTGAGAAGTTCATAGGCTACACCGGCCACCACCGGCAGCAGAAGGATGCGAAAGAAAATTTGGCCGAACAACCCCGAAGCGGTAACTCCGGAGAAAATAACAACCTTTATCAGGATAACGATGAGCAGGAAGCTGGTGCCGCAGCGGGGGTGCAGGGTGGAAAATTTCTGCACTTCCTCCACCGTCAGTTCTTTCCCTGCTTCGTAAGCATTGATAACCTTGTGCTCCGCACCGTGATACATGAAGACCCGCTGGATGTCCTTCATGCGGGACACACCTACCACGTACCCGAGAAAGACCACCAGGCGGATGGCCCCCTCCAGAAGGTTCCGGACAAAGTTGTCCTGGATGGCGGAAGCGGTATAGTAGGTCAACGTGGTGGGGATCACGATAAACAGCACGATGGCCAAACCCAGTGAAATGGCAATGGTTAAAAACAGTTCCCACTTGCTCAGTTTCTCTTCTTCCTCTTCCCCCATGGCCTGCTCGGCCGAAAAGGCCAGTGCTTCGATTCCCATAATGAGGGATTCGAACAGCATGACCACGCCACGAATAAAGGGAAACTTAAGAAACGGGAGCCTCTGGGTAATGGAACCCACCGGCTTTTCATTAATGACGATGGTTTCATCGGGACGGCGCACCGCAATGGCCCGGTTGCCCGGCCCCCGCATCATAACGCCTTCGATGACTGCCTGGCTCCGTATTGAAAAGACATTCTAATCCCCCTTATTTGAGAAGTGAGAGGTGAGAGGTTGGAAGTGAGAATAAGAAACCTCTTTTACTGTCAATCTCATTTCTCCTAATTATTAAATAATCTAGAGGGGCACATAAAGAAATAGCAGAGCCACCGCTCTGCTAACTAAGCTATTTCAAGCCGTATTTCTTACGAAACTTCTCGGCCCGGCCACCAACTTCAATTTGACGCTGAGCCCCGGTGTAGAAGGATGGCAGTTGGAGCAAATTTCAACTTTGATCTCCTTCTTGGTGGAACCAGTCTTAAAGGTGTTTCCACATACACACTTAACTTCTACCTCATTGTAATTGGGATGAATTTTTTCCTTCACTTACAACTCACCTTCTTTCTCCAGCAAATGCAAATGCCTTCGGCATTAACGACTAATAAACACACGACGATATTATAGCACAGAAAAATGTGGCGGGCAAGAGCTGGCTTTGGGGCTTTGGGGTAATTCTTTGAGGTCTGGCCGTCAGCCTTCAGCCCTCAGCTGTCAGCTTTTTTATTAAAGGCTGAAGGATGATGGCCGAGGGCTTGACCCCTAAGGAATACCTGCAAAGATATTTTTTTAAAAATATTATTTCCAAAAAAAGGAATTCCGTAAACAGTGGCGTATAATTAATTACAAATACCATATTATGGTATTTATGATACTCCTGCCTGTCGGAGCCTTCGGTTTGCGGGGATGGGATATACCTCCGCCGGGAGCAGGCAGCTCCACCACTGGCCCGACATTGTTTCGCAGGAATCCCACAACTAAATATTGTTGGTCCTTTGACAGTACCTGCATTGTTGAGGGAGGCGATTCAGATGTGTTCAGCAAAACATTCCCCTGAGACCATCAGGACCATGATATCTTGGCCATCAGGCCCACCCAGCGGACTGTTCAAAGAAGAGGGGTCAGGGGACCCAGGTAATCCAAGGCCACCAACCAGGGAAGAATTAATAAAACTTTTGAAAGGATGTGATGGCTCAGGTGGTAAGCAATACCACCTTTCTTGAAGGGTCTTTTTAGGCAAACTTTAAGAGAAATAATGCCTGCGTTTAAGGCAACCTCTTTTTATTATGTTTTCCCCTTCCTTTTTCTGATCAATATAATTTTCACTTGAAAATCCCAAGGTTATCAACGGTACTGCATTGCCCGGGTAGCCAAGTCGAGGGAAAATGCAGACCTAACGGTTTTAAATTAAGAGACGCCCCCAACCCTGGATAAACATACGGCAAAGACCTTTTCCCTTGTTCTCTGGCGCATGATGCCGGTCGCTATCCGGAGAGCGACCCACAGCGAAGGAATTTAACAAAAACAAGATGATGGGGAAATCAGGGACGGCGTTACGGAGAATTTCATAGTGCAAAAAATTACCCCTATCCATTGGATAGGGGAATTTTTTAGCCAAAAAGTCTTTCTTTCAGGAACAGCATGGGATCCAGCGGAACGCCCTGCCGCAGAATTTCCATGTGCAGGTGAGGACCGGTGGAACGACCGGTATTCCCCACTTCGGCAATGGCCTGGTTTCTGTCTACCAGCTGCCCTTCACGGACCAGCAGTTTTGAACAGTGGGAATACAAGGAACGGATGCCGTTGCCATGATCCAGGATGACTGTCAGACCATAGGTTCCCCTGGGAGCAGACCAAACCACACGACCCTTTTCCGCGGCAACAATGGTTGCCCCTTCACAGGCGCCGATGTCTACCCCTTCATGGGGTCGGTCCCCCCGGATGCCAAAGTGGGAGGTAACCTCCCCGGCCACCGGCCAGGCCCAACCGCCAATTTGAATCCTGCTGGTTTGTCCGGCGGGTTCAGACATCACCTGTTCGGACACTTCACCGGGAATGGTGAGGGTATAACCAATTTTGATGATGTCAGGATTCTTAATCTCATTGGCACTCATTAATTGCTGCAGGGAAATGCCATACTGACCGGCAATATGGGAGAGCGTTTCCCCACCGGCAACCCGGTGATAACGGAACTCTCCGCCGGGGATGGTAAGGGTGCGGCCCACTGCCAGCACGTCCTCCTGGCTCAAATGGTTGGTCCTGGCCAGTTCGTCTATCGAAATACCGGACCGCTCGGCGATACTCCATAAGGTATCCCCGGGACGGACCCGGTATTCCATCTGCACAACGGGGGCTTTACTTACCCTGCAGCCGGTTTTTCCGGGTACTTTACCACTTCCACCTCTCTGGCTATAGGAGGGGTATAGTCTCCCTCCGACATAACTTCATCCAGACGGGCACTGGCAGGCAGTACCCCCAGGGCCGTGCTGGCGATGACAGCAGCCATGGCGATAGCCAGAAAACGTTTTTTATTTATCGAAAGTTTCATGAAAAATCACCTCGTGAGAAGCAAACTGTTAGTAGTTTACCCGAGGTGATGGGAGTGTATACATAATATGGCCTGATATATAACAAAGCTTACGCTTCTCTCACATTCCTGCGTTTATACTGCCGTTTCTGTGCCGGGGCAGGAGTCGGGTCTGGTTCGGTCAATTCGGCGGTTGGGAGCTGGATCCGGGTTCTGGGTTTAAAGTCGCCCAGTACTTCTCCGTTGGCTTTGGTATGTCTCATGCGCTCCAGTAAATTATCCAGGGCCTCTATGGATGTCATGCCGGCGATGACTTTGCGCAGGCTCCAGACGTATTCCAGTTCTTCCTTGGACAGGAGCAAGTCCTCCCGCCGGGTGCCGGAACGCTGGATATCAATGGCGGGGAACAGTCGGCGGTCTGCCAGCTTGCGGTCTAAGATGAGTTCCATATTGCCGGTGCCTTTAAATTCTTCGAAGATCACATCATCCATCCTGCTGCCCGTTTCAACCAGGGCGGTGGCAAGAATGGTGAGCTGCCCCCTTCCTCCACATTGCGGGCTGCGCCAAAGAAACGCTTGGGTTTGTGCAGCGCCGCAGGGTCCACACCACCTGACAGGGTCCTTCCGCTGGGGGGAATGACCAGGTTGTGGGCCCTGGCCAAGCGGGTGATGCTGTCCAAAAGAATGACCACATCCCGGCCGCTTTCCACCAGTCTTTTCGCCCTTTCCAATACCATATCGGAGGCCTTCACATGGTTTTCCGGCGGTTCGTCAAAGGTTGAACTGATGACCTCCGCCTTTACCGACCGCTCAATGTCGGTAACTTCCTCGGGTCTCTCATCGATTAACAGGATAAATAATTCAATTTCGGGGTGATTGGTGGTGATGCTGTTGGCGATTTCTTTGATCAGGACGGTTTTGCCTGCTTTGGGTGGGGCAACAATCAGACCTCGTTGGCCTTTGCCGATGGGTGCAATGAGGTCAATAACCCTGGCTGAAATCCTGTCGGGGCGGGTTTCCAACCGGATACGTTTCTGGGGGTACAGGGGTGTGAGGCCGGCGAAGTGCATCCGTTCCGCTGCCAGTTCGGGGTTGGCGCCGTTAACCTGTTCTACCCTTAGGAGTCCGTAGTATCGCTCGTTATCCTTTGGCTTTCTTACCTGGCCATACACCATGTCGCCGGTTCTCAAATCAAACCTTCTGATTTGGGAGACCGAAACATAAATGTCATCATTGCTGGGTACATAGGTAGACGGCCTCAAAAAACCGTAGCCGTCGGGCAAAATCTCCAGAACCCCGCCGGCGTAGGAGACACCGCTTTGTTTGCTCTGCAGTTTGGAGATCTCGAAAACGATCTCTTTCTTCCGTAATTTATAGTAGCCGGGAATTTCCAGCTCCCGGGCAATGGCATATAATTCCCGCATGGTTTTGGCTTCTAATTCGGCCTGTTTGTTGACAGGCTTATCATTCTCAGGCAAGTACACTCCACCTTTAAAACTGTTTTTTACTTTTTTCTAATTAACTTTATAACCAGGGCTATCCTGTTTTATTCACAGCATTCACTAGCCCTAGTTTTTTTTTAATGACCTTTTGCCGGGCCTCTAAAAATTTAACCGCGGTGAAATAGACCAAAAAACTGGCTATCAGGCATTGATGACACTGCCAACGAGAAAGGGAAAACCAAGGGCTTTAATTTTTAAAATGGCTTTCGTAAAAATGGGAACACTCTGTGCAAGTTTAGGGGTAATGGGGGAAGGCACGGTTCCAACCAGGAGTTTGCCCATAAAAATGTTCAGGGTGAAAAACAAGGGGACAACGGGTTTAAAAAGACAAACCGTCAGGGTGGCAGCCACTGCATGTACCCGCACAAGTTTTGCCACGAGAAAAGACAGCGGAATGCTGATAAAGGGAACAGGTAAAAAGTCAAAGGCGACGCCGAGCGCAATTCCCTGCGCCACCTTTTGAGGCGCTTCCGGGAGGTTTAGGAGCCGGTGGTACGAATCCTTACATGCGTCCTTACATTTGCAGAAGAGCTTGCTTATGATATTTGCCACCTCAAAATCCTCCTGAAAAATCAGAAAAAAGCCTGGCCCGGCTGTGCCTTGGGATAGCCAAGCGTTTAAGCACAGAAGCCTTAGCTTTTTTATGCTTCTTTAAGCAAGACAACCCTTTCACGGGTTTGGCGAACTGTGTCACACGCCATTTTCAGTATATCGCAGGGGAGCGGATTGGTCAATAGTCGGCCAGGGGACGGGATTTGGGGTCCGGTTGTTAGACTATGGGGTATTTCCCTGGGGTCCTGTTGCTAGACTTTTAGGTGCTTCTTTGGGGTCTTGTATTATAAGGATTTATACTAGACCCGAAAGAAATGCCTGTTAGGCTAACAACAGGGCCCATTAGAAATACCCGTAAGTCTAACAACTGGACCCGTAAGGAATACCTATCAGTCGAGACTCGTAAGCCCTACCCTTTAGCCTGCAGTTTGGCCCAGTCTGCCAGGAAGGCGTCGATGCCTTTGTCCGTCAGGGGGTGTTTGGTCATTTGCAGGAGGACTTTGTAGGGTATGGTGGCAATATGGGCGCCGGCCTTGGCGGACTGCAGCACATGGAGCGGGTGCCTTATGCTGGCTGAGATGATCTGAGTGTCCAGGCCGTAGTTATCAAAAATTTCTACGATGTCGTAAATCAATGCTATGCCGTCGTGGCCGATATCATCCAGGCGGCCCACAAAGGGACTGACGTAGGTGGCGCCGGCCCGGGCGGCCAGCAGGGCCTGGTTGGCGGAGAACACCAGGGTTACGTTTGTTTTAATGCCCTTTTCAGCACAGGCCTTGGTGGCTTTTAAGCCTTCGGCCGTCATCGGAATCTTAATGACAATGTTGGGGTGGATGTCTGCCAGTTCCACCGCTTCCTTAATCATTCCTTCAGCCTCCAGACTGATGACTTCCGCACTGATGGGACCGTCAACAAGGGAGGTTATTTCCTTTACCACTTCCGCAAAATCGCGCCCCTCCCGGGCAATGAGAGAGGGATTGGTAGTAACGCCCGATATGACTCCCAGGGAATTGGCAGCACGAATTTCGTCGACATTGGCTGTATCAAGAAATAGGAGCATGGTTATACCTCCCGGTAGCTTATTCTGTATTTCTTTGGGGTGGGTTAGCCTTTAGGGTGGTTAGCCTATGGGGTATTTCTCTGGGGTGCTGTTGCTAGACTCTTTGGTGCTTCTTTGGGGTCTTGTGATGTAAGGATTTGTACTAGACCCGAAAGCTCGACCCTTAAGCCCGTCCTGCACTCCCAAATACACGGATCTTCTCCCGAATCACCTGGGTGGCGGCTTCCCGGGCGGGGCCGAGGACTTTGCGGGGGTCGATTTCTTTGGGGTTGTTGTCCAGCACCTGGCGGCAGGCGACGGTAAAAGCCTCCCGGATGTTGGTGTCAATGTTCACCTTGCGGACGCCCAGGCGGATGGCCTCCTGGACCGCTTCGTCAGGAACGCCGGAGGAGCCGTGCAGCACGATGGGAATCTTGACCAGGCTGACGATTTTCTCCAAGCGGGGAAAATCCAATTGAGGAATCCCTTTATACTGGCCGTGGGCGGTGCCGATGGCCACAGCCAGGGAATCTACGCCGGTCTTTTCCACAAAATATCTTGCTTCTTCGGGATCGGTAAAGAAGGCGTCCCTTTCGTCCACATGAATATCGTCTTCGGTGCCGCCGATTTTGCCCAGCTCCGCTTCTACAGAAACCCCGGTGGCCCGGGCAACTTCCAGCACCTTGTTAGTGAGTGCGATGTTTTCCTCCAGGGGGAATTTGGACCCGTCGATCATTACCGAGGTAAAGCCCACCCGGATGCACTTCATGCACTGCTCAAAGCTGGTGCCGTGGTCCAGGTGCAGGGCCACCGGCACGGTGGACTGGCTGGCTGCCAAACTGGCCAGGGCATAGATATACTCAATGCCTGCATATTTGATAGCACCCTGGCTGGCCTGCATAATAACCGGCGCCTTCTCGCTTCGGCCGCTGCTAAAATGGCTTGTACAAGTTCCATGTTGTTGACGTTAAAGGCGCCTACGGCATATTTGCCCTCTTCCGCCCTTTTTAATAATTCTTTTACCGGAACTAATGGCATTTTATAAACCTCCTTGAACAAAATAAAAAGCCCGGACCGCGTCCGAGCCGACGAACTGGTGCCAAGCTGTCTTTAGGAACCATATTCCCCGGCGGGGCTTAGCGGTTGACTCCCGGTTAACGGTCAAAAACAGTATGACCAGAGTTACCCGGAATTATGTTTCTAAGATTGTTTATTCCGCCTGCGCCGTGCCTTTTTTGTAAGTTTAGGGGTATTGGAAAAACTGTCCAAACACTTGAAACCATGTTGGGCCAGTTCAATGGTATCCACCTGTTGTATGACTTTGAGGTCTTCTTCGGTTTCGGCATATACAATGTTAATGCTGTCGCATTCTTTGCAGTGCAGTTCCAACCGGTCCAGAAAAACGTCCACTTCAATGCGGGTATTGCCGCACTGGCAGTACAGTCCGCCGTTATCGGCAATTTCCTGCAGGCATTGCATCACCTGATGCATCACCCTGGGATTATTAAAGTATTCGTCGTATACCAACTCGTCCATCAGGGTCTCCAGACCTGTATCCAGTGATTCTGCCAGTGCCTCCACATCCTCCGCCCGGCCGATAAATCCCAGCTCCAGGCCGGATTCCGGACAGGTAAGGCAAATGGTTTCCTGACCCCACAGCCGAACCCCGGATATTTCCCGGATGTGTTTGGTCTCACAGAACACGCAGGGTATTTGCAACCAGTAGGCTGCCGGGCGGCCTGCTGACAACACCCAGCAGGAAAGCCCCACAGGAACAGCTTATTTGCAGCTTACCCCGGCCTGAAAGGGCAAAGCGTGAGAGGTTATGAAATTCTAATGCGCCGCACTCTGGACAACGAATGCCCAATGTGGTGACAGTGGTTATAAGCACCTCTATAACCTCCTCTTTGCCATAAAGAGTTCGCCACCGGTGAGTAAATTCCTTTTTTTTTGAATGAAATACCAGTTACAAAGGCCTAGCTGATACCCGCCTGAATCTCCTTCATATCTCTGCTTTCTGCCAGGATGCCTTTGACTAAAACCCGCACGTCATCCAAATCAAAGGGCTTGCTGAGGTAATGTTTTACACCTAAACTTTTGGTTTGCGCAATAATGTCCATGTCGCCATAGGCTGTCATCATCACCACCGGCAGTTGACCGTAGAGCTTGCGAATTTCCTGCAGGGTTTCAAAACCGGTCATTCCCGGCATTTTAATGTCGAGCAGCACCAGTGAGGGCAGGGTACCGGATAGAATTTTCAAGGCCTCTGCGCCGCCACCGGCCATTTTAACGATGTAGCCTTCGTTCGCCAGCGCTTCAAATAGTAATCGCCTTACTCCCACCTGGTCATCCACTATAAGAACATCGATCGTGCCATTACCCATTTTATTCAGTACCCCCTAGCTTCATACAGCGTGGTGTATGATAACTTTTCGACATCAAGGGGACAATACCTGTTCTATGGCATCAAATATCTTTCAATATTTTTCCAGAGGTATGACCAATCTACCAGGACGGGGGCATAAAGGCAGACATGGCCGACATCAAGCCAACCATGGTGATAACGGCCAGCACGATGACCGCCAGCACCGGCGTAAAGATAACCGCCAGGGCCCTGCCTGTGCTTAAACGGTGGGCTTCCCGGAGGCCGATGGTTAACAGGATAACTCCCCAGATGAGAACAATAAGGCTTCCCAGGGTGTTTACCCCTGCGGCAGCGGAGGGTGAAATCAGGGTGGTTAAAACACCAATGGGGATCAAAAAGACTTCCGGCAGACCGGCCAGGCCATAAACCACAAATACCGTCCGGGCCTCTCCCCGTCCACCGTAGAAGTCCGCCAGCAGGTGCAGCAGGCACTGTAGAAGAACCATTTAACGAAGTAGAAAATGGCCCCCAGCATGGCTAAAACGGGAGCCGCCACCCGCAGTGCCTGTGAAAAGATCATGCATGGTCAAAGGGCAAGCCCATTTCCAGCCCTAAATTGGACGGTCCTCCCTGGGCATGGGTATAGAGACTGGTCAGCAAACCTGCCAGGGATAATAGAATAACAATAATCAGGGTGGTGCCCAGGGGAGGGTTTTGTACAACCCGCTTCATGGTTGGCACCGGGTCGAACAGAACTCCGTAAATAATCTCATAAGCCTTCAGGGGTGGCAGCGCCGGTTCCGCCTCCATCTGGATGCCTTCTGCTCCTTCCGGAGGGACTGCCGGTTCCAGTGTTGCAGGTACGCTGCCGTTTTTCCATGTTTCTTCTCCGGACGGGGGTAAATCAAACCGCTCCGGTGGTGCCGGGTTGTCTTCCGGTCCCCTGCCAGGATGGGACTGTTCCGGTTGATGATCTTTTAATTCGCTCAAAGTGGTTCCCTCCCCCTTATCGGACTTCTGTCTTCAGCGGCAGTACGGACGGGTCCGGCATCAGGAGAAGTCCTTCCAGGGGGAAAGACAGAATGGTACCCCTGCCTTGAATGCTTCCAAAGAACTGCTGCCAGAAGGTCTGCTCACCGGTCATGTCTACCAGCTCCGGCTCTCCTTTAATGCCGGCCAGGTCGGCGGTAATCTTTACAGCTCGGTAAAGTCTCCCAATTCGTCCACCAGGCCCAGGGATTTGGCCTGTTTTCCGGTATAGATTCTCCCGTCGGCCAGCTGCCTTACCCTGGCAACATCCATTTTCCTGCCTTCGGCCACCACTTTAACAAAGTCTTCATAGGTATCGTTGACCAGGCTCTGGAAGATCCGGCGTTGCTCCGGGGACAGGTCTCTGTAGGTGGCCCCCATGTCTTTGTTGGGTCCTGTTTTAAAGCTATCGACTTCTACACCTAATTTGTTGTAGAGCTCCTGCAGGTTGGTAAGCTCCAAAATGACACCGATGCTGCCGGTGAAGGTGCCGGGATTGGCCACAATTTTATCTGCCTTGCAGGAGATCCAGTACCCGCCGGAGGCAGCCATCTCGCCCATGACCGCCACCACTTTTTTGCCGGACTGGCGGACCCTGTCTACCTCACGGCCGATCTCGTCAGAACCGACAACCGTACCGCCTCCCGTGTTTAATTTGAGTATGACTGCCTTAATATCCGGGTTCTCCCGGGCTTCTTTCAGGTCGCTGACAATTCTGTCGGCGGCCGCCACGCCGGAGGCCCCGAATCCACCCGGGGCAGAGGAAACGATCATCCCTTCAATATGTACCACAGCAATTTTTTCCCCTGCTCCTTCCCTTCGGGGCACCCCGGCATTGCCTCTGAATGCTACGGCAGCTGCCAGGGAGAAAAGGACGATGCCGATGATAATTCCAGCGATTAGTTTTTTGCGCAAAGATATCACTCCTTTGGGGTATTTCTTTGGGGTCAAGCTACAGGCATTTGGTCTTGTAGGTTTTTAGCTTACCTGTTTATCTTACTCCATGAAGGTAAAAAAATACCTCGTAAAAAATAAAGCTTTGGTAAATAACCAAAGCTGCCGTTTGAGAGGTGGGAAGTGAGAGGTGGGAAGTGAGAGTCTTAACCTCATCTCTGTTTCTCACTTCCAACTTCTCACTTCTCACATCTCATCTTTATCGCCGCTCCCACGAAATCCCTAAATACCGGATGCGGGCGGTTGGGTCGGGATTTGAATTCCGGGTGAAATTGGGTGGCCAGGAACCAGGGATGCTCGGGTAATTCTACGATTTCCACCAGTTTGCCGTTGGGTAGGGTGCCGCTGAAGACCATGCCGGCCTGGGCCAGCTCTGCACGATATTCGTTGTTTAATTCGTAACGGTGGCGGTGGCGTTCATAGATGATTTCCTCACCGTAGGCCTGGTAGGCCAATGTCCCAGGCACCAGTTTGCAGGGATAGGCTCCCAGCCGCATGGTGCCGCCCATTTTATCCAGATCCTTTTGTTCCGGCAACAAATCGATCACCGGGTACTGGCAGTGGGGGTTAAACTCAGCGCTGTTGGCATCCTGCCAGCCCATCACCGCACGGGAAAATTCCACCACGGCCAGCTGCATGCCCAGGCAAATGCCCAGGAAGGGAATCTTATTCTCACGGGCGTACTTGATGGCATTAATCTTTCCTTCAATGCCCCGGTCTCCAAAGCCGCCGGGCACCAGGATGCCATCCACACCCTGCAGCAGTTGTTCCGCCGGTACCTTCTCCAACTCCTCGGAATTCACCCAGCGGATCTCCACACCGGAATTGTGATGCAGCCCGGCATGGCGCAAGGCCTCGGCCACGCTGAGATAAGCATCCGGCAGGGCAACATATTTACCCACCAGGGCGATGGTGGTGGTGGACCCCAGATTCTTCATCCGGTTTACCATGTCCCGCCAGCCGTTCATATCGGCTTCCCCGCACTGCAGGCTGAAGCGTTCCACGGCGATATCGTCCAGGCCCTCCAATTCCATCTGCAGGGGAACTTCATAAATGGAAAAAGCATCCACTGCCTGAATCACCGCTTCTTTATCGATGTCGCAGAACAGGGCCAGCTTTTCTTCCATTTCCTTGGGGAAGGGTTTCTCGGTCCGGCAAACAATGACATCCGGCTGAATGCCAAGCTTCTCAGCTCTTTTACCGAGTGTTGGGTGGGTTTGGTTTTAAACTCATTGGCCATTCTCAGGTAGGGCATTAATGTCACGTGGATATACATGACATTGTCCCGGCCCAGATCGGTGCGCAGCTGGCGGATGGCCTCCAGGAAGGGCAGAGACTCAATGTCCCCCACGGTGCCGCCGATCTCGGTAATCACCACGTCGGCATCCAGTTCCCGGGCCATGCGCAGGACCCGGTCTTTAATCTCATTGGTAATATGAGGAATCACCTGAACGGTGCCTCCCAGGTAATCGCCCCGGCGCTCTTTGCTGATGACCGACCAGTAAATGCCGCCGGCAGTCACATTACTGGTTTTGTTCAAGTTGGTATCAATAAACCGCTCGTAGTGCCCCAAGTCCAGGTCAGTTTCGGCACCGTCTTCGGTGACAAAAACTTCGCCGTGCTGGTAAGGACTCATGGTCCCCGGGTCGACGTTAATATATGGGTCCAGTTTTTGGATTGCGACTTTCAGCCCACGGCTTTTCAGTAATCGCCCCAAGGAAGCCGCTGTAATACCCTTACCCAGGGATGACACCACTCCGCCGGTCACAAAAATAAACTTGGCCATGGTTGCCTCCTGTCAAAATCAGTTGAATTTTGGCTGCCTATCCCATTCTAACGACCGGGACATGTCCTGTCAATAGCTTAACGCATCCAACCAAAGCGCATTGCCAGCATGTAACCTAAGAATAAGCCCACAATGCCCATCACCCCACCCAGGGTGGGCGGCGCCGGGATCGGCAGTTTTAGTTTTGCAAAAAGGAGGCCCACCGCAAAACCGGTTGCGGTGGACAATAGAATTTCTTTCATCGGAACCTTCTCCTACATTTTTTCCGGCGCCGTGAGTCCCAACAGACCCAAGGCATTTCTCAGTACGATGCGGACGCAGTCCACCAGTACCAAGCGGGCTTGCGAAAGAGCTTCGTCATCGGTAATGACCCGGTGACTGTTGTAGAAGCTGTGGAATAATCCTGCCAGGTCATGCAAATACCGGGCGATCCGGTGGGGAGCCATGAGCTCCGCTGCGGCGGCAATCTCGGTGGGGAAGTCCGCCAATTTTCTCAGTAAGTCCAGCTCTGCTTGCTCGGTCAGCAGGGCGGGGTTGATTTCGTCGGCTTTAGGCAGCTGACGTCCCTGTTCCCGCAGCTGCCGCAGAATGCTGCAAATCCGGGCATGGGCATATTGAATATAGAAGACCGGGTTGTCGTTGGTCTGGGATTTGGCCAGGTCAAGATCAAATTCCAGGTGGCTGTCCGGGCTGCGCATGACAAAGAAGTAACGGGCGGCATCCCGGCCCACTTCTTCCACAAGTTCCTCCAGGGTCACGAATTGGCCGGTGCGCTTGGACATGCGGACAATCTCGCCGCCCCGGTACAGGCGGACCAGTTGCATGAGAATGATTTCCAAATCATCTCTATGATAACCCAGGGCTTCCATGGAACCTTTCATGCGGTTGACATGGCCGTGGTGGTCGGCACCCCAGATGTCGATGACTTTGTTGAAGCCCCGTTCAAATTTGTTTTTGTGATAGGCGATGTCGGCGGCAAAGTAGGTGGGAATGCTGTTGGAACGGACCACCACTTCGTCCTTTTCATCGCCAAACTCCGTGGCTTTAAACCAGAGGGCGTTTTCATGTTCGTAAATGTAGCCCTTTTCCCGCAGTTCGTCCAGTGTTCTCTGGATGGCCCCGCTGTCATGCAGGGACTGCTCGGAGAACCACTCGTCGTAGACCACTCCGAAGTCCAGCAGGGTGTTGCGAATGTGGGTGAGTTTTTCCTCCAGGGCATAGGTTGCCAGGGTCTTTCTGCGGTTGATTGCATCGGCTTCAGCCAAACTTGTACCGTGTTTTTGAATATATCCTCTGACGGTATCAATAATGTCTTCCCCGTGGTACCCTTCTTCGGGCATAGGGATGTCCTGGCCAAGCTGCTGCAGGAAGCGGACCTCCAGGGAGCGGCCAAAGTTTTCAATCTGGTTCCCGGCGTCGTTAATATAGTATTCCCGGCTGACACGGTAACCGGCAAAGTCCAGTATGGATGCCAGGCTGTCACCCAGAGCAGCCCCCCGGGCATTGCCCATATGCAGCAGACCGGTGGGATTGGCGCTGACAAATTCCACCTGTACTTTTTGCCCCTCGCCCATTTCCACCCGGCCATAGTTCCTGTCTTCCTGAATGATTAATGGAATGACTTCGTAAACCCAGCTCGGCTGCAGGTAGAAATTAATAAAGCCCGGGCCGGCAATCTCCACCCGCTCCACCGGAGTCCCTGCCAGATCCAGGTTTTCTGCCACAGCTTCGGCAATTTTTCTGGGCGCCATTTTAGCCGTACGGGCCAGTTGCATAGCTAAGTTGGTGGCAAACTCCCCGTGTCCCTTTTCCCGGGGCACCTCAATGGTAATCTCCGGTACCTCCACCGGGTTTACCAGACCCTTGTCCACCGCTCCAGTAATGGCCTTTTGTAACGCTGCGGCCAGCCCGGCTCTTATTTGTTCAACCAATCCTTGCAAGGGGAAGTCCTCCTTCAGTCGGTCGTCGGTCATCAGACGTCGGTCATCAGACGTCGGACATCAGCAAGATTTTAATCATGTCGTAGGAATTGCTTTTGGCTTTTGGCTGTACATTCCTACGGCAAAAAACTTTTAAAAACCAATAGCCAATGGCCAATAGCCTGGGCTTAAAAAGTTGGTTTTTACGCTTCCTTAACCATTATCAGCAAACTGTTAGTACCCAAATGAGCATGGTCTAACTCCAACTCATACTCTAGCTTAATACTTCCCCCAAGGTCTGTCAAGTCAACCTCTATGTTCCACGGCTTAACCATCATATCCATACTGCCAAAGGTTGTCTGATAGACAGACCTGTGCATTTTGTCCCTTTCGAACACTTGTCTCATATTGATGCTGCCGTTCCGAATGATGGTAACGATATCTCCTTCAGCTTTTATCGTCGTGGTGGCATTCTCCATGCCCGCGATAGCGGTCTCCTTGTAAATAATATAATAACTGTTGTTTTATGGTGGAAGGTACCGGGAGACACCAGTTCTATCACTTCCGCATCATTCTCCTGATCCCTTCGGGTGCCCTTTACTGTTACCAGTACATTCTTCCTCATTTTGATACCTCCGCCACATTTAAGCAAATTCAAGTGGGGACGGTTCTTGATTTGAATTTAATCTCTCCGAATTCAAGTCAAGAACCGTCCCCACTTGAATTGAGAAAGAGCGGAACTATGTCCGCTCTTTTTCAGGTTTTTCATGTAAGTGTAAGTATAACGTTTACTCTTCCTTGGCAACACCAGGAGTATGGTCGCGTCCAGCCAGGGTTACGTAGGAGGTGCCGATGTACAGGTACTCGATTTTGCCCTCTTTGGCCAGCTCGGAGCAAGCCTTGTCAACTTCTTTTTTGGCGGCGCCAATTTTCTCGGCAATTACGCGGGGCTTTTCTTTGCTTACGCCTTCCAGGAACGCCAGGATTTTAGCTTTGGTTTCTTCCATTTAATTACACCACCGTTTCCTACCATCCTGTGCGGGTGGTAAAATGTTTAGATGCCGCCACCTTGCGGCGGCGGCTCTTTAAATATTATACTCAGGATCAAGCGGCTATATTCTTACCACTTGAACTGAGTGGTGCATCTGAATGTGGTTTGAGCCAGGGTGAAGTCGTCGATGTGCTTGTCGGTAAAGGGCAGACCGGACAGTTCGAAGAACTTCTCCCAGCTGATGCGGTCGATCCACTCAGCCATACGCTCACCAGGTTGAGCATTGGCAGCCCACAGTTCAACCAGGCTCTTAACTGCGTCAACAACTTCCGGCCAGCGCGGAGGATTGTTGGGCAGGAAAGGAATGGCCAAACGGGAGAATCTGGGACCGATACGGCTGTTGGAGATCTTTCCGCCAACCCAGATGGAAACAGCGTCGTTCTTAGCGTCGATGATGTGTACAGACGGGCACATGGTGTAGCAGTTACCGCAGTACATGCAACGCTCAGCTTTAATGTCAACGGACTTCAGCTTGGGATTCGGACGGATAGCCGCAGTGGGGCAGCTAGCAGTCAGAGTCGGGATTTCGCACAGTTTGTGCAGGTTTTCATGGTCAATCTTGGGTACGGTTCTGTGGATACCCAGGATGGCGATGTCGGAGCAGTGTACAGCACCGCACATGTTCAGGCAGCAGGCCAGAGCGATTCTCATCTTGGCAGGCAGCTTCATGGTGGTGAAGTACTCAAACAGCTCATCCATAACGGCTTTCACGATACCGGAAGCATCGGTAGCCGGAGTATGGCAGTGTACCCAACCCTGGGTGTGAACGATGTTGGTGATGGAATTGCCGGTACCGCCAACGGGAACGCCCATTGCCTTCAGGTCAGCAATTAAGGGATCAATGTTGGCTTCATCGGTTAACAGGAACTCGATGTTGTTACGGCTGGTAAATCTCAGGTAACCATCACAGTATTTGTCTGCCAGGTCGCAGATTTCACGAATGAAGTAGATACTAACCAGACGCGGAGAACCAGCACGTACAGTGTACAGCTTGGCTCCGGTTTCGGATACGTGTACAAGAACGCCGGGCTTCAGAATTTCGTGATAGCGCCATTTGCCATAGTTTTCTTTGCAAATGGGCGGCAGCATTTCTTTATAGAGCGGCGGTCCGATATCAGTTCTTGCCAATGTGGTTCACCTCTCCCCGTTTCATTTATTTATGCGGCATAGCCTGCATATTTTTCTAAATTAGTCCTGAATAACTTCTTCAGGCCACCAGAAGAAGAAGGGGTTGGCCCGCGGAGCCAGTACCATTTGCGGAATGGGCTCGAGCTCAACGGCACGCAGGAAGTTACGCATACCCAGACGAAGGATCAGCTCACCAACACGCTCACGGGTCTTACCGTTTTCATCCCACCACTCCCAAACTTTTTCGAGGAACTCTTTGAGTTCTTCGTAGCCGGAGCCAGACTCAAGCTTCATGAAGGGGACGATTACCCAACCCATCATAGCACCTTGCAGAATGGGAGCTTTACCACCGATCAGGATGGTAGCGCCACGGTCGTCGCCAGGACGCAGGGCTTTGCACATTTTGTTGATGCAGTGCATGCAACGGGTGCAGTTGGCGTTGTCGATGGTCAGTTCGTTGCCATCAAAGGACATGCACTTGGTGGGGCACTTGGCAATAACCATGCCTTCGATATCGAAGCCATCAGCAACGTAAGCGCGAACAGCTTCCTGGTCGATCTTGATATCGTCTCTCCAGGTACCCTGGATAGAGATGTCGGAACGAGCGATAGAAGCTACGCAGTCGTTGGGACAGCCGGAGATCTTAATTTTGCACTTGTAAGGCCACATGGGGCGGTGCAGGTAATCCTGGAATTCATTGGTCAGGTCGTGGCACAGATCGGTGGTGTCGATCATAGCGAATTCGCAACGAGCGGGACCAGCACAGCAGCTGGGGGTACGCAGGTTGGAACCGGAGCCACCCAGGTCAAAGGGGAATTGTTCGAATTCGGAAACTTCGTCAAAGATGGTCTGGATCTTGTCGGTTTGGGTGCCCAGCAGAATCATGTCACCGGTGGAACCGTGCAGGTTGGTCAGACCAGAACCGTATTTCTCCCAGACATCGCAAACCTGACGCAGAGCCTTGGTGTGGTAGTACCAACCGGAAGGCTGGTTCAGACGTACGGTGTGGAAGTGTTCTACGTTGGGGAATTGCTCGGGTACGTCAGAGTAGCGACCAATTACGCCACCGCCGTAACCCATAACACCTACCAGACCACCATGTTTCCAGTGAGCTTTTTTGTCAACATAGGAAAGCTCCAGTTGACCAAGCAGGTCTTGGGCGGAAGGGCTGTTAGCAGCAGCTCTCTTCATTTCTGTTACGAAACTGGGCCAAGGGCCTTTTTCGAGGTCGTCCAAGAGAGGAGTCTTCCTGGCTTCGGTCATTAAGTTCACCTCCGTTTTTTTGTGAAAAGGATAGTTCTTCTATCCCGCCATAAATGGCACAGCCACTTTTCCATGGGTTAGATCGTTAGTAAAGTAACGAATGTTGTTACTCACTAATGATCTAGCTAGTTAGACAAAAAAAGACAAACTTGTCCATCCTTGGAAAAGCAGGCAATAAGTTGTCTAAAAATGCACAATCCAGGCTACGAGTATATAAGTATACTCCACAAAAATATTAACACCTGTCCCATTGGTCTGTCAACAGATATTCCGCTACACGAATGTGGAGTTTTTCACAAAGTCTGAATTGTGCCAAAATTTATCCTTTAGGGTATTCCCTTTTGGGTCAGGCTGTCGGCCATCGGCCTTCGGCTTTTAAATATTGTCTTTATCTGCGAGTATGATTATATCACAAGCCCGTGAACTTGTCTTGTTGGTTTTTCTGGAATATTTGGGCATTTCTCTCGGGTATTGTCCAGGTTCCAGCTTTCAGCCATCGCAATCTGTTATTGGTATAAAGGCTGATGGCTGACGACTTTTTTAAGCATAGATTCTCTTTACTTTATCTAAGCCTCTGGTCTTGATAAACCTGCCCATTCGTTTAATGGCTTCGGTTAGATCCTCCACCGAAGAGGCATAGGAGCAGCGGATGCAATCTTCCCCGCCGGGGCCGAAGACATCCCCGGGTATCACCGCCACTTTTTCTTCCAGCAGCAGGTTCTCGGCAAACTCCGCGGCGGTCAGGCCGGTATCCCCGATATAGGGAAAGGCATAGAAGGCGCCTCCGGGTTCAAAACAGGGCAGCCCGATTTCCTTAAATCCCTGCAGCACCAAACGCCGGCGACGGTTGTAATGGGCCACCATACTCTCCATGGCGCTTTTCCCGTTCCTCAGGCTTCCAGGGCAGAAACCTGGGCAGTAATGGGGGCGCACAGCATGGTGTACTGGTGTATTTTTGTCATGGCGGCAATGAAATCTTCGTGGGCTGCGGCATAGCCCAACCGCCACCCGGTCATGGCATAGGCCTTGGAAAAACCGTTTAAGACAATGGTGCGCTCCCGCATGCCGGGCAGGGAAGCAAAACAGGTGTGCTCACCGGTATAGGTAAGACGGTCATAGATCTCGTCGGAAATCACCAGCAGGTCGTGTTTTTGCACCACCTCTGCGATTTGCAGCAGGCTCTCCCGGTCCATGACAGCCCCGGTTGGGTTGTTGGGGAAACAGAGCAGCAGCGCCTTTGATTTGGGTGTAATAACGGCCTCCAGTTTGTCGGCGGTCAGCCGGAACCGGTCCTCCATGCTGGTGGCCACGGTCACCGGAACGCCGCCGGCCAGGGTGGTGCAGGGAATATAGGAGACGTAACAGGGCGTTGGTATAATCACCTCATCCCCGGGGCTGACCACCGTCCTGAGCGCCAGGTCCAGGGCTTCGCTGACCCCCACGGTAACCAGAAGTTCCTTCCTGGGATCATACCGGACCCCCTGGACGGACAGGTAGTATGCAATTTCCTCTCTGAGTTCCAGCAAGCCGTGGTTGCTGGTATAGGTGGTGCTCCCTTTGTGCAGGGAGTAAATACAGGCTTCCCGGATATGCCAGGGTGTAACAAAATCCGGCTCTCCCACGCCGAGGGAGATGACTCCTTCCATTTCGGCCGCCAGGTCGAAGAAGCGGCGGATGCCGGAAGGAGGAATATCCCTTACCACAGGGTTGATATAATTCTTCCATTTGCTTGTACTCACGGGGTAATCACCAGCCTTTTATCAGTCTCACGATCTTCAAAAATAAACCCGTCTTGTTTATAGGTCTTTAATACAAAGTGCGTGGCGGTGCTCAGCACATTCTCAATGGTGGCCAGTTTGGTGGCCACAAACAGTGCCACCTCCTTCATGGTAGCCCCTTCCACAAAAACTGCCAGGTCATAGGCCCCGGACATCAGGTGAACGCTCTTCACCTCCGGAAAACGGTAGATGCGTTCCGCCACCGCATCGAAGCCTACGTCCCTTTGAGCTCATTTTAACTTCAATTAAGGCAGACACCTTTTCCACCCCTGCTTTTTCCCAGTTAATAAGAGTAAAATACTTGATAATGGTCTTATCCGCTTCCAGTCTTTCAATGACCTGCCGGACCTCTTCTTCTTCCCGCCCGGTCATGGTTGCGATTTGTTTGGCGGTTAGTCTGCTGTTGTTTTGTAGGAGCTCTAGGATTTCCAGCATTATTGCACCTCCGTTTAGACTTAGGGGTATTCCTTTTGAGTCCTGTAACTAGGCCCCAGAGACGCTCCCTTAGGTCTAAGAACTAGACCCTTAAGGAATGCCCATAAGGCTAATAGCTGGGCCCCAAAGAATTGCCCTAAAGACAAAAAACCCCGTCCCGGTAAAGGGACGGAGTTTTAGTATCCGTGGTACCACCCTAATTGGCTGCCGGCTCAGGTGCTGGCAACCCACTTGGACTTCCGTAACGGGGAAGAACCGGCAAAGCTTACTTTCATTTCGGCCTGCACTCGGGGGCGGCCCGGCGGTTTCCTTGGCCGGGCTTTCACCATCCCCCGGCTCGCTGAGCAATTCCAACAACCTTCTTCCCCGTCATCGCTTTTTGTATGGATTATTGATTTTAAGTTTACCATCTGTTTCAGATGCTGTCAATTTACATGGTTAAGGTTCCGTTGGGAGTCTCGATTAATTTTAGTACCTGATCGGTCTTTCCGGTCGTGGCATTGATATAAACCAGGAAGGTTTCACCGTTGATCTGGCCGGTAATTTCATAGGAAAAATTCTCCCTGCCTGAATCGGTGGGGATTATGACCAACCGGGTGCTGGTCACCTGCATGCGCTGGTTCACTTTTTCTCTGGCCCGGCTGGCAGTAATTTTGGGGGTGGGAATATCCCTTTGTTTATGGGCCATCAGGTAACCCCTGGCGTCAAAGCCACCACCTGGCCGTTGTCCAGCGCGACGTTTACTTTAACCTGGTCGGGATAAAGGAGAACTCCTTTTTCTTCCGGAGCAAAATTAAAGACCGCAACGCCATTTTGGATTTGGTGATAAATATTTGCCATATTCTTATAACCCCGGGAATCCAGGAATTGTTTCGCCCTGGCAACGGCCTGTTCCACTGTCAGTCTCGGGGCGCCGACGGTGCGGCTGTCAAGGTACCAAACCACATGGCCGCCTTTATCGCTGACACTGCCGGAAATACGACCTTCCCCGCCCCTTTGAGACAAAAGTTCCACCTGGTAACCGGGTATTTTTTCCCGAATGCGGCTGGTTACCTGGGCCCGGTAGTCGGCATCCTCTTTAATATCAACAAACTGCCGCAGGATGTTTCTGGCTTCATCAGCACTGGTGGGTTGATCTCCCAAACCGGCCGGTTGGGCCCTGTCCAGGTGATCGGAGAAAGGACCGTCGTAGATGAGGGTGGGAAACCCCTGCATATCCCTGTCGATGCCCTGAAAATCAGCCGCTGCAGTGGTGGCCCTGCCTTTTCTCAATTCTTCCCGGCCGCCCGGGCCAATTCACTGACGCTGAGCCTCCCGTCAGCTACCTTTGCCTCCATGGTATGGAGCTCCCTGTTTAGCTGTTCAGCCTGCCTATAAAGGGTATTCAAGGTTCGATAGTCTTCTTCGGATACCGTTTCCCCGTTGTTAATATCTCTGGCCTTTACCCGGGCGAAGTCCCCGGCCTGGGTCAAAAACTTGGCGGTTCTGGCCACCACGTTTGACGTTAAGGGCATCTGGGTTAGGTTTTCCCGGGCCCCCTCTGCCTGCAGCCAGATTTCGGAAAAGATCAGCGTATCATCGGGCTGCCCGGAAACAGCCAGTGTTTTGGCCAGCAAAACTTCCATGCTCTGGACACGGCTGATCAGGTTGTAAAAGGACATTTGGTACCGGTTGTTCATATAGGTTTCCAGCATAATTTTATCCCTGTATTCTTTGAAACCCCAAAAGCCTACGGCTGCCAGGATTAAAACACCAACGAGGCCGGTAATCCCCATTTTTTCATTGCGGTATCCCCTTCCGATTAGTGTGCGAAAACGTGTCTGCCGATTTGAGAGGTTATTCTCCGGGTCCAGATCCAGCGGCTCACAGGCTTGCTCGGGTTCCAGAAGAACAACGCTCCCCCGGTGGGGTCGTAACCCGACAGGGCATCCTGGGCTGCCCGGATGGCCTCTGGGTCTAGCGGTCTGTTATACTGGCCGTTGGCTACAGATTCAAAGGCCAAAGGCTGATAAACCACGCCTGCCAGTGTATTGGGGAATTGTGAGTTTCTCATCCTGTTCAGCATAACTGCCCCGACTGCCACTTTACCCGTGTAGGGTTCATCCGCAGCCTCACCCATGATCACCCTCGCCAGAAGATTAACAGAGTCCCGGTTGGAAACAAATCCCCTGGAAGCGGTGGTATAGGTTGTCTTCTTGGGCGGGGTATACAACCCCAGGGCCTGGAAGGTTCTGGGACCCACCACCCCGTCCACTTGCAGCCCGTTACGTGCCTGAAACTTTCTTACCGCTGAAGCGGTCTGGCCGCTGTAATACCCGTTAACAGGCCCCCCGTAATAACCCCAGTCCTTTAATCTCTGCTGTACGGCCCTCACCTTGCTGCCGCTCCTTCCCCAGTAAAGGGTATCCTGGGCAAAGGCCTTTTGGTAAACCAGAAAACCGCCCAGGACAAAACAGCTAAGGCTGAATATGGTAACCCATATTTTCCATCTTGATTTGATTTTGTCTCCCCACTGCATAAAAATATCACCCCGTCTTTTTTTGGTATTTTTACCTGGGGGACCTCAAATTATGTAATTCTGCCAGACCCTGAAAATAAAAAACTTCGGGAAGCTTTCCCGAAGTTTCGTCCTGATCCTATTTAACATGCTCTCTTCGCCAGCAGCGGGCCAGACTTACAAAATGACGGGCCCAGTCCGGTTCAGCCACCGCATGAATATGATTGTACAGCGCCACCACATTCTTGTATTTTATACCGTCGTACTCCCCGGTAATGCCATGCCCCCGAAGGACCCGGAAGGCAAAATCGCACCGGGAAGGCTCCAGATCGATCACCCTTGAATTGTGAAACTCGTGGCCCCGGATTATTTTACCCTTTGGAAAATACGGCGTGCCCTCCAATACCTCCAGGTGCATATAACCATGTCCCTGGGGTTTCTTTACCATTTCCACTTCCAGGGGCAGCGCCCCGACCATTTCATAGGATTTGTTGTCATAGTGGATGCGACGGCCGAGATACATCAACCCGCCGCATTCAGCATATACCGGCAGTCCCTGCTCGATCAGCTCTCGTAAGTTTTCCCGAAAGGCCGGTTTTCCTCCAGTTCCCGGGCCAATATCTCCGGAAAGCCCCCGCCAATGTAGAGGCCGTCTATATCCGGCAAGGCCGGGTCGTCAATGGCGCTGATCTCAACTAAGCTTGCGCCGGCTTCCGACAGTGCCTCCAGATTTTCGGGGTAGTAAAAAGAAAAGGAGCGGTCCCGGATGACACCTATCACGATTTCCGGCCTGGCAGCCTGAAGCTGGTCGGGCCTCAGCCAGTTAATTTCCGCCGCCGCGGGGATTTCCTGCTCTTCCACCAGGCCAGGCCATTTCCGGGCCATTTTAAGGATGCCGTCGATGTCCAGGTATTGCGCAGCAGCTTCCCCAATTTGCCGCACCGCTGCCATCAGGGCTTCGTTTTCGCCGGCGGGGATGAGGCCCAGGTGCCGGTCGGGAATGTTATATTGGGTTCCCTTGGGCATGGCCCCCAGGACCGGCACATCACAGTATTCTTCTATGGCCGCCCGGAGCATTTTTTCGTGACGGCTGCGAGCCACCTGGTTTAATATCACACCGCCGATCTTAACGTCCGGATCAAAATTCGCAAAACCGTTCACCGTGGCGGCCACGCTACGGGTCATTCTGGTGCAGTTGACCACCAGCAGCACAGGGGCCTGTACAATCTTGGCAACTTCCGCCGAACTGCCGCTGCCCCGGAGGTCCACCCCGTCGAACAACCCCATGGCCCCTTCGATAACAGCAATATCAGCGTTTTCGGCATGTCTTATAAAGGTGTGCCGGATGGATTGCCTTTCCATGAGATAACAGTCCAGGTTACGGCAGGTACACCCTGCCACCCTGGTTAACCAACTGGGGTCGATAAAATCCGGTCCTTTTTTAAATGGCTGCACCTTTAACCCCCGGGCGGTCAAAGCCGCCAGCAGCCCCAATGTAACGGTGGTTTTTCCGGACCGGCCCTGGGGGGCCCCCACCAGTAACCGTGGGATTTTATAGGTATGGGACAAGAGATTCACCTCGTTTTTTCGGCCATCGGCCTTCAGCTTTTGTTATGATACTACTTAGTATTGTACCAGCACTAAGATATGATTTCTGCCTGAAGTTTATCATCCCTTAATCTTCTTTTATTATTCGGAGGACTATCGAAAAAGCATACCCCCTTCTTTGTAATGTAAGCGGAAGAGGAAATGTATCATAAGCTGATGGCCAATAAGAACACCCCCACCCGGAGGTTCCAGGTGAGGGTGAACTAGAAATCGGTTATTATACGCAGCCGGTGGGCTTGGGAAGACCAGCCAGTTTGCAGGCGCCTTTAGCAGGGCCGGTGGGGAACAGTTCGTAGATACCTTCAGGCTGTAGCCAGTGTCCTTGCACAGCTTACGAACCATGGGAGCAATACCGAATTGGAAGAAGTAGTCACGCAGGTACTTGATTACTTTCCAGTGGTCATCGGTTAATTCATCAATACCTTCTTCTTTGGAGAAATATCTAGCTACGTCTTCGGTCCAAGTGTCGGGGTTTAATAAGAAACCGTCCTCATCAACTTCGATCTGCTGGCCATTAACTTCAATAAACGCCATTTCGAAAGAGCACCTCCAGGAATTTTTTATTTTTTAGTAGTACCGCAATGGCGGAACATTAATACCGTTTTATATTATATACGGTTTGCCAAATTTTTTGTAGTAGTACAAGCACATATTTTTTAGAAAAGTAATACAATATAGTTTGTTTTTTATCCTACTTGTTAACCGGCGGGTAGAGGGCCAAACCAACCAGGTCGATAAGACCTTTTACTTCTACACCCAGTTCGTGCTCTTCTACCATCGGGTAAAGCTGCGCTTTACAGATGGAACAAGGTGCGCAGAGGATCCCGTTGCCGTCCTTGTCAACCCCGGTTGCCCGAACCTGCTCCGCTTTCTTGGCGGAGAACTTGATGCGCAGGTCGTACATTTCGGGATCGTCAAACAGGATGGCAGAGCCGCCGCCGCAGCAGAAGTTGCGCTCACGGTTGGGGGTCATTTCAACGAAGTTGGTTACAGAAGCATTCATCACTACACGCATGGTATCACACATGTTACAGGCCCGGCCAAAGTTGCAGGATCGTGAAGTGTAACCGGTCTCGAGTTAACTTCCTTGTTTAACTTAAGGGCACCCTTCTCGATGTAGTAGCGCACTTCGTCGTGGATGTGGACAATGGGAATACGACCGGGGCGATCCAACATGCCCGGCAGGTACATTTTACCAGCACGCCAGCCGTGACCGCATTCGCCCCAAACAACCTTTTTACAGCCCAGCTTCAGAGCTTCGTCGATAACACGCATGCAGTTGGCCCGCAGAGTAGCCCGCTGGTCAAACAGCAGACCAAAGTTACCGGCCTCGGCAATCTCACTGCTCATAGTCCAGTTGACGCCCAGGTAGTGGAAGAATTTCGCTGCGCCCATCATGGTGTTGGGGTTCAGCAGGAAGTCCGCGGAAGAAGGAATATAGAGAACGTCGGAGTTGGGCTTATCCGTGGGAATTTTAATTTCCACGCCGGTTTCTTCCAGCATTTCTTCTTCCAGGAATTCGTTGGTGTCGATCAGACCCATTTTGGGCAGGCCGGTGTGGTTACCGGTTTTGGCCATGGCGGCACCTACGGAAGCCTGCAGTTTAGGCACCATACCCAGCCAGTGCAGCAATTGACGGCCGGCCATGGTAACTTCGCAGGTGTCCAAACCAAAGGGGCAGACCAGGGAGCAGCGACGGCACTCGTTGCACTGGTAGAAATAGGAGAACATTTTCTCCAGGTCTTCCAGCTCTAAGTCTTTAGCGCCGATAAAACCGGGAAAGAGCTTGCCTTCCGGTGTGAAATAACGCTTGTAAATCTTCCGCATTAAATCTGCGCGGTTGGCGGGAATGTTGTAAGGATCCCTGGTTCCCAGGTAGGTGTGGCAGTTCTCAGCACAGGCGCCACACTTAACACAGGACTCAAAGGTAAGCATCAGGGAGCGGAATTTCTGGCCCAGTTCATTCAGGTGCTGAATGGCGACTTCGACCTTTTGATCATCGGGAACGGGATTGATGTTAATTTTCCGCATATCCGCAGCGCTGGCTTTCACAGGCTGCTTTAAACCAGTTTCAGTTAATGGCATTTATTGCACCCCCCTGAAGCGGATTGGTCGCCGGAAACGGCATGACCGGAGCCACCTACGGCTACGCCGGGCAGACCCGGTGCGGGTTCAACATACGGGCGGTTGATGATCCAGCGGTGGGCAAACATGCCGGGAATATGGAGCAGTTTGCTGAAGGGTAAATAGATCATCAGGATTTGAACCAGCAGCAAGTGTAATACAAACATAGGCTTGTGCATGACTTCCATATCGGCAGTCACGGGAGTTAACGTAATTAAGTTGGCCACATAATCACGAACGGGTTCGTAAGGAATGCCCCACTCGGGAACAAAGCGCATCAGGTTGCCAACAGTGACGATGGCAATAAGCATGAGCAGGTGAGCGTAGTCACTGGGGGCGGAAATCTGCTTCACTTCGTTGATGGCCATCCTGCGGTAGAGCAGGTACAGCAAACCCAGCAGAACAACTACACCCATGGAGGTGCCTAACATGTTGGAGAGCATGACACTGGTCTGCGCGGAAGTAAGACCGATGTAATAGAACTGTAAGCCCAGTAAGCCGATACCCATGACGTGTCCGCCTAAAATAGCAAACAGCGACATGTGCATAATCCATGCGCCGCTCCAGAGACCCTTGTCAGCCTTGTACAGGCTTTTGAATAAAATGGCCTCTGTAGCAATGTCCAGCACAGCACCGGTTTGGGTGGTGGGAGCCGGGGTCAGGGTAATGTTGTGAACAATACGTCCGCTGGCCCATCTGCCCATTCTGTAAAGGAGACCGATGGTTAAAACGGCAACAGAAATATAAGGAAGGATTTGTAAAATAAAGTAGGTCACTGCTACACCTCCTTTGGGGTTACCAAAGCTTATTATTATGGTTTATTATTAAAATACGGGTTAATCTTAATTTTTAAAATAATAACCTCGCATCCGCAAACCACTTCCCAACCCAACGCAAACCGATTTTATAAAACGATTATTACAGTTCCTGCAGGGAACAGGCCTCGTTCGGACAGGTTACCACACAGGTTTCACAGCCCATGCAGTCTGTCTCTGCACCAGTTACTTCCGCTTTGCCATCAACCATGCCTAAAATGCCTGCAGGACAAGCATCAATGCATTCGCCACAGCCTTCACATTTGCCGGCATTGATTGAGATAACATACATTCCACATCCCTCCTTTAGTGAATATTTTTAAATTCATCGGGGGTGGGCTTGGGGTGGTTGATACCTTAGCTAACTGGTTCGGAATAACAGAGTCCGGGACAGACTTGGACACAATATAATGCCTATTTCGTTGTAACTTAAATTATTCCTTCTCAAATCGTCACTTTTTTTTGACAAAGGAGTTGATGTAAAGTTTGGCAAGGGAGCAGAGGGTCTGTTACGCTTAAATAGACAACTACTTATAGAAATATAACATTGATTCCATTGTTACGTAAAGAAGTTCTTATTGTCTTACCAGGACAGAATTACCACGTTTTTGGGTTTTGCTTTGGTTTGGTTTCATATTCAAAGATAAGGTTGGGTTTCTCAAATCATTCCAGCTATTTTCCTCGTCTTGTGACGCGTTTTGCCTTTCTTGTTTTTTGAGGTAGGATTTTCTGCATCGTTGGAGAAAATAACACTGTGGAGGTGAAAGAAGTGTCGGTTTATGATATGGCTGTTGAATTGGGCCAAAGGTTATCCACCACCGAGGAATATCAAAGGGTCCTGGAAACGCAGCGGGCGGTGGCTCAAGACAAGGAGGCCCGTGCCCTGGTAAAGGAATTCCAACAACTGCAGCAGTCCTACCAGCGCATGCAGATGATGGGACACCAGTTGACCCAGGAAAACTTGAAGACCCTGGAAGAGGCGGAGAAAAAGGCTGCGGCCCATCCCATGGTGAAGGATTACTTAAATGCCCAGGCCAAGTTTTATGAAGTTGTCAACGAAGTAAACGTAAAGATACAAGAGGGACTGAAGGGCATCCCGGCGGAGGAAGAGGAAACCCAAAGCCAGGGCGGCTGCAGCTGCACCTCCAACCACGACGGTGCCTGCGGCGGTTCCTGCTCCGGCTGCTAACCCCCAATTCAAATCGGGGACGGTTCTTGACTTGAATTCACATCTATTAAACCAAGAGGTTGGGGAAATCCCCCAACCTCTCCCCCCCTATTCAAGTCGGGGACGGTTCTTGACTTGAATTCACCTGTGAAGATTCCCCGTATCATCCTAACTTTTTGTATTTGCAAAGCACAGCCTTAATGGCTAAATAATCCACTTCTTCAGGTAATGCATCTTTAATGGGTTTTAGTCGTTCCGCCCCTAATTCTTTGATTTTCTTCAGAATTAAATCTTCATATTCTTGAGGAATTAGGGTGTCCCAATCAACCTCATAACCTTCCAGTCCGCAACGCACCAGGTGATCCTGGATCGTAACCGGCTTGAGATTCCTTTCTCCTGCAATCTCTTGAACAGAATACCCTTGCTTGAATAGCTTCCATGTCACTACATGGCTCGGCGGTTCCTTCTCCCCGGCACATTCCCCTCCCTGAGCCTGTACCGTCTGGATAGAAATACCGTTTTGGCCTTTGTGTCTGAGAATAACCTCTAAGAACTCCTGTCCGTAACGATCAAATTTGGCTTGTCCCACACCCTTAATGGAAAGAAATGCCCGTTTGTCCTGTGGCAGGTGTCGGCAGATTTCCCGTAAGGTGCTGTCCGGAAAGACAATATAGGGAGGAACTTGTTCTCTTTGGGAGATTTGTTTTCGCAGTTGGCGGAACTCTTCAAACAGCAAGTCGCCCGTAGCAGGTTTTTGTTCTTTTCTCCGTACTTTTTGTAGAACTTTCTCCTGACTTTTTAGCACAGGAATGGCTTTTGGCCGGATTTTGACCACCGGGTACTGACCTTCGGTTAAATAAAGGTATCCTTCGGCCACCAATACGTTGATCATATCCGTTATCTGCTTTACTGTGTATTCTTTTAACAGTCCATAGGTGGACAGGCTGTTAAAACCGTACTGAAGCACTTTTTTATTCTGGGAGCCTTTTAAAACATCCGCCACCAGCGAGATACCGTACTGTTCTTTCATGCGGATGATGCAGGAGAAGATTTTTTGAGCTTCCACCGTCATGTCTGTTAGTTCACTGTCGTCCTTGCAATTGCTGCAGTTTCCACACTCCTCAGGGGTTTTTTCCTCACTAAAATAACTTAAAATATATTTTCGTAAACACCGCGGCGTGTGGCAGTAGTCAACCATGGCCTGGAGTTTTTGGTATTCAAATCTTTTTCTTTCCTCGGAAAGCTGACTTTGTTCAATCAAGAATTTTTGCACTTGGATGTCCTGGGGGGTAAACAATAAAATGCATTCACCCGGTTCACCGTCCCGGCCGGCCCGCCCGGCCTCCTGGTAGTAGGACTCCATATTTTTAGGCATGTTGTAATGAATGACATAGCGAACATTCGACTTATCGATACCCATGCCGAATGCGTTGGTTGCCACCATGATACTGATGTCGTCGTATAAGAACATCTCCTGGTTGCTGATTCTTTCCGCATCACTTAGACCCGCGTGGTATTTTCCCACCGCAAAGCCTTTTTTTCGTAAATACTCGTGCAGTGCATCCACTTCTTTTCTGGTGGCTGCATAAACGATCCCGGCCTGCTCCTTATTGCATTCCAGGTAATCAACCAGAAAATCCCTTTTGTTTTCTCCCCGTAATACGGAAAAATTCAAGTTCTCCCGGTTAAAACCGGTACTGTATACCAGGGGGTTTTTCAGGGACAGCAACCGCACGATATCCTGTGTTACCTCCGGCGTTGCGGTGGCCGTAAATGCTGTCACCACCGGTCTGCGGGGCAGTTCCTGGATGAACGGAGCGATGGCCAGGTAGCTGGTGCGGAAGTCGTGACCCCATTGGGATACACAATGGGCTTCATCGATGGCCAGCATGGATACCGGCAGGGCTTTCAGTTTTGTGCGAAACCTTGGGGATTCCAGCCGCTCGGGAGCCACATAGATGAGTTTGTATTTTCCCTGTCCGGCCCGGTGGATTCTTTCTTCGAATTCTTCCTGGTCCAGGGAGCTGTTAATATAGGTGGCCTCTATCCCCAGGCTGTTGAGGGCATCCACCTGATCTTTCATAAGGGATATTAAAGGTGAAATAATGATTGAAACTCCGGAAAACAACAGTGCGGGTATTTGAAAGCAAATGGATTTCCCCCCACCTGTAGGCATAATACCCAGGGTGTCTATTCCTTGTAAAATACTCTTTATGATTTTCTCCTGCCCACTGCGAAAGGAGGAATAACCATAATACTGCTTTAATATCTCCTGTGCCCTTTCTAACACAATTTCACATCCTTATACAAAGGGGAGCATCTCTAGCTTGAACCAGATAATCATGAAGTTTGTTTATCCCTTTAGAATTTTACTCACTGCAGATTCACTTAACCCTCCAAATAAAGTTCCTATATCACGCAACCCCAAGTTGCATCTTCTTTTTATTTGTTTAATGGCGTCGTTTCTTGCAGCCGTATGGGGTGTTCTTTTACTTGTCAGGTCAGACACCTGTAAACTATATTCGTCGGCGATGGCTTCTATAAGCGACATTGGTCCCAAGTTACTGGCCGGCTCCCTTATGGCTTCGTCTTCCGCATCCGGAAAATCTAATATCGCCGGACGTTGTTCCCCGTCGTTTTCGGCTTCCGTACCACGCTGAACATACTCGATATATTTTCTGCATGCTTTGGCATAATGATCAGAAAAATATTTAAGGACCAGGGAAGTGTCGACCAGGTTCTGAAGCTGATCCTCTCCCCCTGTGTAAACGGCATAACTGCTCCATGGATAATGCGCCGCATCCTTTACCATGTTGGCCTGCACAGGATTCAGATGAATATAACGAGTGACCTCGAGCAAATACTGGTCATTATCAATCACTTCACTTTTAAAACGGTCCTGGAATAAGTGCCCGCACCGTTCATATTTACGGTTGAAATACATGACGTAACTGACGTTGAGGCTCTTCATAATCTGGGAAATGTCACTGCCGTTTGTGTCCACAACCAGATGGACGTGGTTGTTCATAAGACAATAGGCATAGAATTTACAGTTAAATCTATCTTTTATACTGGCCAGTGTATCAAGAAACCTTTGTTTGTCCCGGTCATCCAGAAAGATATTTTTTCGTTCATTCCCTCGTTGGATCACGTGGTAAGTACAATATTCTCCCTTTTTAAGCCTCGGAATTCTGGGCATCACCTTTCCTCCTTTCATTTCATTTAGAAATAAGCGCTAACGGAAATTCAAGTCAAGAACCGTCCCCACTTGAATTATCTATGCTCATGACGACCCCTGCGGTATATGCTCCAATCCCCGGCAGGTCAGGATCTCCCGGTAGGTACCTCCTGATGTTGCTCTACAATTTGCCTGGCTGCTTTGTGCATGTTTTTGGCCCGGGTATAGTATGCCAATGCCGTATCCACTCTGGTTTGCTGCAGCATGATTTCCGAAATTCAGATGGCATAGGCGCCCTTTTGTTGCCGCCTGGGCAGGTCTCTCTTGTTCTCCAGGTACCAGTTTAGTAAAGATTCAAACCAATCCATTAAGGAATGGAATCCAAAGAAAATCCCACGGATGAAAAGAAACCGTAAACTTCCGTTAATCCCTCCAAAGCAGGATGTGCTGGCGATCTTAAATGCAACCGCTAATCTTAAACACAAAGCTATTCTGGTGTTAATTTACGGAAGCGGCTTACGGGTTGGAGAAGTAGCCAGGTTAAAGATTTGTGATATTTGCAGTAACGGATAAATTCAATCTCCAGTCCGTTTTCCTTGGCCATCCGTTCGGCATGCTCGCGAAGTTCCTCGCGCAGCGCGTTGGCCCAATCCGGGTAGTCGAAGATTTTGATGTTGTTTTGATATAAGTACGATGTCATACCTCCGCCGAAACAAAGCACCGGAATATTGCCATGAATCACAACCCGATCGTAGCATGCCAGTACTCCGTCAATCTTGTCTTTGTAACGCTCGGTAAGTAACATAGTACATTCCTCCATATCGCTGTTATAATTGCACAGTAATTCGACATGGGTTTAATAAATCCTATTGGTTCCGGCTTGTCCGGGTTAGGGTTAGTATTCCTAAATTCGGGGAACTTCCTCGCAAAATAAAAAGCTGCCCCCGGGGCAGCTCGCTGCAAGCATAAAAGATCACCATATTTCCCTCCGCTGGCATTACCCAGATCAGGTTCACGGTCGGTACCCTTGCGGTACCCTCTCAGCCGGCCACCCCAGCTCCCCAAAAACATATATTCACTTGTAATAGTAACTATACCAGCGAGGTTACGGTTTGTAAATGGCTGTTTATTTAGTGCGAATTCAAGTCAAGAACCGTCCCCGACTTGAATTCGCACATTTAAACCACTGGATGATGTAGCCGATGACCAGTAACCCCAGACCGGCCAGGTCGGTTAAGGGATTGGGGTCAATCATCAGCAAACCGCCGACAAAGAAGAGAATTCGTTCCGTCCATTGAGCCCGGGTAATCAGGTACCCTGAAACTGCAGCGGCTATAGCTGTCATGCCGATAAGGGATGTTGTCATCATCAGCAGCACCTTGGGTAAGGTGGTGTCAATAAGCAGCAGGGACGGGGACAACACAAAGATGTACGGTATAAGGAAGGCCGCAATGGCCAGCTTGGAGGCATTGACTGCCGTTTTCATCGGGTCACTTCTGGCAATGCCGGCACCGGCAAAGGCCGCCAGAGCCACCGGCGGGGTAACGTCTGCAATAATCCCGAAGTAGAAGACAAACATATGGGCTGCCAGAACGGGTACTCCCATCTGCACCAGTATGGGTGCCGCAATGGTAGAGGTAATCACGTAGTTGGCCGTGGTGGGTACGCCCATGCCCAGAATGATGGAGGTAATCATGGTAAAGAACAGGGTCAGCAGCAGCTGCCCACGGGCCAGGTCAATGAGGACGGAACCAAGTTTCAGGCCAAGACCTGTCTTGGTGACCACGCCGATGATAATGCCGGCGGTGGCACAGGCAATGACCACGCCCAGGGCGGCCCTGGCGCCTTCTTCCAAGCCTTTCAGGACATCCTGCAGGGAAATCCGGGTAGAGCTGCGCAGCATGGACGCACCTATGGCCAGCACTATGGCCCACAGGGCGGCTTCATGGGTGTATATCCTGAAACAAGCAAGTATACGATACCCACCAGCGGTATGGCCAGGTGGCCCCTCTCTGCCAGGATATTGCCGACTCTGGGCAATTGCTCCCGGGGGATGCCTTTCAAACAGGTCTTTTTGGCTTCCAGGTGCACACCGATCCAGATGCCGGTAAAGTAAAGCAGTGCGGGAAGGGCTGCAGCCTTCACAACATTCACGTAGGGAGTGCCCACAATCTCAGCCATTAAAAAGGCTGCCGCACCCATAATGGGGGGCATCAGCTGGCCGCCGGTGGAGGCAGCGGCTTCCACCGCGCCGGCAAACTCCGGCCGGTAACCAAGCTTTTTCATCATGGGAATCGTCAGGCTTCCGGTACCCGCGACGTTCCCCACGGAACTGCCGGAAACGGTCCCCATCAAGCCGCTGGAGAGCACCGCCACTTTGGCCGGGCCGCCGCTGGCCCAGCCGGCAATGGCGTTGGCCAGGTCGATGAAGAATTTGCCCAACCCGGTTTTCTCGAGATAAGCCCCGAATAATATGAACAGGAAAATAAAGGTGGCCGAGACTCCCAGGGGAATCCCGAAAACCCCCTCGGTGGTATAGTACAGGTGACCAACCAGTCCTTCCAGGGTTGTTCCCTGGTGGGCAAAGGCGCCGGGCAGCATGGGGCCGGCAAAGGCATAACCCAGAAAAAGGGTTGCCACAATGACGATGGGCCAACCCACCACCCGGCGGGCGGCTCCATGACAAAGAAGATGCCCAAAGCGCCCACCAGCATATCGGCGGGGGTGACGATGCCCGCCCGCATAACCAGATCTTTATAGAAGATAACAATATACAGGGGGGCGGCCACGGCCACCACCGCTAAAAGCACATCAAACCAGTGCAGTCGGCTGCGGGACCAGCTTTTTCTGGTCGGGTACAGCAAGTAGACCAGCGCCAGCCCGAAGGACAGGTGGACCGCCCGCTGGATTTGGGCGTCCAGTACCCCAAAGATGGCCGTGTACAGTTGAAAAAGTGAAAAAACCACAGCGATGACCGCCACGGCAATGCCGCTCAAGCCACCCAATCGCCTGTAATCCGATTCGCGATCGTATTTAGCCAGAAACTCGTCCATATTTATGTTGTCTGCCGCGGGTTTTACATTACGATCTGTCAAGCTTTGCCTCCTTTCTGAAGTTACTTGCTATGATTTCTGCCAGGGAACATGGCTTAACCTGTAGCCTGATTAATGAACCGGCCGGAAAGTAATCCTTGAAGTCAAAGCGCTGTCCCCTGTAAACCAGCGCATGCCCGGTCAGAGGCGTAAAAGCCAGGTTGATCTCTTTAAACCGCCGGTCTAAGCCAGACAGTACATACACACCATTATGGTTTTCCAGCCTTCCTTCTTCCGGCAAAAAGGGAGTTCCTATGCCCAGGGCCTTAAAGGTGGTGGAAGTCAGCAACAAATCATTCCCCGGTACAAGAACAAAATGCTCCTGCACCGGGGTCTTGTTAACGGAGTGAATATATTCAATGGTAAAACTTTTATCAAACAACACCGGTAACAGGAGAACCGGTTCTCCCTGCTGACTGCTCATAAGCAGGGTGGGCAGCGGTACGAATAAAAAAGTTAGCAGGATAATTGATACCAGCACCCAGGTTCTTGCGGCCCGCTGCCTGACCAAACCTGTCATTCTTACAGCAATCCCTTACTTCTCGCTAAAGTATTTCTCTGCCCCCGGGTGCATGGGAATGGAAATACCGTCTTTGGCGGATTCTTTACTAATCAGCTTGCCTACGTTATGGGCAGCTTTCAGCTTTTCTAAATTGGTAAAGATTGCTTTGGTAATATCGTAAGCGGTTTGTTCGTCCATTTTATCGGTTACCACCAGCATGGCCTTGGCGCCCAGGGAAGTGACATCTTTATCCTGGTTGGGATAGGTGCCTGCCGGGATCACCACTTTGGAGTAGAAAGGATATTTCTTGGTCAGTTGATCTGCTTTATCATCGGCAATGGGCAACAGAACCACCTTGTGCTGGGCAGAAATGTCCTGGATGGCAGCGGTGGGGAAACCGGCGGTGACAAAGGCGGCGTCAATGTTGCCATCTTTCAGGCCGTTGGCTGCCTCCGCAAAGGACAGGTACTGGGGTTTGATGTCTGCAAAGGATAATCCGTGCGCTTCCAGCACGTGCTGGGCATTGACGGTGACGCTGCTGCCGGCGGCACCTACAGCCACTTTCTTGCCCTTCAGGTCGGCAATACTCTTAATGCCGGTCTTGTCCAAAGTGACCACCTGGATGGTTTCCGGATATATGGCAGCCAGGGCCTTCAACCCTTCAACTTTCTTGTCTTTAAACAGTTCAGTACCGCTGGCTGCATAATAGGCAATGTCGTTTTGCACAAAGGCAATTTGTACGTTGCCCTGGGTTAACAAGTTTACGTTGGCCACGGAAGCCCCGGTTGACTGGGCGGTGGCGTTGGCGCCGGGGAGGTTCTTATTTAAAATTTCGGCAATGGCACCGCCCAGGGGGTAATAGACACCTGCTGTACCTCCGGTAGCAATGTTAATAAACTTCTTTTCCGCTTTTTCCGCTGCTTTTTGCTCCCCGGATTGGGAGCATCCGGTAATCAAGAGCGCCAGCATGGTAATGGCTGCCAGCAGGGCCAGTCCCTTTTTTTTCATTTTCAGCATGTGATCCTCTCCTTGTTATAATTTGGTTTGGTTAGTGTGAATCAGACTGTAGTTCTTGCCACCCCCCCCCTTTGACAAACGATTCATCCAATTGTTTGGCTGTCTAGTTTTTGATGCATATATACTATTTTCTATAAGCAACAAAAATCCTGCTATGCACAATAGCAGGATTTTTGTATTTATTTTTTATCCTTTTTTAGAAGCAGCGGGTTTGACTCTTTTTACCACCAGCAGGTTAAAAGCCATCACCGCCACTACTACCAGCCCGGCAGAGGCAGCATACAAAAATTGCGGCCCAAAGTGGTCCATTAGGAACCCGCCCAGTAAGGATCCCGCAATGCCTGCCAGCCCGCCCCCGAAGGTTGCCAGCAGACCTTGCCCGCTGGCCCGCAGGCCCGGCGGCACAATCTTACCGATGAAAGAAACCCCTGCCATGTAAAACAGGCCAAAGGACAGTCCGTGCAACAGCTGGATGACGATAATCAGGTCCGGGTCGCCGGTGACGGCAAACAGGAACCAGCGCAGCGCATAGATTCCGGCCGCCAGGGCCAGCAGCACCACTTCGTTGTAACGAGCCAGCAGCAGGCCAAACAAGGCAAAGACGGGAATCTCGCTCAGGGGCCCTGTTGTCCAGGCCCAGCCTACCTCGGCCTCGGTGCCGCCAATGCTTCGTATTAAAATACCCATAAAGGCATCATTGGCTTTATTGGTGGTATTGACCAGCGCCATGAAAATCAGGACATACAGTACTTCCCGCCTCTTCAACAGTTCCTTGAATTGTGAGGAGGTGGCTGTCTTGCAGGAGGGCGATACGTCCTTGACCAGAAATATGAGGAATATGGAAAACAGCATTAGACCCTGGTACAACACCTTCATCCACTCAATGCCCACCACTGCCAGCAGTTCCCCGGCGGCCAAAGCGGTAACGGCAAAACCCAGGGACCCCCAGAGGCGGTAGCTGCCAAAATGTTTTCCTGTCTCCTTGGAATTGGCCAGGATCAGGCAGTCCAACTGGGGAAAGGAGGGCAGGAAGAAGGCATAGAAGCCGATCAGGGTCGGGACAAGCAGGCTGAAGGAACGCAAATGAAACAGCAGGAAACTGAATAACAGGCAAGCGGTAAACTGCAGCAAGAGGAGCTTCTTTACTGTCTGCAACCGGTCACTGAGATAGCCCCAGGGAGATTGAACCAGGATTGAGACACAGGTCCCAGGGCCAATAAAATCCCGATTTGGCCGTTGGTCAAGCCTTGGGAGTCAAAATACAACGGCAAAAAGGCACAATAATCCCCACCGTGGTGAAATAAAAAAAGATAAGGAGCTTCATTTTCCACTGCAAAATTTTCCATCTCCCGAACAAAGGGTGCTTTTGCCCTTTGGCATTCGCTGCCTATTCTGTGACGATCTTCACCCCACTGCTGGTACCAATGCGGTTGGCGCCGGCCTCCACCATTTGTAAGGCCTCAACTGCGGTTTTGATACCGCCGGAGGCTTTCACTCCCATGGTTTCCCCGATGGTCCGCCGCATCAGGGCCACATCTTCCGGGGTGGCCCCGCCTGTGCCGAAACCGGTGGATGTCTTCACAAAATGGGCCCCGGCCCTTTGGGCCAGGCGGCAGGCTATCACCTTTTCTTCCTCCGTCAGGCAGCAGGTCTCAATGATCACTTTTACTATATGTCCACCGGCTGCCTGGACAACCGAGGCGATGTCCCGCTCTACATATGCATGGTCCTTTGCTTTTAAAGCCCCTATGTTGATAACCATATCAAATTCAGTTGCCCCGTGCATGAGGGCCTGGGCAGTTTCAAAGGCCTTTGCCTCCGGGGTGGTGGCCCCCAAGGGAAAGCCGATGACGGCACAAACCGGAACCCCGCTGTTTTTAAGCAGTTCCACCGCCAACTTCACATAGCAGGGATTTACACAAACTGAGGCAAAGCGGTACTCCCTGGCTTCCTGGCAGAGTTTTTCAATTTCTTCCGGGGTGGCCGCTGTCTTAAGCAGGGTATGGTCGATGAATTGATTTAGTCTATTGTTCATTTGTTTCTCCCCTTAAATTGTGTAAGGATCTAAACCCAATCAGAACTATTTTACCTGGAAAAATCTGTTTTGTTCCCGGGGGACGATCATTTGCAAATGATGGTACAGGTTTATAAATTCCCCCGGCAGTTGTCCCCCGTACTCACCGTCCAGATTGATGCCAATGGCTTTGTCCGCCTGAACGTGAATTTTTTTCGCCTGGGCATATAAAACTGTCGGATCGTTGAGGTGCTGGCCCCGCAACGCGGCATTGGCCAGATGGATAAAGTTAATGACGTTCGTTTTCTTAATAATTATTAAGTCAAACATGCCGTCATTTACCGACGCCTGGGGGCCAACCGGTTAAACCCCCCTACCGAACTTGTGTTGGCAATTAAAAACAGCATGGCTTCACCATCATAGCACTCTTCATCATACTGAATTCGCATCCATGACGGTCGCATGTGGGGCAGTTTTTCAATGCCCTTCAGGTAATAGGCTAGCTGACCAATAATTGTTTTTAATTTACTGGGGACTTCGTAGGTTAATTCGGTCAATGTCCCTCCGGCGGCAATATTGATAAAAAACCGGTGATTGTTTAATTTGCCAATGTCCATGGGAATCGTAAAGCCATCCGATAGTATTTTGCAAATCTCATCAACCGTTCGAGGAATGCCCATGGCTGCTGCCAGATCGTTGGTTGTGCCAAAGGGAAGGATGCCAAACCGGGGCCGGAAATCCCCTTCGGCCAGGCCGTTAACAACTTCATGAACAGTGCCGTCCCCACCTGCCGCCAGGACCAGGTCAAATTGCTGTTCCGCCGCTGCCTTTGCCGCCTGGGTTGCGGAACCGGGTCCTGTGGTGGCGTGGCAGACCGTTTCATACCCGCTTTCCTTCAGACAGCTAAGGATTTGGGGCAAATGGCGCTGCACCTGCTCTCTGCCTGCGGTGGGATTATAAATGATTTTTACTTGTTTTGCCATTGTATCACCTTACTATAGTATGGAGCTGATTATTAATAATAATACAAAAGCACTGATGTGGACAATCTTACCAAATATAAATTCGTGCCGTAAGGGAAATATCTAATTATTGAGGTGAAAGCCTATGAACAGAGGGATTCTCACAGCTGTTGCTTCTATTGGAATTGCTCAACTTCTTAAGGTGCCCATCAAAAAATTAGAAACCAGGCAATGGGACTGGTCTGCTGTCACACAGCCGGGAGGAATGCCAAGTTCCCACTCCGCAGGGGTGACCTCCCTGGCGACCTACGTGGCTTTGGAGCGTAGTGTGAAAACCATTGATTTTGCCATTTCCGCCATCTTCGGCCTGATTGTTATGTATGATGCCATGGGAATCCGCCGCCATGCGGGAGAAATTGCCATCGAAGTCAATGAACTGGACGTGCAGGTGGAAAAATTGGCCGGTAAAACCCCCGGGGTTTATCACGAAAAGCGCAAGGAAAAATTAAAAGAAGTACTGGGACACCAGCCCGCAGAAGTCTTCTGGGGATCTGTTCTGGGCGTTTGCCTGGGTGCTTTCAGTTACGTTATTAAGCAAAGGCGTGGGTAGTTTATTTATAAATTGGCTGCCCCTGAATAATCTGCCAGCAGAACCAACGGAAATTAAAGAAGAAAAGTTGGAAACCCCTTTTAAACCGGCCAAAGCCCATGGAGAGTTTTTTTCTATTGATTTTCTCTATTGTAATTTAAATTTGGACAGCGCTTCTGCAAGGGCATGGTTGATTAAACCATCACTGTCCGTGTTCTGATCCCTGAGGTATTTTGATAGATCTTTCTTCGAAACTTTACCGCTTTTTTCCTTTCCCCTTCTTTCATTAAAGGCAGCCAGTTTTTCCCTGTAACCGCAGCGGCAGACAAAGATTTGCCCTTCTCCTTCACCATGCAGTTCCAGTCTTTTATGGCAATGGGGGCACCTCGCATTGGTTGTTTTACTAAGACCTTTTCGATAGCCGCATTCCCTGTCCTGGCAAACCAGCATTTTGCCCTTTTTGCCGTTCACCTCAAGCAGCCGCTTGCCACATTCCGGACATTTGCTGCCGGTGAGGTTATCATGCCTGAACTTATTTTCACTGTTCTTAATCTCATGCACAACCGCTTTGGCATAGTTCTTTATTTCGCTGATAAAATTGTTTTTACTGAGAATTCCTTTGGATATAGACTCCAGCTTCTGTTCCCACTCCGCCGTTAGAGCAGGGGACCTTAAATCCTCCGGCACCAGCTCCAGAAGTTGCTTACCCTTGGAGGTGATAAAAATATGCTTCCCCTTCTTTTCAATCAAGAAACTGTTAAACAGCTTCTCAATAACATCCGCCCTGGTGGCCACCGTGCCAAGCCCGCCCGTCTTCCCAATGGTTTTAATTAAATCCGCATTTTCATTGGCCATATATTTTACCGGATTTTCCATGGCGGAGAGCAGGCTTCCCTCAGTAAACGGCTCCGGCGGCCGGGTCTCCCCTTTGGTTTGAGATAATGATACGATATTTAAAATATCGCCTTTATCAATATTCGGTAATCTTTGCTCTGAAAGGGTGTCCTGTGAATCCTCTTCCTCAAAATTATTTTCATAAACATCTTTCCAACCCTGGGCGATCACAATTTTTCCCCTGGCAATAAAAAGCTCCCCCCAATTTTAGCTTTTATTGTAGTCTGCTCGTACTCAAAAGGAGGGTACAAAACCGCCAGAAACCGTTTAACCACCAGGTCGTATATTTTTCTTTCCTTATCATTTAGGGCGCCCAGGAAAGCCGGCTGCTCCGTGGGTATAATGGCATGGTGATCCGAAACCTTACTGTTATCAACAAAGGATTTGTTTGCCTTGATTGGGCTCCTTATTATTTTGGCGGCAATTTTGGCGTAAGGGGTGTCCCCGCAGGCTTTAACCCGGTCCTTTAAGGTATCAACGATATCCGTTGAGATATATCTGGAATCCGTTCTCGGATAGGTGAGTAACTTATGCTGTTCATACAACCTTTGCATAATAGAAAGGGTTTCCTTGGCGGAATAACCAAAGAGTTTGTTGGCGTCCCGCTGCAGTTCTGTTAGGTCATATAACTGTGGGGAGAAGGTTTTTTTGTAGGCCTTCTCCACCTCTACAACCTCAGCATGTTTATTTTTTAAAGATACAAGAATCCTTTCGCATTGATCCTGGTCAAATGTTTTGAAATCTTTTGTTTTACTGTCCTGCCAGGTTAGCTTCAGGTTACCCGTCACAGCGGTGATCCCGTAAAAAGTCCTGGTTTTAAAGTTCCTGATCTCCTCTTCCCTTTTGGCAATGATAGCAAGAGTCGGCGTTTGTACTCTGCCACAGGAAAGTTGCGCGTTATGCTTGCAGGTTAAAGCACGGGTGGCATTAATCCCCACCAGCCAATCGGCCTCCGCACGGGCAACCGCCGATGCATAGAGATTTTCATACTCCTTACCGCTTCTCAGATTGTTAAAACCGTCTTTTATGGCCTTATCTGTGACGGAAGAGATCCAAAGGCGTTTAATGGGCTTCTTTACCTGTGCCTTTTCGATGACCCACCTGGCAACGAGCTCCCCCTCACGGCCCGCATCCGTGGCGATGACAATATCTCTGACGTCTTTACGATTCATTTGCTCTTTAACAGTATAAAATTGCTTGCCGCTTTGCTTAATAACAACCAGCTTTAACTGTGCCGGCAGCATCGGTAAATCTTCTATTCGCCATGACTTGTATTTTTCGTCATAGGCCTCAGGGTCGGCCAATGTCACCAGATGGCCCAGTGCCCAGGTAACGATATGCTGCTCTCCCTCAAAATAGCCGTTGCCTTTCTTGTTACAGTGCAAAACCCTCGCTAAATCCCTTCCTACGGAAGGCTTTTCAGCCAGTATCAAACTCTTGCTCATGGTAAATGATCCTTTCCAAAACGAATGGTAATAACCTTTATAATTTTTATTTTACCAGGTCGGGTAAATAAAATAAAACCCCCGCCAATCCGGGGCGTAAGGAATTACTGAACGCCAATTGTTATTTAAGTCAGTTTTTGGTGCATTTTTCTTGACGAATCCTTTGTTCAGGGTTGCCGCTCTCTTGTTTCGATTTTTATTTATAAATGTAACGCTGCCAAATCCACCCTTGGTACCAGCCCTTCTTGCGAGGCCCGGCTGAGCAGGGATGCTACCGCCTTATACCCTGTCTCGCCTATATTCTCTGTGAACTCGTTTACGTAAAGTTTGATGTGCGCTTGTACTACTTCGGGGGACAACTCTTGGGCATGGTGTAGCACGTACTGCTGTGACTCCTCCGGGTGTGCCCACGCATATTTGACCGATGCCCGAATCCAGCCGGCGATTGCAGATAGATCCAGTGACCGACGGGCGATAATCGCTCCCAGCGGGATGGGCAGGTTGGTATCAGCCTCCCACCAACTGCCTAAGTCGGCCAAGAGGTGTAGCCCATATAAAGGATAGGTAAAGCGTGCCTCATGGATCACAAGCCCAGCATCAACCAAACCTTCACGCACCGCCGGCATAATCTCGTGAAACGGCAGGACTACAATCTCGCCCACTCCCCCTGGCACATGTTGAGCTGCCCATAACCGAAAAAGTAAGTAAGCGGTTGATCGTTCACTTGGTACCGCCACCCGTCTGTTGGCTAGCACTGCTGGATCCTTGGTGCTACCCACTCTGTTTGACGTCAGTACCAGTGGCCCGCAGCCTCTACCCAACGCGCCCCCACATGGCAGCAGCGCGTACTCGGATAATACCCACGGTAGAGCCGCGCACGAGATCTTGACTACCTCCGTCCCGTCGGGGCCGGCTGCCAGACTGTTCGTGATGTCGATATCAGCGTAGGTGACATCAAGCTTAGGTGCACCGGGTATTAGTCCGTGTACCCAAGCGTGAAAAATAAACGTGTCGTTGGGGCAAGGAGAGAAGGCAATTTTCATAGTAGCACCTCCGACAATACTGAGCTAGCAGCTTCCAGAACGTCTAGAGCCTCTTTGATTCGCCATGCAGCCCGATCCCGTGGACCGACCATGTTTGAGATAGCGCGAATCTCCAGAACTGGCAAACCGCAATCATGAGCCGCGAGTGCCACGCCATACCCCTCCATAGCTTCGGCAGTGGCCCCTGGCACCCTTGCAGCCAGTTCGGTGGCGCTCGTAGCCGTACCCGTAACGGTTGATACAGTGAGCACAGGACCGGTATTGACTGGCAGCTTAGCCGCTAGCAGCGCCCCAGTAACCCGGTCCACCAGGCTAGCATCGACCTGGACGCGGGTGGAGCCGAAGCCCAACTCATCCAAACTACAAAAACCTTCTGGGGTCTCCACTCCCAAGTCAGCGGCGACGATCTCGTTCGCCACCACGAGTGAACCCACCTCAGCTCTACCAGGAAAGCCTCCACCGATACCAGCGCTGACAACCAAGCTATATTCGGCAGTTGCCAACACCTTAGCCGTGTTAACTGCGGCCGCTACCGGGCCGACACCCGCCACCAAGACGTCAACCCTTGTATCGCTGTGTAGCCCCCGCAACACGGCATCCCTCTCCGCCGAAACAGCGGTCATTACAAGGACGCGCATCCCGGGTTGCCGTCTGCGAGAACTTGAAACATGTGGTTTTTCTGCTTTTTGATCTAAATTCATTTCATTCTATCTCCCTTATATTGTCCTTATAATATATAGCCCCCATCCTTATTTACCTCTTAACAAAACATAACTATCCCTCATTTGTGATAAGGTTCATTCTTCAATATCTTAAACCAACGGTATATCTGCTCCATAAGAAGAAGCCTCATCAGTTGGTGGGGAAAAATTAATTTTGATATTGATAGTAGCAAATCTGCCCTCTCAACAACAGAAGGTGCCAACCCTACCGACCCTCCAATAATGAAGGTGACGTCACTGCGGCCATTGAGTGCCAGTTCCTGCAGCTTATCCGCCATTTCTTCGGAGGAGTACATTTTTCCCCGGGGATCCAGGACAATAAGGAAGGTGCCGGGGCGGAGTTTTTTCATTAATCGTTCGGCTTCTCTTTGGCGGACTTGGTCTTCGATGGCCGGGGAGGCGTTTTCAGGCCAAGGTTCGTCGGGGACTTCGGTGATGTCTAGTTTGGCATAGGGGGTCATGCGTTTGAGGTATTCTTTGATGCCTTCAGAGAGGTATTTTTCCTTTAACTTGCCTGCAGCCAAGATGGATATCTTCATGGCGGTCTCCTTGATTAGGTTATTAGAAAAGGGCGTGCTTGTGGCACGCCCTTTGGTATTTTTTCCCGATGTCGTTGAATTATTCTCTGCGGATGCGGGCACCGAGGCTGGTGAGTTTTTGTTCGAGATTTGCGTAGCCGCGGTCTACGTAGTTTACGTTGCCGATTTCTGTTTCGCCTTGAGCCATGAGGCCGCTGATGACCAGTGCGGCACCGGCCCGGAGGTCGGATGCTTTGACTTTGGCTCCCTGCAGGGAAGGAACGCCTTCGATAACAGCCATGCGGCCTTCTACTTTGATGTTGGCGCCCATGCGTTTTAGTTCATCGGCCACCCGGAAGCGGTTTTCAAAGATGTTTTCTACAATAATGCTGGTACCAGGTACCGTGGATAGGAAGGACATCATTTGAGACTGCATATCGGTTGGGAAGCCGGGGTAGGGCATGGTTTTGATGTCGATGCTTCTGGGCTGCATGTTGGTTGCTTTAATGTGGAGGGTGTCTTCCCCTTCCAGGACTTCCACATTGGCTTCCCGCAGCTTGGCGCTGAGGGGTTCCAGGTGGCGGGGAATGACGTTTTCCAGCAACACATCGCCTCTGCTGGCAGCGGCAGCAACCATGAAGGTTCCTGCTTCGATGCGGTCGGGAATAATGGAATAGCGGCCGCCCTTTAGGCGATGGAAGCCTTGAATTTTAATCAAATCGGTACCGGCCCCGCGAACTTTGGCTCCCAGGGCGTTTAAGAAGTTGGCCAGGTCGACAATTTCCGGCTCTTTGGCTGCGTTTTCAATGACTGTCTGGCCCTTGGCCAGGCAGGCTGCCATCATGATGTTTTCGGTGGCCCCCACACTGGGAAAGTCCAGGTAAATTCTGCTTCCTGTCAGGCGTCCGGTTTTGCCCTGGATGGAGCCCCTTTCCAGATTTAATTCTGCTCCCAGTCCCACCATGCCTTTAAAGTGCAGGTCCATGGGACGAACGCCGATATTGCAGCCTCCGGGCAGGGAGACGGATGCTTTGCCGTAACGGGCCAACATGGGTCCTAAAAGCAGGTTGGATGCCCGGAGCTGTTTTACCAGTTCGTAGGGCGCTTCCTCCTCTAACCGTTCGGGGCTGTGGAGGGATAATGTCTCCTCTGCCAGCCAGCGAATTTTAACACCCATGGTTCCCAGAATTTCTAATAAAATCCGGACATCACTGATATCCGGGACGTTTTCTAAAATAACCTCATCCTCCGCCAGTAAAGCACCACATAAAATAGCGAGGGAAGCGTTTTTAGCACCACTTATCTTTACCTTGCCCTGGAGCGGTCGTCCTCCTGCAATTATAAGTTTGCTCAACTGTTTTGACCTCCTAATATTATGTCGCTCCCCGAATCAACAGAAATATATTCTCTAAGGAACAGGATAATTCCTGCTTTCTTAACAAATGCTGGCCAAAAGTCCTACAATTGGCTCAATTTTTCGTGCTCTCGCGCCCAGTGCTGGTAATTTCTTTCAAATGTTTCCATTTTTACCCCCAGCGCATCGGGTATGGCCTGGTCGATTTTGTTGTTCTTAGCCAGGCTCTCCAAAATGGCTTTCAAGGATTCTTCACCATAGACTTCCGCGATGTAGCGGACAGCCAAGTAGGACTGCCGGTAGGCCAGCGATTGGTTGGGCAGGCTGTCAAAATATATGTCCATTTCGTCCAGCCGGTAAAGGGGTTGGTCCAATGAGGACTCTGTATTTTCAAATTCAAAACCTGTTAACTTAAATTCTTCATACTGGGCTATACCTCGGTAAACCAGCGGGTGTAATTGCCTACGGTGACATAATCCACCACCAGGTGGGTAAACTCATGGGCCATGGGGCCTGAATTCATAAATTCATCCCGGTAGAGGTGAGGGTCTTCTTCGGCAACCCATACGTTGGGGGAAAGAACCCGGATAACACCGGTCCAGTAGACGCCCATGGCGCTTTCGTTGGCCGGCAGCCGAAGTTACGGTTTAGTTCCGATCTGGAAGGATAAACGATCACGGGAATCTTTGACCGGTTGGTGTACCCGTATTTCCCGGCGATAGGGTTGTAAAACTTTTCTGCTGTGGCCAGGACCAGCCGGGCATCTGCTTCATTTCCTTCGGGATAGCGAACGATAAAATGGTCCCCGTTCAGGGTCTCCATATGGCGGGTGGTCCAGAGGGCCTTTTGTTTTAAGGTCTCACGGAAGACCGTATAGGTGCCGGAGCGAATCACGTTTGGCAGTTTCACAAAGAAAGCTGCCAGTACAAGTAAGGCAGCCAGGGTGATTCCTAAATAACGGTGCATTCTAGCCGCATCTGTGTTTTGTTGAACTTTAGGCATAGTAGCACCTCTTCTAACTAGTTAATCAGTTTCTATTATAGTACCCTGATGGTGCCAGTCCTAGTGGAAATATAAAGAAGCCGGGCATTTATCGCCCGGCTTCCGCTTTCCAACTTTCAATGGATTTGCGTGCTTCTTCGGCTTTTGGTCCGTCCTTCTGGGTTTCCAGAACTTTTTCCATATGGGCTATGGCAGCCTGGTAATCCTTCTTGGCCGCCAGCAGTTTGGCATACTGAAAATTCACATCCGGGTTGGCAGGTTCAATTTCCAACGCCTTTTTTAATTCCTGTTCCGCTTCATTGGTTTTGCCTTGGGTGTAATACACCAGTGCCAGGTCTTGGCGGGCGGAGATATCCTCGGGGTCCAATTGTATCACTTTTTCATAGGTTCCCCTGGCCTGCTCCACCTTGCCGGCCTGACTGTAATAGGAAGCCAGGGAAAGCAAAAGTCCTTTGTCATTGGGTTTGTCCTTAGACTGTTCTTCCAGTAATTTAATGCGCTCTTCCAGGGTAGTGGGGGCCTGGGACTCTTTTTGAGCGCCGCCGAAACCGGTCCAAACCAACGAGGAACCGATTAAGCCCAGTGACAGGACTGCTACCAATACCCCAAAGACGATACGCTGCAGGCGTTTTTGCCTGGCCCGGGGAGATAAGTGCTTAAAAAACAAACTTCTTCACCTCAGTTTACTGCCAATAATTGCTATGGACAATCATAACAAATTGTTCAATAAAAGTAAACCTCCCGTGCAACATCCGGGAGGTATCATACGTCTTATATATAGCCGATGGGATTTCTAGGCACCCCATTAACGATTACTTCAAAGTGCAGGTGCGGTCCGCTGGATCTGCCGGTGGAACCAATTCGACCGATGTTTTGACCCCTTTCAACGCTTTGACCCACACTGACATTGATGGTGGATAGGTGGGCGTAACGGGTTACAATACCGTTGCCGTGACTGATGTCCACACATTTGCCATAGCCGCCGTACCAGCCGGCCCGGATGACCCGCCCGGAGTTATAGGCGCCCACGGGAGAACCGTATGGCCTTCCCAGGTCGATACCGGTGTGCATGCGCCCGTTTCTCATACCGAAGGGCGATAAAATGGCGCCGCCCGGCCTGTAACCACGGGATGCCACCATGGTCTGAGCACTGCGTTCAATGATCTGCGGCTTTGCTTCTTTCAGTACTTTTTCACTTAAAATGGTTCGCTCGGTCTCCAGACCGTTTACAGCAATAATCTTATAGGTAACTTCCTTTTGACCGGTTTCACCCTTCTGGATCACTTTTGTCCTACCAAAGGGTAGTGTGGAGTTTTTTCTCACCTGCTGGGCCAGGACAATATCTTCCTTAACGGTTTTTTCGGCAACAGCCACCACATTGATGATGGGTTCCGGCACGCCGACCATTTTGATCTTCTGGCCAATCTGCATTTTTTCAGGTTCAAATCCCGGGTTGTTAGCCAGCAAATCGTCCGGGCTTACTTTGCATGCAAGGGCAATGTCCCACAGGGTGTCGCCTTCTTTTACCGTGTAATACCTTGGGGTGTCCGATTCACCTTTGAGGCGGCTTAAAGCAGCCTCCGGCGACAACACTCTCTCTGCCTTGACAGGTACTTCCACCACGGCAACCTTTTCCTGGAAGTCTACCTTAAAGTCAGAGCCCACCTGGAAGGACTGTTTTAGTTTTTCCAGCACCGTTTCTGCTGTTGCCTTATCTTTTACCGCTACCTTTAAACTGCCGTTTACCTCTATGCCTGCAGCCGTAGCTTCAAAGGTTAACCTCTGGGCCAGCAGTTGTTTGAGTTTTTCTTCACTAACTAAATCAGTCTGTGACCCGGTTTTCTTATATGTAATCTTTTGCAGGGATTTCACGTTGGGTACTTTGTCCTGTTGTTCTTTGACTAACGAATTAACGACCGCTTCTGCCACAGCCTTGTTTTTTACCACTGCCACAATCTGACCGTCAACTTCAACGGCACAAGCTCCGTTGGCTCTTGCTGCGGAAATCATTCCAAAAACCAACACCAAAACCAAAAATGCGGACATGCCTTGCTTGAACGTTTTTGGCTGTTTCTCCAGCCAAGCCTTCATAGACGCAAACTTCTCTTGTAACCGCATGGTTCAACTCCTTTCGGGAACAAATCTGATCATTCTCTATGGAACCCTATTCAGTTGGAAAAGAAGTCGTAGAAAGGCAAAATAAGGCACGTATATTTTACCACAATACTTTGTCCGAGTAAAGTTTTTGTAAATGACATGTTGTTGTAAATGACAAAGGACTCCGCTCCCACAGTGATAAAACGGAGTCCTTTATTTTTTAAGCCAGTCCGGCCTGCTTAACCTGCAAATAGATGGCACATTCAAACCGTTTTCTGGCCAGATGACAACCGATTTCGTAAGGTTTCAGCAAATTGTCATTGAAGGCCTGGGCGTTGGCATGACAGCCGCCGCTGCAGTAAAATTTGGCCCAGCAGTTGGTGCATTGGGGCTTGTTGTAAATGTGGGCCTGGCGGAATGTTTCTATAATGTCCGGGTTTTTAATGCCCTCGTTCACATGGCCCAGTAAAAACTCCGGTTTGCCGACAAATTGATGACAGGGGTACAGATCTCCCTCCGGTGTGACCGCCAGGTACTCATAGCCTGCACCGCATCCGGACAGACGTTTGGGCAGGCAGGGGCCGCCGTTTAAATCGATGTTGAAGTGGAAGAAATTAACCGGCTCTCCGGCTTCCCGGCGGGCCAGGAGTTGCCGGGTTAACTTCTCGTACTCTTGCATCAGGACGGGAAGGTCCTCTTCCCGGAAGGCATAGTCTGTCTCGTTGCCTGCCACCACCGGTTCCACGGAAATATCCCGGAAGCCCTGCTCCGCCATGTGGAGGACATCCTGGCTGAAATCCAGGTTGTGCCGGGTATAGGTTCCCCGGATGTAGTAACCGCCCGGCGGTTTTTGCTGTACATACTCCTGAAATGCCCCCAGCACCCTGTCATAGGACCCTTTGCCCGCGGGAGTGGGCCGCATGGCATTATGGACTTCGGGCCGACCGTCCAAACTTAATACCGCAGCCATTTGGTTTTCCAGGAGAAACTGCTGCACCTCTTTGTTTAATAGCACGCCGTTGGTGGTCAGGGTAAATTTGATTTCCTTGCCGGCCTGTTTGGCTTTTTCCCTGCCGTAGGGGACCAGCTCTTTGATCACTTTAAAATTAAGCAGGGGTTCCCCGCCGAAAAAATCAATTTCAATGTGTTTACGGTTACCCGATTGATCAATCAAAAATCAATGGCTGCCCGTCCCGTTTCAGCGGACAGCAAGCCACTGGGGCCGCCAAACTGCCCCTGGCCGGCAAAGCAGTATTTGCACCGCAAGTTGCAGTCGTGGGCCGCGTGGAGGCACAGGGCCTTGACCACACCGTCCCTCCTGGGCCGGTAGCCCTCCTGGTGTGGATCGGTGGTATACAAAAGGCCTTCCTCTTGTAGAGTGTTTATTTCAGCCAGTGCCTGTTCAATTTCCTCTGGGTTGTACTGAGGGGTCAGGGTCTGTAAGATTCCCTCCCCGGATTTTACCTGGTAGAGTTCTAAAATATCCCACACCAGTTCATCCACCACATGGACTGCCCCGCTGTGGACATCTAAGACAATGCGGACACCGTCAAATATAAATTTATGTATCATAAAGCCCTCCGATTAGAAAAGCTTGGTTTTCTGCTTCCTTGTGCCCTTTGATACAACAGGGGCTTGGCGGAGCTTAGCTTTTCTTACACTATCAACGATAAAATTTATGCGCCAAATAGTCAAAAAATTACCTTATCCCCACGGGGAAAAGGATCCCGAGGAGACAAGGTTGTGGTTTTGCTGTGTTTCCGACTTGAACTGCTTACGCTTGCTTGGCGCAAACCTGGTTGCCTACGGTGCAAGAGGTTTTGCAAGCAGACTGGCAGGAAGTGGCACACTCACCGCAACCGCCGGTTTTCAGGGTTGCAGTTAAGGACTTCTTATTTAATGTGAATTAAGTTGTCAAGGTATTGACACTTTGGAAATAAATAACAGCTCCCCTTGTTATCCTAAAATGTTCTTGGTGAGCCCCAGAGGTTAACTTAAATTAAAGTGGCGCCGAAGGGAAGTCTTGACGGACGGGGTCCCCGCGTGTGGTACAATCGAGTAACCGGCGGGGCGCAATCTGTTAAAGCAA
>NZ_AWQQ01000007.1 GCF_002607855.1 Desulforamulus profundi
TATATGTGGATTTATTGGTATCCTTGTCCATGCGATGTCTCCTTATTTTTGAGATTATGGACAGGACTACCTGTTATACCTCAATTATAAGGAGATTTTAATCATTTTTACAGGATATTGCTGGAAAAACAATGATTTATTGGTTTTTTTCTAGAATTTTAGATATTGACATTTTGGAAATTTATTTATGCAACGCTAGTGAGGATAAGTAATCTTTGCCCTTTCTGTGCCATAATCAATAATACGGACCCGGGTCATGCGCGTTGTAAGAGTTCCCGGATTGAAACGGCAAAGGCCGTTGCCAAATCCGGGCAACCCGCGTTGCGGTTGTGCCATGCCGGTCTGGTACTTATTGCTCTCCCGATCAAAATAAAAAACGAGACTGCAGCCGTGGTGATAGGGGAGAACGTAAGCCTGGAACCGCTGCGTCTCGAGATTGTGCCGGAACTGGCAAGAGAATTGAGCCTTAATGGAAAGGAACTTATGGAAGCTGCCCGGATGGTACCGGTATGGCCGGAAGAGCGCCTCCGGGAGGCAGTCGAACCTTTTCATACCTTCACGGATACTCTTTCCCGGCTTTTGTATTCAAAGCAAGAGTTGCTGGAAAAGACTGAAAAGCTTGCGGCTTTGTTCGAGTTCAGCCAGGTTGTTTCGTCAAGCCTTCGTGTATCAGAAGTAGCCCAAAAGGCCCTGGAACTCGTCCTCGGGCTGACCGGTGCCACCAGCGGGTCGGTGGTCATGCTTGCCGGGGGAACCCCCGAATCAACTGAAGTTGCTGCTACTGCGGAATCGAGCAAAGAGTTCCGGGTGGTTCCCGAAAAAGAGGTCATTGAAGCGGTAACGCGCAAAGCAAGTGAGTTGCGATTTGACAGCCACCCGGAAGGCAACACAGTGGAGGAGAAGCGGCCAGCCCTTTCCATGCCCCTCAAGGTCGGGGATAAAATAACAGGGGTGTTGACACTGTCCGGCAAACCTGAGGGTGCAGAGTTCGGCGAAGACGAAGCTCGCTTTTTAAGCGTCCTTGGTACAAGCCTTGCCCTGGCCCTGGAGAACGCTCGTCTTTTCCGGGATCTGGAGGAAAACGCGGCGATGCTCAAACAACTTATTGAGGTCGGGCAACTGGTATCTTCCAGTTTAGAAGCGGACGTGCTCATAGGATGTGCACTGCAAAGCCTGAAGGAGGTCCTGGGTGCGAAGTGGTGTGTGCTGAGGCTGCTTGATGAGGAGACGGGCGAACTGGTGCTGAAGGCCGGCCTGGGCATGAGCGCAGAACTGCAGGTCGTGTCCGGCCGGAGGGTACCCCGCTGGGTCAGGTACTCGAGACGGGAAAACCTGTCGTCGCGGGAGATCTGGCCGCCAGCGGACCCGGCACGCACCCCCACATCTACGCGGCCGAAATGCGGTCCGTTGCCGTGGTGCCGGTGCGGGCGAGTGGAAAGATTCTGGGCACATTGTCAGTTTATTCCCCCATACCGCATCGTTGGAAGGAAGAAGAAGTCGGTTACCTGGCGACCATCGCAAGTCAGACCGGGCTGGCACTGGAGAACGCCCGGCTTTACTCGTCGCTGCGGGATTATTATTTGAGTGCCGTGCAGGCTTTGGCGGCGGCATTGGAGGCCAAGGACGTTTACACGCGGGGTCATTCCGGGCGGGTGGCGAATTGGGCGCGGGCGTGTGCCCGCGCCCTGGGGCTTGGCGCCGAAGAAAAGGAACAAGTCTACCTGGCCGGGCTTTTACACGATTTGGGCAAGATTGGCTTGCGGGAAGACATTCTTCTCAAACCGGGACCTCTCACTGAGGAGGAAAGAAAGGAGATGCAGAGCCACCCTGTTGTGGGGGCCAGGATTCTGGAGCCGGCCAGATTTCCGGCGGCGGTCATTACAGCCGTACGGCACCATCACGAGGATTATGGCGGCGGTGGTTATCCTGCCGGCCTGGCTGGGGAAGAGATTCCGCTGCTGGCGCGTATTATCCGCGTGGCCGATACTTACGATGCCATGACGTCCGCCAGGTCCTACCGGCAGGCGCTTACTCAACGGCAGGCGCGGGAGGAACTAAGGCGATGGGCGGGCCGGCAGTTTGACCCGTGTGTGGTGGAGGCTTTCCTTCGAATTCCGGAAGATGAAATGAAAGAAATTTCCGGGGAGGGGGTAGATACCCTAAGTGGATGCCCTAATGGGACTTTTTGTAGAAGTGCTCTCGCAGATAATCCGTCCCCATCGTAGCGATGATGACCGGTGGCGTCGTTAATTTTTTCTTTCCTTCCAGTTTGAGCAGGGTGTATCATTATTAAGATCAACCTGGATAATACCAGGCGGGTTTTGACCGCTTGCGTCAGACCTTTACATGGAGTAGGCGGCTTGTTGTGTTAACCTGTTGAGGCGTGAGCTTCCAGGATGCAGTGATTATCTCCTGATTTTCCCGCAGCCGCTTGGGAGTCAGAAGGGAAAAAGAAAAAGAGTTAGTGTGAATCTATGTTTTTATCTGAGGAGGATTGTTATGAGCGAATTCAAAAAGGAGCGGATCGAGCAGTATGAAACTTTGCTGAGGGAGATATGGATTACGTCGGCGAAGTACCTTGGAATGGTTTCTGTGAATCTTCTTCTAGAAAGGGTTGTGTGGGAAGTTTCGCTGGAGCATAAGGAAATAGAACTCCTGCAGTACGACCAAAATGGGATCTCGTGCGCAAAGATAGCAGCCTGTTTAGAGGAAAACTCTGACCTGCCTGTTGAAGACATGTTCATGAAGTTTATCACCAGGTATGTAGCAATTTTGGCCAAACTTCTTGGCCATGAAAGAGCGGAAGAAATAAAAAACAAGCTGAAAGAAGAAGCTACCGGCATACCTTTTTCTACCAGGGAGGAATGATAGATGGATAAATTGATAACAGGCATCAAAAATTTTGACTCTATTCTTGGTGGCGGCATACCTGTTTATTCATTAAACATTGTTTCCGGCGCTCCGGGCAGCGGAAAGACGATATTTGTCCAAAACATCATATTTAACAGCGCCAGGAGCGGCCTTAAAAGTCTATACCTGACCACTATATCGGAATCACAGTTCAAAATGGTAAGGCATCTGCAGGGGTTTGAGTTTTTTTCAGATGATTTGCTGGGTGACAAGGTTATTTACGGGGATTTGGGAGATGTTCTGCGCAAACAGGGCACGGACAATGCTCTGGAATACCTGACTGGAATGATCAAAAAACATCTGCCGAACATAGTTGTAATTGACAGCTTCAAGGCCATAAGAGACCTCTTCCCGGACGAAAAAACTTTTAAGGCTTTTGTTTTTGACCTGGCTGCCGCTCTATCAATATGGGAAATCACCGTATTTCTCGTCGGCGAGTACGAAGAACAGGAGCTGACGCTCTTAAGCGAGTTTGCCATTGCTGACGGGATTTTTCACCTTTACGGGCAGGGAGAAAAGCGTTTTCAAAAAAGGTTTATACGTATTCGGAAAATGAGGGGGACCAGTTTTGAACAGGGGGAACATTTATTTCAAATCAGCCCTGCGGGAATAGAAGTGTACCCGAGGATGAGACCGGAGGGTAAAGAACTCCGGTACGAGGTCAAGCAGGGGCGCAAGGGATTCGGGATACCGAATTTAGACGAAATGTTGTCTGACGGGTTATTAGAAGGTACTATTACACTCATCTCCGGTGGCACAGGTGCGGGCAAGACGATATTTGCCCTTAAGTTCCTGCTGGAAGGGGCTGAAAAAGGCGAAAAAGGAATATTCCTTTCATTTGAAGAGCCTGTAGCTCAAATTCTGAATACTGCCCGTCATCTGGGGTGGGAGATAGATAGACATCTGGCAGAGGATCGACTTGATATCAAGTTTATTTCTCCCGTAGAACTGGATGTAGATAAACACGCTTTTGAGATACTGGACATGATCAGGGAAAAAAAGGTGGAGAGGTTTGTCATCGACAGCATCTCTTCTTTTGAAAACAGCGTTTCTGATCTACAAAAGTACAAGGATTATCTCTGGGCGCTGGGACAGCAGCTCAGGAGACGGCATATTAACACCATATTTACGGCGGTCAACGACGACCCCTTTTCATCCCTCATAGTATCCAAAACACAAATATCCTTAATAATCGATAATATAATCATACTGCGGTATGTAGAGGATAATTCCCACATCAAAAAAGTCCTTGGCATCATGAAAACCCGTGGAAGCGACCATAACAAGGACCTGAGGGAATTTGAGATAACGCCAAACGGAATAAGTATTCTCGGTAAATTAGACAGAGCAGATATGTTAAAATGAGGTGCTCCTAGATGCCAACAAACCTTCTCCTCAATATATCGGTAAAATACTGGCAGGACTTTCAGGATACGCTGGCCAATGTCATGGATGCAAATATTTATATCTTAGATACAAATGGTGGTTTTTTTTCCAAATTTAGTCTGCCCGTTGAATTATGCCGGGAGGTAAATAAAGGAGGGTGCTCCGCGACGAAAAGTGTATCAGTTTTTATAAGTCTGCCCTCGGTTCATTAGAAGATAAAGACATGCTTACCTGCCCTTACGGGATTAAACTTTGTGCGTACCGCCTGGCTCCTACGCCCAAAAGATAGGGTTCCTTATTATCACTCCTACCAAGCTTATAACCCAGGTGGGACGTGAGGAAGAAAATATCTTTGTTACGAAAGCACATAGCATTTACCAGACGATTAATGAGGTTCTTAAGGCTATCCTGGAAAAAAACCTGTTAGGATTACGGAGGCTTGAGCTGAACAGCATCTATGAGATCAGCCGCCTGATGACCTCCATCGTCGAGCTGGACAAGGTTCTGGACCTTATAGCGAATTCGCTGATTATAATCTACAAGGTTGATTTATGCTTTGTAGGCCTTCGAGAAGGTGACAAAATCAGAATAGCGCAAGCCAAAGGTGAACACAGCCACCTATTGACCGGGACCGAATGGCCGATGGTCCAGCCGTTGATTGAGCAGGTATTTTCAAAAGTTGAGCCGTCATCTCTGCGTATTGAGGAATTAATGACGCTACCGGGTCTCACCGGTTTAGAGGTTGCTCCCGGGAATGAAATCATGGTTTATCCCCTCTGGAGTGCTTTGGGTGCCGTCGGGCTGTTAGGTATAGTGGCCCCTGTTTCCCTGGATGACAACGGTAGCAAAAACCTGCAGATATATGCGAACTTCGCCGCGGTAGCCCTGGCTAACGCGAAGCTTATACACCGCCTGGAAAGAGAAGCCGAAACCGACTTCTTGACCGGTTTCTTTAATAAGCGTTCCCTGCGGAACATGCTGTTTACCGAACTCGAGAGGACGGTCAGGTACGGTATCCCTTTGTCGGTTATTTTCGTGGACGTAGACAACTTCAAGGCTTACAATGATACCTATGGCTACGTGGCCGGCGATGTGGTGCTGCAGAAGACGGCAGAGATAATAAGAAACTCCATCAGGCTCGTGGATATTGCGGGCCGTTACGGGGGCGAGGAATTTGTAATCATTCTTCCAGGGACAAAAGAGGAAGGTGCTGTAGCAGTGGCGGAAAGAATACGGAAATCTATAGAGGCTTTTCCTTTCCCTCACCGCCAGGTTACCGCAAGCCTGGGGATAGCCTTGGCGAAAAACAACGATTTTGTTGATTCCTTGCTTGAAAGGGCGGATCAGCCTGTTATCAGGCGAAGAGACAAGGGAAAAACCGCTTTTGCCTGGACCCAACGTAACAATATTTCATTCAAGGTGGTGGACTCTTATGAGCCATGAAGTCGGACAGGCCTTATCGCAGGGCGTTTTACCAAAAGTGGGTAATAGAGGAACTAAGGCGTTGTTCCGGGAAGCAGTTTGACCCGGCGGTGATAGAAGCAATGAAAAAGGTTTTAGAGCGGGATGAAGCGGCCCGCTCCTAAAGATCCGCAAGGACGGACGGTTATGTTTTTTACACGCACGTACTTTTAATTGAAAGGAGCATGTTAAAGTGAATAATAACCTGGTAGAAATGCTTGTTGAGGAGCTGGAGGCTGGTAGTAAGCATGAAGAGAAACTATGGCGCGAACTTTTGCCGGGAGTTGTTTCGGGTGCCACCGGAAATAATTTGCGTGAGGCGATACGGGAACCCTTGTTTGGGTTGCTTCATGAACTGGGAGAAACGGCGCTGGGGGCAAAGCTAAAACTTGTTATCGAGCGTGTTCCAACTTTTCCGGCAGCCGAGCTTTTGCCGCTGGTTCTAGAGCTTTGTGGTGAACTGCGCCATGACAGCGAGCAGGCTGTTCGCGAGCTTGAGCGCATGCTTTCGGAGCTGGCAACGCCGATAATCCGCATTTGGAGGGAGATACTGCTGGTGCCGCTGATTGGCGGCCTGGATAGTGACCGGGCGCAGGGTATGGCAGAAAGGCTTTTGGATCGCGTCAGTGCCACGCGGGCCAAAGTGGTAGTTGTGGACGTCACCGGGGTCCCCACGATTGACACGGCAGCGGGTGGTTTTCTTATCGAAACGTTTAGCGCAGTGAAGCTACTGGGAACGGATGTTATCCTAACCGGCCTTAAGCCCGAAATCGCCCACACCCTGGTTAAGCTGGGGATCGATTTCCGCATGGTGACGATAGCGCGTGACCTTGAAGATGCTCTGCGCCAGTCTATAGCCATGATCGAGGAAGACAGGAGCCGGCAGAGGAAAATCTTATGGGCGCGGGGCAGTAATTTCCCGGGTGAAGGTGAAGGTGGAGAACACGATGGCATTTAAAGAAAAGGTGGTCCCAACCATAAGGATTGGTGATTCTTTGTTGGTGCCCATACAGATAGACCTGGACGATAAGACTGTGGAGCAGCTGCAAGCACAGCTTTTGGAGGAAATTCAGGAGCACCGGGTACGGGCGGTTATTCTGGACGTACGGATGGTGGAGGTAATCGACAGCTATATATCCTATACTCTTACGGAGACTGCCGCCATGGCCCACCTGATGGGTTGCCGCACGGTGATCTGCGGTATTCAGCCTCCTGTGGCCCTAACCCTGGCGCAAATGGGGATAGAACTGCAAGGTTTTTTGGTTGCTCGTGACCTCGAGCACGCTATGGGTCTGGTATATTCGCCCTGAGAGAGGAGTAGTGGGTCTTGGACGGGAAACTAAGGGAGTTGCTGGATATTTCGGAAAACGACTTTGACGTGGTGGTGCGCATCTCCCGGGAAGAAGATATTGCCATAGCCAGACAGATGGCCAAGCAACTTGCCCAAGAGCTTGGTTTTTCTCTCGCTGATGTAACCAAAGTAGCCACTGCGGTTTCTGAACTTGCACGCAATATCTATCGCTATGCACAACCTGGTAAAATAATGATCCGTAAACGGCCCGAGGAGAGCGGTGGGCCTGCCATACAGGTGGTGGCGGCTGATCGTGGTCCGGGCATCGAGAGCGTAGAAAGGGTTCTGACAAAAGGCTATACGACACATGAGCGCAGTCTGGGTATAGGCTTGTCGGGAATAAGGCGCCTTATGGATTTTTGTGAGATTGCCTCCGAAGTCGGCACGGGCACCGTGGTGAGGGTGGAAAAGAGGAGGCGCAAGTTTTGAGTTTACAAGTTGAAAAACCGGAAGCCGGCGAGCAGGCACGGGAAGGCTCCGGGTGGGAAGTGTCGGCATATTCGCGTCCCCACTGGCGGGAGAAGGTAAACGGCGACCTTTGTTATACTAAAGAATTGGGTACCACGCACTCGTAGTTGTAGCAGATGTGCTGGGCCATGGGGAGGGAGCACACCGCGGGGCGGTGGTCCTGGCGCAGGCGATGCAGCGGGCCACGGGTGTTTTGCAGCAGACATACTCCGTTCTGGAAGAAGCGGCTGCACATACGCGGGGATGCGCTCTTTTCCTGGCCCTGCTTGACAGGAAAGCGATAGAATACATCTTGGTCGGAAACATCAGAGGGTGGGTGCTGACGCGAAAAGGTACGGATGTCCTGGTGGGGCAGCCGGGCATTGCAGGCAAGAGAATGCTGAAACCTGCCATCCGCCGGCTGGAGCTGCCGGGGCCTGCTCTTCTTCTGGCTTGTACCGACGGGATCAAGCGTAGCTTTTCGCCCGTAGGTTTGCAATGGCTCTGGGAAGGGGCAGGGGATGAAGCGGCATGCCGTGTGGTAGAGAGATATGGCATTGCTGAAGACGATGCCAGCGTGCTGCTAGGGAGGAGGTATGAATAGTTGTCGGGGGAATTCTATTCAACTTACCGCAGTTATCTTGAGCGTTATATGTTTGAAGGGGCTACGGAAGGGGTGCTTCTGGAAGCGTACCAGGATCTGCCGCGCTGCCTGGACGGGAGCGAGGTGCAGGCCGCCAGCATCTTGGACGTGCATACACGGGCTCTGCGCGAAGTCATGGGAATTAAGCGGGACAGCGACAATGTGCAGTGGATATACATAGCCCGTGCGACCGAGTTTTTGGCCCAGATTCTGATAGTTATTGATACGTTCCTCCTCCAGCTAAAGGAAAGGGTTGAGCACGATCACCTTACGGGGCTTTATAACCGGCTAGCCCTTTATCGTTTGCTTCCCCGGATGCTCGAAGAAGCTCAAGAGCAGGGCAAGCCGCTTGTTGTTGCCATGCTCGATTTGGATGATTTTAAGCGAATAAATGACCGGTTCGGCCACCAGGCCGGCGACGAAGCACTTTGTTTTGTTGCTGGTCTTATCAAAAGAATTTTGCGGAATGATGACTTGGCCGTTCGGTTTGGCGGTGAAGAATTTGTAATTGTCCTTCCGGCGACAGATTTTGCCAAGGCCATGATTCCCCTGGAACGAATTCTGTCCCAAATAGCAGCGGAAAAGATACTGCCGGGTGTGGATGGTCTTACGGTAAGTATAGGAATTGCCGGGTATGCCGGCCGTGGCTCTGTCGATCCAGACGAGTTAATCCGGCAAGCGGATGAAGCAATGTATCAAGCAAAAAAATTGGGCAAAAACAGAGTGGTCTTTGCCAAGGGCGATGATGGGGAGTGAGCGTACGTGAGGTTTTCAAAGGGATTGCTGGAGCTTATTAAAGAACTAACCTCCCAGGCCGGGCAATTGCCCTTGGATGATGTAGAGCTTACCGGAAGGGTGGCGCAAGCATACGCTGGCCGGCTGCGATCTTTGTTGGATCTGGTAGGGCAAGAGGCAAACGAGGCGGAACTGCGCGGGGCAGCGAGCGACTTATTGGCGTTGTTTGCTGGAAACCATGACAAGGAACTCTTGCAGCGGCGTATAGACCTCGGAAGAAAGCTGGGCGCTGCAGAAGTGTCGCTGGAGCAGCTGGTAACAGCCTATGGGTTCTTTTTCGGGCGTTGCTGCGACGAACTAGTCCCGGTTATCCAATTCCTGGAGAGAGAATTGCAAAGAGTGAAGTACGGCGGGACATCGTTGCTTCTTGACCTCGACCTGCTACTCCTGGGATACCAGGGAGAAGTAGCGCGCCAGATGCGGATGTTTTCGGAAGTAGATGTTCTTACAGGCCTTTTGAGCCGCCGCAAGTTCGAAGAAGAGTTGCAGCAGGCACTCGAGTTTTCGCGGCGCACGAAACGAGAGTTTTCTTTATACTGGCTAGACATTGATAATTTTAAGCTGATTAACGACGTTTACGGTTATATCGTAGGGGATATTGTACTTAAGGTTGTGGCTGACTTCCTGCAGGAGTCGTTCCCCAATGCCTTTGCCATTGCACGCATAGGCGGTAACGAGTTTGGGGTTATACTGTTGGATGCGGGTCCTGCTGAAGCCCTGGCAAAGGCGCAGGTGCTGTGCCAGGGCATTAGCGAGCTGAAAATTCGTCCTTTGGGGGAGGAGGGTATTTTCATTACAAGCAGCATTGGCGTGGCTTCGTACCCCCACCATGGGCAGGCGCAAGCCGACCTTATGTTAGCTGCCGAGGTTGCTCAGGTAACGGCCAAGAGGAAAGGGAGGAACCGGGTACAGCTCATTGATGCGCTCGATGAGAGTACTAATCCTACTGTGGTCCACGAGAGAATTCTTCTCTTGCGGGAAGCTCTGCGTTCGAAGGAGAGCATCGTCCCCTTTTATCAGCCGATTGTAGATTTAGAGACGGGCAAGCCTTTAGGTTACGAAGTGCTTGCTCGTGTGAGGAGAGGGGAAAAGTTTCTTTCTGCCGGGCTTTTTGTAGAGGCGGCCGAGCAATCCGGCCTTATGAAGGATATTGGTAGTATAGTCATAGAGCAGGCCATGCGGGAAAAAAAGAGCTCTTGGGCGAAGGACAAGATTTTCTTTATTAACTTCTCTATGCGCGAGTTGGAGAACAGAGAAACTCCACGGTTCATGGCTGACCTGTTCAACCGCTACGACATCCGTCCGGAAGAAGTTGTGGCCGAAATTACCGAGCGAGAAGCCGTGCTGGATATGAATGCTGTGCAGGCTTTCGCCAAGGAGCTGACAGATCTTGGGGTGCGCCTGGCAGTCGACGACTTTGGAAGCGGTTTTTCCTCATTTATTTATCTTCGTTACTTTGACTGTTACTTTGCCAAGATTGAGGGTTCCCTGGTGCGTGAGATCACCAGGAGTGGACGCTCCAGGATGATTGTAGAAAACATGGCAAAACTTTTGCAAAAGCTTTCGATAGAAGTAGTGGCCGAGTTCGTAGAGAACCGTGAAACAGCTGAAATTTTGCGCCGCGCCGGCATTCGATACGGACAGGGTTATTATCTGGGCATGCCCGTACGGTGTCCTGGCAACAGGGATTAGCGTTCAAGATGACTGGGACATCTTGAAAAAAGATTTCGATGTCCCAGCGTTTACTATAAATGCCTAAAATCTTTTCATCGGAAAATTCAATATCGGCGGACAGCAAGGCTAGCCAGTTTCTGGATTGAGGAAACGGTAGACGGTGTCCTTGCCAGGACGTTTGGCTGAGTCCTCTCTTTGGACCCATGTAACACTTTTACCCTTCATGAGAAGTGCAGACAAATAGCTCTGTTGTTGTAAAATGTGTTATAATCCAGTTAGATAAAAGATCTAAGTAAAAGTCGGGTACGCTTTTTTCGTGTTCGTACTTTCGTTTGACAAGAAAAGGAGTATGTTGTTACCACCCACGTAGATTGGCGGTAAAGGAATCAATGTCATTGTCGGTGGGCGAAAAATCATGCTAAACTGCAGGAAAACCGACAATAAATGCAGAAAAGCCGTCTCATGCTTTAAGAATCTAAGCAGGAGGCGGCTTTTGTGGTCATGGAAACCGATATTAAGAATGTCCTGAGGAATTTTTACCTGAAGAAGTAAAATGTTTTTTAAACATGATGACTTATAAACATTTATTTATAGATTCTTATAATAACTTGTATTAGACACAGGTCACTTTACTTGTTATTTTAGAGATACACCGATGAGTGGATATTGGTGTACAAACACAATGAGGAGGTATTTAGAAATGTCAGAGGCAAAACAGCAGTTCAGTGCCGGGGTGATGGAATATCGGCAGATGGGTTATTTAGACCTTAATTACACCCCGAAGGATTCAGACATCCTGGCTGCCTTCCGGGTGACGCCGCAGGAAGGGGTGCCGATTGAAGAAGCGGCGGCAGCTGTGGCAGGTGAGTCATCCACTGCCACATGGACCGTATGTTGGACTGACCGGCTGACCAATCTGGAACGTTACAAAGCTAAGTGTTACCACATTGAGCCGGTACCTGGTGAACCGAACCAACACATGTGTTATATTGCATACGATTTAGATCTTTTCGAGGAAGGCTCTATCGCCAACATGACTTCTTCTATTGTCGGTAACGTGTTCGGTTTTAAGCCCCTGAAAGCTCTGCGATTGGAAGACCTGCGCATCCCTCCCCACTATCTCAAGACGTTTCAGGGCCCGCCGCACGGTATCCAGGTGGAGCGAGACATGTTAAACAACTACGGTCGGCCCCTTCTCGGCTGTACGGTCAAGCCAAAGCTGGGATTGTCGGGTAAAAACTACGGGCGCGTTGTCTACGAAGGGCTGCGAGGTGGCCTGGACTTTACTAAGGACGATGAAAATACCAACAGCCAGCCTTTCCTGCGCTGGCGCGAACGCTACCTCTATTGTATCGAAGCGGTGAAAAAGGCTGAGGCCGAGACGGGTGAGCGCAAGGGACACTATCTGAACGTTACCGCTCCCGATGTGGAAGAGATGTTCAGGCGAGCAGAATTTGCCAAAGAAATCGGTATGCCCATCATAATGGTAGATTTTCTGACTGTCGGCTGGACGGCTTTCACTTCGCTGTCTAAGTGGAGTCGGCAAAACGGTCTTTTACTCCATTGTCACAGGGCGATGCACGCAACCATGACACGGCAGAAAAACCATGGTATTAACTTTCGCGTCTTAGCCAAATGGTTAAGGATGGCCGGGGGCGATCACCTGCATACCGGTACTGTCCTTGGCAAGCTGGAAGGCAACCGTTCCATGGTGGAGGGTTACTGCAAGATTTTGCGGGATAAATACATTTCCAAGGATCTCAGCCGCGGTATTTATTTTGACCAGGAGTGGACGTCTCTTGCCAATGTGATGCCGGTGGCTTCCGGTGGTATTCACGCGGCCCAGGTGCCCCAACTGCTGGACATTTTCGGCGATGATGTGGTCTTGCAGTTCGGTGGCGGTACTATCGGGCACCCCATGGGTGTTGCGGCCGGCGCCACTGCCAACAGGGTGGCGGTGGAAGCGGTGGTTTATGCCAGGAATGCCGGCCGGGATATACTGGCAGAAGGAGAAGACATTTTGCGTGAGGCTGCAAAAAAATCGCCCGAGCTCCGAGCTGCTCTGGATACCTGGAAAGATGTCACATTTGATTATGCATCAACGGATACACCGGATGTAGTTGTTACACCAACATCATAAGAGATTTAATGAGTAAAAATACATTAAACGGAGGGTTTATTTATGGGTACAGTGAAGCAGGGTGCCTTTGCGTTTATGCCGCCTCTTAACGAAGATCAGGTTAGGGAACAAATTCAATGGGTGTTGAATCAGGGATATTGCCTCTCGGTCGAATACACCGATGAGCCGCACCCTCGGAACAACTATTGGCGGATGTGGGGTCTGCCCATGTTTGATCTTAAAGACGCCGCTGCCATCATGTACGAGTTTCAGTCTTGCAAGAAAGCTTTCCCTGACTGCTATATTAAAATCAATGGTTACGATGCCGACCGACAGGGACAGGTGGTAAGTTTCATTGCATATTATCCTGCCGATATGCAGTAGACATAGAGCTTGGTTAAGATGGCATCAACCTTGGAATTAGGATTTGCAAAGGAGGTGATCTGCGTGGCCAACCCGGCGTGCGAATCCTTGATCGAGTGTGACGGGCAGGAAAATGTACAAATCGATTTAGATCAGACATTTCGTGAAACCAAAGTTCAGGAAATACTGGACGAACTGGATCGTCAATTGGTCGGCCTGCAGAAAGTGAAGGCCAGAATCAAGGAGATAGCAGCATTCTTAATGGTCGACCGTTTAAGGCGGGACTGGGGACTTAAGGCCGACCGACCGGTACTTCACATGTCCTTTACTGGCCGGCCCGGCACAGGCAAGACCACCGTCGCCATGAAAATGGCGCAAATTCTTCACTGCATGGGCTACATCCGCCGCAACCATCTGGTGGTGGCTCAACGCGATGATCTGGTGGGTCAGTATGTAGGCCATACCGCTCCGAAAACCAAGGAAGTTTTGAAAAAAGCTATGGGCGGGGTTCTTTTCATCGATGAAGCATATTATCTTTTTCGCAAGGACAACGAGCGGGACTACGGCCAGGAAACCATTGAAATTCTTTTGCAAGTCATGGAAAACCAAAAGGATGATCTGGTTGTTATTTTTGCCGGATACAAAGAACGTATGGATGAATTCTACCGCATGAATCCCGGCATGCGGTCGCGGGTCACCCATCATATTGACTTCCCGGACTACCTTCTGGATGAGTTGCTGCAGATTGGGGGAATAATGCTGGCCCAGCAGGGGTATTATTTGGACAATGCTGCCAGTCAGGCGTTCCGAACGTTAATTGAAAAGCAGCTGGCACTACCTAATTTTGCAAACGCTCGCACGGTACGAAATGCCATAGACCTAATTAAGCTAAGACAGGCCAACCGGCTGTTTGCCAATGCCGGTGTTGTTCTAAAAAAAGACCTGGCACGCATTGAGGCAGAGGATGTTCCTATTGATGCAGACATTGCTTAGTTCCCCATAGTGTAAAGCAGGAGGAGCAGATTACATGAGCCGCATGGAAAATAAGCTAAACTTGCATCAATTGCAGATTTTTCGGACGGTTGCTAAACACAGCAGTTTCTCCCGTGCCGCCGATGAACTGATAATCAGCCAACCTGCCATCAGTATTTATGTAAAACAATTGGAGAAGACGGTGGGGACACCGCTTTTCGAGAAAGTGGGTCGCCAGGTCTTTCTGACCGAAGCCGGGCATTGCCTCAATGATTACTGCGAGCGCATCTTGCTTTACTGCGGGAAACGATCCAGGCCATGGAAGCTCTCAAAGCCGGTGAAAATGGTACGTTGCGTGTGGCCGCAGATACCACGGCCGGGGTGTATGTGGTCCCTGGCTACCTTGGTCTTTTTCGCCGAACTTATCCCAAGGTGACCATTTCACTGGAGGTAAATAACCGCTCTACAGTCCTTAAACGGCTTTTGTTGCGAGAGACTGACCTGGCTATCATCGGCCAAGTTCCGGACAATGAGGCATCTTTGCAGGTGGTCCCTTTTCTTAGCAATGAACTGGTAATTATCGCTCCGCCGGGTCATCGGCTGGCGACTCGAAAAAACATTTCCGTACAAGAACTGACGGAGGAAACGTTTCTCATGCGGGAGCCCGGTTCAGGAACCCGGGCAACCGCAGAACGTTTCTTTACATTGCAGGGGATACAGATACAGGTAGGCATGGAACTGGGCAGCAACAGTGCTATAAAACAGGCAGTTGCCAACGGACTTGGGATAGCAATTATCTCGCGTCAGGCCATCACTCTTGAACACCGGTGTGGTAGTCTCGTAATCCTGGATGTTGAAGGTTTTCCGCTGCATCGCTACTGGCACATAGTACATTTGCATAACAGGGCACTTCCCCCGCCGGCAGTGGCTTTCAAGAAACTGATGTTGGAAAATGACATTTAAGCAGTGGTGTAAATACAGTGGAGCCTTTGCAGAAATTATTTAGATATGATTTAAACCTAATTAAAAAGATTTAAAGAAGGATTGAGTGGTGCGGCAATGGTTAAACACCTGATTGTTTTCAATGTGTCGGCGGAGGTTTCAAAGGAGAGTTGTTTAGCCATGGCAGCCCAGGCACGGGAAGAACTGATGCGAATTCCCGGGGTGACCGGTGTGTCCTTTGGTGTTGCCGTGGCAGAAAATGCGTCCTATCGGTATCTTTTGATTATTGACTTTGCTGACGAGGAGGTGATCGACTTTTATCGCGATCACCCCATTCATGTGCGTTTTGCCGACGAAGTGTTTCGGCCTATGGCCGTGCACCGGATAACAACCGATTACCGTATGGTTTTTTAGGAGGTTTACGATGGGCCTGGTTAAAACTACCGAAATACTGAGAGAAGCCAGTGACAGGGGCTATGCCGTTGGAGCTTTCGACGTTGTAAACTTGGAATTCCTGGAGGGGGTGTTGGCGGGAGCGGAGTCGCGGCGAGCACCTGTCATTCTGAGTCTGGCCCAGAACCACCTTGATTACGTTGATATGGAAACCTTCGCAGGAACCCTGTTGCGGGCTGCCGATCGAGCATCGGTTCCGGTGTCTGTTCACCTGGATCACGGCAAGGATCTGGATACGGTGGTCAGGGCTATTCGCTATGGTTTCACCAGCATCATGATCGATGGATCTACCTTCTTACGAGGAGAACGTCTACCTGACCCGTCAAGTGGTACGGATTGCCCACGCCGCAGGGGTTTCGGTAGAGGCGGAACTGGGTTTTGTTGCTGGGCGAGAGTTCTATAGCCACGGCAAGGACGCAACCGGAAGCAACGTGGGGGCTACTGCCACAGTGTACACCGATCCTGATTTGGCTGCCGATTTCGTAGAAAAAACAAAAGTGGACTTTTTAGCCGTGTCCGTCGGAACCGTTCACGGACTGTTCAAGGGGCGTCTCCGACTCGATATACCGCGCCTTAAGGAGATACGTAAGAAAGTTTCTGTTCCCCTGGTTTTACACGGTGGCTCTGGACTTACGGATGAAGAATTCAGTCTGTTGATTGCCGGTGGGATCAGCAAGGTCAATTTTTACTCGGAACTGTCGCATGCCGCTATCGAAGCCATCAAGAAGGCCCTTGCCACAGACCCGGGAATGACCGAAATTACCTGCGCATTGTCCGGCATGAAGGATGCCGTACGCCGCATTGTGGAAGAAAAGATCGATGTCTGGGGTTGTTGCGGTATAAAATGAGTAATTATTATTGGACGCTTAACAGCTTCCGCCACCGCCTCGCTGCCTGTTATGAAAGCCGATGCCCTTGCAGCTTCAAAAAAAAGACAGGCCGGGTCAACCACCCGCTGTTCCTTGCTCATTTCTCCGTTCTCCTTGACTCAATAAATGCTGCGCCGGGATTAAGGATTGCAGTATTGACATCGCCCCGCCGGCGCTTTTTTGCTCCGGGGCATTCTTTTCTCTTTGGAAAAACCGCACCTGCCGCAGGTAAAAACTCTGGCCTTTGTTTCTTCCGTAGGCCGACCACACCATTCACAGGGCAAACCCTTTTTCCTGACGGTCACTGAAAAACCGGGTGTTCCGCACCGGGGACATTGCTGTTTTATCTTTTTCGCCAGATCTTCTGCAGCTTTTTGAATATTTCGCATCCTGGTCGGGTTTGCGTGAGCCCGCATATCGGTCTCCAGAAAAACTTTTCCGGCCGCCGATTTAGCAAAACCCCACTTAACCGCGTCTTTTAAATGTTCCCACTTATTAATGCCTTTAACCACAGATTGATGCCGCTCATTATCCGGCCGCAACACCAGCCAGTGCTCCGGAAACCCGATCTTACGTGCGAAGTCCTCAGCTTCCCGCAAGTCGGCAACTAAAGTCTGAGTAAAGTTGGTTTCACTGTTGGCGCACATGCCGTAAATTTCTAGTTTTTCCCTATCATCCACCAGCAAGACTATTTCCACATTCCATGGCAAAAAAGGAATTAAGGGATGGGGGCCAAAACTTCCCTCACTGGCCAGACCGATGTCTAGGCCGGTTAACTCCATCCCTTTTTGGGCCTTGCGCCTAGCCGCTTCCAACTGGGTTCCCGGTCGGGCAATTTCCCGGGTAAAAGTACCCAGTTGATCGGTATCAAAGCTTGTATCAAGAAGCACCTGACAGCCTGTGGCCTTTTCCAGAGTGGGTTTGATTACTCGCTCCTTCCCGTGCTTGGTAATGAGCACGATCCGCCGCCCTTTAAAGAAACAACTGCCGTCAGCCATGGTGGCTCTCCTAATTACCGACGATGGCCAGAGCCCCTTTGGAGCAAATTTCTACACACAGCCCGCAGCCTTTGCAGCGGTTTTCATCAACTTGCACTTTTTTATCTGGCATTAATACCCTAATAACATTCGGGTCGGGGCAGGTTAACACGCACAATTTGCATCCAATGCATTTTTCCTCTGTTACTTTAGCTGCAACATACACAATTGTTCCCCCCAATTCTTTAGCTTTGTTGTCAAATAAAAACTCCACAACAGCATCAGCGGATTTTTCCATTACTTCCATGTTTTTTTCTATCAGCCCGGCTAATTTAGCATATTTGCTTTTCAAGACATCGTCCAGTGCAGCAGTTGTTCCAGATGCTACAAACTTACCGCCGCCAAATCTCTCCAACAAAGCCTCCTTAAGAGACTCTTTAGAAACCAGCTCAGCAATGCCCATTAATCCGCCCAACATGGCCATATTGGTGGATAGTTCCGTCCCCCCAATCTCGCTGGCAACCCGTGTGGCTGGAATATAGTATATTTTGGCCTTTAACTTAGCTAAAATACCCAGCTCTTCTTGACTAAGATCTAATGGTCCGTCTGAGTTAATAAGCACTTTACCCTCTGGCTGCAGTCCGTCAAAAAACGGCATGGTATAGCATTTTCCCAGAGTAATTACATGTGGATGGAAAATCATAATAATGTTTGGATAAAGGATTTCTCCTCTCTCATAAATCCGCTCTTGTGAAATTCTCACATAACTCTCAGCCGGCGCCAGCCTTTTTTCTGCACCAAAAAATGGGTTGACTGTGCTTTGCTTGCCATCCCGGGTGGCAGCCGAGCCTAGAATATGAGCGGCAGTTACCACACCCTGGCCACCTAAACCGGACATCCTGATGCATATTTTATTGCTCATCAGTTTTCCCCCCTCCAATTGGTTAATTAGTTCCTGCGCCTCCGGTGCAATATACTCTACGATGCGGTAGGTACCAGCCTTAATCCGCTCCTTGATTCTTTTTTGCACTTCTGCTGGTTTAAATTTGTAGTTTGTAGGGCAGGGACAGAACACCTGTACATAGGCGGGGCCTGTCTCTCTGGCTACCAGAATAGCCCGGCGAACAATCTTTTCGAGTTTTTTGGGATGCACAGGCGAACCGGAGGCCACATAAGCGCAACCAGACTCCCTGGCAATTTCGGTCAATGAAATTTTCGGAAATTTTTTACCCTTTGGGGCCATATTAAGGACGGTTCCTTCCTGAGACATACCGCTTTCTTGGCCACCGGTGTTAGCATAGGCTTCATTATCCAGCATAATGGTAGTAATGTTTTCTCGCCTGAACCAAGACTGCATTACCATATCCAGACCTATGTCGGCGGTGGCACCATCGCCAGCAATAACTACAACGTCTTTTATTTTATCGGGAAACCTTAATTTTAAGGCCCGCTTTAATCCTGTTGCCACGGCATTCTGATTGCCAAACAGGGAATGAATATTATGCAATGCCACTTGGGGAAAAGCCAGTGCGCTGCATCCGGTAGATCCCACAATTATTGTGTCTTCTGGATTCGGCAGTGAAGCCAGAATCAAGCGCAGCGAAAGAGCTAGACCGCAACCAGCGCAGAGCGGATGCTCCTCCAGCAGTTCTTTGAAGGTCCCCAAGTCAGAAACGCCTAGCCCTTTGCCGAAAGGCCCGCGCTCCACCAGTTCTCTGTATTCCGTAGGCATGATATCTTCAAAACCGGGCGAAATTCTGAACAGGTTTTATTCACGCAGAACACCTCCTGATTTCAGCCAAAATCAATTCAGGGGGCATGGTCATACCACCGTAAACCCTGGGCCCACCCAGCACTTTTTCCGGTGCAACCATCACTGATTTAACCTCCCGGCACAGCAGCCCACCCTGTTAAATTCGGGAATTATGACGGCTTTGGCTTTTTTAGTCATTTCTTTGATTTCTTCAGTTGGAAATGGACGCAGGCTTTTTATACGGATTAGTCCGGCATCTATGCCTTCCTGACGCGCCAGGGCAACGGCCTCCCGGCTCTGGGAAACAGCTGTCCCAGAAGCTACAACAAGAATTTCGGCCCCTTCGTTGTCTGTTTCCACCAAGCCACCTAAATACTTATGGATGTACTTCCTTGCTCTTTCTGCCGCTGCCAGTATTTCCTGCTGCCAGGAAGCATGAGCGGCATAGCTTATAAAGTTACTTTTCATTACAAAAGGATCCCGCATCTGCCTAATTGGAACATTTTCCATATCCATCACCGGCACCGGGGAGTTATACGGATTATATGGAGGCAGTTTAATATCTTCCGCAGCTATTTCTACATTATCCCTAGAGTGAGTCACAAAAAACCATCCACAAAAACCCCTACCGGGATATGGACATCAGTTTGTTCAGCAATAATAAAGGCCTTTAAAATCATGTCATAAAGATCCTGAGCTGTTTCAGCATGGAGCATCACAATCCCGGTGTCAAGCATAAAGGCCATTTCAATCGTATCAGGTTGAATGGTGAGGGGGGAGTTCACCCCTCTAGTCATAAAAGCGCAAACAATAGGCAGTCTGGCCCCGGCCCAGGTGGGAAAAGTTTCAAAAGCCCGCAAAGTCCCCGGACCACCCGTGGCAGTAAATACCCGTACCCCGCCCATGGAAGCACCGGCTACCGCCGACATTACAGCAAACTCGTTTTCACCCCGGAAATACTCCCTTAAGTACCCTTCCGCAAAAATATCGCCAACCAAATGCATGCTTTCAGACTGGGGTGTAATGGGATAAGAAACAGCCATATCTACATTAGCTCTCTTAATGGCTTCCTTAACGGCTTCGCTACCTGTAATGAATTTTTTCTCTCTGGCTGCCTCAAAAAAAGGTATTCAGGCTCTACTATCCTTTGCGTGATCACTTCATTCCCTCCTTCGCCGCTTTAATAACCTCATTAAGTCGCTTAATTTTAGCTAGGTTGACATCCCGCAGAGTAATCATGGCATCTTCATGGCCTGCTTCTCCGCACAAGGCAATAGTGAAACAGTCTGTACCGCCTCTAATTATTTTCAAGGCCACATTGGCATAATGGCAGTGGACACCAACAAAAATACAGACATCTATTTTGTTGTGCCAGATGGTTAAGTTAGGATGATTGGGATTGATCTCTACGGCTGGATTAATCATGGGATACTTAGGTCGGTAATCCGGCATAGGGATTATCTTAGCTCCCACGGTTTCTGCCAGCTCTTTGATAGCCGCAGCTTTCTCTGCTACCCCAGCTTTCCAGTCCCACAGAATAAGGGGGCCGGGGAAAAACGTCGGATTTTTGGCAGCTAAAAGCTTTTCCGCTATCTTCTGTAGTGCTTCCTCCTCTGGTACTACCCTGCCCTCCACCAGTGACTCCCCTTTCTCGGGAAGCATCACCCCCATTGAAGCGGCTGCCGGCGGCAGGTAACCTTCAGGTCCAGCCAGAACCCGGTATGCACTTAATGACATTTACATCCCTCCTGGTACATTATCTGATTCTCATAAAACGAGGTCATCGACCTTATTTAAATTGGTCATTTCTGAGCACAGTTACATCTGTAACATGTACTATCAAGATAATACCCCTGTCAATCATAGTTTCCAGCCCTTGAAGAATGCGCTCTGCAACCTCCGGACCGGTGATACTGACAATTTCCACGTTCCCGGAAATTTCATTCAAACTGCCATGGGCACCTTTAACACCGTGTTTCCCTTTACCATATATTTCTTTATATACTGTAAATCCACTTACTCCTGAGTCTTCAAACAATTTAATAACCTTGTCTTTCCATGCCTTCTCTACAATGACGCTGACCCGTTTCTTATTAAAGAATTTCATTATCCACCCCCTCCTTTGAATATCCCTTACAGACTAATTCCCTTGATGGCTCAACATCCCTGGGTAACCCATGTATCCTCCTGGTTTTTTTGACATTATTATCAACCCCCTTTACTGATATAATCACCCAAGTACCTTGGTAAAGTAAACAGCCATTTTGTAATAAATGGGAATACCCACAATTAAGTTGAAAGGTAGCGTAACCCCCAGGGAAGCCCCTAAATACAGGGCCGGGTTGGCTTTAGGCAGAGAAACGCGCATGGCCGCCGGGGCGACAATATAAGAACAACTTGCAGCAAGTACCCCCAGCAGAGTTGCGCCTCCCACACTCAAGCCGGCAAAAACCCCTGTTAGTATCCCCATCAAAGCATTAACCGGGGGCATTAAAATGCCGAATGATATCAGAAACACCCCTGCTTTTTTAGTTCCCATAATTTGCTTGCCGCAATCATTCCCATTTCCAGCATAAACAGACTTAAAATCCCCATGAAGATATCTTTATAAAAAACCTTTACTGTCTCCATTCCCTTAGGCCCGCTCAGGTAACCCACCGCCATTGCTCCCAACAGCAAAATAACACTTTTGCTTAATACTACATTTTTTGCCACCTGGCCGAGAGAAATATCTTTCTGCGAAGAATTATTCACGCTGTTTTGTTTAGCCCAGAAAGCCAAAATTAATGCCACAATGATAGCCGGCGTTTCCATTAATGCTGGCAGGCCGTTGATATAACCCTCATATTCCACATGCATATTGTTTAGAAAGGCCGCAGCAGCCATAAACGTAACCACACTGATTGAACCATAGTGACCGGCAATAGCTGCTGCGTCATCGGACTTTAACTTACCGATACGCCAAAGAATATAAAAAGAATAAACAGGAATAATTAAACCCAGGAAAACAGCGCCCAGGATAGTCAAGAAGATTGAACTCATCCCAGCCTGTGCAATGCTGCGCCTCCTTTAAATCCAATAGCCGTTAAAAGATAAATAGTAATAAAATCGCTGACAGCGGTTGGAAACTCCACTTTAGCCTTAACCAAAGTTATCAGTACACCTAAGCCAAAGAAAAGCACTACCGGTGATGTCAGGTTTGTTGCTGCCAGCTCTAACATGTTTCCCATACTTTATCTCATTCTCCTCGCATTTTCTCAAAAACATATACAATCATTCCTGGAAGATTGTTTTTATCCGGGTAACTTCTTGGCCCGGTTGGCCTGTCTTAATGGTCAGGTGACCCATTTTCCGCCTTGCCTCCAGGTTGCCGCGTTTCCCGTATAAATGAATTTTCCAATTTCCGGAAAATTGGGGACTTCTTTTAGAACCCGAGGCAGGTCGGCTCCCAATATATTCACCATCACCACAGGAGTCAATAATTGGGTGGACCCTAGAGGAAGACCACAGACTGCCCGGATTAGTTGTTCAAACTGGGAGGTCCAGCAGGCATCCCAGGTGAAGTGTCCTGAATTATGAGGCCGTGGTGCCAGCTCATTAATCAGCAAACCATCGGGGGTGACGAAAAACTCTACCGCCAACAGGCCTACCACCTGGAAACTCTGAGCGATCTCCTTTGCCAGGGCGATAGCATCCATTTCCACCTGAAGGGGCACCCGGGCCGGCACCACCGTCATATGAAGTATATTTTCCCGGTGGATATTTTCCGCCACTGGATAGACCGCCATTTCACCGGTTGCCTTTCTGGCCACGATAACGGAAACCTCATGGGTAAAGACAATCTTTTTCTCCAAAACCCATTCCCGGTTGGCGGACTGCAACATTTCTACGGCAATTTTTAAGTTTTCGGGATCACCTAGTGCCAACTGCCCTTTACCGTCATATCCTCCCCGGGCAGTTTTCAGCAAGCAGGGATAACCCAGTTCCGCTATCCCCTGTTCCAGTTCGGCCGGATTTTTGACTGTCCGGAAGGATACAACGGGGAAACCAGCTTTTTTCAATTGCATCTTTTCTTCAATGCGGTTTTGGGTAATGGCCAGAATACGGCTTTGCTGCGGGAGATAATAATGTCTGGCCAGTTCTTCCACCACCCGGACATCAATATTTTCAAATTCATATATCAGCACATCCGCTCTTTCCGCCAGCCTTACCGCCGCTGCCAGATCATCTAAAGGGGCCACAATCTGGTCATCAGCCACCTGGCCGCAGGGACAACCAGGGGTGGGATCCAGGCAGATAATACCGTAACCCATTTTTCTGCCTTCAATGGCTGTCATTCTCCCTAATTGACCACCCCCCAGGATACCGATAGTGGACCCTGGAAGTATTATCCTGCCCGGCATCTCAAGACCACTCCTCAGTTTCCAGGACCTGCCGCGCTGCCTTGTCCCGGCGGTCCGCCAGCTTCCCGGCCAGCTCTTCGTCATGCAAAGCAATGATTTGCGCTGCTAAAAGTGCGGCGTTTTTCGCCCCGGCGGCACCAATGGCCACGGTGGCTACCGGTACCCCGGCCGGCATTTGCACAATGGACAGCAGGGAATCCATGCCCTGGAGATGCGTGGTCGGCACCGGCACGCCGATAACGGGCAGCAGGGTCTTGGCGGCAACCATGCCCGGCAAATGGGCCGCTCCCCCGGCCCCGGCAATAATAAGCTTGATCCCCTGCTTCGGTGCGTTTTCAGCAAAACTAAATAACCAATCGGGAGTGCGATGGGCAGAAACTATCTTTTTTTCATAAGAAATCCCCAACTCTTCAAGTACCCGGCAAGCTTCACGCATCACCGCCCAATCGGATTGGCTTCCCATAATCACGGCTACGAGTGGTTTCATAAGTTATAACCTCCCTTTTTGGTGTACATGGTTTTCAAACAAAAAAATCCAACACCAATGCATTAAAGCATTTGGTGTTGGACTTCATTTTAACTGATAGTATATACCCTTTAAAAAGTTTTCCAACTTAATTTTAGTTATATTAGGTCTACCAAGGCCTTATTTCCTGGTCCATTATGAAAATAAAAACCCGTTCTCCAGTTTTGGTGCTGATATCAGTATGAAGGCTGACCACTTTCCGAAGGGTTATACGGGAGACTATTTCCTCAATCTCAGGACGTCCTTGTTCAACTAATTGCTGCCGCAACTTTTTGATCAAGACCCTCCCTTCTCTGTTCTGGGCCAGGACCAGCTCAGCCTGAGACAATACCCCTTTGAGGGTGACTATCACCATGTTGCGGATAATATCTGTCTTTGCCTCAGTAGGTCCCCTGCCCTTATATTCTTTCTCCCATAGAATCATTGCCTTTGTAATCTCATCTTCCATCTGACCCTTGGAATAGCCCATCAGTTATCCTCTAAATTATTATTTTTGTATACTGGTGATTCAGTATAGATTATAGAAGTTGAGTTGATTATAGCAAATGAATTTCAGCAGTACAATAGGTTCGGCGCATGAATACAGTACACGAAGCATTTTCGGGTCGCGGGGTCAGGCTTGACTTATTTACTTATTGACTTATTTTTAATCTCACTATACAATTGCACTAGGAAAACTATTCCATCAAGGAGTTCTTTATGGCAAGGAAACCGAGGTTCATTATGCAGGTGCAATTTATCATGTTATTGCACGAGGGAATAACCGAGAGATCATCTTTCTAGATCCGTGTGATAAAGAGAAATACCTTGAATTTGTTGCAAGGTATAAGCGAAGGTATAATTATGAAATTTTGGCCTATGTGCTCATGGAAAACCATCTGCATATACTTATCCGTGTTGACCAGACCCCCTTATCGAAGATCATGCAGGGGATTCAACAATGTTACACACAATATTTTAATCGGAAATACAAACATGTAGGACATGTTTTTCAACAGAGATATAAGGCGTTTTTATGTGACAATGATCGTTACCTAGCAACACTGGTTGTTTATATACATCAAAACCCTATACGAGCCAGGCTTCTGGAAGGACTATATTACCCATGGAGTAGCCATAAAGAATACGTCGCCGGAAATAGTTCGTTGGTAGATATCGACTTTATCTTAAACATTCTACATTCGAACCGTAGTTACGCCTATAGACAATATTTAGACATGTTTAGAGATATTCATGCTCCACAAGTACCACCCGAAGTAAGTTTGCCTGATGAAACCTACGTCGGGAGAGGGGACGACAAAAAGGAATTCAACACAATAAACCGGCTAACTTGGGATGAAATCGTTGCAAAGATTATGACTGACTTTGATGTTGAAAAAGAAAAACTCCTAGGTCGATGCCGGGAAAGAAAGATTGTAACAGCTAGAAATATGCTTATTTACGAAGCAATTAGCCAGGGAGTATTATCACGAAGTATCTAGCGAAGAGGCTGCAAATCGACCCAGCAAGAATAACCAGAGGCTTTCAGAAGATGAAAGAATTAATATGCAATAAATCAAAAAGTCAAGCCTGACCCCATTCCAGCTTCCTCCGAAAGCGTTGCAAAATTTTAATAAAACCAGCACCAAAAAGAAGATAAAAGATGGTATTCCCAACGGCATGGAAGGTGTCAAACCAGAAACTGGCGGCACAGGTAGCAATAAACGACTGCCAGTTCAAAGGTTGAATGAAAGCCGTCCAAAACCACACATTCATAATCCAGCCGAAAAGATAGCCCCAGATAAAGTTAAAAACCAACATAGATTTGGGTCCAATGTTGGGATAAACCATTTTGATTAAACCGGCTGAGGTACCGGCCAGCCCCCAGGCAAACATCTGCCAGGGCGTCCACGGACCCTGCCCTAAGAAAAAGTTGGAGACCAGGGCCGCCGTCGATCCAACCATGAACCCGGCCCGCGAGCCAAACACATAACCGGAAATGATCACCATAAAAGTAGTCGGCTGCACGTTGGGCAACCCGGCAAACGGAATGCGTCCCAAGGCGGCAACGGTGGCCAGAACGGCAATAAGGGCTATTTCCCGGGACGAGATTTTACCCTGTTCAAATCCCCAGTAAAAAAAGCTAATGTCGCGATCATTATTTCTGCCGAAAGCAACCCCCAACCCTGCCTGGCTACAAAATTATTCTGTTTTATGCCGGCAAACAGTAACCCCAGGATAATGAGTAAAAAAAGGGTGGGGGGATTTTGAGCATGGGATTCGTCTTATTATTGTAAATGCCTGTGCTCATACCAATCCCTCATTTAAATTGCCCGCCCGGGCAATTTGTCTTTCCTGAAGCAGCGGTCCAATCTTTTCCATGGCCTCGTGAAATGTCAGTACATCGTCACTAAAGCCTCTGCATAACTTACCGATCTGAGTAGAGTAAAATACCGACTTCCCTAAAGTTTCATACCTGGTGCCATCGCTGACTATCCTGCCGGCAAACATCATGATCACCCGCGAGGCGTATTCGGCGGCAAATTCTACGTCGTGGGTAACCAAAACTACGCTTACCCCTGCCGCAGCCTGCCCGGCCAAAAAACTACCCAGTTCGGCCTTCAGGCGATAATCCACTCCCCGGGTCGGTTCGTCCAGCACCAGAAGCTCGGGCCTGGTCACCAGCACCGAAGCCAGGGCTACCCGCTGCCGTTCCCCACTGCTCAGGTCACGGGGGTTTGCCTGCCGGTAGCAACCTATATGCAGTCCTTCCAGTAATTCATCAACAATGCCGTCATCCTCCATGCCGAAGTTTTTCAGAGTAAACAGTAGTTCGTCTTCTACGGTATCCTGGAAAAGGTAGTCGTTAGGGTTCTGGGAAAGGTAGGCCACCCGGCGCCCCAAATGCTGTTCCTTATTTTTACTTAAATCGTCGCCTCTTAACAGCACCTTGCCGCGTCCTGGCTGCAAAAGCCCGACCATATTTTTCAATAACGTAGATTTGCCGGCGCCGTTTTCCCCTAAGATAGCCACAAATTCTCCGACGCTAATTTTAAAGTTTATGTTTTGTAATGCTTCTTTACCATTGGCATAGGTAAACCATAAATTTTTCATTTCGACCAAGGGAGTTTGTACAGGCTCTGTACCGGCATTTCCCTTTTCCTGCAGTGGAAAATTTGACCTGTTAGAAAAAGACCCTGTCCTTAAAGATAGTCTTAATTGTTTTCTACCCTCTTTTATGGTTACCGGAACGGCGGGGAACCCCAGCATGGAAAAGAACCTGGCTACCGGTGGAATAAAGGGCACACCTCTTTTTACCGCCCAGCGGACCACCTGCTCCGGGGCGCCGTCCTGCACGACCCGGCCACCTTCCATGAGCGCCACCCGGTCAGCCAGGTGAAAGCACCTTTCCAACCTTTGCTCGATTAAGACGATAGTAAACCCCATCTCTTCGTTCAGCCGCTTGACCAGGTTAAAAAAATCCTCTGCCGCTACCGGGTCTAACTGCGACGTGGGCTCGTCCAGGATCAACACCTGTGGCTGCATGGCCAGCACGGCGGCCAGTGTCAGCTTTTGTTTCTGCCCGCCCGACAGGTTGGCGGTGAACTCCTGACTTAACGTTGTCAGGTCCAGGAAACTGATCACTTCGGCCACCCGGCGGAACATCTCCGCCTGGGACAGCCCCAGGTTCTCCAGGCCGAAGGCGATCTCGGCTTCCACGCCGGTCATTACCAGTTGCTTCTCCGGGTCCTGAAAGACCATGCCCACGTTCCGCGCCAGTTTGCGCCGGTCGATACTGCGCATCTCACGTCCCTTAAAGTAAACATGTCCGCCAAACCGACCACCGTAAAAATCCGGAAGCAGCCCTGCCAGTACCCGTGCCAGGGAAGACTTGCCCGAACCGGATGCGCCGGCCACCAGGAGAAACTCCCCTTCTTCTATACCCAGGTTAACCCCGTTTAAGGCCGGTCTTTCGCTATCCGGATAATAATAAATCAAATTTTCGATTTTAAATAATGACAATACTGCCACCACCAACTCAAGATCACTGGGATGGATAAACCAAAAAGCACAATGAGTAAAACCACAACTGTTCCTGTCCCATTGATTAAGTAACCCATTAACGGGTAATAAGTGTAAGCGCCAAAACCGTGCAGCAAACCCCAAATGCCCACTCCAAGCGCACACGCACTGCCAGACAGGCACAGCACATCCCGCGGCCGCCACAAATTCCGGGTGTAACACGAACGTGGTCCGCTGCCGAAGGCCCGCGCCTGCATGGACTCCGCAATTTCCAGGGATTCTTCCAGGGAGGACAAAAGCAATATGTTAATTAAAGACGAATACTTTTTGACTTTTTCTTTCACCGATCCCTTGTTAAAATCTACGCCACGCATCTGTTGCACACCCCGGATGGTCTCGAGTTCTCTGACCATAGCCGGAAACATCCTGGTGGTCAGGGATATTACCAGCGCGGACTTGCCGGCAAAGCGGGAAAACAGGTTCAAAGCCTTATCCGGGTTTACAATTAGATTGTACAGGCAGAACACGCTGATGATGTCCAGCAGCCTGACACTCATGGCAGCCCCGTAGCAAATCGCCTCCAAAGAGATAGTTAGCCGGCCGAAGATGGGAACTCGCGGGCCATACCAGATGATGGTCTTCCCGGCATGTGTCACCAGCGGGTTGATGATCATGAGCAGCACCATCATGGACAGTCCGATTTTTAAGTAACTTTCCCAGGTTTCCAAACCGTCTGCCGCCCAAATAGCCAGTGCCACAACAAGCAAGAGCCCGACTAAATAAAGCGGGTTGGTAAAAGCCATCGACAGCACAAGCAGCGTACCCAGGTAGACCATTGCCGCCAGCGGGTGCAGGCTCTGCAAGAACAATCCCTTTTCTTGATAAAACAACTTATCCAGCAACGCTTGACACTCCTTACGGGAACAAATGCTACTTGGTAATACTCACCGTTTTCGTCTTTTCATCCCAGGCTACCCGGTAGTTAAAGGACTCAGCCACATAGCGGGCGGGCAGATAGGTACGGCCATCCCTGATCACCGGAACAACGTCCATTGGCGGCCGGGCAGTATCGTTGACGTACATGATATTCCCACCGATAGCCAGTGTTACGGTTATACCGTTATTGAGCAGGGTTACCGTTTGAGCGGAAGGTGACCATAAAATACCTGTTTCAGGAATACCTAAAGCTAAAGCGAGGTAACGTACCGGCACATATGTACGACCGCTTTCCACAAATGGTGCGGCATCTGCCTTCTCTATTCGCTTTTGTCCAACAACCAGCACTTCATAGTCTTTTGCTCCTACCTTAAACAGAATCTTCCGGCCCTGAGGTGCCGCTCCCCCAACCATTGTCTTACTTTTTTCCCTTAACCGATCGTACAGAGTCTTTCCGTAATATACATCAGATAAGGCCATCAACGCCTGCTGGGTGGACATTTCATTGGCCCCGGCACCCTTGATGTGTGCAAAGGAACCGTTGGCTAACTGAAAACCAAGCAAGGCCGTAACCGGGTTGCCGCCGGGTTTGCTCATTTCTGCCCCGGCCGGATCGATCCCTACCCCGGTCAGGCCCTCGATAACCATGTTGCATGACTCCGTATTGGCCGCCCCCCAGGAAGTAAACCCACCGTCACTTTCCTGAACCCTTTTCAGGTAGGCCACAGCCTTTTGTACCACCGGGCTGTTTTTTCTTTCGCCCAGGGCACCCAGGGCCATCAATGCCATGCCGGTGGAATCGACATCCGCTGTTTTCTCCGTAACGCACCAGTTAAAACTGCCGTCTGCATGCTGCTGATCAATGAGCCACTGCCTGGCCTTTACTGCGTCCGGTATCCCTGCCCCGGCAGCATGCAGGGCCAGTACCGCCCAAATATGCGCGTTGACCAGTATTTGTTCCCCGTTGTCCCCCTGCCCGCTGCCGTCTATGTTATCGGCGAACTTGCCGTCGGAAAGCTGGGCGGCCTGGATTTTTTGCACCAGGTTTTGCCCCCGGTAATCGGACGGATTGTCTCCGGCAGCCAGTAAGGTAAAGACCAAAAGACAATAGTCGGCAGTAGACCGGGCCGTAGCCAGTTGTTTCCCGCACGACTGCCCGGCTCGGGTACCTGCAAGGTTTTCCCCGGCAGCCGCCAGGGCCACGTAGCTCCACGGCGTCAGCGGCTTACCCTGCTCTTTTTCACAGGCCAGTAAATAATTTACTGCCCGATCCATTGCCGGCTTCACGTCAAATGCCGGCAGTGCCGGTGCCTGAACCGGGAAAATAAGCAAAAAAGCCATGATTATGATAAGACCCCAAATAGACGTTTTTTTCAACACCGGTTTTTCTCCTTTTCAAATATTTTAGTAAACCAGTTTTTTGAATATGTGATTTAGGTAAAAATGATTCCGTATTTTTATGCCATAAAATATTGTTAGTTTACAGCTAATTGCGTCTGACCAACTCGTCCCAGTTAGGAGAAGGGACATCCATGCTTTTACTATACCACCAGATCACTTTATCTCCTTTTTTACCGGTTTTTGATCGGCGGCAACCATCGGAATTTCATTGTTTACCATGTACATCCAGCCCGACTGCCCCTTGTTGCGCTGCCCGGCAATAGCCTCGACAAAACCGGACCAGCGGGTGGACATGGTATAAGGCAATCCGGTGGCGTCCAATGCGCCCAGCGCCGTGACATCCCACACGTTCTTGTGGGTTACCGTAACGTTCCCAGGACTGTAAAGCAGTTCACCATTCATGCCTACTACGGCAATACCCACCACACACCCGTTTTCCTGCACATTTGCAGACGACATGCCGGTTGGCTTCTGCTCCGGCATGGTGCTATCCTGGCCGGCAGTACAGGAGGGGTTACTTTTCGGGACAGTCTTGTCCTTGGCGGCAAGGTCGTTATCCACCTGCGGGCCGGTTGATTGGGCAGATGTGCTAGCCGGGGATGTTTGCCCGCCTGTCGTAGAGCCGACTGATTCACCGCTCGCGGAACGCTCCGCTGCCTGGTTGTGGCTGCTTATCTTATCCGTATAAATGGCCGGCCCCATGATGCCGGCTAATATTGCCAAAAACAAAACAATATAGATTAATTTCCTTTTCAATAAGCTCACTCCTTGTGTGGTAACCAGGAAACATGTACCTTCCTTCGATAACGAAGCAAAATTTTCATAACTCCTGGCCCCAGGACAGCACAGAACAAACCGTTGCCCAGGGCCCGTACGGAGTCAAAACCCAGGCTGGCCACACAGGTGACCAGAAAGGACTGCCATGTTAAGGGATGCACGAAAACACTCCAGAACCAGATGTTCATCAGCCAGCCGTACAAATACCCCCAGAAAAGGCAAAAGACAATCAATACCCTCTCACCCGCTCGCGGGTATAAATATTTCAACCAGGCCGCAGAAGCTCCGGTCAGCCCCCAGGCCAGCATTTGCCAGGGAGTCCAGGGGCCCTGGCCGATCAAAAAATTAGAGACCAGGGGAGTTATGGCCCCAACCAGAAAACCAGCCCGCGTACCCATAACAAACCCCGTAATGATAACCAGGAACATTGTAGGTTGCAGGCAAAGCACGATCCCGGTAGTTACCCTGCCTACCGCCGACAAAGTAGCCAGAACAGCGATAGCGGCTACTTCCCGCGCCGAAAGTCTACTTCTCTCCATACCGAGGAATAATAAAGAAATAGCCAAAACAGCAATTAAAGTGGTTAGTAAGGCCCAACTTTCCTGCATATCAGTATCCTTTTATCAAATATCTCACCTTGGGCAGGTCGTAGCCTGCCCAAGGTAACGAAGACAGAAAGGAAATAAAGCTAATAGTTTGTCAGCATCCGGTAAACCATCACCGCGCATTCGGCCCGACCGGCGGTAACATCCGGTCGGAAGGTACCGTCCGGCAAGCCTTTAATCAGGCCGTACGTCGATGCAGTTGCCACGCTGGCCCTGGCCCATGAGTTAATCTTGTAGCGATCGGTGAAAGGCAGCTTCTGTTCCGTGGTTTGCAGTTTCATGGCCCTTACCAGTATAGCCGCCACTTCTTCCCGGGTGATGGTGCTGTCCGGGCGGAAAGTACCGTCCTCGTATCCCTTGACCAGCCCGGCATCATAAGCCGCAGTTACCGCCCCGGCGTACCAGTCATCGGCACGCACGTCTTTAAGTGGATTGCCGGTGTATGTCTTTGTCTGTAACCTTAACGCTTTAACTAACAGACTGGTAAATTCCGCCCTGGTCACCGCCCGTGCCGGTTCGAAGTGCGTCCCGTTTACACCGGCGACAATACCCGCCCCGGCCAGCGTCTCAATGGTATTTCTCGCCCAGCCGAAAGAATTAGGGGTGATGTCTGCAAAGGATTTCGCCGGTTCTCTGGCAAACACGGCATAATTGGAGAAGTGTTGTACCTTGGCCAGGATTAATCCCTTGTTTACATCCACTACTGCCGGGATAGCTACCCACTTACCGGTAGATTTATTGTACCAGGCCAGGGTCAGATTATCCGGTTTAATCAGGGGCGGAATGGCCAATTTAAGGGTTAATGTTGCCGGTATGTCAAAGGTAGTTCCATCCGGGCCGAAGTCGTAAGTCGCAGATACCTGGCAGAACCCCGCGGGTGCAGTAGGTTGTGTCCCGTTGCCCTGGATGTTGCCAGCGGCTATTTTTTAACGGTTATTTCCACGTCATTATTGAGCGCCCGGATCGGAACGCTCAAAGCTACCTCAGCATTGGCGTCAGTTATGATTGCTCCCTTATCGGCCGTTACCTTTTGAGTTAATTCTACCACGTTTTGAGCCAGTTCCTTTTTCATTGCCGCTAGAGCAACCAGGTCCAGGGGTTGCTCGTTACCCACCACGGCTACGGTACTGACCGCTTCACCCGGGGTACCCAGTTCAACTGTCTTTTCCTTCAGGCCTAGTAACTGCTCGATTTTTTCCAGCGCTGTCAGGGCATTCTCTGAAGCCTGCAGAGCAACAGGAAGGTTTTTATTTTGCTCTTGGAGGTTCGCCGGAATGACTGCTCCCGGCTGGGTAACAGTGGGATTCTCAAAGAGGCTGTCCCATGTCGGACCGGGGGAATTCATGTCCTTGCTGTACCACCAGATCACTTTGTCCTCCTTGTTGACCGCTTTATCGGAGGCTAACATCATGGGTACAGTACCGTTAACCTTGTACATCCACCCGTTCATCCCGCTGTTAGCCTGCCCGGCAATGCTTTTGACAAAACCACCGTCGTCCGTGTAGCTCAGCCCGGTGGCATGGAGCGCACCCAGGGCTGTAAGACCCCACTTGCCGTTTTTGCTCACCGTAACGCTACCGGGACCATAGAGCAGTTCACCGTTCCTGCCTACCACGGCGATGCCGACGCTATACTCGTCCTGCGCCGGGGGATCCGGGCTATTTCCACCAGGTGTGCCCTGACCGGTTACCAGGCGGTAAGCAGCCAATGCCTCTGTGGCGCCAAAAACGTTTTTGGATGTACCAAAACTACCGTCATTGTTCATGGTCTTGTTCAGCAGATAATCTACCGGAGTTAAGCCCCCAGCACTCTTCCAATCGGTACCGGCCGGGTCTTTACCCAGCCTGTGCAGGGTGACGATGAGCTCGGAATTATCCACTGCCGGGTCGTCCCAGGTGGAGTAAACACCGCCGTCTGCCTGCTGCAGGCCTTTTAGATAAGCCAGCCCACGGGTGATGGCCGCCTGGACCTGCTGGTCGGAAGCAGCGCCCGGCAGGTAAGTGATCGCCCGGATGGCCTGGGCGGTGGACATAACGTCCGGATAATAGGTATCTCCAAACTTCTCTCCCCAGGAACCGTCTGCACTCTGCTTGGATAAAATGTATGTCTTGACATCATCTACGTTAAGATTACCAATCTTTCCGGCTTCACCCAGGGCTATGTAAGCCCACATATCGCTGTAAACACTGTTTTCAAAGGATCCCTTGCCCGGATCTGCAGTCTTTTGCCGATCGATGAGCAGATTTGCCAGCCGGTCCCGGCGGGTTGTATCGTTCCAATTGTTCAGTGCCAGTAAACACTGGGCGATGGTTTTGGTCCGGGATTTTTTTACCCACTCCGAATCGGACCCGGCATATTGGCTGAACGTTTTTCCCACTGATTTAAGGGCAATCAGTGTTTCAGCTGTGGCAAAGGTGCTGTCCCCTTCTGTACGTACAATAGCCGCCGTGTCGGCATCCTGTACGTCTTTAAGATAGGTCAGGCCGTCCTGGATAACCTTATAAACATCACTACCTTCAGTATTGGCCCCGGAAAAATAACTTAGCGCAGTAATAACCTGGGCAGTGGTATCGGATTCCTCAAAGCCGGTTGTCCACCGAGATCCCCAGGCCACCCCGGCATCTTGACCCCAACTGTTTTTATGGGTTTGTTTTAAACTGTTAATATAATTAAAAGCCTTTATCTGGTCAATACCGCTAAGCTTGCCCGTTTTCCCCAGGGCGGTCAAAACCATAATATGGTCATAGATACTTGTTCCAAAACTGCCATCCACAGCCTGTTTAGATACTATGCATCAGCCAGGATATTAATATTAGTTGAAGTTGGGTCAACAGCATAAAGAGCCGTTAGTTCTTTGGCCAAATACACAGCATCTTTTACTGTGGGATTAGCCGCAGTGGCACCGGCGGAAGCTATTACTGTATCTTTAAGGGATGTACCGTTATAAACCCACCCGCCCACGGAAAGGTCTTCACCGGCTTTAGCCAGTGCTTCCACACACCGGTAGTCAAAATTCCAACCGTTTACGTCATAGGTCATACTACCGTTTTGGTATTTGGTCTTAAAGTAGTTGATAGCGTTATTAATGGAATTCTGCACCTGATTATAAACATCGGTGCCGACCGTAAGGTCATCTTTAACCGCTGCCAGGGCCTGTAAGGGTACTTTTGTTCCGTACTCATTGGCGTAAGGGCCGAAACTGCCATCATTGTTCTGGGTAGAAGATATATAGTTTATTAAACTGTTACTGTTCCCCAGTAGGTCGGATAGGTTTTCAATTTGACTCTTTAAGGTTTTACCATTACTGGTCCATTTTTCAGTCGACAGGTCCTCACCGGCCAGAGTCAGTACATAGGCGGTGTACCCGTCAATTTTTTCTCCGGCCTTATACTTGTCATTAATAAATTTTATGCCCTTACCGACCATCTCGCCAGCAGTGATCGCCGCTTGCTCGTTTGCCGCCGCCTGGCCTGGCAAGCTAACGAACGTTACAATGTTCAGGATAAAACAAACTGTCATCAACAGGGACAGAAATTGTAATTTTACTTTTTTCTTCCTCATTATCTTAAAGCTCACCTTTCTTTTACACTTTTAAAAAACGAATTGCAACTAATGAAAAAACCCGGCCCACAAATAGACCGGGGTATCATGGTGATGCCGGTAAAGACGGCAAAAACACAAAAAACCACCTCCTATACGCCGTAGGCATTGTGGTAACATAGAACGGGCAGGTCTCCTGGCTTTGGATCATCAGAACCCCACGCCTTCCCAGGAGTGTTTCCCAGTGGACATCATGTGGGSCCCTAACCATTACAGTGGCGGGACCGCGCCGGACTTTCACCGGCTTCCCTTTTAAGCTTTACCGCTTCGGTAAAGCACCCGTTTCAATACAAGTTTTTATTTTTCGGTTGAAATCAATAAATCGGCCTTCTATTAGCCTTATGAGAATGTATTGATTTAATTTTATATTACGATAACATTCTTGGATAATATTGTCCATATGACATTATGGAAGTTTTTCCAGAACTATACCTCTACCCGTTGACATTTAACCAGTTTATCTCCTGTATCGTGTCTAATTGTGTCATTAACCAGTACAGTTACAAATTTGTATTAAGGTCATATATGTATAAAAGAAGTTATTAATATCAAGAAAACTATAACATAAAGTTATACAATATATAAAGGAGATTTATTGTGTATGGATAATGTATTATCATGGATAATTTTATGCAGTGGGGAGAACGGGGGTGGTCCCCCCTATGGCCTGCAAACCCATGAGTGACTTGCAGAACAAGTGGGAGTCCGGTTCGATTCAGATTTCTCCCCTCCATAAAGTGATACGATACATTGATAAGTGGAGGTGGTTAATTCACAAAATAACAGATAAACTCAGATAAATTTTGGTAATTTGTTTTTTAGGGAGGGAACTAATCTTTGAAAAAACATGCTTTAGTAATACTTGGCGGACTTACTCTGGGGGGGGTTGCAGTTTTTCTTGTGTTAATGGGTAATCCAGGGAATTACGGTGTTTGTATCGCCTGTATGCTCAGAGACATCACTGGTGCTTTAGGACTACATAATGTGGCAGTTGTACAATACATACGCCCGGAAATCATCGGTATAGGTTTAGGTGCTACCACGGCTGCTTTAGCTACCAAGGAATTTAGGGCCACGGGAGGTTCCAGTCCCCTCTTGAGATTTTCCCTTGGATTTGTTGGCATGATTGGTATGCTAGTGTTTCTTGGTTGTCCTGTTCGTACCGTTTTACGTTTGGCCAGCGGGGACTTGAACGCCGGTATCGGATTAATTGGACTTATTGTCGGTATAATTATTGGTACGATGTTCTTAATAAGAGGTTTCTCTCTAGGCCGGGCAAATAAAATGTCCCCCCAAATGGGTATATATTTCCTACCTTTGTTATTGGTTTGTTAATTGCAGCAATTATGATGCCTTCATTTATTTTTGCAAGTAAAACGGGTCCTGGTTCAATGCACGCACCTTTATTTATATCTCTAGTTGCAGGTTTAATTGTTGGTATTTTCGCCCAACGTTCTAGAATATGTATGGCCGGTGGTATCCGCGATATAATCTTTTTTAAAGATTTTCACTTGATGTACGGGTTTATTGCCGTTTTTATTGCTGCTTTAGTAGGAAATTTGCTGGTGGGGTCCTTTAAGCTGGGTTTTGCAGGTCAGCCTTTGGCACATACAGACGGCTTGTGGAACTTCCTTGGTATGTTATTAGCAGGTTTAACTGCCGTACTTTTAGGTGGTTGCCCCTTACGACAACTGGTTGCAGCCTCTGAGGGAAACACAGATGCAGTTATAACCGTTCTTGGGTTAATCGCCGGTGCAGCTTTTGCACACAATTTTGGCCTTGCAGCCAGTCCTAAAGGAGTTCCTGCAGCTGGCCAGTTAGCCGTTATACTTGGGCTGCTATTTACTATTGGCTTAGGCTTTGCCGTTTGTAGATTCAGGTTGGAGGTGAAGTAAAATATGAAAAAAATTGTGGATGCCAGAGGGCTGTCGTGTCCTGAACCTGTGATCCTGACCAGGCAGGCACTTCAAGAACAAGGTGTAAAGGAAATTAAAGTAATGTTAGATAATAAAGTTGCTGTAGAAAATGTTACCCGGGCAGCGGAAAACCTTAGTTGGAAGGTAAAAGTTTCAGGGCAGTCTGATAATTTTCTGCTTGAATTAACAAAGTAACAATTTATCAACTCTGGAGCCTGTGTGCTCCTTACGACACGTACGGTCACCTGGCAGGGGACGACTGCCTGAAAATGATCGCCACCGCAATGAAAAACAGGATCTAACCGGTACCGGTCGGGTCCTGTTTTTCATCAGGAATAAATCCGTGTCAGCCCTGCCCGGCGCGCCTCTTCCAGGGCCCGGCGATATTCCTCCGCTGTGGTTCGCCTGGCAATCTCCGGATAACGCCGGGCCTCGTGGGCGGGGTAGTACTGGTCCATGATATTGACAAATGTACGGGGGGAAATCTCCTTTGCCAGGAATTTCATGATCTCCCCGGTTTCCGCCAGGTTATGGGGCATGACCAGGTGGCGCACCAACAGCCCCCGGACGGCAATGCCGTTCTTGTCCACCTGCAAATCCCCCACCTGCCGGTACATCTCCTTGACAGCACGCCGGACCACGGAAAAATAATCCGGTACGCCGGTGTATTTTTTACCTGCTTCATCACTGCCGAATTTAATGTCCGGCATGTAAATGTCCACAACCCCGTCCAAAAGGCTTAGGGTTTCCTGTGAATCGTAGCCTCCCGTATTATAAACCAGGGGGACTGTAAGCCCGTCTTCCACGGCTGACACCAGAGCTTCTAAAATTTGGGGAACAAAGTGGCTGGGGGAAACAAGGTTTACATTGTGACAGCCGGAGTCCTGCAGTTCCAGCATGATGTCTGCCAGTTCCTTTGCGGTCACCTGCCTTCCTTCGCCGCATTGACTGATATCGTAGTTCTGACAGAATTTACAAGACAGGTTGCAGTAAGAGAAGAAGATGGTTCCCGAACCTCGGGTCCCTACCAGCACCTCCTCCTCTCCGTAATGGGTCCATAGCTGGCCACCACGGCTAACCGGCCCGCACGGCAGGCCCTTCTTTCACCTTCCAGGCGGTTGGCTAAACAGTTTCTGGCACATACATTACATTGTTTTAGCATTTCCCCGGCTTCTTCAGCCTCTGTTTTAACTGATCCAAGGATAAATCTCTGTAAGACACCGTGCCCTCCATATGCGACAACATTTTTTCTTTAACAGCATAAGCAAAAACCCCCGGTACTATTCAATGTCAAAAAGACAGTTTTTTCATAAGTAGAACGATTAATTTTTTGGCTTTATTCCCAAGAACTTTTTATGACATCCGTCCATACTGCGGTATATTGGAAGATAGTTGCAACTCCCCGGTTGGCTAATTAAACTTTTGCCATAAACCAACAAAAAAGCCGGAATCCGGCTTTTATGTTAGAAGTGTGGTTAAATAACTGAACAAAGTTAATCAAAAATATCTTCCAAGATTCTAAACAGGCTGTGTTTTTTCTTGTAGTGCTTGTATCCATGGTGATGGTCATGGTGCTTATATTTATCATAATATTTGTGCAGCTCATCATACTCAATCATGGCATGTTTGGCCTCGTGCATAATCTTTTCCAACTCTCCATGGTCGAGCCAGATCCCCCGGCACCGGGGACATACATCGATTACGACCTCTTCTTTAACAGCCTGGCGCATTTCTACTTTACACTTGGGGCAAAACATGAAGGCATACCTCCTTTATTTTTAGTATAACCAAATTTACCCGCAGCTTTACCGGCTTAAAATTGCAGAACGCCAGTATCAATTAAATTAAGAATATCCTTTATTCACGTTTTTCTTTGTCCATTCGCTCAACTCCCGATTCATGCTCATTATTTGCTGCTCCAAAGATAATCTTTTTTAAGAAGTCAAATTACTTTCATAGTACCATTTTTTCTTGATTCCGGCAAAAATATCTTTACTACATAGTTTTACACTATTCGACTTATCCACATAAAAGGGTGCTTTTCCACAGATTTATCCACATTTTATCCACGGCACTTTTTGTTGTCAACAGGCCTTTGGACCTATAAAAAGGGCTCTGTCGGTAGGCAGGTGGCCCTATTTTAACAATAAAGTTTACGATAGGAATGCCCGACCCTCACTCCGGGGCACCTGGCCGGGCCGGGGCATTTCCCGAGGGGTCTTCACCGTTTTCTCCCGCCAGAGTGACTTTGCCAGGGAAACAGCTGTTTTTAATCGTTCCTCCACGGTCCCGGACAAAGCAGCCACCCGGCAGCGGTCCCGATTGACCAACCCAAGGAAACACCGGGTCAGCAGGTCAACCTCCCTTTGGTAGTACGGATTGGTGGAGCGAAACTCGTCGTTTTTCAGAGGAATTTCAACGGGCAGGTAAAGGATCAGATCATATCCACGACGGTCCAAATGTTTTTGGATTTTATCGTAGATCTCCATGTTTCTCCTGCTGTCTACCCTGTGACTGTGCCACTTCATCCAGTAAATGGCACTGTCCATTACAGTCCTGTCACTTACAAAACCCCCGGCCAGTTCCTCTTCCGCAGCAATTTGTTTCTGCAGGCAGAGAACTTGAAACCGCATCCCCATCCTGGGGTTGTTTCTGATGTTGCCGGGTCTTTCTATACCAAGTTCCCTCACGACCACCCGGGCCTGTTCCTCAATCAGCGGCAAATCAAGTTCCCTGGCCAATAACCTGGATAAAGTTGTCTTACCGGTACCCTGGGCTCCGCACAGTCCGATTCTCAGGTCCATCACCAAACCTCCCTGAAACATTTGTAAATGTATTGTTCGCCGCTGTACGTTTTTAATACAAAAAAACACAAGCCACACAAGCTCGTGTTACGTTAATATTTTAGAATCCCAGCCATTTATGAACTTCCAACAATTTTGCCGCCATAATCAGCACCGATACAATTAAGAAGATGCGTATCCATTTGTCTCCTTTGGAGACTGTAAAGACGCTTCCCAGGTAAGCCCCCACGGCATTCCCCACAGCCAGCACCAGACCGAGCATCCAATCCACCTTTCCGCTGCAGACAAACACGATCAGGGAGGAAAGCATGTAGATAATGGTGACACAGACCTTTAGACTGTTGATCTTAACCAGGGACATCCCGGTGATCAGCGCCAGGGCGACAATGATGACAAAACCGACGCCCGCCTGGATAAACCCTCCGTAGAAACCTACACCCAAGAAAACCAGAGCTGCTACGGCCAGGCGCGGTTTGCTCAGATTCTCCATGGCCTCTTCTGATTTTATAAACTTTTTCTCCGGCCGCCAGATGATTAAAACTAAAACCACCAGCATGACAACAGCCAGAACCCTGTTAAACATTTCGTCTGAAAGGGAGATGGCAAATTGAGCGCCGATAATCGAACCGATCACCGCAGGAATCCCCAGCAGTATGCTTAATTTGGGGTAAAAATATCCTTTATTGCGAAAATAACCGATGGCCACCAGGCTTTGCACCATCAACGCCACACGGTTTGTTCCATTGGCCACCGCTGAAGGCAAACCCAGGAATATTAATACCGGCATGGCAATTAAGGAACCGCCGCCCCCTACCACATTGACAAACCCGGCCGCGATGCCGGCCACTAAAATAATCAGAATCTCCGATATTGTCAAAGAAACCCTCTCCTCTCAAAGGAAAATCCCATGATTCAAAATCAGGTCGCTGTGGTGAGTCCCCGGCTCTGGGCCACTTCATTGAAATAGGCCCGGCGGGAATTATCGATGTGCTCCCTGGCAACCCGTTCCGCCAGGCTGCCGTCCCGAATTTTAATGGCCTCCACCAGAAGCCTGTGTTCCCGGGTGGCTTCCTCAATACGCCCCGGGTGGCAGTAGCCAACCCTGGTATACCTGCTGATATGATCAACCAGGGTGGTAATCATGGCATACAGCCTTTGACTGTCCGCCGCCTTATAAATCAGGTCGTTAAACTGCTGATGCGCCTTTTCCAGGTTTTCCAGGTCCCCCTCGGAGGCGTATTCTTCGATATCTTTCAGCAGACTGACCAGCTGCTGCAGCTGCTCCGGCTTAATTTTCTCCGCCGCCATCCGGGCTGCCAAACCCTCCAGCACAGCTCTGATGCGGTAGATCTCCAGTACCTCCAGATCGGTAACCTGCGCTACCACCGTACCGCCCCGGGCAGATGGGCCACCAATCCCTCCAATTCCAGCATTCGAATGGCTTCCCGCACAGGGGTCCGGCTGACCCCCAGAAAGTCCGCAAGTTTTCGCTCAATTAACCGCTCTCCCGGCGTTAAACGGCCCCCCAGGATAGCCTGCCTCAATTGTTCATAAACCTTGTCTCTTACCTGGGGTTGAGGAACGGTTTCCACCGGCATCAGACCAAATTTTCCTGTCATTGTCCATCCCCCTCATGGTATACAGGTATACCATATTTGGTTTTATACTAAAAATTATGAAAAATAACCGCAACCTCTCTATACGGGAGAAACCCCTGCTTTTTTGGCATGATGGCTTAAATATCATGCAAAATATCGTTCTTTCTCTGTTTTAAAGGTTTTCGTTTGAAACGGCTGCCAGGGCGGTATGTACTTCAAACAGATAAGCCGCAGTCCCTGTAACTCAGGGAATACGGCTCTTATTTTGGTATACCAAATTTTTTTCGTTTTATGGGGATCACCTTGGTCTTCTTCTTTTTTCAGAAGTTGGTTTAAACCAATGCGACATGGGGAATGGCAAACTCCTGTGTAGTACCGAAATGTTCATTGACCCACCCGCTTTTTGCCGGCATGGCGATTTTCATCTGATACTCCTCCTTTATTTGTATCGTTGCTGTTTTCATTGGCAGGTTGTAAGTTTCCCCCGCAACTGCACCTGAGTGGTTTTAAACCTTTATGATACATGCGCAGGTATTCCACAATTTTTCCACACTGGCTGCATCGGAACCTTACTATACTCATACTATACTCCTAACAAAAGGGTAACCTGGTGCCAGAGATCCCTAATTACAGAAGCCGCCTCGTTTTCTTCTATTTGGGTAACCGGCCTCCCCCGTAACAGAGACTGCGACAGAGCCTGGTTATAAGGAATTTTGCCTATCACCGGAACCCCGAGTTTGCAGGCGGAGGTTTCTATCTCCCTGCAGTTCTCTTCATCTAAATCATACTTATTAATACAAACGGCAGTAACACAGCCAAATGTGGCAGCCACCCGGAGAATCCTTTCCATATCATGCAGTCCGGACCGGGTAGGCTCCGTAACTATTAGGGCCATATCAGTACCCGCCAGGCAAGAGATAACGGGGCAGCCAATACCCGGTGGTCCGTCGCTGATAATGAGAGGCATATTTCTATCAGCAGCAATCTCCCTGGCCTTTTTGCGAACTACATTCACGAGAAGTCCGGAATTTCCTTCAGCAATGCCCAGCTTGGCGTGCACCATTGGTCCCCACTGAGTTTCCGACACATGCCAGTGGCCGGATAAATGTTCTTTAAGCTGCACCGCTCCCGAGGGACAAACCTGGTAGCACAGGCCGCAGCCTTCACAGGCATAGGGATTCACCTGGTTGTCATTGATGGCAGAAAACCTGCATAATTCCTCACAGGTACCGCACTTCGAGCACAGGTCAGAGGATATGTGGGCCTTTATTCCGCCTATAAAAGGATGGGTTTCTTTTATATCCGGCTTTAATATCAGGTGCAGGTTTGCGGCGTCCACGTCGCAGTCGCAGATGACAGCTTTGCCTGAGAGGGTGGCAAAAGAACCCAGGATGCTGGTCTTGCCAGTTCCTCCTTTGCCGCTGATAACCGTTAGCTCTTTCATCCGGACACCTCCCTGGCTACCTGCTGGTACAGACCAATGAATTTTTCAGCCCAGACAGGGTTACTTTTGACAAGGGGTATACCTCTGGCGTACGCCCGGGCAATTTCTGTGTGCAGAGGGATACGCATTAAAATGTTTAATCCCTTCTCCTGGCAGTAATGATCAATCAAATCGTTACCAGGCACATCTCTATTAATGATTACACCGCAGGGGACTTTAAGAACCTCAAGCATATCTACTGCCAGCGACAGATCATTTAATCCAAAGGGAGTGGGCTCAGTTACCAGAATACAGTAGTCCGTCCCCTCAACAGCAGCCATCACCGGGCAGGAACTGCCGGGCGGACCGTCGATAACAGTAACAACACCCTTCTCCGCCGTATTTCTTACTGCCTTAATAACCGGGGGACTGGCGTGTACGCCAAGATTTAATCGGCCGGTAACTAATTTCAAATCACCAGACTGGCTTACGTGAACCGTTCCCACTTCTCTGGGGGCAGGCACCAGGGCTCCGGTTGGGCAGAGGTGCCAGCAAGCACTGCAGCTATGACAGACATCCGGGAAAATAACGAGGGTATTTTTCAACAAGGCAATAGCGTTAAAACGACAAACCTCCGCACATCTCCCACAGTACCGGCATTTATCATAATCGATCTTAGGAATAGGTAAGCTGACATTATGTTTACTAACAGGTTCTTGTTCGATGAAAAGGTGGACGTTGGGTTCTTCCACGTCGCAATCCAGCAGTTGAACAGGCCTGTGCTTATTCAGGATAGATAAGGCCAGGCTGGTGGCAACCAGGGTTTTGCCGGTTCCTCCTTTGCCGCTGGCTACAGAGATGTTCATGTGCTCACTCCCTAACTACCGTGTGGGCCGACATTGGCTGATGCAGCCTCGGTCAGGAGACCCTTTTTGTAGCGCTCCGTCATGTCTTTTACCTTGCCGGAAGCTCCTGTGTATACCTTTATACCTGCTGCCTTCAGGGCAGTAAAGGCGTTAGGGCCAACATTACCGGTGATCACCGCCTGTACCCGGTGTTCGTTCAATAAGCTGGCAGTAGCAATCCCAGCCGCTCCCGGAGAAAAACGGCCGGTATTTTCAATGGCTGAATATTCACCTGTACCGCTGTCATAAAGAACAAAGTACTCGCACCTTCCCAGGCGTGGATTAACCTCACTGTCCGGGTTTTTGCCAAAAGCAGAAACGGCTATTAGCATATTGCTCACTCACTCCTTATTCCTCTTGTTCCTCTTGCCGGGCAAAGTTTTTTCAACCGTCCACCCAAAAGCCCCAGGCATCGCCCTACGATTCCCGGTTCTCCTTTTCTTTTGAGAACCTGCCTGCAGCGTCCCCTCCTGTAACCGGTAATCGGCTGCTTACCAAAAAAGCTTCTATTCCGCCTCACCGGTAACCCCTCACTTACTAGCTTACCTGGCTCTTAACTTTCAGCAGTTTCGGTATTTCTTCAAAGGCTTGTGTTTTAGCCTCTTCTACCAGACCGTTGTCGCACAGACGTGTAAACTCCGGATCAATGGGAAGAACTTCCAAGACGGGTAATTCATCCAGAGTGTCCCCCTTTTGCAGGGCCTTGCCAAAAAGTTCAAACCTTTCCCCGCACCTGGGGCAGGTAGCATAAGCCATGTTCTGTACATATCCCAGCAAGGGGGTCTCCATAATTCCGGCCATCCGAACGGCTTTCTTAACGATCATCGCAGCCAGGTCCTGTGGGGATGTGACCACCACAATGCCGTCCACCGGGATTTGCTGCATTACAGTCAGGGGAACATCTCCGGTGCCGGGCGGCATATCAAGCAGGAGATAGTCCAGTTCACCCCAGTTCACATCGGTCCAGAACTGCTTAACAGCACCGGCAAGAATAGGTCCCCGCCAGATAACGGTTCATCCTCCTTTTCCAGCAGCAGGTTTAAGGACATGATTTTAATACCGCTGCCACTGGTGGCAGGAAGCAAAAGACCCTGGTTGGGGGGTATCCTTTTCACCCCGAACATCTTCGGAATACTGGGGCCCGTAATGTCCGCATCCAGAATGCCAACTTTATAGCCCATTCTCCTTAAATTAACGGCCATTAGCGCTGTTACAGAAGATTTGCCCACACCGCCTTTACCACTCATCACGGCAATGACTCGACCGATCTTGCTCTGCCCACCGGGATAGAGTTTTGGCGGGGGACTGCATTTCTCTCCGCCGCAGGTACCCTCTTTCATTTCTCCACAACTTGAACACTGGTTACTTTGGTTACTCATGGTCCATCCTCCTTTAAATGGAATAGTATTTGTTATGTACTGGCAGAAACCAAAAACCCCTGTTTTAAAACTACCAGAACAGCTTTACAGCTCGCCTATAAAGAGTTATTGACATCCGTTCAAAATCATATTATAGCTATTATGAACCAATGTCAATAAAAAATAATAAAAAATAAAGAAAAATATTCGGTTATAATTAATGACAGTATTTGAAGATTGATAGGTCATTGTTTATTGGTGAATTGAAGAAAGCCCCTTTCAAACCGGGGCTTTCTTCAAGTTTCCAAGAACCGCTATACAATTCTCATTCCATAAATATTTTTCGACCAAATAAGCCGGGAACATTCGGGACATACCCTTTTTGTGGGATGTTCTTCACTATAATCATTCTCATTTTTATTCAAAATAAAGTTAATGTGTTTTTGGGTTGTAATTGGTTGATCGCACTCCTGGCATTTTATAAGCTCCAGACGGCTCATAAGACCCCCGCACATGCGCATTTCCCTAAACCCGTTTCTATCTTCCGCGGTGATGGCACCGGTGGGACAATTAATAGAACAGGTGCCGCAACCGATACACTTTTCACCAGGGCGTAAAAAGTCGGTGAGCGGCTCCTCTTCCCTAACATAGCCCAACTGCAGGGCCCCGGCGCCAACCTGCTGTTGGCAGACCTCTACACACCGGCCGCAGGCGATGCACATGTCGCAGCGCAGGCATCTGGCTGCCTCGGCAGCGGCCGCTTCCTTACTTACCGCTTGCATAATTTCCTCAAAGCTATGTTGTTTGTCTTCCATATACAGGTCGTGTAATTTCACCTGGCCGGTCAGGGACTTCTGTTCCGCCGTTACAGGCATGGGGTTGATGCTTTTTCGTTTTAACGGGTATTGAATAGATGCCGACGGCTGCTCTCCCCGCAGGTAAGCATCAATAGCGGCAGCAGCTTGCTTGCCTGCGGCCATAGCCTTAACGGCGCTGGCCGGACCGGTAACCGCATCCCCGCCCGCAAAGACACCCGGCAGAGAGGTCTCCAGAGTCAGGGGGTCTACAGTTATGCGGTTTTTGGTCACCTCTACTCCTTCGAATTCCAGGTAGGAAAGGTCGGGCTGCTGGCCGGTGGCAAAGACCACCAGGTCTGCCGCCAGGTTATATTCCGAGCCCTCAACAGAAACCGGTTTGCGACGACCGCTGGCATCCGGTTCACTAAGTTTATTTTTTAAGCAGGTCAGGTGGGATACCTGTTCATTTTCACCAGCTACACTGACAGGGGACACCAGGAAGTCAAAAATGATTCCTTCATGCTCGGCGTCCACAATTTCTTCCACCAGGGCCGGCATCTCTTCCCTGGTGCGCCGGTAGACAATCCTTACCTCTGCAGCCCCAAGCCGTAGGGAAACCCGGGCAGCGTCAATGGCTACATTACCGCCACCCACCACCACCACTTTCTTGCCGCTCAGGTCCGGGGGTGTTTCTTTGTCTAAGAGTACCTGGTTAATCTCCTTTAAAAAGGTGATACCGTCATAAACGCCCCGGTATTGTTCAGCGCCTGCAATGGGAACGGAGCCCTGCCACGCGCCGGTGCCCAGGAAGACTGCGCTGTACCCTTCCTTGAGTAATTGCCGGATACCCTGTTCGCCTTTCACCGGACTGTTGACCCGAATCTCCACTCCCATAGACTTAATTCTGGCAATTTCATCCCGCAAAACCTGCCTGGGCAGCCGGTAGGGGGAATGCCATAGGCCAGCATGCCGCCCGGCTCGGGCATGGCTTCAAATACAGTCACCCCGTAGCCTCGTTTGGACAGAAAATAGGCGGCTGACAAACCCGCCGGACCGGCGCCAACCACAGCCACTCTTTGGCGGTACCTTCTGACAGGCAGGGTTGTAAAATCTTTGGACTGTTCTTTCGCTTCATCATAGGCCACCCTTTTTAAGGCGCAAATGGAAATGGCCTTATCCACCTTGGCACGCCGGCAGGCCCGTTCGCAGGGGTGCTCGCAAATGCGCCCCAGGGAGCCGGGCAGGGGCACGTCTTCCCTGATCAGTGCCAGGGCGTCACGATATTTCTCCATACCCACCAGTGCAACGTAATTAGGTATATCCAGTCCCGCAGGGCAGGCAGCCTGGCAGGGGGCCAGTATCAACCTGGCACATTCACCGGCAGGACAGACATGATTTTTTATGTGCACCAGGAATTCATCGCGGTTTTCCTGCAGATGTTTTATAACATCCCCGGCAACCGCCTGCCCTTGCCGGCACTGGCAGAAAACGCCTACCTGGCCAGCCAACCGGTCAATGAAGTCCAGGTCCCCCTGTTCTGCTGTACCGTTTTCTACCCTGTGAAGTTTCTCTAAAATCTGGTTAAAATGCCGCCGGCAAACGCTGCAATATTCCCCTACCTGGAGAAAATCATTTATCAATTGGATTGTTTGTTTAACCTTGCATTTGGCCATTGTCAACACATCCTTATGAACAGGCTTCCCCGGAGATTAGCTCCTTGATAAATCTGACCCGCTTGGTATCGGGCAGGTTTTCGGTTGGTACAAGGTCCAGGCAGTCCGTTGGGCAAGCAGTTACACAGGCCGGTTTCAGTCCGGCGTCCAGACGGTCCTTACAGAAGTCACATTTGACTGCTTTCCCCTTTTTACTGTCCCACTGGGGAGCGCTCCAGGGGCAGGCCATAATGCAGCTTTTGCAACCGGCGCAGCGTTCCTGTTCAATATAAATCACACCGTCGCTTTCCCGCTTTTGCATGGCTCCGTTGGGGCAGGCGGGTATACACCAGGGGTTGTCACAGTGGAAACAGGATAAAAAGACATAGTTCGCTTTATATCGTCCGTTTTCTTCAACGGGCCCTACTTCAATAACTTGGTTGGGCTTAGGTCCTACTCCCAGACCTTTGTTTATCTTGCACTGAACCTGGCAGCTGCGGCAGGAAATACACTTCTTCTCATCCTGAAACAGGTAGTATTTGCTCATTAGAAAGACCCTCCCATTAATTATTCAGAAACCGGCCTCACCGATACACAGACGTGTTGCAGGGCAGGACTGCCGCCTATGCGGTCGGTGATGTTCTCCTGCAGCAACGTGTCACTGGCGCCCCGGTTAAAACATCTGCTCTGTGCCGGTACCCGGCGACCAAAGCCGTGCAGCATAAACACTGCCTCAGGGTGGATGTGGTCGGTGGTAAAGGCCCGGATGGTCTCTTTGCCTCTGCTGGAGCAAACTTCCACCATTTGCCCGTTTCTAATACCCAGCTTCTCTGCCTCTCCGGTGTTGATCCAGAGCAGGTTTTCATGCACTAACTCGTTCAAGAGGGGGTTGTTCTGGGTAGAAACATGGGTGTGTACGGCGTTGCGACCGATCATCAGTCGGAATGTCCCTTCTGCCGGGGGATTGACCGGCTCATATGGAGGGAAGGACGAATACCCGTGCTTCTCCAACAGACTTGAAACGAATTCAATCTTGCCCGAAGGAGTTTTAAACTTTATGCCATTCTTCCTATCCCAGCGCAAGGGCTCTTTGCTTAATGATACAAATCCTTTGGCATTGAAATCTTCCAGGGAAATACCCGTGTCCGCCAGTTGGTAGGACCATAACTCCTCCAATGAGTTATAAGGAAAGTACTGACCGATGCCCAGCCGTTCCGCCAGGTGTTTCATAATTTCCCAGCCGGGCCTGGTATCATACCTGGGTGTCACCGCCGGCTTGCGGATAAACAGTGCAGGCTTTAAGCCAGCCAACTCCTGGATGGAGTCGCCCCTTTCCAGGTAAATGCTTTCCGGCAGGATAACATCTGCCAGCCATGCAGTCTCGCTAAACTGAATGTCAATGGCCACCAGCAGGTCTAATTTTTCCATGGCCCGCCTGTTGGTTTCATAGTCAGGGATGGAAAGCATCGGGTCATGGCGCCAAACAATTAATCCCTTGATGGGATACGGGTCCTCGGACAAAATGGCCTGGGGCAAAAGCTGCACCACACCGTGGTTGGGGTCGGCGGTGGGGAATTTTGGGGTACCCACTCCGTCACACCTTTCATCGGTTACCGGCGGCAGGTTCTGACCGGTTAGCTTATTCAGGGGCTTTCTGCCCACATCCCCGGCTCCCTTCTTGATAAAGATTCCGCCAGGGGCTTCAATGCTTCCCATTAAGGCATTTAAGATGATAAGGGACCTGCGAATGTAGATTTCATTGGTATAGTGGGATGAACGGTAGCCGTAGTGAAAGATCACTGCGGGCCTGGCATCATTTGCTTCCCGGGCAAGGTTGATAATTTCCCGGGCAGGAATGCCTGTTTCCTGTTCCGCCCATTGAGGTGTATAGGGTTCAACGAATTTCTTCAACGCTGCAAACCCCTCGACCCAGCGGTCCACAAACTCTTTGTCGTAGAGTTCTTCCTTGATGATAACGTTCATCAGGGCATAGTTGAGAGCCAGGTCGGTACCGGGCCTGATCATGAGATATTGATCCGCCTTTGTGGCGGTTACGGTTACCCGGGGGTCAATATAAGTCAGCCTGGTTCCCTTTTCCATCGCCCTGGTTAGTTGTTTCACTTGCTTAAGTTCCAAAGATTCAAAGTAGTTTCGACCATAAAGTATTACATGCTTGGCGTTTTCTAAATCAACACCTATACTGCCGTCGGCATATCCCAGCAGGGAACGAAAGGCCGTATTAAGGGAACCTTTACAACAAGAGTCATGGGTGAAATAGTTAGGTGATCCAATGGCTTTCATGAAAGTTTTGCTGATGTGGGAATTTAGGTGTGCTCTCTCTGTAAGAGCAATGCTCCGGCTGCCGTAGTTATTTTTGATCTCCCTGATTTTCCCTGCCACATAGTCCAGTGCTTCTTCCCAGGTAGCTTCCCGCCACTGGCCGGATCCCCGGGGACCTGTTCTGATCAGGGGTTTTTTCAGCCTTTCGTTATCATTTAACAGACTTACACCGGCGGCACCCTTGGGGCAAATGCTTCCTTCGATGCCTGTCACATAGGGATTGCCTTCAATGAGCTTTACATCATCATGCTGTACCATCACCTTAATAGGACACCGAACCGTGCACATAAGGCATATGCTGTATTCATGCTTCATGGGGGCTGTTTCTCCTTCCAAGAAAAATTATTTTCAAAAGGCAGATGATTCGGAAAGTAAATTATTAACGATGATAATAGCAAAATAGTGACAATACTTATGTCCAGATTAAGACTATTTTTTGTAAAGTTATTGTCAAAATGCTGGATTATAAGAAATTAGTGTTTAGTAAAAAGACCGGCTCGCAGTAGATGATTTTCAGGTACTAAGGCACTGATACCACTTTATTCTAAAAAATTTCTATGTATCACCGCTTTGGTTTTTTATAATCTTAGCAATACATTACAAAAGGTTTTTTATGACTTAAATAGAATTCTAGTTAAAACAGGTGTAATTTTAGAGGTTAAATTACAATGAATAACAATTTATTAAAGCCAATTGTTGAATTAAGTTATCTAAACGCTCAAAATGTCGACCGTTACCGCTGCATTATGAGGTGCTTCTACGAGCACCACCGGCGACTGCAATACTGGCTGCGGCCCGAAGAAGTATACAGGGGCGTCATGACTTATGGCCTGTTGGAAAACTATACGATAGAACAATGCCAGCAGGACCTTAACCAGTTAGTGGAGTGGAAAAACCTTGTCCCCCAGCACGACGGCGGACGCTCCACCACGGTGGAAGAATACCTGCGCAAAAAATTTCGCTACATGATGACTCCCTATTCCGTAGAGATTGAACGTTTGGTGGTCAGCCTGGAGAACATCCGGGGCTACGGCGGCTCACTGGAGCCTTCCCTTTTCGAGAGCATCGCGTTGTCACTCCAGAGAATGAAAGAATCCTCTCCGGCCATTACTCCTCAGGAGGCCCTGGCCCTGTGGGAAGAACTCTACGAAACCTTTACCAAGCTTACTGAAAACGCTGCCGACTATATTGCCAGCCTGCAGAGCAGCAAAACCGAAGAACTGATGCAAACGGAAGCCTTTTTAGCCTACAAAAATTCTGTTGCCGGATACTTGCAGGGCTTTGTACATGGCTTGCAGCGTCATGCCTATCGCATTGAAGGGATCCTCCCCCTATTCAACCCGGAGTTCATCAATTTATTTTTCGAAAAAGTACAAAATGCTTTACTGGCCCGCCCCCAATTGGATGAGCCGGTAACCCCGGAAGAATACATGCACCGGCTGCAGACCCAGTGGCACAGCCTGAACCGCTGGTTTCTGGGTGAATCCGGGGAGAAAAGCGATGTATATTATTTGGAGCAGACCACCAAAGACACCATTGCCCGCATTGTGCGGGCGGCCCTGCGCATTCAGGAAAAACGCCGCTCCGGCATCAGCCGGCGGCGGGAATTGGATTACCTGGGTCAGTGGTTTTTCTCCCTTGCTTCCGCCGAGGAAGCTCACCGGCTGGCAGCCTACGCCTTCGGCCTGTACCGCTGCCGCCACTTCCAGGGAGAGGACGACAAAGATACCGAGTCTCCGGATGTGTCTATGTGGCAGGCGGGCCCCAACATCCGCGGCCTGCGTTCCCGCAGCCGGAAGAAAGGCCGCAGTTCCGGCCCCGACCCGGTTAAAAATCAGCAAACCAGGCAGCAGAAGGCCAAAGCCGAGTACCTGGCCCACCAGCGGCAGCAGGCAGAGTTGCTGGGGAAATTCCTGGAACAGGGGTCGATCACCATTTCCTCTTTAGACACCGTTCCTGCCTCAACCAGGCAAGTACTTCTTAAATGGATTGGCCTCTGTCTGGCCAATAAATCCAGGCAAATTCGGACACCGGACGGCATCGAAATCAGTCTCCTGCTGCCGGAAAACCGGCAGCGCACCGTTTTACATTGTGAAGACGGGGAACTGGACATGCCCGACTATACCTTAAACTTCCGTCAATTGGCGAACAGCAACGAACTATAAAGCGAGGAAAGCACATGTCCCGTACGATCCGGAACAACCGGGAAGAAAAAAAGGATTGTTTTATCGCACTGCTGAACCGCCCCTGGGTAACCAAGGCGGATGACCCCGAACTATACCAGAGCATTCGCAGTCATTACCAGGAACTGAGGGATTGGTTTCAAGAATATTGCGGTTTCAGCCTGCTGTTGACCCGGCAACTGGCCAGGCTGGAGAAGTTCCCCGGCCAGGCCCATGATTGGATGGGGCTGGAGTTATTAAGCGAACCCCTGGACTATGCCCTTTTTACCTATTGTCTCTGGTACCTGGAAAGCAAGAATGAAACAGACCAATTCCTGCTCACGGAAATGATTGAGGAAATTAAAAATCATCTGGCCGGTTCCCGGGCATCGCTGGACTTTACCCTCTACCACCACCGGCAGTCCATGTACCGCGCACTCAAACAACTAAAGGAACTGCGGGTGCTGGTGGCGGTGGACGGGGATGAAGCGGAGTGGGCACGGGTGGGCAATGACAAAAACGTCCTCTACGAATGTTCTGTTTTGTCCCGCTATGTGCTCCGGCACTTCCCGAAAGATTTAACCACCTATCAGACCCCCGAATCCCTGGGGGAACTGACCTACCCGGACGACCAGGAAGGGCAACTCCGCCGGCGCCGTCACAGAATTTACCGCAGGCTGTTGCAGGAGCCGGTGGTGCACGACTGGGACTGGAGCCAGGATGAGCGCTACTACGTGCTGACCCAGCGGCACACCATTCTGGAGCACCTGTCTGCCCGTTTCGGCCTGGAAGGCCAGCGTTACCGGGAGGGACTGATCCTTTTTTACCCGGACCACTCAGCAGAAATGGACCTCTTTCCTACAGCCAAAAATATCTCCGATCTGGTTTTGCTGCTGGCGGGAGAGATCCGTCGCCTGCTGGACCAGCCGGGTACCGGCCTTTATACCGATGAACGCGGTTGTATCCCGCTGACACTGGCGGAGCTGGAAGGGCTCCTGCTGCGCCTGCGGGAAAGACACAAATCCCTTTGGAGCCAGCAGCTTCGCCAGGCGAAGAGCAATGAACTGGCCCGGGAATTGCTTGATCATTTAACGGGCTGGGGCCTGGCAACCGTAAATTCAGAGCAAATGGTTTCACTCCACCCGGCCCTGGGCCGCTGGAACGGAAATTATTTCACAGGTGAGGATGAAGAATAATGCGAAACCGCTGGCAGATGAACCTGGCCGGTATCTTTAATTTCTGGTATTACACCGATGAAGTGCAGTTTCAGTTAAGTGACGGCCGCCTGGTCCTCCGGGGGGCGAACGGTTCCGGCAAGTCCGTAACCATGCAAAGTTTTTTGCCGCTGGTGCTGGATGGTAACAAGCGCCCCTCCCGCCTGGACCCCTTTGGTTCAAAGGACCGGAAGATCGACTATTACCTGCTGCTGGAGCCGGACAGCGGTATCCAAGACCGGATCGGTTATCTTTATCTGGAATTTTATCACCCGGAACAACACCGCTACCTTACCATTGGCATCGGGCTGCGGGCACGCCGGAATGCCGCCACCGGCTTCTGGGGCTTTGCAATCACAGATAACCGCCGGATCGGTAAAGATATTCTGCTCTATGAAAAAGATTACAGCCAGGGGCAGGAGCAAAAAATTCCCCTCACCCGCTCCCAGCTGGAGGATGTAATCGGTGAAGGCGGGCAGGTGGTTACCGAGCAGGGAAAATATATGGAAATGGTCAATAAACTGCTCTTTGGCTACGGCGATTTACAGTCCTTCCAGGAACTGCTAGATTTACTGATTCAACTACGCAGCCCCAAGTTGTCCAAGGATTTTAAACCAACCACCATTTACGAAATCCTCAGTAACGCCCTGCCTCCCCTGCAGGATGATGAGCTGCGCCCGCTATCGGAAGTAATGGAGGATATGGACCAGATCAATGACCGCCTGGAGGAAGTTAGCCTGCACCGACGGGAAGCGGAAAAACTCCAGCAGGTCTACAACCGTTATAATAAATACCTGCTTTACAGCCACTCCGCCCAACTTCTGCAGGCCAAAAGGCAGTGGGACAACCAGCAGACTGCCACCCGGGAACTGGCAGCCAAATTGCAGGAGCTCTCCCTCTCTTTGCAGGACCGAAACGAGCGGTTCACAGAACAATCCGCCAAACTCCTGGAAGTTAACGCACGGCACGAGGTGCTTGCGGCCTCCGAAGCGTTGGAAAAGCGGCACGAACTAAACCGGCTGCGTGCTGAAAAAGAGAGAACAGACCGTCAGGCAGACCGGGTCGGCAAAAGCTTGCAGTACTGGCAAGGCAAGCAAAAGGACCACCTGCGGGATCAAGAGAGGTACGCTGCCGAAGTGGAGGATTATGCCGCCAGACAGCGGGATGCTCTCCGTGATATGGAGGACACCGCCAGGGAATTTGATTTCAGCCGGCACGATGTCTATCACCGCCAGTGGGACCGGGACATTCCCCGGGAATTTAGCCAGTGGCCTGCCTGGCAAAAGGATCTGGAAGAACAGGATAAGCAAATCGGCCGGGCACTGGAGATAGCCCGTCATGTGGATCAGAAAAAATATGAGAGAGACCGGGCGGAGCGGGAAGTGGGCAATGCCCGCCAGCGGCGGGACGCCGCCGAAGAGTCTTATCGCTTTGAGGAAGAAAACTGCGAGTTAGTGCAAAAATCCTACCAAGAGCAAATCTTTGCCTGGCGCAAAGGCCTGCAGGAACTTCATCTCAGTGATGATGAACTGCAAAAAATTCTGCACCGCCTCTCCCTGTTCCCGGAAGTCCCCTACGAATCCGTTAAAGAACCCTTGCTGGAGGCCTCCAACCGACGCTATTTGGATTTGCAAAGACAAAAGGTTGAATGGGAGCAGCAAAGAAACAACCACCGGGAAGAAAAGGAAAGATTGCAGGCGGCATGGCAGGAATGGAAAAACCATAAAGACCCGGAGCCGCCCCGTACCGAAGCCCGGGAGCTTTCCCGCCGTCATCGAGGTGGTGGGSCCCCCTTTATGCGGTCTGCGAGTTCCGGGAAGGGGTTTCCGAAGAACTGAAGGCGTCCTTGGAAGCGGCCCTGCAGCAAAGCGGACTGCTGGACGCCTGGGTCAGCCAACAGGGGCTGGGGATTCTGAGTGCTGAGGCAGAAGAGGTATGGATCGCCCCCAACCCTCAATTCTTTGGCTATACCCTGGCGGATTACCTGTACCCTACGCCACCGGAGGACAGTTCTCTGCAAGCGGAAAGCATTGATGAAATTCTCCGTACCATTAGCCTCGGGGACTCCGGTGCGGACAACCCGGGTGCCTCTGTTAGCGAGCAGGGCTATTTCCGCCTGGGAGCCCTTTGCGGCAAGGCGGCTCCCAAGAAACGGGCCGAATTTATCGGCAAAGAAACCAGGCACCGCACCCGGCTGGCCGAAATGGCCCGGCTGGAAACGCTGATGGAACAAGAGCAGCAAAGCATCGATGGCTGCACCCTTCAAATAGACCGGATTGAAGGTTCACTGAACAGACTGGCGTCGGAAAAATCCCTCTTCCCCGGCGGTGACGAATTGCAAGAAGCCTTCTCCAGACTGGCCCAGGCCAGGAGGGAAATGGAGTCCGCCCTGGAAGAAGAAAGACAAAAGGTGGATCATTTCCGCCAGGCATCCCAGGCTTACCAGGAGACCACAGCGGAACTGCACAGGTTCATGCAGGGTTGGACAATCCCCAAACATACCGGGGGCCTCACCTTCGCCCGGGAACAACTTCAATCCTACCGCCAGCTTCTGGGCGAACTGCGTTCCCACTGGTCCAGCTACCGGATAAGCCTGGAAACCTTAGACCGAACTGCGGCGGGCTTGCTGGAGGCGGCAGGAAAGATCGAGGAGGAAACTGTTGAGCTGGAGTCCCTGCAGGAAACCCTCCGGCACATCAACGCACAAATTGCGGCCTTTGAAAAAGCCCTCAAAGACCTGGGTATTGAGGACATCGACCGGCAACTGCGGGAACTGGAGCATGAAAGGGATTTATTAAAAAAAGGGATGGATTCCCTTGACAAAGAAATTCGTAAGCTGGAGAGAGAGCAGGGCATTGAGGAAAGCAAACTGTCCGGCGCCCAGGAACTGTTGGCAGAAAAAGAAACTACCATAAAGCAAGCCAGGGAGGCCTGGCTTGCGGAATGGAACCGGCGATTGGTGGCGGAGTGGTCGGAAACCGAAGTTTCCGAAGAGCAGCTGCCCGGATTATACCGTGTGGTCCAGCAGGTCCTGCAAAAATACCGAGATGAGAAGTACATTCAAAAAAGCAAAGACGGCATTACCAATGACCTGTTCCTGGCCTTCCAGGAATGCCGCGGCAACCTGCACTCCTACGGACCCGAGTTGGTGCTGGACGAGGAGCACCAGCGGAACCTGGTGCTGTTTATGCGGGACCGGCATAATCCCCTGCCGCCCCATGCCCTGGTGCACGAACTGAAAACCACAGAGGAAGAGCAGCGCCTGCTTTTAAGCCAGAAGGACCGGGAACTGTACGAGCAGATTATCATTCACAGTGTGGGGAAAGCCATCCGCTATAAAATCCTGCGGGCAGAGCAATGGGTGCAGCAAATGAACCGGCTGATGGAGCAGCGGGATACTTCCAGCGGCCTGCGCCTGCACCTCAAGTGGGAACCCAGGGCAGCCTCGAATGAGAAGGAACTGGACACTCTTCAGCTGGTCAATCTTTTGAAGAAAGACCCTCAAATGTTGAGAAATCAGGAAATCGAGCAGATGATTGAACACTTCCGCTCCCGCATCACCTGGGCCAAACAGGAGGCGGACCAGCATGATACCCTGCGGCAGTGGATTTACCGGTTGCTGGATTATAGAGAGTGGTTCCGGTTTACTCTCTATTATGAAAAGGGAGAGCAGCCCCGCCGGGAATTAACTGACAGCCGTTTTAATGCCTTAAGCGGCGGCGAAAAGGCCCTGTCCATGTACATCCCGTTGTTTGCCGCCACCTATTCACGCTATAATGACTGCCGGCCGGAAGCCCCGAAAATCATTTCTTTGGACGAAGCCTTCGCCGGCGTCGATGATGAAAACATGCGGGATATGTTCGGGCTGTTAACCCAACTGGATTTTGACTACATGATGACCAGCCAGGTGCTGTGGGGTTGCTACGATACGGTACCAAAACTGTCCGTTTATGAAATCTACCGCCCGAAAGATGCCAAGTATGTGACCCTGATCCAGTATTACTGGAACGGGTTCCGGCGTATGCTTGTTGACGAAGGTATGGTGGAAGAAAATGCTTGATTATTTGCAACAGCCTTGTTTTGAGAGGCTGTTTACCCAGGCAAAGAAAAAAATCAAGTCTTTAAACGGCCTCCGGGGTGCGGTCATCCTGGATCACCTCTCCCCGGAGGACCAGGATCTGATCAGCGGTTTCCTGGGGAAAAACTGTTTGGGAAAAACGAAGGTAAAAATCCCTTTAACGGTAATGGATGAAGTTCTAAAAAACAGTCCCCTGGAGATGGGGCTCTGTCCTTTCCTGGAACTTTATTTTAGCGAAAAACTCCTTACGAACCGTGAGATTTCCGAAGTTGGGGAACGTCGTTGGGCAGAATTTTTTCAACGCCTAGATCAGGAAGCCCAAACCTCGGTAACTCAGGTCTGGTTGACACAACTTTTTGAAGGGGCAGGGAGCGGTTACCGCACCCTGCTGGCCCGGTACCAGGAGAACCCGCAGACTGCCTTTGAAGAAGCTTACCTCTGCGTGAAAGCACTGGATTACCTGGCCACCCATCCCGGGCATAAAATTCGTATCCCTGTTTTTGCAGCAACATTAACCGGTGATCCCCATGCCCTGGATATGGAAAACTCGTTGGGGCGGCTGCTTTATTACGGCCTGCAGCACTTCTTGGGCAAATCGGAAACCGACTACACCGCTGAAGGAAAGCGAGCCCTATTCCGGGAGGTAGGTCTCCTGGACGACGATGTTTCATCCAGTGTAATTGTTGCCGGCCTACGCGTGTGCCCGGAGGACCCGAGGTTTGCCGTTTTCAGCGGTGCAAATACCACTGGCAGTCCCTTGATCTTACCCCTGCGTTTCCTGGAAATGCCGACCCGCTGGCAGCCAGGTCAACGGGTTTATATGGTGGAAAACCCGGCTGTATTCAGCACCATCCTGGATGCCTGCACCACCACTTCCCTCCCTCCAATCATCTGCGGCAGCGGCCAACCCAGTGTTGCGGCTCTCACCCTGTTGGACCAACTTGTCCAAGCGGGGTGTGTCATTCATTACAGTGGGGATTTTGATGTCAAGGGACTGGAAATTGCTACCCGCCTGGCACAGCGCTATAAGCAACATTTTCAACCCTGGTGTTATGACAGTGAAACTTATCTCGTGGTATCCAATGGCAAAACAATGTTTTCTAATCAACTAAGCGGTCTGAAACGGATTGATATTCCCTGGGACAAGCAATTGGTTGACAGGATGAAAGAAAGAAAGCTGTTTGTTTACCAGGAATCTTTTATAGAAAAGCTGGTGGGAAGTATTCAACCAACCATTTCGGCTACTATTGTCTTGGGTATTAATAAAATACATTTTCCACTTGCCCACTCCGCAATAATGGTTTAAACTCCCATCATTTGACCATTATCATTTCCTTTGTGCCCACCGCCCAATGCTATTTTTAGTCTAACCAGCCCTTTAAGTCACTTAAGGCAGTGTCAATTTGTGGTTAAAAAAATTTAACAGGTTATAAGTTGATTATATCATAACATAGTTATATAATAGTTTATCATATTTAAAAATTTAAATACATATGGTGGTGAGAAATGGAACGGTTAGTCAATCTCTACAAGGCCCTGGGGGATGCCAATCGACTGAACATCTTGCAAATGCTATCCGGTCAGGAAATGAGCGTGTGTGAAATCATGCACGGTTTAAGCCTCTCCCAACCGGCGGTATCACACCACTTAAAAATTTTACGGCAGGCGGATTTAGTAAAGAACACCAAGCACGGCAAACTGGTACTGTACACCCTCAATACCTGCGGTCTGAAACAAATTCACCCGCTGGTTGACAGTCACCTGGGGGAGTTACTCCGCTTTGCCGCCGCTGACGCCAAACCCTCGGCTTTGCGGGAAAACCCCAATTATTGCGAACTGATGGGCCTTAAAAAATCCATCTGTGAAAAAGATGAATAAGGAGGATTTTGTAATATGGCAGAAAAAAGACTGTCTACCCTGGATCGGTTTTTAACCCTGTGGATTTTCCTGGCAATGGCCATTGGGGTGGGGCTGGGCTATGTGTTCCCTGGCATTGCCGATTGGCTGAACAGTATGTCTATCGGCACCACATCCATTCCCATTGCCATTGGCTTGATTGTGATGATGTACCCTCCCCTGGCGAAAGTGAAGTATGAAGAAATAGGCAAAGCTTTTCGTAACAGTAAAGTGATGGGTCTCTCCCTCATCCAAAACTGGATTATCGGCCCCACCCTGATGTTTATCCTGGCCCTGGCCTTCCTGCGGGATTATCCTGATTATATGATTGGACTTATCTTAATTGGCCTAGCCGCTGCATTGCAATGGTTATTGTGTGGAACGATTTAGCCAAAGGGGACAATGAATATGCCGCCGCCCTGGTGGCTGTAAACTCTATTTTCCAAATGGTGTTCTATTCCATTTACGCCTACTTCTTTATCACCCTGGTGCCCGGATGGCTGGGCATGGAGTCCATTGAAGTACATGTTTCGATGGCTGAGGTGGCCAAGAGCGTACTGATTTACTTAGGCATTCCCTTTGCCGGAGGTATGTTGACCAGGGCTTGTCTCTTGCCCCGCAAGGGCAAGGAATGGTATGAAAAGGAATTTGTGCCCCGCATCAGCCCCCTGGCGTTAATTGCCCTGCTATTTACCATCGTGATTATGTTCTCCTTAAAGGGTAAATACATTGTGGAGCTGCCGATGGATGTGGTACGAATTTCTATACCGCTGTTGATTTACTTTACCATTATGTTTTTCTTGTCCTTCTTTATGAGCAAGCAGAGCTGCATCAACTACGGTCAAAGCACCACCCTGGCCTTTACCGCTGCCAGCAACAACTTTGAGCTGGCCATTGCAGTGGCCATAGCCATATTCGGCATCGAATCCGGTGCTGCCTTTGCGGCTGTTATCGGCCCCCTCATTGAGGTGCCGGTGATGATTGCCCTGGTGAATGTGGCCCTGGGCTTTAAGAAGAAATACTTCACCGCCGCCGGTGAGGTCAAATTATCATAGCAAAAGACTGCGGGAAATATCCTAAATCTTGATCTGGTTGACTGAGGAGGCACGTCATGAGCAAAATTAATATCCATTCTAAAGACAATCTGCCGGTGGCAAAAGAATTAAACTGAGCGATATCGGCCTGCTACCGGCAGACCCCAAAGCTTCCGAAGCCCTGCTGTTGCCCACCGAGGAGGGCTATAAAATCATCCCCCTGCGGCGGGACATTAAAAAACTGTATATCGAAGTAACCACTCTCTGCAACTTTGCCTGCACCACCTGCATCCGCAACTCCTGGCAGGATGATATGGGTCAAATGGAGTGGGCCACCTTTGAGAAGCTACTGGCCCAGCTGAAGGAACTGCCGGAGCTGGAAACGGTGCATTTTGGCGGCTTTGGTGAACCCATGAGCCACCCCCGCATTTTTGATATGCTGCGGGCGGTGAAAGCCCTGGGACTGCGGGTGGAAATGATTACCAACGGCTCCCTGCTGTCAACGGAGAATATTGAGAAGTTTATCAACCTGCCCTTAAACGCTATTTTTATTTCCCTGGACGGCCCCGATGAAGAAGAATATAACCAAATCCGCCAGACGGACTTTGCCCCGGTGGTGGACAACATCAAAGCCTTAAACACCGCCAAAGAGGCGGCCAAAAGTAAACTGCCGGAGCTGGGTATTGAGTTTGTGGCCATGAAGAAAAATTTTCATAAGCTGACCAAGCTTATCCGCCTGTCGCTGGAGTTAAAGGCCCGTCAGGTTATTGTCACCAACGTATTGCCCTATAACGAAGAAATGAAGGATGAAATCCTCTACGACCTGGACGACACTTGGTTAGACCACGGCAAGGACACCATCCTGGTGAATGTGCTGGCCAAGATGCCCTATATGAAAATCCGCACTGACCGCCAGTGCAAATTTGTGGAGGACAAAGCTGCCACCGTAACCTACCGGGGCGAGGTGGCTCCCTGCTATGCCCTGATGCACGCTTACCATTGTTACATTTACGGGCGCAAAAAGGAAATATACCCCTTTTATCTGGGCAACGTCAATGAATCCACCCTGGGCGACATCTGGACCGATTTGGCCTATGTCAATTTCCGCAGCAAGCTGAAAGATTTTAAGTTTCCCTCCTGCACCGACTGCAAATACGTAGACGGCTGCTCCTATACCGACACCAACGAATCGGACTGCTGGGGTAATAATCCCTCCTGTGCTGAGTGCCTATGGTCCCGGCGGCTCATTGTCTGCCCCTAGAGGATAGATTTATACGCAAAAGAGGAACCCCTTTGCTTGCAAGGTGTTCCTCCACCTCAACACTTTCCATGTCGCAGCAGCCTTTTTTAGGTTTCTTGAACAATCCCACGAGACCTCCCAGCCCCGACTTTTCTTTGTCGCTCACAGCCACTCCTCCTTTTAAATAACTAACTCAAATACATAACCGGCCAGCATGGCCACAATAACAATGGTTAGCACAAAGGCCACTACTCATCACCGCCCCCAGTCTCATGCCTTTACTCAACTTAGCTTAACAATATCCTTTAAACTCAAAAAACCGATCCCGATTAAGGGGCAATTCTTGATTTTATAACCCTAGTTTGTCTTTTTATCCACTTCCATGATAATGGGCATTATCATAGGTTTGCGCCTGGTCTTTTCGTATAAAAACTTACCCAGGGCCCCTTTAATCTCCTGTTTAATATAGGCCCAGCCGCAGTTCCCCTGACCGGTACACTTATCAAGGGCAGCGTTTACTTTCCTCCGAGCCTCTTCCATTAAGGCCTCCGACTCCCGAACGTAAACAAAGCCCCGGGACACGATATCTGGCCCTGCCAATACCTGGTGGGTCTGTTTATCCATCGTTACTACCACAATTAATATGCCCTCCTGGGCCATCTCCTTACGATCCCGCAGTACGATGTTGCCTACGTCACCGACCCCCAGGCCATCTACCAGCACTCTACCGGCGGGGACGCGCCCGGCCAGCCTGCCGGAGCGGCGGGTAAAGGTAAAGACCTGGCCGATTTCCCCTATAAAGATATTCTCTCCGGGGATGCCCAGCTGTTGGGCCAGCTCTGCATGTTTCTTTAGCATGCGGTATTCACCGTGCACCGGGATAAAATATTTAGGTCGCAAGAGGTTTAACATTAGCTTCAGTTCTTCCTGGCTGGGGTGGCCGGAAACGTGGATATCGGAGCTGCCTTCGTAAATTACTTTGGCTCCCAGCTTAAAGAGTTGGTTAATGATGCGGGATACCAGTTTTTCATTACCGGGAATGGGTGTGGCTGAGATAATTACTGTATCCCCCGGCATCACCTCTACTTGCCGGTGATCCCCGTGTGCCATACGGGTTAAAGCAGACATCGGTTCCCCCTGGCTGCCGGTGGTAAGAATCACAACCTGGTTCTTGGGCAGCCTGTCCACCTCGTCCAGGTCAATCAACATCCCCTCGGGAATATGCAGGTAGCCCAGTTCGCTGGCCACCGCCAACACGTTCACCATACTGCGCCCAGCCACTGCCACGTAGCGTTCGTATTTATGGGCCGTTAAAATGGCCTGCTGCAGCCGGTGGATGTTGGAAGCAAAGGAGGCAATGATAATTCGCTCTTTTGCTTCCAGGAAATACTGTTCAAAGGACCTGCCCACCAGCCGCTCCGACAGGGTGTAACCCTCCCGCTCCGCATTAGTGCTGTCGGACAGCATCACCAGTACCTCCTGCTCCCCCAGAGAGGCAAATTTGTGCAGGTCTATAACATCTCCGTCCACCGGTGTATGGTCGATTTTAAAATCCCCCGTATGCACCACTGTCCCCAGCGGAGTGTGGATGGCCAGGGCCATTGCGTCAGGGATGCTGTGGGAGACCCGGATAAATTCCACTTTGAATGGGCCGATTTCCACTTTATCCCGGGGTTTCACCGGCAGCAAGGTTGACTGACCATCCATATGATGCTCCTTCAACTTACGATCCACCAACCCCAGGGCCAACCTGGAGCCGTACACCGGAACATTGATTTGTTTCAGGAAATAAGGTAGCCCCCCAATATGGTCTTCGTGACCGTGGGTCAACAGTACTGCCTGCACTTTGTCCCGGTTTTCCACCAGGTAGGTATAGTCAGGTAGAACAATATCAATGCCCATCATTTCCTCCCCTGGAAAGGCCAGTCCACAATCAATTAATATAATGTGTTCGCCATATCTAATGGCTGTCATGTTCTTACCAATTTCCCCCAGACCACCCAGGGGAATAACTTGTATAGTAGGTTCCTTTGCCAATAGAACACCTCCTGTTGAAAGTATGCTGATTATAATTGTTAGGCGAAAACCGCTCCCTTAATGACCTTTAAATTATACTGCGAGTTTGTTATAAAGGCAATTTATTCCATAATATTGCTTAATTGGACTTAGGGGTTAGGGTACTCACTTCCCCAAAGGAATTCTGAATGTATTCCCGGCAAGGAATGATCGACCCAAGAGAAATTTCAACTACTAAATGGTAATCCAAATTAAATAGCGGTTTTCGATACCCCAGTCGAAAAACCGCTCGAAAATCTTAATATTATAAAGGAATGAAAGCATACTGTTTTGCTGATAGTATGGTGGAGGCGGGGCGTACTGTTTTAAAACCAAAACTTACCTGCCGCCGGTTAAAAGAAATAGTCAATCAAAGTATACCAATAGCATCTAACCACAGCAAAGGTTATTATTGTTCCCACCCCCAACAGGGGTGGGCTTTGATTTACATTACAACCGTTCTCCCTCAAAACAAGAACGGGCAATGCAATGGCCACAACCACTACCTGATGAAAAAAGGGTGATCTCCTACTGGGTAAGGGAAAAATGTTAGTTCCGTTTTTTCTCTATAAAGTTAAAGTCTAACAGTTTCTTAACAGCATCCTCAATTTCGCTTTCACTAAATTTGTCACCTTTAATGTTTTCAACAGTTTGTACCACCTTAATATGGTTTGCTGTTCCTTCCTTCTCAATAAGTTCTTTCACAATAAAGTGTACAGTTGAAAGTAACTCTAATTCCATAGGGGTCATGTTACATAAACTTGTTAATACAAAATCCAGTGCCCCTCTTTCCTTACTACTGAGCGGGATTTCTCCAGCATCATTTAAATATAAATTAAGATATTGAGAGGGCTTAATTATAAGGGAATTACGATATTGCTCCCTTACTACAACACCATCCATTTCAAGCTTTTGGATATCATTTTCTACTGACGAACAGAATGGACCATAATGGTGAATGCCGTAATTATACCCTAGCTGGAAACCCTTTTCTTGTAAGAAGTAGATTAACTTTTGCATTGCCTTTTTTCCAGGGTTTACATATTTGCATATTTCATTAATTACATATATAAGCTTCAATTCTCTCATAAAATTCCCTCCATTCATAATCATTCACCCAAAGCATCTGATTGTTTCTCATCATATATTTGTTTTGCCCTTTCATAAACTTCTTTTTTAGCGTATATCCGTATGATGTTAATAGGTTTCGTTAAGTTTTGAATTATCTCCGACTCAGACCCGATTGACACTGGAAACGTAGAATTCTTGCGTATCACGGGGATAGCCTTTTCATCGTCTACTTCTATACGAGAAGGAATTTTATGAGGTAACTTACTGGCAGAGTCTGTGATTATGTTTTCCTTTCCACATTCTCTTTCAATATCTCTTACTATCATGTTATAGTATCTTTTATCTTTGGTATCAGAGTGTGGTGGAGATTCATCAACTAGACTAATTAAGTCTCTGTTAACTATTCGATGTGCCCATTCGTTATTTTTTTGTTCTTTGGTCATCATACACCAAATGACATCATCGTTCATTTGTAGATATTGATTAATATCAGCCGGGTATGTTCCACCGGGTAGAATTTCCTTTAAAAAATTAGTCAGCATAAGGTCAAAAAGTCTTCTTGTTCGATGGAAGTATACTTGCGTAAACATGAAATAGCGAGCAAGTATAAAAGCTTCTGTTACATGCATACCGCCCTTTTCTATGGCTAACCTAGCGTGAGTTTACGAAATAACGATTACAATAACCCCTCAGCCCAGTAACCACAAGACTTTCAGGGGATAGAAACGTATTACCCCCCGAGGGCATACTTTTTGATGTCTAAAATCTCTAAAACCCTTTTTTCCTCAGGCGTTAATTTGGTTAATGAAAAACATTCTCGATCCTTTTTTGACTTGCCTTTCTTGGGGTAAATTGTAATTACCTGTTTTATATTAGATAACATTGACAGCATTTTATTGATACTGATTTTAATGCCATTATCACTGAGAATACGGTTTAATAAACAGCACAATCTGAGAGCCAGAACACAATAAAATGCATGAACTCTAATTTTTTGGTCAGTCCAGTGATGTATTGGACGAAAGCCTAAAAATGTAGTGTTTTTCATTTGTTTAAAGGCATCTTCAATGTGGTATTGCGAACGGTACGTGGAGATTATTTTTTCATTCGGCCAGCCATGGTTGTCTGTAAATAAAATAGTTTTGCCAAGATAATGTTCCTGAATATATTCTAATTGCTTGATATCCAAGGAAAAATCAAGATGGGCAAAGCCTTCACGCTCATAGACGTTTGTTTTGAAAAYGTCAGACATAAATTCCCCGTGCAGTATGTTATCAATATATTTTTGCACAGAGGCAATAGTGGGTTTGCGCCCTTTGGTAACCCTGCCAGTTGCACGATTAATCAGGGATTGCTGCAATTCATACAATTTTAAGGTTGATTTTTCAATGTTCTTTGTTATACCTTGCATCTGACCGACTAAAAGCGCCGGATTGCGAACAACTAAAACGGTCATCTCCTGGCCATAAACGGAAAGTTTGGTGCGATATACCTTGACGTTTTCAAGGCCATTTCCGCTAACCGGCTCAAATTCACGGGATGGAATTTCCAGTAATGCTTTTTGCTCTGAAAGTTTAAGTGAGCCCACGACATTAAAGGGTAAGTCACCGTCTTTAATAAGTTTCATATTTTCCAGGGAATTATTTCCCTTATCAAAAACAAGGGTTACATTCCTGGGTTTACCACAAATTTTAATGAAACGATCCTTAAGTTTACTTATAACGGCCTTAAACTGAACAGAATCATAATCATTACCCGGGTATACCTCATGAAAAAGAGGAACATTGAAATCAGGGGTAACCATCATTGCCAGACCGACAATTTTCAAGTCAGACCGTTTCTCCTTGCTGTGGCCTCTCTGTGGCAACTTGCTGGAGGAAAGAGTATCAACATAAGTAAAAAAATTGGTGGTATCATAGATAAGGCAATCCGTCGAAAGATTATATTTATTTACAATGAGCCGGGTAAATTCATCTTCAAAATTATTAATGGCGGATTCGGACAACAAGCTCATATTATCCCAGAATCGCTGGCTGGATAACAAATTCTTTTGGGCAGGTAACAGCTTGTAAAGCATTGTTTTAGTGTACCAATCGCCAATTTGGTGTTTACTGACAGGGTTAACAACCCGGTTAATTGCTGCCAGCAGCATATATTCACCAACGCTTAGCCCCTGYTCCCGYTTGGGTGCATATTTATCGATTATCTCAACAACCCCAAGTTGTTTGGCGATATCATACAAAGCACATACAGCACCAAATTCTAAAACAATACTGTGTTTGGGATTGTCTAAATCGGATTTACCTTCAATAACCTTGGCAATGTCTTCTGCACGTCCCAGATATTTTTGATTAACGATTCTTGGCTTACCGTTAACCCTGGCGGACTCAACCAGATAATAATAAAATTGATTTTTCTTCTTCTTTTTAATGATGGAAGCCATAGCCAYCTCCTGTCGTAGTGGTAGGGTAATACATRCTTCGACACAGAGGTGCCAAATTCCTGCAATAGCACCAATATATCCRGTAAAATAGGCATAAATTTATTTGTTTATTCGACCAAAGCAATGCAAAAGTTAATCATCAGTAGGGTAATACATATTTTTACCACTAATACCAAGCACTACCYATGAAAAATGTCTTTAAAATCAAGCATTGCAAGGATTCACATTTGAAATATTATGAGCATTGGTAAAGTAACGATTTAATAATTCGTAAACTCGGGCTAGGATTACCTTGTGGTCTTTTTTGATTAGGCTATCCGGGTTTGTTGGAAATTCCTCTAATGTTTCAACTATTGCGTTACTTTTTAAACGGCTAACAAATCTGGTGCCGTTATTACAATAACTGTCGAATTTTTTGTAATCCAGGTAGCCACGGTCAAAGACGTTAAGGGCATCTTTTGCTACAACCAAGGCATCCATTTGTGTTTTGTCAGCAGGTTTGGCCGGTTTAATTATGGCTTTGTCAGGTAGAACCCCTTGTTCAAACAGCTGGATACGGAGGTGTAGTTTAACTCCACTTTTAGTTTTTCTGAACTCTGCCCAGCGGTATCGGGATAGACAAAGGCTTATAGTTGAGGAGTCTATCAGATAAATACGACCTAGTTCCTGCCTTATTGATTTAAAACCGATTTCAATACCAAACTGATAGACTATATCAGAAAACAGAGACTGAACTAATTCAGGCGATAAATCTCTTAACTTACGGGACAACTGTGACGCACTGATTGAATTTATACCTACTGCCGCACTGAAATTATCATCGTTCAAACTGTTACTGATATGGCGCAGACCTTCAAGTTGCTCTAACTGAGCATACGCAACCAATTGGATTAGTTTAACAACGGTTAGCTTTTCGCGTAAGCATCTACTTCCGATTCTTTGACATTGCTTAAAAATTTTTCGTTATAAATTGCTTGAAACAGTTGATTATATGTGGATTTATTGGTATCCTTGTCCATGCGATGTCTCCTTATTTTTGAGATTATGGACAGGACTACCTGTTATACCTCAATTATAAGGAGATTTTAATCATTTTTACAGGATATTGCTGGAAAAACAATGATTTATTGGTTTTTTTCTAGAATTTTAGATATTGACATTTTGGAAATTTATTTATGCAACGCTAGTGAAAAATTTATAATCAAACAGGGCATCGATGGTTTTATCCAGGGTTAATCCAATAATAGCCGGGTGAAGATCATCCCTGATATCGCCCTTTTCTTTGCCAATAGCCAGCAATTTTTTTACATGTTCACACTTAAACTCGCCGATGGCATCGGCCTTGGCCCATTCTTCCGGGAAAAAACGCTGTAGTTCCTCCAGCAGCCAGTCCGGTACTTTTTCGTGGTTATCACAAAATACAACCTCTTTAAATTTATCAATCCAGCCTCCTTCAGTTTGCATGGCCTCGATTGTGCGGGCCTTTTCCATTTCCATGTGTGCGTCTACCGCCGCGCTGATAATTTGATTTTTACTGTCAAAATACTTATAGACAGTCTTTTTGCTGATACCCAGGTCTGCGGCAATGTCATCAATGGTGAACTTCCTAAAACCAAATTTTTTAATTTGCTCCATAGCTGCCTGAATAATTTTGTCTCTCAAAAATCAAACCCCCCTTCGGAAACCAATGCAGTTCCCTCAGTTTCTAAGTGTAACGTTACCAGTAATACCGGTTAACGTCAAGTTAGTTATTATTAATGATTAAAATATTGAAAGTTCAAACAACTTGCAGGATAATAAAAAATAATAAAATATATAGGTTGTCAGTGTTACCCCGTCGTACATAACCAGGGATTTGATGATTCGTTTACGGGAGAGGGGGCATCTGGAAGAGCTGGTTCAGGCATTGCAAAACATGCCGGATGTCCAGGTCATTCATGTGGCGGACCGGGTCTTCACCCGTCACCTGGGCGGTAAAATTGAAATGACCCCCCGGAGACGGATCGAAAACTGGGAGGACCTATCGCTGGTGTACACTCCCGGCGTGGCGGTGATCTCCGAAACCCTGGCCCAGGAGCCGGAAATGGCCTATAAATTAACCATGAAAGGAAATACCGTAGCCATTGTAACCGACGGCTCGGCGGTGCTGGGTTTGGGGAATTTGGAGGAATTAACCTGGAGGACATTGCCGCCCCTAAATGCTTTGAAATTGAAGAAAGGTTAAACCAACTTTTAGATATACCTGTTTTTCACGATGATCAGCACGGCACTGCCATTCGGTGGCCGGTTTGATTAATGCCTTGAAAGTGGTAGGCAAAACCATGGACGGCATTAAATTGGTGATGAGCGGGGCCGGCGCTGCCGGGGTGGCCATTGCCAAAATACTGCTCCGCGCCGTTGTTCGTAATTTGATTGTCTGCGACCGCCAGGGAGCCATCTCCCGCAACAATCCGCCTAAAGATCATTCCAAGGCCTGGATTGCGGAGCATATCAATCCGGAAGGTATTCAAGGCAGTTTGAAAGAAGTGATCACCGGGGCTGACGTGTTTGTGGGTGTCTCCGCCCCCGGGCTGTTAAACCGGGAAGATATTCTTAGAATGTCCGAGAAGCCTGTGGTCTTTGCCCTGGCAAACCCCGACCCGGAAATCCAGCCGGAAGAAATTTATGATATTGCAGGGGTGATTGCCACCGGCCGGTCCGATTATGCCAACCAGATTAATAATGCCCTGGCCTTCCCAGGCGTTTTCCGGGGAGCTCTCAACTGTCATGCCCGTACCATCAATGACGAGATGTGCCTGGCGGCCGCCCATGCTCTGGCCGGTATCATTTCCGACCGGCAGTTGACGGCCGAAAACATCATCCCCTCTGTTTTTAATGAAGAGGTGGCCCCCGCAGTAGCCCGAGCCGTCGAGGAGGTCGCCGAACAAACCGGCGTTGCCAGGAAAGTAGTATCCGCCGGCTTTGATGGGGAAGTACTGCCATCTGACAGTTGAATGGCACTTTTTTCACCTTTTCTAAATAGAAGAGGCCGGAATTAAATCCGACCATATTTCTTCATCCCTGAGGTATTTGGTATTGAAAACAGACATGGCTCACCCCGTACTTTTGAGGGATTTACTTAAACGTATCGCGTTAATCTCTGGTTTACCGCCCGTCTTCGGTAATGGAAATAACCGGTCCCAGGAACCTGTGTTTTGGTTTCAGGAAGTGCACGTTGTAGAAATCCTTGTTTCTGGCCAGGACTTCTCTGGCCTCGTAGTAACCGGCGTCCCGGTAAATATGCTTGTCGGCCTTTATCCCTTTGGCCTCTATACAGAATTATTTGCTTCCATGTTGCCCTGCCTCAGGGGCCAGCCTATCAGTAATTGCAGACAAAAACCTCCCTATTTTTGACTGTTCCTTACGGAAGTAAGTCTGTTTAATAAAAAACCATACCAGGGCAACTCCCGCTGTGTCCTTTATTAAATCAATCACAGAGGCCGATCTTGAGGGAATGAAAGATTGGTGAAACTCATCTACAAAAGCATAGGCCACTGATATGATGATGGCTATTTTGTTTTCTCTCGGACTTAGTGGTCCCCCTGTAAGAAAAGCCAGAACCAGTAACCCGTACAGGATGGCAAATTCCACCAGATGCAGGCTTTCTTTGATCAAAGAATCATAAAAACCCAGATCAATCACTGAATGACTGGGCTGGCTTGATAAAAACCAGATAAAGATCATATAGGACAACGGTAAAACTCGGATAATAGAGCGGGTAACCCATAGTCCTAAAGACATCGCATCAAATCCCCTTGCATGCTTTATATTCTTTAATTTCCACAGATTCGCCAATAGTCCTTTAACCAATGCAAAAGGCCTCTAGTTTTTACATTTGCTTAGTTCTGCAAAATTGTAACCGGCCAACTCTTTGTTCAGGGTTTGTTGGATGGAAAAAAGGGCTTTGTGTAATGGACACCAGGCAGTGAAATGTTTGTTGCATTCTTCCGGAGCCACTAAGCACCGGTTCACTTCCAGGGGGCCCTCCACCGCTTCCACAACATCCTTCATAGTAATATCTTTGGGATCCCTGGCCAGGGCATAGCCCCCGCTTACCCCCCGGAAGGACTCTACAATACCAGCGGTTGCCATGGAGCGAAGAATCTTTAGCAGAAACCGGATCGGGATTTTCTCCTGCTCGGCAATGACCTTTGCCTCGGCCAACTGCCCCTTGGGAAGCTGGGATAGATATAAAACAGCTCGGAAAGCATAATCGGTTGCCTGGTTTAGCCTCATGAAGTATACCTCTTTTCTGTCGAACAAAGTATATTTGCAAAGTATACTTTTTATTACTATAATCGCATTTGACGAAAAAAGTCAACTATCGCTCTATACAGTCTCTCTTCTAACTTACCACATTCTTTAAAGGATGCCCCCTGAATTGCCTCTGGTGCCACAACCCGGAAAGCCAGAGCTTCCATAAAGAAATTCTTTATAACCGCGAAAAATGCACCGTGTGCAGGCAATGTCAGCGGAAGTGCACCCAGGAGGCCATAGAGTTTTCCGGGGGAGCCACCTATCCTATAAAAATTGATGTCCTTCTCCCTTTAACACAGCAATGGTAGCATCCAGTTTTTCTTCCTTTACCAAAAGATAATCCGTATTATAAGTTGAGAGGGCAAAGATACTGATTCCCTGGCGGGCCAGCGGTTGGCCCAATCCGGCAAGTATGCCGGTTAGTGAGAAATCCAATGGTCCTGCCACCTTCAGGATTCGCCAACCGGACTCTGTAACCGAATGCTCCGGTACAAGCTCTTCCCTGCATACAATGGATAATTCCTTATTGGTTTTGGTTATAGACAGAAAGCCTGCCCCTTGTAAAACCGGGCCGGGAACCGGCTCTTCAGGCGAAAGTCTCCAGACAGCATATTTTTCAGGAAGAACACTCAGTTTTAAGGATTGCATTTTAAACCTCCCTTAATTTTCTTACCGCTTGATTGACAATTAGTTTTCAACTTCAAATACAAAATACCTGCTCCGGGACGTAATTGACATAAAAATAGCCGGGGATTCGTTAAGTTGCCCCCGGCCCTTTATTCTAAATAAACAGCAGGCGGGCTAACAAAGCAAAACCTTTGGCGAAACCCAGTAATACCGGTTGACGTCAAGTTAATTATTATTAATGATTAAAATATTGAAAGTTCAAACAACTTGCAGGATAATAAAATAATGAAATATATAGGTTGTCAGTGTTTATGAAAGTGTAAATAATACTTATTAAATAAGACGTTGTTCCACCAAAAAATATTTCACTTTTTATGAAGAGGGATGATTTTTCTAATGGTTATGTCTTTGAATATAACGATCCGACTAAGGCTTGCAAACCGTCCCGGTACCCTGGCCAGGGTACTCAATGTCATTGCCCGGGAAGGGGGCAGCCTTGGGGCCATTGATTTGGTTACTGCCACCCCGTCGTACATAACCAGGGATTTGATGATTCGTTTACGGGAGAGGGGGCATCTGGAAGAGCTGGTTCAGGCATTGCAAAACATGCCGGATGTCCAGGTCATTCATGTGGCGGACCGGGTCTTCACCCGTCACCTGGGCGGTAAAATTGAAATAATCCCCAAGAGACGGATCGAAAACTGGGAGGACCTGTCGCTGGTCTATACGCCCGGTGTGGCGGTGATCTCCGAAACCCTGGCCCAGGAGCCGGAAATGGCCTATAAATTAACCATGAAAGGAAATACCGTAGCCATTGTAACCGACGGCTCGGCGGTGCTGGGTTTGGGGAATTTGGGGCCCACCGGGGCGCTGCCGGTGATGGAAGGCAAGGCTGTTCTGTTCAAGCAGTTTGCCAATGTGGACGCAGTACCCATTTGCCTGGATGTCCATGAACCTCAACAGATCATCGATGCTGTGCTGGCCCTGGCACCGGCCTTTGGAGGAATTAACCTGGAGGACATTGCCGCCCCTAAGTGCTTTGAAATTGAAGAAAGGTTAAACCAACTTTTAGATATACCTGTTTTTCACGATGATCAGCACGGCACTGCCATTGTTACGGTGGCCGGTTTGATTAATGCCTTGAAAGTGGTAGGCAAAACCATGGACGGCATTAAATTGGTGATGAGCGGAGCCGGCGCTGCCGGGGTGGCCATTGCCAAAATACTGCTCCGCGCCGGTGTTCATAATTTGATTGTCTGTGACAGAAAGGGCGCCATCTCACAGAACAATCTGCCCAAAGATCCTTCTAAGGCCTGGCTTGCGGAACATACCAACCCCGCAGGGCTGCAAGGCAGTTTGAAGGAAGTCATTGCCGGGGCTGACGTGTTCGTCGGCGTCTCCGCGCCGGGCCTGCTGAACCGGGAAGATATCCTGAAAATGTCCGAAAAGCCGGTGGTCTTTGCCCTGGCGAACCCCGACCCGGAAGTCCAGCCGGAGGAAATTTATGATATTGCAGGAGTTATCGCCACCGGGCGGTCCGATTATGCCAACCAGATTAACAACGCCCTGGCTTTCCCCGGTGTTTTCCGGGGAGCCCTCAACTGCCATGCCCGCACCATCAATGACGAGATGTGCCTTGCCGCCGCCCACGCCCTGGCCGGCATCATTACCGATAAGCAGCTGACAGCCGAGAACATCATCCCCTCTGTCTTTAATAAAGAGGTGGCCCCCTCGGTGGCCCGGGCTGTGGAGGAGATGGCTCAGCGCACCGGGGTTGCCCGGAAAGTGGCAGCCGTCGGCTTTGAGTCTGAATTGTCCTGAAGCAAAGTTTTTAAGGCAGGGAATGGTTTGTTCCTTGAACCGGGGTCCCATAGAAATAAAATAGGTGACAAGAGTTTATAGACTCTCATCACCTGAATGAAACAGATATATTCGTTTCTTCCAAGGGGGACAGGATTTATTACACCGGCTTTTTGGCCGGGGAAACAGTCAGCTGCCCGTTTTGCATACCCAGGACTTTCTTAACAAACAGCCCGATGGGGATCAGAGCCAGGGCAAAGCCCAGGGGGTAGGCGATTCCGGTGGCCAGCTTAAATCCTTCGGGAGCCATCAGGATGTAGGTGAAAGTCACCACCGTCATGAAGGCAGCGGGAACAGAGGCAACCCAGTGGAACTTTTTATTTTGTACCAGGTAAACAGCGGCTGTCCACAGCATGATCATGGCAGTGGTCTGGTTGGCCCAGGCAAAGTACCGCCACAGGAAGTTAAAGTCGATCAGTGTGAGCAGGTAACCCACGGTGAACAGCGGGATAGCAATGACCAGCCGTTTACTGAAGGGTTTTTGGTTCATTTTCAGGAAGTCGGCAATCAGCATTCGGGCGCCGCGGAAGGCGGTATCACCGGAGGTAATAGGCAGTACGATAACGCCCAGCACTGCCAGGGTACCACCCACTGCACCCAGCAGGGTGGTAGCCACTTCCTTAACCACACCGGCAGGACCGGCGCCACCGGGCGCCAGCATAGCGGCCAGGCCTTCGTAGCTGCCATAGAAGGACATACCGGCCGCAGCCCAAATCAAGGCAATGATTCCTTCAGCAATCATCATACCGTAGAAGATTTTACGGCCATATTTTTCATTTTGCGTGCAGCGTGCAATAATCGGAGACTGGGTGGCATGGAAACCGGAAACAGCGCCGCAGGCAATGGTGATAAACAGCAGCGGCCAAAGGGGAGCGCCTTTCGGGTGCACATTGGCCAGGGTCAGCTCAGGAATCTGGTAACCCTGAAGGATCATCGCGCCGCCCACACCAAAGGCCATAACCAGCAGCAGTGCGCCAAAGAACGGGTACACCCGGCCAATGATCTTGTCAACGGGTAGCAGGGTGGCAAGAATGTAGTAAGCTAATATGATGCCAACCCAAACGCCTAATGTCATCCACCCCGGTGTCAGGTTTGCCAGCAGCTTGGCCGGACCGGTCATAAATACGGTACCCACCAGGACCAGAAGAATCAGCGCAAAAAAGTTGGTAAAGGCCTTCATGCCTTTGCCCAGGTATTTCCCTACCATATCCGGCAGGCCGGCACCACCGTTTCTTACGGAAAGCATGCCGGAGAAGTAATCGTGCACCGCGCCGGCAAAGATCGATCCCAACACAATCCATAAAAAGGCCACGGGACCCCACAGGCACCCATGATGGGTCCGAAGATGGGACCTAAACCGGCAATGTTTAACAACTGAATGAGACCGGCCCGCTTCCACTCCATGGGAACGAAGTCTACACCGTCCTGCTTGGTGTAGGCGGGACATTCATTTTGTTCGTTAACCCCAAATACTTTTTCTACGAACTTACCGTAGGTAAAGTACCCGGCAATAAGTAAAAGAACAGCTGCAATAAAGGTAATCATGTGCTTCCCTCCATAATGATAACTGATTGACAAAATTGTAATACAGGAGGAAAATCATATGTTTATATCATGTATAACTGGTCAAAACACAGGCACAGACGGTCAAAATGCAAGCATAAAATGCATGCGTCAGACGTCATATTCCCAGTAGCCGTTTAATCTCTTTCATGCCGTTACGGCTTACCGGGACCCGGGAGGATTCATTATCTTTCATCACCAGTTGGTAGCCTTGAAAGGCCGGTTCAATTTTTTCAATTTTGTTAACATTGACCAAAAAGCCGTGGTGGGGTCGAAAGAACGCCCCCTTTGCCAGCCGCTGTTCCAGGCCCTGTAACGTGTAACTGACAGTATAGGAATTGTCTTCGGTTTTAATAAGTACCTCTCTGCCTTGGCGGCCGGCGTAGACAATTTCTTCCGGGTCCAGCAGCTTTATCAAGTCGTCATGACTGACGGCAATTTTGTTCTGTAGAATGTGCTGATTGGTTTTTCTTTGGTTCACCAGACGCCGCAGTTTCTCTATAGTCTCTGCCACTCGCTCTTGGGAAAAGGGTTTTAACAGGTAGTCCACCGCGTTAACCTCAAAGGCTTCCACTGCATGCTGGTCATAAGCCGTGGCAAAGACCACCAGAGGAGGGTCCGTTAGACGGGATAGTTGCCTGGCCACTTCCATGCCGTCCCTGCCTGGCATGGATATATCTAAAAACACAGCGTCCGGACGCTCTTTCCGCAATGCCTGCAGGGCGGATTGGGCATCGTCAGCCTCTGCCACCACTTCCAGGTCGGAATGTTGTTTTAACAGGTACATGAGCTCATCCCGGGCCGGAACTTCATCGTCCACCACCACTACCCGCAAGCATCACACCTCTTTCTTTGCAGTTAAAGGTATCTTGAACTGAACGGTTGTCCCTTTATTGGGGGTACTTTCAATGGAAAGACCGTATTCAGGACCGAATACCCCTTTTAACCTGCTATGAACATTCATCAAGCCAATTCCCTCGCTGCCCTGTAATTTTTCCTCATCTAATAAATTCTTCAGTTTTTCTGGCTGGATTCCCGCGCCGTTGTCTTTGACAGTTATCACCAGGTCACCGTCATGCTCGATAGCCCCGATACAAACCGCAGATTCCTCTGTGATTTTGACAAACCCGTGCTGGATAGCGTTTTCTACCAGGGGCTGCAGGGTTAAGGGCGGCAGGGCAATCCCGTAGAACCTTGCGGGTACGTCAACGGTCACGTTTAACCGGTTGGAAAACCGTGCCTGCACCACTGCCAGGTAAGCCTGTACATGTTTTAATTCTGTTTCCAGGCTGGTCCACTTATTTAAGGAACTTTTTAAATTTTGCCTGATGTAATTGCCCAACTGGACCAGCACTCCTCTGGCGTCATCCGGGCTTGTTCGTATTAAGGAGACCACCGTATTTAAAGCATTAAACAAAAAGTGCGGGTTAATCTGGGCCTGCAGGGCCTTAATCTCGGCATCCTGCAGCAGCCGGGCCTGTCTTTCCGCTTCCCCCAATTCCAGCTGTGTAGAAAAAAGCTGGGCCAGACCCCGGGCCAATTCCACCATTATTCTATCCGGTTTGCGGCGCTTAACAAAATATAATTTGAGGGTGCCGATAACCTTTTTTCCACTGTGCAGCGGTACGACAATGGCCGACTGCAGAGGACACTCCCGGTTCTTACAAAGAATTTCCGAAGGGCTGGTAGCAACTTTCAATTCACCCCGTTCCAGGACCTGCCTGGTAACTTCCGTTAAAATGGGGGCTCCCGGCAAATGGTGGTCCGCCCCTGCCCCTACATGGGCTAAAATGAACCGGTGGTCCGTAATGGCAACCGCCCCTGCCCCTGATTTCTCATAGATAATGCGGGCAGTGGCCAGGGCGGAGTCAAAGTTTAATCCGGTTCTTAAATGGGATAGCGTTTTATCGGCAATGGCCAGCGCCTTTTGGGCCTGGACGGCGCCAACGGTTCGTTCATGCTCCACCACTGTACGGACAATGGCGATAAACAGGGCAATGCCTAAACTGTTGGCCACGATCATCGGAACGGCGATAATTTTTACCAGAGCCAGGGCCTTATGAAAGGGTTCGGCCACCATTAAAATAATGGCCATTTGGCCGATTTCTCCGGCAATCCCGGTCGCCAGGGCCACTCCCGGGGAAATTACGGCCTGCTGCCGTAATTTCCAGTAAACCACTCCCGCCAGCAGCCCTTCATAAACGGTGGAAATGCCGCAGGCCACATCGGTAAAGCCGCCCAGGGACATTCTGTGGATACCCGCCAGCAGCCCGGCTCCCAGCCCGGTCAGAGGACCGCCTAAAAGACCTGCCACCATGACCCCGATGGCCCGGGAGTTGGCGATGGCATCCTCATAGGAAAGTGAACCGGGAAATTGATGCTGTACCTGACCCGGACTCACGGTAATGCCGGTGTAGGTGCCAATAATGCCAAAAAGGCCAAAGATCAAGGCCAAAAGAAACTTATTCTTTAGTACGGGCTTGTTTTCCAGTAAAGCGCGAAAACGAGACCAGCGGGTAAATAAAAAAGCAATGGCAACAATAAAACCCATGCGTTCGACCATGAATATTAATAATAACCAGGACAATTTATTATCCCCTTTCACAATAGGGTCTCTAAAAAACGTGAACTTATGAGGTCCTCTAACCGGATAAGCCTGTTTATTTTAACTGCTCTTTTGGAGTAACAAAACCGAAAAGGATGATGTTTATGACACAATTGATATCCAGGTCTGTAATTTGCAAACCAGCCGCTTTAATCACGAAGCCGCTTGGTTAAACGGTGTACAGATCCTTACCCTCAGCGTGGACCTCCCCTTTGCCCTGGGACGCTACTGTGCCGCCCAGAGAATCGACAAGGTGAAAACCCTGTCCGACCATAAGGACCTTTCCTTTGGCCTGGCCTACGTCTTTGTCATTAAGGAACTGCGTCTCCTGAGCCGGGGCATTGTGGTGCTGGATCAAAACAATACCGTTCAGTACGTGGAGTACGTAAAGGAGATTACCAAAGAAGCGGATTACGACAGCGCCCTGGCAGCGGTGAAGAAATTGGTCTAAAGGGCCGACAGGCTTTCCATTGTGGTTAAATGATGATGGATATATAAATACGGGCACAAAGGTGCCCGTATTTATATTATTACAATTTTTGTTTTTAATAAATGGCTTCAGTAACTAGCATTTCCTCAAGGGTGAAGATCACCGCTGTCGTTGGAAAGAATACTGCGAAGTCTATCCTTTCACGGAAGCAGTTATTTGCTTACCACGGCTTTAGCCTTCCGATAAATCGTCCAGCCCCCGGCGCAGTTTTCTGAGGTAGTGTCTGCCTTCCCGGGTTATTCGGTAATAGGTGTGGTTCATGTGCTTGGTCCAGTCCTTTTGCCGGTGGTAGCCCTCCAGCATGTTGCCGGGAACCTTTTCCAGCAGGCCTTTTTCCAATAGGGCCTCCAAACGCCGGCGGGACTCCTCCACATCAAGGCCGATATTGATCCCCAGCCGCCAGGCATATTCCGGCCCGGCGTAATCGATAAACTTGAGGATAGCCAGATCTGTCTCGTCTTCTATCTCCTCGGACAGCAACCCCATGTCCATGAGTGTCCGGTAAACCTGCCCGGCTTTATCCCTGCAAAGGTCTGTGTATTCCTTGTGAAGCGGCGCCAGCTCATGTTCTTCGTCAAGCTCCTCCCCGCCGATCATCCCTGCCAACTCATCAAGATCTTTTACAAGGCTTTTTAATTCATCAAAAAGCAGGCATTTTTGGTTTAAATCATGCAGTTTTCTAGCTAACTCGGGTATCCTTTGGGGATCGGTGCTGACCTCCGGCTCAGCCAGCAGCTGTTGCACCTCATCCCTCTCTTCAACGATTTTGTCGATTTTGCGCCAGATTTCTTCATCACTGAGGTATTTCGCATAGAAAACAGGCATAAGTTCACCCCGTATACCCGTATAATAGAGGTACTTACTTTTACTGCAAGCGGCACCCCCTATCCGGGTGCCGCAGCCTTTTTATTGCCTTGCTTCCCCTTTTACCAGGGTCGCTTTCAAATATACGGTGAGCTTTTCGTTGATGATCACCAGGTGAGTTCTCAGACGGTATTTATTGCCGTTGGCCTCGATCTCCCGGTTGTCCACGATACTGGGAATCCAAAGGGTATCCAGGCCGGCCACATCCTGTCCCAACAGGGGGCTCAGCCAGTTCTTTACCTTCTCGGCGGCCTCCAGTTTAACTCTTAACTCGTCATATTCCGTCAAGCCTTCCCGGGAAGTCAGGATCAAGTAGGTCTCAATGGCAGTGATGGTTTGCTTCTTTTTCTTTTTGGAGCTTTCCTTCAGCTTCTCTAATTCGTTTTGGGCATCCTCCAATTGGTCCTGGAGGGTTATGTTAACCAATGTCAGATGATCCACCTGCTGCCCGATTAATGCATTGGTTCCGGCAGCCCCCAATATAATCCCCAGCAGCAGGAAGGCAATGCCCCTGAAAAGGCCGGCTTCATTCGGAACTCCCCCCGCACAGGGCCAGGATCAAATAATACCCGGCCTGGGTTCCTGCCAGAGCGCTGACGATATAAAAGATTTGCTTGGCTACTGCCCGAATTTCCCCGTTAAACAGGCCGCTCTCAAAGACCTCAAAGGTGGAAAAGGTCCCCCCGATGGCGGCGGCAATGGCCCAAATCTTCATATCCCGGGCCAGCTTCAGCATCACTCCCAGGGAAGGTTCTTTGACCAGCACCGCTGCCAGGGAACCGATCAGCACCGACCCGATCATAATGCCCAGGGCCGTAAAGAAGATCAGGATTACTTTATGTTCAAAGGTCTCCATTATGTCACCCCTTAACAGGACAATCTCTCTAATCCTTATTGATCGGGGCGGCAAATTATACCAACCTACACAAAACAAAAGGGTAAGTAAGCCTTCTGGCGTTAGATTGTCCACAAACATGGGGAGGGAGTTCCGTTATCCCCGCTCATTCCAATGCTCCACACCGACAGCACTACGACTCGCTCCGGGTGAAATTGGGTCGCCTCAATCAGTACTCAAAAGTGCAGTTAAATCTACCCCCTCTTAGGTTATGTCTTTCTTAACGCCGAAATGTCTCACTGTACAGGGTAAACTGATCAATGATCTCCCGCACCGGCTCATAGCCGATGCCCGGCTGGGACGGCACCTGAATCAGGCCGTTTTCCACCGTCACTTCCGGTTGGATGATGTCCTGCTCCCAGTACCGACTGGAGGCGGCGGTGTCTCCGGGCAGGGTGGTGACGGCTACATTATGGGCCCGGCCTACGCCGTCTTCCAGCATGCCGCCGCACCAGACGGGGATGCCTTTGTCCCGCCTTTTTCTCCTGTTGTTCCCCTGCCGGCGCAAATGTACGGGTAATCCAGAACAGGAAACAGGCTATCTTTGAATTGTTTTGTCGGTAATAGGTCTGTTTGATTGCAGCCCATACCAGGCAATGCCTGTCATATCTTTGATTAAATCCGTTACCGAGGCGGACCTGAAGGGGATAAAGGACTGGTGGAACTCGTCCAAAAAGGCATAGACCACCGATAGTGTCACCGCCAGCTTGTTTCCGGCGGGTCAATTCACCCCGCGTCAGCAGGGCCAGGACCAGCAGCCCGTACAGGATGGCAAATTCCACCAGATGCAGCTTTCCTTGATCAAAGAATCATAAAAGCCGAGGTCTATGACGGAATGCCTGGGCTGGCTTGATAAAAACCAGATGAAAGCCATATAGGCCAGGGGCAAAAATCGAATACCGCAGCAGATCACCGCTCGCCAGAAAGACATGGGTAAACTCCTTCACCTTTTGATAAATTTTTATTTCCACAAATGATTAAATAGTCCTTTAACGAAATAGATCGTCTTTTTACAGGGGTTTCCTTAAGGGCATACTTAAACCATATTTGTTTTATTAAGCTTTATATCTTATTGTTTGCTAAAAATACAAACAACTGTTTACTTTATTACACCGTTTTTTTATACTCTAAGCAAAATCTACAGGGGGTTGCCGCCTATGCCTTCCATTGAACCAGTAAACCAAGTGATGGAGTTAATTAAACAAACCCGGGAAAAATTTCACGGTCAGCTTAGTCCGGAAGAATTAGTAAGCCTATCCACCCTGGAGAAATCCCTGGAGCAGTGCCGACCGCTGTTTGAACGACCCCTGCCGGAGACTGTCCTGATCCCGGACGATGAAGAAGAACCGGAAGGTCGGGTTACCGGTCCCTTTAGTCGTTTGGCCAAGGGCGGCGTCATTTACGGCGAAGACGCTGAGGTATTTATGCCGGAGATTTGGGTGCGCAAACTGGGGGTGGAGCAGGGCGACTGGCTGGCCGCCGACCCCCTGGGAACTCTTCATGACAGTATGCTGTACGAGTTTACCGTGCTGGAACGGCACAATCAAAAAGATAAGTGCAAGCGGGTGGCCATTATCGCCCCCCTCCTTTATCATGCCGGCGAGTGGATGGTCTTCAGTGAAGAAGAGCAAACGACCCTGACCTTAAATCCCCGGGAAGTCCGCTCGTTGGGCCTGCAGGAAGGGGATCTGATTGAGGTCGCTTATCTGGAGGGAGATATCGCCAGGGCCAGAATCGCCTGGAAGTTTGAGGAACAAACCCTGGAGGAACGGGCGGAAGCCAAAACAAGACAAGCCGAGAAGCCTCGTCCTACTGTGGATGTGGCGGACCCCCTGTTATCAGGCCGCAGGGTTTTGGTGGTAGGCGCAGATTTATACAAGGAATCTTTCCGGCGTATGTTTGAACGACGCGGGGCATGTCTTATCTGGGAGTCAGGATTCCAGGGCGGCCTGGGCAAAAACATTGAGTCCAAGGTAAGAGGCACAGACATCGTGGTGATCGTTACCGAGATGATGTCGCACCGCTTGCCGGATGTGGAGGCCATGTGCCGGCGCCATAAAAAGCCTTATGTATATGCCCCTTCCAAGGTTCCACCGGGGCCATTCGGGAGGTACAGAAAAAACTTTGTTCCTTACCGCCCCAAAAACGTTAAACACAAAAGGAGCAGTCAATCATGCTGCTCCTTTTCCCTTTAATTTATAGATACTCCTATTAATATTTTTCAGGGATACGTCAATGCCCAGGACACCCGCAAATTGTCCCTGATCGTCATTGACCGGCATAGCAATGGAAATCACCGGCTTTTTGGTAACCACGTCCATTTGAGTAAGGATACCTTCCGGGTAATACTTGTGCCAAAGTGTTCTTTACTCATTCATTATTTAAGGATTCCACAATACCCGCCGCAGTCAGCAGCCGGAGAATTTTTAGCAGAAACCGGATGGGGATTTTCTCCTGTTCCGCAATCAGCTTTGCTTAGGCCAATTGTCCCTTGGGAAGCTGGGATAAAAATAAGACCGCTCGGAAGGCGTAATCTGTGGCTTGATTTAGCTTCATTGGACAACCTCTTTCCAGTATGTAAAGTATACTTACCAAGTATACTTTTATTTACTATACTGCTGGGCGGCCCGCAGGGTGGCGGCATCCACCACGTTAAACTGAATATGGTGGCCGTCCAGCTTGAAATAAGCCCGCACCAAATGGGCCATTTTGGTGATACCCTCTCCTGTATGGGTGGGTGCTGAAGAGCTTTGCAACCGACGCACGCCAGTCTAAAACTCTTCGTCGCCAAAGTCAAAGCCGCCGTCTCCCTCTTCTCCACCTCCGGACATTTCTTCGGTATCCCCGGCATCTTCGTTTTCATCGCCGTCAAAGAGTTCACCCAGTAAGGCACCGCCGAGCATACCAGTCAGCATGCCACCCATGAACCCACCAAATGGGGAACCGTGAGAAGCATGTTGGTGACTGTGATAACTGGGAGACATGCGGGGTCCCTGAATATAAACTTGGCTGAGCTCGTTCTCCAGAAACTCCCGGATATAATTTGCCAGTTCCCGGCTAGAGCCACTCCTTAACAATTCCACTGGAACGTGTAATTCCGTATGGTGCTCTACACCGCTGCGCATATAGCCGCCGGCCATTTCCATTTCTAAAAACAACTTAAAGTCATCACCCTGGGAGTAAAATTTAAGTTCCAATTCTCTTAATTGGTCGGAAAAATGTTCCGGAGGATAAAACTCAAACTCCTGGCCGTACCTTTCGATCTTCCCGGAGCCGATTTTTTCTTTAAAACCCAGGGTTTGTAAGGCATCAAAAACCAGGGCCATTTGCCTGCTGGGAAGCACTACCAACCTGTCGTGGTCGCCAGTATCAACGGCCTGGGCAATATCCGTCTTGGTTACAAGTGAATAGGCTACAGAACCCCTGGAAATGGGGTAGTGGTTGGGGATACGGTGTTCAAAGGGAAGCTCCCTGGTTTCCCGGGCCTCTATCCGGAAATCCCGGGCAACCTTGACGGTATCCACCACCTTGTTAATTTCCTTCCCCCGGATGTTAACCTTCATCACAACATCCACATCCAGGGTGTGAACCCCCTGGGCCACATTGCCACCCTCTACGATCACCTTCCCGGTGACGGACTCACCAATGCGGCACTGTTCATTCTCCAGCACCAGATTTACCTTTGCTGCCCCCACTCCAAAACTGGCCATCAGTTTCTTAAACATAAAACTCGGAACACTCCTTCTTTAAATATTTTTTAGATAAAAGGTGAAACTTCGTTAATGTATAAAAGCAAGGACTGGATCACCGTCATGCTTTGCATTAATACCTGTTTGGTTGCAACTGCCGCCTGATTGGCATCCATATTACTCACCATTGGCTGCAGCTGGGCAAGCTGGGTTTCCAGTTGTTTGAACTGGCCTTTTAAATAGTCAATGTCCAGACTTCTCCGCTGGCTTTGCTTGGTACCTCTGGACAATGCATAGTCCAGCGCCTCAATCCTTTCTTTAATCTCATCCAAGGTAAGCCTCTGGTTTTTCATGCTTTCAATGAGTTTAAGCCGCAGCAGAGAATCCTGTGAATAATAACGGTATTTGCTCTCCCACCGCGCGGGTTTTAACAGGCCAAGGTTAGTATAGTAATCGATCGTTCTTCTGCTTACCCCGGCCAGTTCCGCCAATTCTCCTATTTTGTAAAGCGTCATATCCCCATTTAATAACCACCTCACTTTCCAGTATATAGCATTGCCTCAAAACTGTACAGTTATACGTTATACTGTTTGAGTTCCTTACGTTGATTTAGATAAACAGGATGAGCAAATGACAGCCGAAATTACGCTTGGTTAAAGAAATATCGCAAATTGCAAAAAAACAGGCGAATAATTCGTTATTACTATTCAGAAAATTAATAATCTCAAAAGCAATAATAAACCAAACCCGATTAACCGACTTTTTAAAACTTGATGTTGGCTCCCTCAAGAACCTTTTGGATACGGCTAATCTCCCGGGCTCTTTCATCGATAAGGCAACTTATCAAGTCATGCAGGGCTTCTTTATGGATAATCTTTGCCGGGACTTGCATTTCTACGATGAGTACCACGCGCTGATCGAGGGCTGGCGAAACTTATCTGCGTTAAAAATCAAACCAGTTTCCAATTTGATTAACCCAGGATGCAAAACCGGCGTCGGCATGCGAAAAATAGATTTCAGGAGGAAATTGCCAAGAAGATGTCGAATGAAGGAGCGAGCTCTTTCATGGCCAAGAAGTTTGGCCAAAATTGACAGCAGCTCAGGAGACGGCATATCAACACTATATTTACGGCGGTTAACGACGCCCCCTTCGATGTGGTGCTGCAGAAGACGGCATAGATAATAAAACATCAGGACTGTGGATAAATCAGCCAAACTTACATTTTTAGGAGGGCAGGCCGATGAAAAAGGAACTTTCGCACCTGGACTATAAGGAACTTTTGGAAGAAGCGGGATTGCAGCAGATACAGGAGCAAGTAAGTAAAGTCATGGGCCTTGCAGTTCTAGTTACAGACCCGAGCGGCAAGCCGATTACCAGGATAAGTCACTAGCGTTGCATAAAACTTTCGCATAAATTAAAAGGTAATAATTGGAAGATATAATTGTATAATTTTGTAATTATTTGGGTGTATACACCAATTAACCCATTTTACTTTATGCTAAAGGAACAACCACTTAAGAGGTAGTCCTTTAATCCACATTTTTACAAATGATGTAATTCCTAGGCTATTATCGGGTCGTAAGTTAAATCATCCAGGTGGTCTGCTTCACCTTGTAGTACCTGTTC
>NZ_AWQQ01000008.1 GCF_002607855.1 Desulforamulus profundi
ATAACGAAAAATTTTTAAGCAATGTCAAAGAATCGGAAGTAGATGCTTACGCGAAAAAGCTAACCGTTGTTAAACTAATCCAATTGGTTGCGTATGCTCAGTTAGAGCAACTTGAAGGTCTGCGCCATATCAGTAACAGTTTGAACGATGATAATTTCAGTGCGGCAGTAGGTATAAATTCAATCAGTGCGTCACAGTTGTCCCGTAAGTTAAGAGATTTATCGCCTGAATTAGGGGTAGTACCAGCGAAGCTGACACCACCCGCAAAGTAGATGTTATTAAATGGGAAATTTGTTTATAACCTCGTTATATTCTTGTTGAGCATCGGTAATAGCCAGCCTTGAATATACCTCCAGTGATTTTCTACTTTCGTGGCCAGAATATGGTTGAATCAGAGCATCGTCAATCCCTTGCTTTTTCAGCCAGGTCAAAAGAAAGTGACGTAGTTTATGTGGCGACAGGCTTTGTGCCAGTCCTGCCTCTTCTGAATATTTAGCCAGGATTTTTCGGATTCCTCGGTCTGTGTACTTTTTCTTCCATGAGGATTCAAATAAATAAACAGCCTGCTTTTTGGCCATTGAATCAGCATGCATAGCTAACATTTCCTTGAAAGATTGAGGGAACGGGACAATACGATCCTTGTTCCCTTTACCATTATTTATACGTATCTGGCAGTAGTTAAAGTCAATGTCTATAAGTTTAATATTTATTAACTCACTGACCCTTGCACCAGTATATAGAAGTATCTTAATTATCATCATATCTTGGAAGTTCTTGGACTTCAAACCACATCATAATATCGCTTCAATTCTTCTTCGGTGGGCACATAAGGTAATTTTTTAGGTGCTTTTGGTATTTCTACCTCCAGTTCTGCTCGCAAGTGTTGAAATAGACTTTTTAGATAGGCATAGTCCGGTCGTTCACCCCGGAGATATTTTGCCAACTCTTTTGCTTTTCTTTTAGCTGAAGTTCTTTTCTCGGTCATGCAATATCACCTACTTCCAGTGGAAGACGTTCACTCATGTTAAGCTTGAATGTTCCATAGGGGTTAATATGGGTGTATACGAGAGGTGTTAGAGCGCGGAAGTCTTCGTGGGTCATCAAGTTAAACCATTTTGGGTCGGACAAGATGTTTTGAAGCATGAGCGTATTAATATACACTAAACAATTCTGTAACAGGTGTAGAGATAAAACAGCTAATTCCTGGTCTTCTAACCGATTTGTCGATATCTCTCCACCCTTACCATAGAAGATAAAGCTGTTTGCGCTATTCCAGTTTTCTACGACGTTAAGCCTTCGTGGATCTCTTGGCGAAGTTTTTCGGAATTCAGATAATCACAAAGGAAAATCGTTTTAACAGCTTTTCCAAGTTCTCCTAAAGCTTGATAGGTTGGATGCTTAAGATTATTTCGTGTGAAGCGTTTCAGTATAGCTTCGGTTTCTGCAGTACCCAGGCGCAAAGCTGTGGCGTACTTTATCATTTGATCATACTGCTGCCGTATCAAGTCCCAGTTTATTGGCCTTCTTAATACCGACTGTAAGTTAGGATAGTCCTCAGTCATGCCCGTTTCTGGTCGATAAAGCTTTTGTGAGTGAATACCTTTTAACCTGGGCATTAACTGATACCCAAGTAGATGGCAAAAGGCAAAGGCTACTTCGCTTTGCCCGTGAGAATCGACGTAATTTTTCTCTACCTCCATATCGGTACAATGCCTTAGCAAGCCCTCGATCATGGCAGCAACCTCTGACGAAGAACACGATTTAAGTTGTGAATAGATACAAGTCGAATTTTTCTCTACGTGCCAGTAAATCATCACGCCACGGCCCCGGTAACGGATATGCCATTCGGTCATGAGATTTTGGTCCCAGGCACCAAATTTTTTAGAATCTGAAGCACAAGAAGTTGTACCATCACCCCAAATTTCTTGCATTCGGACTCTAAAGATAGCGTTTACTACTTCCGCTATAGCATTTCTTAGGTTATCCCGATGAATGAACTTACGCCGTACATAAAGCAAGTCTTTGTATGATTCTTCATGTTTACCAGAGCTAATTCGCTTTAACCCAGTGTTCGTCCCAAGACCATATAAGGATAAAATCAAGCGTCTTTGTAATGTCTCCCGGTCTAATACCTCTCGGACTGCCGATGTTTTAAACCTTTCAGTAAAGGATATCCGGAGGTCGGTTTCCTTTAGGACATCCAATAAGCTTGTCATTGGCCAGCGCCGCAGCAATTCGGCTTTAATTCGCGTTAAATTTGCCGGTTCTGCTTGTGGTTCCAAAGGCGATACGGTTATCCAGCCGTTCCCTTTGTCAGTAATACGGACTTTCGGATTTTTAGGAAGCCCAACATTAAGGCATTCCAACCCTTCAATCATTGCCTGTTTTAATGAGTTTATGAAGGATTCTGCGTCCATTGGTTGATTAAGAGCTTTATAATTTTCTTCACGGCGTATATCGAAATCTGCGGGAAGATCTTCGTCCGGATTCCGGTACCGATTGGCACCTTTTACCCATACTTCTTTACAACGAAGGCGATCCCTTAATGCCTGAAGTGCACTGATTTCATAATTGATGCGGTTTATACGTTCCTGGCCTTTATCATCTTTCTCAATGATAAGCTCCTTATTTACAGAACGAATAACACCATGAACCGGAATATCCTCTGTCAAAGGGAAATAATGTACACTGGTATCAGCGTACTTCTTAATTAGTTCCAGTGCTTTAATGACAGGCCGGTGGACTTCGTTATTTGACCGGAATTGAAGAATGCCTAATATTTCAGGAATCATACGACGATAGTGCCTTCCATAGGATGAACGAATTATTGTGTGTACTTTCTCTCTATAGGCTGGCCCGGTATTCTTGAATTCCTTTACTAAGTCTTTTAATATTTGTTCGTTGACTACTGGATAGAGAACGTCTTTAATAATACCGTCCGGGTGTGCCAGTGCTGTCTGTGCTAGGTTAAACAGAATTCCTTGTTTATTACTGACCCTACGAAGGTCGTTAAGGATTTCCTTTTCAACCCTACGCTCTGCCCGGACTCCTATGCGGTGGATGATTTGGATAAGTAACTCTATGAGATTATCAGTGATTTCTAGACTTCGAAGATAAAAGAAAGCAGATAATAACGTATAACGTATTGGTTCTGGATGACGGCGTAACTCGCGGATATCCTCAGTCGCCACACGCTGTTTATACTTTTTCAGAACTTTATGGGGGACATCTCGATAGAGGTTATCAGGGAGATCAAGATTATTAATCGTTTTAAGCTTGTTAATCTCCTTAAAGACACTCTCTAATCCTGGCCTTCCTGGATCTGCCTTTAACTCATGAAAAGAAAGTTGGCCGTTATCCTCACCGGTTGGTTCATCTTCTTCCTCCCCCAAGAAGGCAATACTATCAATAAGAGCATCAAACTTAGCTAAAGATGCTTTGGGAAGCTTTTCATAGGTGGTATTAAAGAATTGATCCTCAAATTTAGAGATGGACGAGCGTACCAGTCTGTCGATACGGTCCGGAGTTGGAGGAACAATTTTTAGTTCCCGGAATCGGCTGTAAACCGTATCTTTGATATGTTCAAATTCATGGTCGTGATATAAGACATTCTTACATAACCAATCGGTTATGTCTTGACCGTCCTGTATTCTGTCCTCTCTAAAACCGAAATACTCCCGGATCTGCGTCCGGTGATATGTAATCGAACGTCCTGTCGAATACAGCTCTTGGGATGAATCAATTTGTTTAGCAATATAATTTATAACCACTTTTGGAACTTCATATTTGTGAGTAGGGAACCTGGCTTCAAATTGAAAAAACTTAAACAATACAGCAAATCCAATCCGAGTTTCACCAGACTTATTTCCTATCTGTTGCATTTCATGAGGCAGGAAGGTGAAATGTTCTATTAGTTCATCCAATTCCCAATTTCTCTTCATTATATCGCCCCCAAAGTAAAGTTCCTAAAATGACGAGAATAGGAACTTCTTGTGAGATTAAGTATATCTAATTAATGAATACTAGACAATAATTACCTTATAAATCGCTAAGTACCGATTACATAATTAAACCAGGAACTTTGCTTCCTTATCTCCCGGTAAGTTTCCATAATTCATTGAAATACAGTGAAACACAGAAAATTGCAGAGGAAAAGGCTATTCCATAGAATGGATTTATAAAAGAACATGAGAAAAGTTAATATGGTTGTTCTCTTTTAACGTCATAAAGTTGCCGCCCAGGACATTAAATAACATCCCAGGCGTTTGTAACAACTTAATATTTTTTCAAACATAAGGTTTCTCACCTTTGATATTCCCTTGTAAGCGGTCAATACTTTTGGCCAAAAAACGGCCATTAATTTTGGACGATTTTTTCCAGTCACATAATATTTTCTGGACTGTGGATATCATCCACAGTCTTTTTCGTGATTTGCTAAAGTTGTTGATAACTCCAGCACAACGAGAACTGATAAATGCTCATTGTTAATCTGTCTGATTTAAAATAGTGTTCCTGTGGTGCAGGCGATAACTGTCACCAGTCATATTAAACAGCTCACTGTTGTGGACAAGCCTGTCCAGTATTGCCGCTGTAATAACTGGATCGCCAAAGAACTCAGGCCATTCATCAAATCCTTTGTTAGATGTAACGATTACAGATGTATTCATGTAAAGATTCGAAACCAATTGGAAGAATAGGTTTGCTTCTTGCCGGGTAATTGGCAGAAACCCGACTTCATCCACAATAACTAGGTCAGCATCTATGATGTGTTTAAGCCTTCGCTTACTCCTTGTCGACATCGCCTCAGTTTTTAGCGTCTTTATCAGTTCATCCATCGAGATGAAACTAACATGGTAGCCTAGTTCAACTGCCTGTACACCTAAACTTATTGACAGAAAGGTTTTACCTATTCCCGGAGGCCCCAGAAAGAATAGATTAAATGCCTTTTCTACCCAGTGCATATCCATTAATTGTTGTATTTGTCGGCGAGTTACGGATGTTTGAAACCCAAAGTCAAATTCATCAATGGTCTTGATGTAGGGGAAGGCAGCTTGTTTTAATCTTTTGGCTCGGGAGTTGGTATTTCTGGCTGCCACCTCTTTTTCTAGTACCTGATGCAGAAATTCTAAGCAGGATGTATCTTCTTTAATTGCGGTTGTCAACAGGTCATCCAGATGTTCTTTAGCGCTTTTGAGGCGTAGTTCACCCAGCAAGGCTTTAACCTCTTGGGTTTTATTCACAGTTTCTCACCTCCCAGGAGGCCAGAGTAAACCGTGATGCTCCGTTGTTGTGCCTTCACCTGAAGGTATTTTGGCCAAGACTCTGGATTATCCAATATAGAAATATCTACTGGTGCCTCTTGGTGATTCAAAAAGTAATCAGCCGCGCTGCGGCAGTCCACAGCACTGTAAAGGTTCTGCTCAAGGCAATAGGCAATAGCCTGATCTACAATAGACTGCGGATAATCTCTGGCCACTTGCGTTATTAGTCCAAACTGATCACGTACATATCGGCTCTTTTCCTTGCGGATAGTTTTGAGGAATTCGACCGCTTTTTCGGTACCACCAAGGACTTCTAATGTCTTTTCATAGAGTTCGTTAATTTTTTGGCTATTGTCTCGGCGGTGGTTGTTGTTTTGTTCCAAAGATCGTCTTTTGAGACTGATTTTGTGCTTGGCCACAACCTGGTTACTGTTTAGATGGTAGAGGATGATACTGTCATCTTGAACCTTTAATTCTAATTCCAAGCCAGGTTTATACGTCCCCAATGGTACTGAGTATCGGTTACTCTTATAGAGGATGGTGTTGTCTTTTCTTACTGACCTTGTTAAAATGTCCTTAGGAATACTATTTGTAAAGGGTACTGGCTTTAGGTGTTGCTTTTCCAGGAGAAACACTTCGGCCGGTATCTTTTTTGTTGTACCATGTATTTTACTATTTGCTGTCCGTTCCAACCAATCTTCACAACTTTGGTTCCATATTTTTAGGTCTATAAACAGTCGGTTGTTTGCAAAGTTTCGCTTCAGGTATTTTACTACTGCCTCTACCCGGCCCTTACTCTCTGGATCCGCTTTTCTACAAAGTCGTACAGCAAAGCCCATTGCTTGCTTAAACTTCTCAAATTCATAGGTATAAATAATATCACCATAGTTTTCACTAACCGCAACTAGCTTGTCCTGATCAAATACCAGTTCTTTGGGAATACCGCCGATATAATCAAAACAGCGACCTAGCATCTGAATAAAGGTTGCCACGGTCAGGGGTGTATCCGCCCATTCTGCGTATTTGTAACGCGAGTGTGATAACACCGCACCCATGCCGTATATTTTAATAAATCCCCCTGTAGATTTCCTTACCGTAGTTTCGCCAAAGTCAACCTGCATCTGGTAACCAATCGGTGGGTCAGCCACTGCTTGGTATTGCCGGTTAGCCTCTTTTTTCTGGATATTGTGTTTCTTACGTAAATTGGATACATATCGCCGGACGGTACGCTCTTTGCAGTTGATTTTGTAGTGCTCCTTGAGCCAGTCCATAACCTGTGCACTGCTCATGTCCGGAAACTGCCGCAACCACCCGAGAATAACATCACAGTACTGATCCAGTTTTCTTGATCGTGATCTACTTTGTTGTAGCTGTTCAGAGTACCCTTCAGCATCCACATCCCAGTATTTACGGACTGTTTTTATGTTTATACTCAGTTGTCTAGCTACCTGGGACTTTTTTAAGCCCATTTCCTTAAGTTGATAAACGTCACTATACATTTTCCACCTCACCAAAATATTCACATCTCCTTTCGTTATCTGAACTAAATATATCAGTTAACGAAGGAGAATGTATTGTGAACTGGAAAATAGTGTCCATTTTTAATGGCCGAAATCTGTCCCTTTTATTTTACCGCTTACATCCCTCCGGTGTGTCATGTTTTTACCCTTTTATTTTATACTATTGTGTCTTTGTTTTATCTCTACGCCAATCATATGTGTCTTTTTTAATATCTATCTTATGTCCGTTGATAATGATATCGGTATCATTTATCCAAGTGAATTCAACTGTATTAATCCTATAGTCCCAATAGATGTTTCTCTTCTTACCACTTTTATTGTTTTGTAACTCCACTCGAACAGCATTTGATGAAAGTGATCCTCCATCTACTAGATATGCATTAACGGTGTACTCTCCATTTGGAGATAATGATTGTTTTATTAGTGTGCCTTCAGGCAGATAGGAAAGTGAGAATAAGAAATAGTGTATTCCGAAGTATGCAAGAAGCAAAAATAAAGATATTGCAGCTATTATTTTGTAATAAGGTTTTTTTCGCATATTTATACCCCTATACCATTTTATGATAGGTTTTTAAAATTATTCAATAGGTACTGTAACAGCCACTAGAAGCTACTAGTGGCTGTAATAAATAATTATTCTTTGTTTTTTTGCTTTTCTTTAATCTTTTTAACATCTTCTATAACTTGTTGTTTAATTTTTTCCTTCTCTTCATCAGATAATGTTGCAATTAGGCTTTCCGCACTCATGCTAATACTCCGCAAGGTATTGTTATCCCAAAGACTGATACCGTAGGTGATTTGAGTCTGGTCTCTAGGATCATCAAAATAAGAATTGTACCAACCAATGTATGATGTGCCAGAGTATATTTGATAAGCTCCGGCTGCAGTTTTAAGTATGGTGCTACTAAAACCAGCTGCTCTTCCTACATAACCATAGTGCATATTACCAAGGTCTTCTCCTGATTTAATATTTCCTTTGAAATAGTACAAAGAAGATGTTCCATAGGTACGTTTGTAGTCCCAAGCTCCCCCAGACTTTACTTTACTGGCAAAATACTCACCAGTAGCTAGTGGGTAAGTTCCTTGTCCTTTTTCGACCTGAGCATAATAAGCGATATTTGCGGCGTTACTAATCATTTTTTGACTGAAGCTAGAAGTAATGTCCGGATAATCAACTTGCGGGGTTACAATACCTGCAAATGCGTTCATGCAATAAGACAGTAACATTATGCTGGAAATAATAATTGCCATTAAAGATTTTCTTTTCATCAATGCTTCCTTCCTCTCTTTTTTAACTTTTTCTTAGTTTGTAAGTGCATATCTTTTTAGCATTCACCCCCCTTTTATCTATAGATAAAATAAAGGAGGAGTTGGTTTTATAAACTTATCGCCTTATTGTGACATTATTTGCACCCATATTAATAAGAGGAATCAAATCGTAATGTGTAGAAATATTACACAAAATTTCCAAAACCTCTTAGGGGGCTACTATGTCTATATTTAAAAAGCTTTTTCACTAGCGTTGCATAAATAAATTTCCAAAATGTCAATATCTAAAATTCTAGAAAAAACCAATAAATCATTGTTTTTCCAGCAATATCCTGTAAAAATGATTAAAATCTCCTTATAATTGAGGTATAACAGGTAGTCCTGTCCATAATCTCAAAAATAAGGAGACATCGCATGGACAAGGATACCAATAAATCCACATATAATCAACTGTTTCAAGCAATTTATAACGAAAAATTTTTAAGCAATGTCAAAGAATCG
>NZ_AWQQ01000009.1 GCF_002607855.1 Desulforamulus profundi
CATATATTTCACCAACCTTATCATTTTAAAAAATTATACCATATTTTGCTTAAAATATCTATTCTGCTCGGTCCCTCCAGGAGAGAAGGGAGAGAAGTGCCAGGCACTATACTTATTAACTTATTGGTGCGAGGAAAGGGCACGAAAAATGCGAGGAAATCCCTGGCAGAAAACCGCTGCCAGGGATTTCCAAAAAGTGCCTGGCACTTCACTAAACTGGCACTTCACTAAACTAAAGTGACGGTACTTTTTCTTTTCCGGGTCATCCTTTCGGGTCTGGTGGTTTCAAAGAAAGGCTACCCAGGCGGTGCCAGGTACCGTCTCGCATKAAAGTTGTATACGAGCACAAAAAGTTACAAAAAGTTACCGCCGGACGGAACCAGGCACCGCCCCCGGCAAATTGGGAAAATTGCACCAAAAAAAGCTTGCATTTTACTAAATTAAAGTGCAAGTTCTTTTCTTTTTTGTGGAGTTCGACAGTGAATGGTGCCAGGCACCAAACTTATTAACTTATTGTAAATTATAACACCTCCTGGTATAATTTGGCCGGGAGGTGTTTTTTGGGTAGAGATTTAAGGGTGGAACATCCCGGCACGGGCTTCCTTCCGGAAGGTTTAGAAAAACCGTTGTAGATACTCGGCCGGAGTTAATATGGGAATTCCCTCATATGCCGACAAACTTAATAAATGGTCATCGCCGGAGATAACTACTTCTGCTCCGGCTTCTGCAGCACATTCTAATATGATATTGTCATCCGGGTCATCGGTAATGATATTTAGTTTAAAATCGGGATTAACAATCAGGGTGTTCTCCAACTCCACCAACTGAGACACTAATTTGTAGCGTTCCTGTGGTGTTCCAACACGTGCAAATTTTGGCCTAAGCAAAACGGAAAGATATTCCTCAATTATTTCCGAACTTACGCATACAGTAATCTTGTTTGATACCCATAGATCAATGATACAGGCCGGAGGACTCTGGGTAGAGATTATTCCTGAGATTAACACATTGGTATCTATTACAACCTTCATTAATCTCTACCTCTTTTTGCTTTCCGGTAATCAGCTATTTCTTTGAAAACATCATCTTCGCTTATTTCCGCTTCTGAAGCTTGTTTTCTTGCTTTTTCAAGGGCTAGTTTGAGGGACAATCTTTTATTTTCTTTTTCTGCCTTGGCAAGCCGGATATACTCATCATACCTTAAAAGTACGCTTTTTGGTTCGGAATTCACAGTTATAATAACGGGTTTGTCTAACACTTCTATTATTGATGAGAGTTTAGGGCGAGCTTCATTGATACCAATTATTTTTTCCATAAAGGCAAACCTCCATTAATACATATATGCTTGCCTTTATTATAAATACATTCCTTTGTCTCGTCAATATGGGTGTCAGGCACTAAACTTATTAACTTATTATAGATTATAACACCTCCTGGTATAATTTGGCCGGGAGGTGTTTTTTGGGTAGAGATTTAAGGGTGGAACATCCCGGCACGGTTTATCATGTGATTAATTGTGAAGACATGTTCAAATCTCTATTGTACTATTCTTGTTAGCCCTTGTTTTTAAACAATTCCATGGTTAAGATAGTAAAAATATTTATTGCCATAAATTACTAACTATTACTCGACTGAAAACGATCAATAACATTAACTTATAACATGGGTTAAAATAAAGGTGAAAAACATGAAAGCAATCAGAGACCCTGCACGATAACATTATTCTATTCAATAAGACTAAAGAGAAACTGCTTTTAGATCTGATTGACACTAAAGAATTTCAAAGATTACGCCGAATCAGGCAACTGGGCTTTTCTTCCTATACATGGACCGGGAACTTGACCCCAAATACCTGCTGGACAGAGCAGCCAGGCTTGACATCCTGGCCAGGAAGCCGCAGGGACGGTTCTTGTGGCTGGTGAGTAGACAGTTCGCATGAACTGTTTACCAAGAACCTCATAACCGTAACAATTATTAATCAACTTGCCATGGTAGCAAAGATCCATGGCTGCTCTTTCTTACTGGAAAAACTTTGCAGCTGCCGGGAATATATTTGGGGGGGTAAATAAAGCAAAAATTTAGAAGATCGCTCGCCGGCCTCTGCGGGTCAACCCGGGCCGCTGTACTGATGGCAGCTGCGGAAGCGGGCGGCTGCCCTGAACGATGCTGCGGATTCCTGAAGTTACACTAGTAGGCGGTAGCGTTGATCGCTGCAAGAAGTGGGGTGCTAAGTTACCAGTGGTGTTGTCGGCTGACGGTGGCTGCCGTTTGGCGCAGCTGCGCCCGGAGTTAGCTGGTCAGCGGTTGTTGCCCGGAATAGACCTTACTATTTTAGCTTAGTAACTCAAGGTAAAAACGCCAGATTTCTCTAACGTTTTCTTGCCTGAAGACGATTGAATGTTCTTACATAGGCTTCAAAGTCTTTACGACAGGCTATGGTCCAGATCTCCGCAATAAGTTGTCCATCAACAACCGATTGTTTATATACAATACGAACGTTCGCATTGCATACGTAATGCTTAAAATAATCTGTTAGATCCATACCATACTTATCTTCCAGCCTTTTACCTAGCCTAGGGTTAGCATTAAGCTTTCTAAGGGCATTAAAAGCTTCTTCCAAACAGTCCTCATCAACTTTAGTAACTAGCTTAATCAAGTCGTCTTCAACCTCTTCCATAAAGACGAGGTTCGTGAGTTCTGGTAGCTCAGTAGTAAGGAATTGTAGGAGTTTGTTATTCATTTCATCACCTCAGGAAAATTTTTATAAGGAATCGCGCAAAAAGAAAGAGAAGAATAATCTTCTCTAGATGCGCATTTTATCCACCTCTTTCACTCTTTTTAGTAGCCTCTCAGCCATTTGTGAAGAAGATATAATGGCACCTTTCTTGTCTTGGCGCTTCCGGATTGTTTCAAAGATTTCGTAATGTTCTACAAAATCTAACGCCTCCCTCATAGCTTTATAAGAATCGACGTTTACCATGACAAAGTCCGGTTTGTTGTTTCTCAGAACAACCACATCTTCTTCTTTTAAGCGCGCGGTAACCTCTCCAATTTTCCTTTGTACATCAGTGATTGAAACAAACTGATCAATTTTAAAGGTTGTAGTCATAGAACCAACCCCTCCCCATTCCTTACGCTTGATTATACGTAATATTATACGCAAAGTCAATGAATAATTATACTTAAAAATTAAATTTATAGTAATCAGTATGAGTATATTATTACCATTTCATAAACTACTTTGTTCTAGATCCTGGGACTAACCTCAAATTAAATCTGGCAGGGGAATTGGTCTCTGTGCCAACCATTATTGCCAGTTTTACTGATTTGCACAAAGGTTGGTTTTGTCAACACAAAAGTTGACCACTTGTGATAGAGTAAAAGTTAACCGGCCCCTGATATGCAATGGTAAACTGACAGATAATTCTGCCTACTATAACCCCTAGCATTACTCTTCATTAAGTTGGTGAGATGGGTTTGGCCATTTTTCAAAGTCCATGCTCAGGTAACCCCCAGGTAACCCCTGGCAGGGCAAGCCTACCAGGAATTACCAAAAATGCCTGGCACTTTTTTTCGAAGCCAACGCCCGGACGAGAACTTACCACCGTGGAACTGTTGAACCGGGAGCTGGACCCTAAATACCTGCTGGACAAAGCGGCCCGGCTGGACATACTGGCCAGGACAGCCGCAGGAGCGCTGGTAAATGTGGAGGTACAAATAGCCAATAAATACAACATTGACAAACGTACTTTATTTTACTGGGCGGGACTCTACCACGGGCAGTTAAACAGTGGGCAAGATTTCATCCACCTTAGAAAAACCATCACCATCAACATCCTGGGCTTTGATTGGTTCAAAGGCAAGACAAAGTACCAACACACCTTCCGCATCAGGGAAGACGAGACCGGTGAGTTACTGAACGATGAATTGGAAATTCATTTTTTGGAGTTGGAGAAGTTCATCCGGCTGAAACGCAGGCCGAAGGATGCGCTGGAAGAGTGGCTGCTGTACTTCAATAATATTGCGGGAGAAGAAATGGAGGCGATCGCCATGGGAAACCCCGGCATTCGCAAGGCCATGATCATTGAACAAATATTTTTCAAGAGCCAGCGAGAGCGCCGTCTGTATGAGCTGCGGGAAAAGGCTGCCAGAGACGAAATCTCTATGATTAGCGGAGCAAGGGCTGAGGGAGAGGCAAAAGGGATAGAAAAAGGAAGGGCTGTAGCCCAGGAGGCTATCTGTAAATACCTGGACGCCAGGTTTTCTGAATCATCCTATAAACTGCAAGCAGAAGTAAAGCGTATTGCTGACGTGACAGTTTTGGATAAAATTATTAACAAAATTTATACTGTTAATAGTCTGGATGAAGCGGCAGCTATCATCAGGGAGGCAACCCAAAAGTAACAGCAAAAGTAACAGTGCCAGGCACTAAACTAATTAACTTATTGAAAGTGAAAGTGGTGAAACCCCATGGGTGGAAGTATATAGATGATATTCTCAGAACAAAAGAAGATTAATACGGGACAACATAATATAGTATTTTGCGGATAAAATGCATTGACACTGTATTCAAGGACAGATGATAATAGGAATAGAAATCTGATGGGGGGTGGTATATATGAATCCAACAAGAAGAGAGTTACACAATTTGATTGATGCTTTACCAGACTACAAAGTCAGAACAGTCAAGCAAATCATTGAAATAATCATCCGTGAAAATCCCTGGGAAGAACTTTTAGCCAGCCCTCCGGAAGTTGACGAACCTTTAACAGAGGAAGAAAAAATAGCCATCAATGAAGCAGAACGGGACTTAGCAGCCGGTCTAATAAAGCCCTGGGAACAAGTTAAAAAGGAGCTTGGTCTATGAAATTAATCATAACCAACCAAGCTCAAAAAGATTTAGCTAAACTGGATAAAGCAACCCAAAGACGTGTACAAGTAGCTCTAGCCCGAGTTTACGAATTATTAAATCGTTACTTTACCAATGCTCATAATATTTCAAATGTGAATCCTTGCAATGCTTGATTTTAAAGACATTTTTCATGGGTAGTGCTTGGTATTAGTGGTAAAAATATGTATTACCCTACTGATGATTAACTTTTGCATTGCTTTGGTCGAATAAACAAATAAATTTATG
>NZ_AWQQ01000010.1 GCF_002607855.1 Desulforamulus profundi
TTAAGGTGGAATCCCACACGCTGCGTTCAGCTATTTCTTCTCCCCACGCTTGGGTGTTTTCTTTTAAAGCTGCATAAGCCTCATTTGCTTTTTTAAAAACCACTGTCTTCGATACATTTCGATAGCTTTTTCAAGAATCGTCTGCATAGGTTCTTCCGCTTGCTTTGCGATTTGTTTAAGAACCTGTAAGGATGACGGATTAATCCGGACCGTAGGCATTTATTTCACGCCCCTATAAATAATATGCTACCAACAATAATACAATATTGTATACATAATTGTCAACATTACTCCCACGCTATTTTCTCCACTGCAGCCTCATGGACTTTTTTACAATCCCAACTCTCACATTTAGAATTTTATATGTTCTGGTTATAATAAATCACGGCACCCGTAAAATTGAGCATTTTGCAGTGCCCTTGTATTTCCTGCCATCGCAACCTTTTTCGTGCCCTTTCCTCGCACCAATAAGTTAATAAGTTAAGTACCTGGCACTTCTCTCCTGGTTAAGTCTAGTGCCAGGCAGTCGGATATATTTTTTGTCCAGTTCTCTTTATTTCTTGCACAAAAAATGATCGCTTTTTTCAAATTCTTCCGGGGAGTAGGTTTTGACATCAAAGTTTGGCTCTATATCAAGGGTGAAAATAGATTTATAAACAAGTTTGCTGTCATTTAAAGGGTCTTGGCCAAAATCAGGAGATATTACAGCAATGTCTATGTCACTGTCTTTTTCAGCCTTTTCTTTAGCATGAGACCCGTAAAGAACAATATAATTCACACGAATATTTTTTTGCTGCAGAGCTTGAATTATTTTATTAATGTCTTTCTTTACAACATTTGTTTTAACCATTGTATTTTCCCCTCCGTCCTGCTTACAATATCTGCAAACCTATCTGCCGGAGTATTTTTTAATATTTTTTCTCTTGTTTCAGGGTACCTTCCTTCGATATTGAACGGTTGTACTTCGGTAAGTAAGTCTATGGTTTCTTCGTCCAATTCTTTGTGTAATCCTGATTTTTTGGCTAATACCAGTAGATTATGGCTCTTAGGTGGGATTTCGTTTTTTACTTCTGAAATGAAAGCCTTCAAGATTTTTTCCAGTGCAAGGTGGCAGAAAAAAGCACTTTCCAACAACCTTCCAGATTTTAGAAGTATTTTGGCTGTGAGAATATCTTCTTCTGATTCTGCAACCCAATATTTTGTTTGATTTTTCAACATCCCACCTCCTGGCCAAGTTTTTATGGTATTTAATATTCAATATATCTTGCGTATTTCGGCGTGTCAATATCTTATGGCAATATTTACCTTTTAAGATGACATGTGTTATGTAAATTTGTATGTTATCCGGCCCAGATTTCTTAAAGGCTCAAGTGTGGTATATTTTTACTGAGCATGAAGGGTTTGGTACATCACTTCTTCTGGTCCCCGTTAAGCTGAGCGCATCCATAAAGATGAGGACCGGGTGGAGTTTTCTTCCCGCCCCGGTCATCCGCAATAAATTAATTTGTTTAGTGCCAGGCGCCATTTCTTACTAGCTGCCTATGTCTAACCGCAAACGCAAATATTGCAGCACGGTTTTGACACAGGCTTCCGGATCGGCTTCGGCTGTACGCAGGTGAATCTCGGGGGATTCAGGGGGCTCGTAGAGACTGTCGATGCCGGTAAAATTCTTAATTTCCCCTCGCTTTACTCTGGCATAGAGTCCCTTCGGATCGCGCCTGGCGCACTCTTCGAAAGGAGCATCGACAAACACTTCGATGAATTCACCTTCGGCAAACAACCGCCGGGCAAACCGGCGTTGATCCCGTATGGGTGAAATCAAGGAAACCAGTACAATCAACCCCGCATCCACCATCAACTTAGCCACCTCGGCCACCCTACGGATGTTCTCCGCCCGGTGGGCTTCGGTGAAGCCAAGGTCGCAGTTAAGACCGCAACGCACATTGTCCCCATCCAGGATATAAGTATGCTTGCCCTCGGCGTACAGGCGTTTTTCCAGCAGGTTGGCGATGGTGGACTTGCCGGCGCCCGAAAGCCCGGTAAACCACACGCAAAGCGGCTTCTGGCGCTTCAAGGCAGCACGAGCCTGTTTGTCAACATCCATAGCCTGGGGTAGCAATTCCAGGCCCTGGTTTTTCATTCCATTATTGCAATAACTCACTAGCTCACCATCCATAATTATCTTTCAGTCATATACAACAAGTTTATTTTAAACTCAAGCAGCGCTTCTTCTATACATTAACAATCAACTAGGATGGTTCTTCAGTTTTTTGGTAAATGAAGAGGCGTGTTGGTGTCAGTTAAATTGCAAGGTGGTTTATTTTGACTTTTTTAGTGCCATTCCATAAACTTCAACCGTTTTCGCAACGCAAGCTTCCCAGCTCAATTCTGCCGCCCGGCGTAAACCTGACGACACCGCCTCGGCCCGCCACAACTCATCTTCAATAGCAGCAAGCAGGCCGTCCCTGATAGCCTCATCGTCTTCGGGTTCAACAAGCATAGCAGCCCCGCCCGCCACCTCAGGCATTGATGACCGGTTGGAAGTCAGTACTGGGACTCCGCTGGCCATGGCTTCGGCAACTGGCAGGCCAAACCCCTCGTAAAGGGAGGGATAGACGAATAGACGACAGCCTGCATAGAGCAGGGGCAATAAACTCTGTGGTACAAAACCTAGATACTTCAGCCATCCTTCTCGGGCAGCCTGTTTGACGGCGTCATGAATAGCCGCACTGTTCCACCCGGGCTCACCGACCAGCACTAGGGGCCAGTTGTTTCGAATGGCTGCAGGCAGTCCCCGGTAGGCAGAAATTAATCGCAATATATTCTTGCGAGGCTCGATGGTAGAAACACATAGACAGTAGCCGCCGGGTTGCAGGCCATACCGGGCCAGAGGAAAACGGAGGTCGCCTGCGTTTCTTGGCCTGAAAGCGGTATCCACACCCAGGGGCACAGCCACCACCCGGTTCTCCGGCAAACCAAAATAGTTCATTACTTCTCTCCGGGTGGATTGTGAATCGGTAATCACAATCTTGGCGCAGGCGATTGACTTTGTAATTAACCTGTTGATCCGCACCGCCCGATGGGCGAGATGCCAAGCCGGGTTTATAAAGGTGGAGAGGTCGTGAATGGTTACAACGCAGGGCACATCTAGATCCGGCACGAAATAATTCGGCCCGTGAAAAAGATCCACCTCTCTTGGATTAACCCGCAAACCAGTTAGCTTCGGCGCCAAAAAACCATAAATGCTGCCCACCAGACGGGACCGAGCTAAACAGCGGTAAAACCGTTTACCTTTGGAAATTCCGTCTGCGCTACCGTCTTTTTCCCAGGATAAACTTTTAGCCAACTCGTCAAGTGTTTTCCAGTGACCGTGTGCCAGATAGCGCACGGACTGCACAGCCTGATGTTCAGGCAGGCGAGCAGCTAATTCCCAAGCGTATCTGCCAATCCCCGTAAGCGGCGGTTTGATTGCCTCTGCAGCCAGCACAATTCTCATAACTTGTTTGCACCTGCACCACAGGACAGAGCCAATTCAGTTTCATACATCCAGGTCAGGGTTTCCCGCAGGGAACGCCGGGGTATTTCACCGACGAGCGACTGAAGAAAGCTGTCATCCCCCGCAGTTCTTTGATCTCATTACTTCGTACAAAGGCCGGTTGATGCGAATTTCCATTGAGTGTCCGGAGATTTCTGTCATTGCCTCTAAAACATACTCTAACGTGTGAGAAACACCGGAACAGACATTCACCACTACGCTGCGAGCATCGTATTCAAGCAGGCGTCTGTAAATATGAACCACATCCCGCACATCCGACCAATCCCGTGCCACATCGAGATTGCCCAGCTCAATTGCCGGCGCCCGCTGAACAAAATGCCGAACAATCTTGGATAACAAGAATATAGGCGCCTGACCAACGCCGGTATAGTTGAACGGGCGGGTTACAACAATGGGTAAACGACCGAACCAAAGCCGGGCTAGATGTTCCAATGCCAATTTGCTGACGGCGTAATCACTTACCGGGGCAGGAACACAGGATTCGGAGATCGGTGACTGCATCTGATTGCCGTATACATGCGCGCTTCCTGCCAGAAGAACCTTGCGCGGATAACATTGGCTGGCTGCAATGGCTTCCAGAAGCGACAGTGTTCCTAAAAGGTTAACCCGATAGATCTCGCCCGCAGAACCGTGCGCCGCAAAAGATATGGCGGCAAGGTGTATAATAAAATCCGGCTTCACTTCGGCCAGCAGCGAAGCCAACCGTGCCCGGTCATTGATATCGCATACATAGCTGACAGCTCCCTTGATGCCGGTTTCTCTATGTACCGTGCCAAAAACATCATACCCGTGTGCAGAAAGCTCTTCGGCTAAATATCGGCCGGTAAATCCTCCCAGACCGGTGATAAAAGCACGCATGTTCATTTTTAGAAAGAATACCCCCTTTCATTACGGATAAGGTCTGCTTCTACCATCATTTGGCAGATCTCTTCCAGAGTGGTTCTGGGCTCCCAGCCCAGCTCACGTTTAGCCTTGGACGGGTCGCCAATTAACAGGTCCACCTCGGCCGGGCGATAAAACTTCGGGTTAACCCGCACCAGCGTCTTGCCGGTGGCAGTGTGAACGGCTGTCTCATTAATCCCTTCGCCACGAAATTCAAGCGAAATACCTGCAGCCTGAAAGGCCATGAGTACGAAATCTCTTACTGTGGTGGTGCGGTTAGTAGCAAGCACATAGGTATCCGGCTTGGGAGCTTGCAGCATCATCCACATACCCAGGACATATTCTTTGGCATACCCCCAGTCCCGTTTTGCATCAAGGTTTCCCAGTTCCAGGCAGTCAAGCCGGCCCATCTTTATTTTGGCCACTGCATCAGTTATTTTGCGGGTAACAAATTCGCGGCCCCGTAGCGGCGATTCATGATTGAACAGAATACCGCTGCAGGCAAATATGTCATAGCTTTCACGATAGTTTATAGTCATCCAGTGGGCAAAGAGCTTGGCAACTCCGTAAGGACTGCGCGGGTAAAAAGGCGTTTCCTCGTTTTGCGGGATTGCCTGCACCTTGCCAAACATCTCGGACGTGGATGCCTGATAAAAGCGGATTTTAGGGTTAACGATGCGAATTGCCTCCAGCAAATTAAGGGTGCCAAGTCCTGTAATTTGGGCTGTGGTAACCGGCTGGTCAAAGGAAAGACCAACAAAGCTTTGAGCTGCCAAATTATATACTTCCACAGCTTCTGTTTTATCTAACAAACGAATGGCTGAGCCCAAATCGGTAAGATCGTATTCCACCAGGTGGAGGTTGGGGTGCTTGTCAATGCCCAGTTCCTCAATGCGCCAAAAGTTTACTGAACTGGTACGGCGGTAGGTGCCGTACACTGTATATCCTTTGCTTAGCAACAATTCGGCTAAATAAGCACCATCCTGTCCGGTGATGCCAGTAATTAGTGCAGTCTTCACGTTCTTACCCCTTTTCCTTGTACTACTTTGCTTCTCGTAGTTTTGTTATTTATTGGGCATCCATCGATAGAGCCAATTAGGATGGTTCGGATCTGTTAACAGCCCAACAATTTGTTTGGTGCTTTCCGCCCAGGTTTGCCAGGGCATACCCTCTGATGCAGGCGCAGTGCCTGCCTGCAAAGCCGCAAGCCAATCCTTTAAAGCCTCTGCCAGCGCTTCCGGAGTGCTGCCGGAAAAGTAGCTGGCATAGCCCCCGGCTACCTCACGGAACACAGGGATGTCGCGGGCCAAAATAGGCCGTTGGTGCTGGGCAGCTTCAATCAGTGGCAGGCCGAATCCTTCACCTTCTGAAGCCATCAGCACTCCGGTGGCTGTCTCATAAAGTTTGAGCAAAGCCTCATCACTGATGCCCTGATACCAGAAAAGCCGCCTGCCAAGTTCCGGGTGCCGTTGCAGGCGCTCTGCCAGCGTTTCTACCAGCCAGCCCTGCTTGCCTACAATGACCAGGTTTACATCCACCCCCTGCTCCCAAAGCCTTTCAAAGGCTGCCAGGGCCTGGGCATGGCCCTTGCGCGGCTCCACCGTACCCACCATCAGGACGGTGGGCCGTGCAGCAAGCTGCTCCAGCTGGGCAATAAACCCATCTGGCAGGCCTGTGGTTGGCAGGCTGGCTTCGATATCCGCCCCTAAATGGAACCAGCCAATGTGGAAAGGGCGGTGGCGCTCCGGTCGGACACCGTCCAGCCAGGCGGCTAGCTCATCGGCCACCGCCCGAGAAATACAGAGGGCGCCGTCCCCCTGGGCCACCACACTCAGCCAGCGCTTATGCAATTCGTCAACCCCGGCAGGAAAGCAGCTTGGGAGGCGTACAGGCAGGAGGTCGTAAACTACAAAAAAGACACCTGCCCCCAGGCGGCGGGCCTTTGCCAGAAAATCCTTTTGTTGCTCGATAATCCCTGATGTTAAATCAAGCCCCAAAAAATGTCGCCAACATGAAGTTCGACGAGCTCATCGACAAGTATATCTTGCGGACAATTTAATAATTTCATGGTAAAACTCCGTGCATAATAATAAGAAGATTCCGCCGTGGCATAAACGGGCTCTACTTTGAATCCGGCTGGCGGGTGTTTCAGCAGTTCTTTTAATACACTGCGCACCACACGTTGAATACCACTCTTGGCATCCTGATGAACCAAAACTGATATATCAAGCAACAGTTGCCGTTGGGGTTGAAGCAGTGGCAAGCTTTCAGCGATGCCCCATGCCAGATCGGCCCAAGATTTTTCATCAGCCGGGGCCCCTGACAAGCTTGCGGCAGCTTGTACCAGGCGCCGGCGAGCTGCTATCATAGGGTCTTCATAAAAAGTTTCAATGGCCTGGGCATACATATCGGCAATCCTGCGGGGCGCGTGCAGCTTTGCGATATAAGCCCGCGCCCGTTCACTAAGAACCCGACGTTTGTCTGGCTCTCGCCATAACATTTCCAGTGCCCGGGCTAATTGTTCGTCGGCAAATTCATCGGGCAACATGACCACACAGTCCGCCGCAGCTCAGCCAGGGAACCGTGGGCGTTCACCACTGCGGGCAGGCCGTAGTTCATACAATCAAGGACCGCCGCCGACGTTTCGCCCCGAGAAAGGGCGCGCAGCTGCACTGCCACATCCGCAGCTGCCAGATACTGCCGGTACTGCACAGCGGGGGCAAAACCGGTAATTTTAATCCGCTCCCCGCAGCCGCTGCGATGTATGGCTTCCAGTAATGACGCGCCGTATTCGCCACCGTGGTTTTCGCCCACAAAGACCAGACGGCAAGTTTTGTCCTTAGCCATTGGCGTAGCCAGCCAGGCCGCCAGCAGGCGGTGATTCAGCTTGGTAGGCCCCAGCATGCCGAAGCTGCAGACGACAAAATCACCCTCGGCCAGACCCAGCGCTTGGCGAGCCGCTACACGGTTTAATCTGTGTGCCGGAGCCGTAAAAGGGGGATTACCTGCCAGTTGTTGGCCAATTCCTGGCCGTACCAGTTCACGGCCAGCTTTCTAGAAAAATGGGAATGTACTATTACTCCCAGCGCCTGCTGCAAAACAGCCAGGTTGCATGGGTACTGCCAGACCACATCCGCCGTATCCCCGGACTGAAAACGTTCCAAAACGGCATAATAGCCATGGGATAAATAAAGAGCTTGTGACCACGACCGCGGGATAATTCCATGGGTTTCCAAGTAAGCCAAAACACCGCTCAGATAAAAATCGTGCAGCACTACCACACCAGGGTGCTGTTCCAGCAAGCCAAACATGTGCTGATGAAAGGGAGAATTGCCAAAATGGTAAAGCAACCGGTCATACCGCCAGGCGTTGTCGGCAAACCATGCAGAACTACGTACTGAACAGTTGGCCTTAATCCAGGGATCGGCAACTTCTGGCTGCTCGACAATAACATCAATTTCATAATGGCGGCTCAGTTCGGGCAAAAGCTCGGCACTGTAGTCAGCAATGCCGCTCTTTTCCGGCGGCAGGGGAGACACATAGGCAAGGCGGGGCCTGGTGGGTTTACAACAAAATACTCTTCCCCTGTCCGGCTGTCGAGCCCGCTGCAGGCGCTCAAAGGCGTCCAGTACCCGGCGGGCGGTACTCTCCCAGGAAAACTTGCCGGCCTGTTCCAAACCGTGCCGCTGCAAATCGGCGCGAAGATCTTCATCTATAAGCACATGCTGCATTTTGGCGGTTATGGAGGCTTCGTCAAAGGGGTCAAAGAGGGCGTCCGCCCGGCCGATCACTTCCGGCAGGCTGGAGGTATTGGCGCCAATGACTGCCGCCCCGCAAGCCATAGCCTCCAGGGCAGGCAGGCCAAATCCTTCGTGCCATGAGGGGAAGACAAAAAGCTTGCACAGATTATAAAGGGCAAGTAAATCCTCATCCGGTACAAAACCTGTAAAAACAACCTCGCCAGCAGCCAGGCCTTGGGAAAGGGCTAGGCGTTCCAGGACGGCTTTGTCAGTCGGCTGAACAGAACAAACAATAGCTAGCTGGTGCGCTTTTCTGATACCTTCTGGTAACCCGGCATAGGCACGGATTAACCGTTCTATATTTTTGCGATAGTCTATGCCGCCCGTGTACATAACAAATGGCCGCACAAGACCGTAACGCTGGCACAGGTATTCTGCTCTGTCAGCTGGCAACTGGACCGGGCGAAAGCGCGCATCTGCCGCAGAAGAGATATTGACTACCAATTCTTCCGGCAGGCCGAGGCAATTAATCCCTTCCCTACGGGATGACTCGGAAATGGCCAGCCATAGGTGTGCCCGGCGCATGTGATCCAGCTTGCGCAGATACCATGCTTCTACTCCTGGGTTTTGCAGATAGTGCTCCCGGTGCAGCAGTGGAATTAAATCATAGATAGTCACAGCAGTGGGCAGGTTTGTAAAAGTACCAATACTGGTAACGGAGTCATCTACCAGCCCCTCAAACAGGCTGGATACCCAAACTACATCGGGCTTGAGACTGGCTAAAAAAGCTTCACGCAATCGCTCGGCTGCCTGTCTCCGCCAGGTGTTGGCGGGCTCTAGTTCCCGTACCGGACCCGGCGCCTGCCAGACCAGTATATTCTCCTGGGGCAGCAAGCCGTCAAAGGCTGCCCGGATTGGCTCAACAGTGTCGGGAAAAAGGCCGTTTAAGGCAATGATCACCTCGTGTTCCCCGGCCTGGCGGGCAATAGCTTGCGCCAGAGAAAGCGTGTAGCGTCCTATACCACGGTGGCGACTACCAGTTGTTTGCGCCCCTTGTAAATCCAGAACAATCCTCATGCACTTTCCTCCTTATGACAGGACTGAGATCGGCAGGCCAGCAACTGCCGGTAGATAGTTCTGGCCGAAACAGGGTAAGAGCTCAGATCTATGCTGCCAGCGGGCGCGGAAGCAGGCGGCATGGACACAGCCACCTGCGCTGATGCATGCCGGGCCGCCGCAAAGGCGTAAAGGCGGGCCTGCAGGCGGGGCCAGCGGGCTAGCAGCGCTTTCAAGCGGGCCTTTTGCGCCGGGTGTCGGCGCACATACATAAGGCCGACCTCTAAAATACGCCGGACCAGCCGCCGCGGCAGGCTCAACATGGATACAAGTACCTCTTTTACACCGGCGCAAAACTTTCTACGGTACAAGTTCAACTGACGCAAGGGATAAGTCAGCCGCCAGGACCAGCTGGCATAAACACCCTGCAGTTCTTTGTTCAGGCTGTCCGCCACCGTCCACCAGTGGTGGGTTTGGCCGTTAAGCTCGTCAATTTTCATTCTGGCAGAGTTTAAATCATTCTCATACTGCTGGATAGTGTTTTCCTGTCTGGAAAGCAGTTTGGTCTTCTCCCGTTCTGCTGACAATTCCGCTTCCAACTGATGAATTGCTTCAGTAGCTGCATCCCGCTCTCGTATTAACTGCTCAAGCTGTGCCTGCACATGAGAAGAGCGCTCCCGTTCCACCGCAAGGGCAGTCTCAAGCTTATGAATTTTAGACTTGGAAGAATCGTAGCGCATTGCTAAATTATCGATAGTCAAGCCGTACTCTTTTTTGAAGGCGTCGTCAAAAAGTGCCAATTTCTCTTTGTCTGCGTCCTTCTGGGCAACAACGGCATAATCCGGGCTGACGCCGCCGATTATATCAAAAATATTTAGATCTTCCTTTTTTACAAGCCCTGGCACTTCCTGTAAACGCAAAATCTTTGTACGGGAAAAGCCACAATGTTCCGGCAGGAAACTCAAAAGCTGTGGCGGTATGGGCCGTTGGTGTGTAGGGTCCAGATAAAAATTTGTGGTGCCTACCAAGATGTTTTCAGGATTTGGGGTCTCCATGATGAGAAGCCCTGCTGGTTTGAGCACACGCAAGGCCTCCTTTACCAACGTCTGCACAGCATCAAACGGAATGTGCTCCACGAGATGAAAGGCAGAGACGGCCACCTGGCTTTCATCTGGAAGGGCTTTGAGCGCCTTGATTGCATCCTGCTTCTCCACAGACAATCCGCGCTCGTAACAGGCCTCGAGCATCCCGTCATCAAGATCGACGCCGTGAGCATTAAACCGGCCTCACTTGCCAGCTCCAGCCACTCCCCGCGACCACAACCCAAATCGAGGGCAGAGCAATCATCATAGATTTGCCTCAGCGGGAGAATAAAAGGCAGGTAAACGCGCAAGCGCCCCTTTATCAATTCGCGTGAACCGCGATGGCGCTCTTCAAATGCGCGGTAGAAAGTCGTATCACTCATAATATTACCTCCGACTGATTTGAAACACTGCATCAAGCCAGCTTGTACCAATAAAATATTTCTTATCTGCATTTATTACATCAAAAACCAAGGCATTATCCACCCACTCGTAGTTGTTTTCCAGGTGAGTATCAGAACTAGTAAGAGCATAGGTAAATGAGTATGATCCTGGCCCCAAAGTGCATGTAAAGGGCATGTAAAACTCCACTTCTTCCCCCTTTTTTAGGTCGTTTAACACCTGTTCGGTGTGCCAGGTATTTGTACCCCAAACGACATGCCCCGTCCGGTCGCGCAACATATAACCCAGCACCAAACGTGGGATATCTTCATTAATGGTCGCCACCAGTTTAACTACCAACCTTTGTCCTACTCTGGCTATTTCTACAGGCTCTTGCGTCATTTCATCCAGTAAAACCAGACTTTTTATTTTAGCTTGAAAGTTACCCGACCGTGTTACAAACCAACCGTTTTTTTGCCGCTTCTGCTCCACGCTAAGCCTAGCATTTTCTTTCTCAGCAATCATAGCGTTGTAATAATCCACCACTTCGTCAGGAGGGCCGTCTTTAAGAATCTTTCCTTTATCCAGTAATATAACCCGGTCACACAATGCCCTCACGTCACCCATGCTGTGGGTGACTAACAAAATGGAAGTTCCTTCTTCCTTGAACTTACGTATTTTATCAAAGCTTTTGTGCTGAAAGTAACTGTCCCCCACCGACAGCACTTCATCCACAATCAGTACATCGGGCCGTACAGCCGTAGCCACAGAAAAGGCAAGGCGTGCCTGCATGCCGCTGGAGTATACGCGAAGCGGTTGATCGAAGAATTCGCCCAGTTCGGAGAAATCCTCAATAGCAGGAATTATCTCATCAATTTGTCTTGTAGACAAGCCCATTAAGCCACCAGCCAGGTAGACATTCTGACGGCCGGTGAATTCTGGATTAAAACCCAAACCCAGTTCAAGAATAGCGCTGATGCGTCCAAGTACGGCAATATTGCCTGTGGTAGGACGCACAGTGCCGGTAATGAGCTTTAGCAGGGTGCTTTTGCCTGCCCCATTCTGCCCGATAAGAGCAAGGGCCTCCCCTGCACGCAATGTAAAAGAGACATCTTTGACTGCCCAGTATTCGTGCTGGGGGCTTACAGGTATTCCGAACCATCGCATATAACGCAACAGGTTGGAACGATAGGAGGCATAACATTTACCAAGCTTTTGCACATTAAGAATAGTACTACTCATAGGACATCCACCATTTCCGGGCTGGCCTTGCGAAACAGCACAAAAGAGAGCATAAACAGTGCTATAGCAAAAATGGCAGGCAGCCATAATGTGCTAAAGTCGGGCCAACGGTTATAAAGCAAAGCATCCTGGTATACCCGCACCAGCGGCACCATCGGGTTTATATCAGCCAGCCAGCGCAGGTTTTGCGGTATAATTTCATATGGATACACCACAGGAGTCAGCCAAAACCAGATCTGCATTAAAACACTCATAACCTGCCCGACATCACGGGTAAAGACATTAAATATACCGAGCATAACACCCAGGCCGAAGGCAAAAACAGAGATCAGCAATATGCCCAGCGGAATAATGAGCCACGCTATCCCGGGGTAATGCCCGAAGAAGAGAAATACAAAGGCAATGGCTAGCAAAAGCAAAGCGTGATTGAGTAATGCGCTGCCCCAGACAATCACTGGCAAGCACAGGCGGGGAAAGGATATTTTCTTAAGCATACTGCTGTACTCAATAAAAATATTCAGACAGCGGTTCAGAATTTCGCTGAACAAGCCCCATGCGGCTGTACCGGCCATCAGGTAAATGGGGTAGGCTGCTTTGTTTTCAATGTGGGGCAGTTTAGCGCCAAGCACTTCAGCCAGCACCAGGGCAAAGATGGTGGCTTGGGCCAAAGGATGCAGGATAAACCAGAGTGCGCCCAGACGGGAACGGGCAAAACGGGCTTTGAGCTCGCCGCGTATAGATGACAGGATAAAATGGCGGTAATGCCACAAAGCCAGAATCATATTTTTCATTTCTTTATTAATTCCCTCATCTTTCACCTGATTTACATACTGTCGATTACAGTCAGTAATTCCTTGGTCTTTCTATCCAATAGTTCCTGGTCAGCGCGGGTCTCTACATTTAAGCGAAGCAGCGGCTCGGTGTTGGACATGCGTAAATTAAAGCGCCACCGGTCTTGTTCCACACTTAAACCATCGGTACGGTCAATCCGGCCGCCCGAGGAAAACTGTTTTTCTACCGCTTCCATGACTTTAGAGGGGTTCTGGACTCGGCGATTTATCTCTCCGCTGCAGGGAAAGCGTTTCATTCGCTCACCAATCAGTTCTGACAATTTTTTACCCTCCCGACACATGGCCTCTAAAATAAGTAACCAGGGAATCATACCGCTGTCGCAGTAGGCAAAATCCCGGAAATAGTGATGGGCTGACATTTCGCCGCCGTAAACGGCATTTTCCAAGCGCATGCGCTCTTTAATGAAAGCATGACCTGTTTTGCTCTGAACCGGGATACCTCCCGCCTCCCGGACCATCTCAATGGTATTCCAGGTAAGCCGTGGGTCGTGTATTATTTTGGCCCCCGGGAAACGCCTTAAAAAAGCCTGAGCCAGGAAGCCAACTATATAATATCCTTCAATAAAATTACCCTGCTCATCGAAAAGAAAGCAGCGGTCAAAATCGCCATCCCATGCGATACCCACATCTGCTCCGGCGTCCAGTACCACTTTAGCGGTGGCTTCCCTGTTTTCCGGTAAAAGGGGGTTGGGAATCCCGTTGGGAAAACTGCCATCCGGTTGATAATTTACCTTAATTAGTTCGAAAGGCAGATAATCCTCCAAGGCATCCAAAACCTGACCGGCACATCCGTTTCCCGGGTTCACCACAACTTTCAGTTTTTTTAAAACTGATAAATCTACAAAGGAAAGGAGTTTATTAATATAATCAGGCATACTGTCACGGTATGTAAGCTGTCCTTTTGTTTTAACTCCTCTATCGGCAATACTGCCGGTTATTACTTTTTCCTCCAATTCCCGCAGACCACTGTCACCACTGATTGGTTTTGCTTCCTCCCGGACCAACTTCATTCCGTTATAATCCATCGGGTTGTGGCTGGCGGTAACCATGATGCCCCCATTCAGACCATAGTGGGAGGCAGCAAAATAAATTTGTTCCGTTCCACACAGTCCAATATCTACAACATTGCACCCAGCATCAATGAGTCCTTCTGTCAAAGCTTTGGTAAGGGCGAGGCTGGTTTGCCGCACATCTCTGCCAACTGCCACTTCAGAGGCTTTAAATAACTCGGCATAAGCCCGGCCTATGCGATAAGCTAAATCTTCATTTAATTCTTCGGGTACACGTCCCCGGATGTCATATGCCTTGAAAGCCCTGCGCGAATACTCTATTGTCATGTTTGTGATACTCCTTTCGCCGGTGCTTTGATGAATTCATTGCCAAAAATCATTATTAAATTCTTTGTACTTCGTCGTTACAAACTCTTTGATCTCCATTTCAAATCGTTCTTTTGCAAATCGTTTGGCGTTGGCGGTTATTATTTCTGGTCACTAGCGTTGCATAAATAAATTTCCAAAATGTCAATATCTAAAATTCTAGAAAAAAACCAATAAATCATTGTTTTTCCAGCAATATCCTGTAAAAATGATTAAAATCTCCTTATAATTGAGGTATAACAGGTAGTCCTGTCCATAATCTCAAAAATAAGGAGACATCGCATGGACAAGGATACCAATAAATCCACA
>NZ_AWQQ01000011.1 GCF_002607855.1 Desulforamulus profundi
CCGGTAAAATAGGCATAAATTTATTTGTTTATTCGACCAAAGCAATGCAAAAGTTAATCATCAGTAGGGTAATACATATTTTTACCACTAATACCAAGCACTACCCATGAAAAATGTCTTTAAAATCAAGCATTGCAAGGATTCACATTTGAAATATTATGAGCATTGGTAAAGTAACGATTTAATAATTCGTAAACTCGGGCTAGAATTAAAGCTTTGGTCCTGCAAAACAAGGTCCGTGAAGTATTACAAAAATGTGATATTCATGCCATAGTTTTGTAAACTTTTATTTATATAATCAATCCATAAACCCATTACAGGAGGTTGATTATACAACAAGCCAGTTTAGATAATCTTAGGGCCGCCTAAAGATAAAGCGATCTGTAGAGAAAGAAAGACCCGCGGTATCACCTTTCATGATTTGTCCTTAATAAGGGCACTTTTTAAAATCAACCCCTTATGGGAACAATAGAAAAAACTTAAAGGAGGAATGCGTTATGCCAATGATGTACGGTGGCTATGGTATGGGATGGTTTGGGGGGATTTTTATGATGTTGATCCCGCTGGCTCTGTTAGGTCTGGTTGTCTATTGGGCGGTAAACTCAGGAGTAAAAAGTGCACTTAAGGAAGGTTCATCGTCCGGTGCCCTAGATATTTTAAAGTCCAGATATGCCCGGAACGAGATAACTGAAGATGAGTACAAAAAACTTAAAGAAGAATTATCCCGGTAGTAAAATTATTCTTGGTTTCGGGAGGATAACCATGATTAAGAAATATCCGGCCTGTCAACACTGCCAGTGCAGTTCATGCAAGTCTACAGGAACCTGCCGGGGATGCGCCACTGGAGTGATTCACTGTAAAGGCAAGATACAGGCCGACGGTGTGGTTTAGCACCGAGGAAACTATCTATGTACATCAGCAAAGTAACCTCACCAGGCAGGCCCTATGGCCTGCCATCTCTCGCAAGAAAGGTGTTGGGGAGGTAGCACCAATGAAATTTAAGCTTATCACCAAAATCAGCCTAGGCATTACCGGCATTGTGTTGGTCTTTTCCACCGCCCCAGGCTACACCTTTGTAAAAGGAACAAATCCCGGCAGCCACATAAGCATGACCAGAGTTAAAAAGTAAAGCCAGAGAGCAGAACTCACATGCTCTCTGGTTTTTGGGTACTGCTGAATATTAAGTAATACTACCGGGGACTATAACTCTGACTTAAAAATGAGGGGTGGTGGGAAAATGCAAAATAAGCAGCAGTTGGCCCAGTGTATCCAAACCTGCACCAAAGCAGCCAACGATCTGCGTAGTTCGGCTAACGGGATTAATAACGCCGGTGTAAGGGAAATGCTTACCTTAGGTGCCAGTCATATCGAGATGTGTATCCGCCAGTGCGAAAGCCTCATGCGGATGCCTTAAAAACTTTTAATTGGAACTTATCGGAGGTGAAATCAACAATGCAATCTGCCCAAACAATTCAACAGTGTATCCAGACCTGTCAGCAAATCTCGGCTCAATTACGGAACATGGCCAACACCGAACCAGACCCTATGGCAAAAAACAAGCTAATCGAAGGCGCACACCATCTGGCTCTCTGTATAGAGGAATGTAATTTTTCCCTACAGCAGATTCAGAGCGGTATGGCTTAACGTAAAGGGTTTGTACAAAAACGTACCATTGTTAGGTGCGCTTTTGTCTCACTTCAAGAAAATATATCTGGCCATATTTATCAGTGCTAAGGAATGAAGCACTGAGTCATAGGTAATTTTTATTGTCTCTTTTTTCCATTAGATATATTCGTTATACTTTTTTATCTCAAAGCAAAGTATTGAAAACATATCAAAATACAATAATCAAATGACTGAGGAACTTAAAAACTGGTTGATGAGTTTAACTAAACCAAAAGCCAGGCAGCAATAAACCCTTGCTCCTGGCTTTTGGTTTTTTATACTTTAACACCATTGTCAAAAAACTGTGGTTTACGCCACAGGCCCTAAGCCCTAAGTGATTTGGCCCCTTATTCTTTGAAAATCGTCCAGAGAAATTTCCCCTTTGGCCAGCCGGGTTTTTAAAATCTCCTGCGGTGCTGTGCCGCCGGTTTTTCTTCCAGTGGCCCGTTCTCCTATAGCCAACAGTGCCCATATCACCAGAATCACCGGCAATGCCATACCTAAAATCATGACAAGGGACCAGAGAAAACCTGTAATGCCACCTGCAAACGTCATCATCATAGTGTTCACTCCTTTGTTGTAGGTTGATTGATTTCTTAATCATAGAATAACAAAGAAGTTTAACAAAGCCATAACAACAGTTTCACATTTTTGTAACAAGTTCGATATGTAAAAATGTGTATGATGCCTGGTATGGTGGAAGCTCAGAAGGTTAAAGAAGAACAGGAATAGTCAAAATACAGGCATAGACCCGGGAAATGTCCCGGGTCTGTTGTTGTTATTCCACGCCTAAGTGGTTAACCGGCAGCACGATGTTAAAGGTAGTTCCTTTGTTTAGCTTACTTTCCACATTAATCTGGCCCCCGTGACCCTCCACAATTCTCTTCACAATGGCCAGCCCGAGACCGGTGCCACCTTGCACCCGGGTACGTGATTTATCACCTTTGTAAAATCTCTCCCAGATCATGGGCAGATCCTCCGGTGCAATGCCCTCACCTGTGTCGCTGATGCGCAGGTGCACCTGATTAGCTTTAGTGGTCACACAGACGGAGATTTTGCCTCCAGCGGGAGTATGTCGGATGGCATTGTCGATTAAGTTTATCAACACCCTTTCAATGCGGTCGCTGTTGCAGGTGACCAAAGGTAGCTTCTTTTCTATGTTGATTTCCAGGTGAATGCCTTTTTCGACAGTTAGTTGAGTGAGCTTTCGCTGTACACGGTCTATAATCTCCCGCAAGTCACAGGTTCCTGGTCAAAATCAAAGTGTCCCTCTTCCATGCGCTTTAAATCCAGCACCTCATTGACCAGCCGCTTAAGGCGGTTGATTTCGTCTAAAATGTTCTGTAGATATTCATCTCGCTCCTTTTCGGTCTTAACCAGCCCATCGATCAAGGTTTCGGTGAATCCCTGCATAACCGCCAGGGGAGTTTTGATTTCGTGGGCCACGTTGGTGACAAACTCTCGGCGGATTTGTTCCTGTTGTTCCAGTTGGCTGATTTTTTCCTGCAGCCGGGAGGCCAAGGTATTGAGGGAGTTGGCCAGCAGACCTATTTCATCGTTGGTCTGGATGTTCACCCGCTGCTGATAATTGCCGCTGGCCATTGCCAGGGCCGCTTTGTTCATTTTCACCAGGGGTTTAGAAATAAACCGGGAGAAAATCAAACTTAACAGGGCGGCCAGGGCAATGCCCCCGGCGGCGGTGTAGATGGTCAGCATCTGCAATCGTTTCAGCTCGTCTGCCAGGGGTTCAAGGGGGGCATGGATAATGACCGCCCGGTAAATATTATCATGGTCCTTAAAGGGAATGCCCACCGACAACACGTCGGTTTTAAAGAAAGGGTTATTGCCCTTGAGTACCACCGCTTGGCCTTGGTACAGTTTTTGTAGATCCCCCATGTTCAAGGGGCCGTGGTGGGGATTACTCATATCCATCGGCATATCCTTGGTGCTGATGCCCATACCCTGGCAGCTCATAACAATGCCCTTCTCATTTAAAATCATCACGTTGGCGTTATACAACCCGGCGATCAGGGCCACCTTGTTGTCCAGGGCGACAGGATCCTCTTCGGAACGGGCGATGTCCGCCACCTTATTGCCAAGTACCTTTAACAGCCTGGCCTGCTGTTCATAGTACAGCCCTTCCATGAAGCTGGTCTGGGCTGCCCCGGCAATGCCGATCACCACCAGCACCAGAATGGTCATGATGACCCAGAGTTTGGTGACAATGTTGTTTAGCTTCATGCTTCCACCTCAAATTTATACCCCACGCCCCAGACTGTTTTAATAAGGTTCCCGGCACCGGCGGCCCGCAGCTTGTCCCGCAGCCGGTTGACGTGGGTGTCAACGGTCCTCACATCCCCGTAGTAGTCAAAACCCCAGACCTCCTCCAAAAGCTGCTCCCGGCTGTAGACTCGCCCGGTGGACTTGGCTAACAGTGCCAGGAGTTCAAACTCCTTGGGAGTCAGGGTGACAGGCTTATCCTTAACAAGCACCTCCCGGCTGATTAAATCCATGCACAGGCCGGGGAATTTTAATAGATGCCCCTCTTTTTTCTCTTCGCTGCCCACCCGGCGCATGACCGCCTTAATCCGGGCCACCAGCTCCCGTGGGCTAAAGGGCTTGCCCATATAGTCATCGGCTCCGAACTCCAATCCTAAAATGCGGTCCACCTCTTCGTTCTTAGCTGTCAGCATGATGATGGGCACCTTGGATACCTTGCGGATTTCCTGGCACACGGTGACACCGTCTATTTTGGGCATCATGACGTCCAGCACGATTAAATCCCAGGACTCGGCTCTAAACTTCCGCAGGGCTTCCTCGCCATCCACCGCTTCCCCCACATGGTATCCTTCATTGGTTAAATAAATGCCAATAACCTGACGAATTTTATCTTCATCATCCACAACCAGCACACGAAACTGGCGCATGAATATCCCTCCTTTAAGATATGCCTCCCCTGCAGAGACAAGGGTTGGCTACTATCTATAGTAAAGCTAACAACAAACCCTTGTCAAAGCATTCAAAGGATTATCACAAAAATGTTAAACTTACGAGAAAAATTAGTAACACTTGCTTGTTATGATGGTTTAGTAAAATATAAACAAAATGTGATATTGATGAAACAGTTTTGTAAAACGTCTTTGCTATAGTAATAACTGTAAAGAACAACACCCCGACGGGAGGTGAACCAAATGTTTACCAAACACTGGATGCTCCCCGCAGTGGCCCACTGCAAGGGTGGTTGCTGAAAGATGGTCTTGGGCAGGATGGTAAACTGTCCCTTCCAAGCATTATCGAAAAAATCACTAGCGTTGCATAAATAAATTTCCAAAATGTCAATATCTAAAATTCTAGAAAAAAACCAATAAATCATTGTTTTTCCAGCAATATCCTGTAAAAATGATTAAAATCTCCTTATAATTGAGGTATAACAGGTAGTCCTGTCCATAATCTCAAAAATAAGGAGACATCGCATGGACAAGGATACCAATAAATCCACA
>NZ_AWQQ01000012.1 GCF_002607855.1 Desulforamulus profundi
TTAAAAATTTTTCGTTATAAATTGCTTGAAACAGTTGATTATATGTGGATTTATTGGTATCCTTGTCCATGCGATGTCTCCTTATTTTTGAGATTATGGACAGGACTACCTGTTATACCTCAATTATAAGGAGATTTTAATCATTTTTACAGGATATTGCTGGAAAAACAATGATTTATTGGTTTTTTTCTAGAATTTTAGATATTGACATTTTGGAAATTTATTTATGCAACGCTAGTGATACAGAATATAAAAGATATGCACCTTCAGGGCAATGAGGATTTTCTGAATTTGTTTGAATGTAAACGCAATATAAGTATTTCAAAAGTAGCCTCTTTGGCAGATGAATATAATACTCAAGGGGGATTCAGGGATATTTTGTCCAGGTTGGGTCAGATGGATGAAGAGCAACGCAAATATAAAATCAGGGAATACAATGATCTTTTATTTGAAGTTAGCAAGATCCAGGGCAATAATCATGGTGGCTTGTTAAAGTTTATGCTTGGCAGCACCGGCTTTTTGCCGTTGGACTATAAAGTTTCGTTTATATTATCGTTGATAGGAATGGTAAAAGAACAGGCAGACGCTTCTTCTCAGATGATAAGGATCGCAGAAATGAAAGCCATTGAAAAATGTATTAAGGATCACGGCGTGATTCCTGAGAAACAAAGTGTGGAAGACATTTATCTGCTTGATAAAATATCAAGTGTTGCAATATTAAAATAATGGGTTAAAGAAAATTAGGAATAAACAATACCCTGCCGCCAAGGCCCCATCAGGCTCAGACGGCATCTTTTTTAACCGTTCAAGGCATGTGGAGTGCGTAGTAAGAATACAAAAGGAGAATTAGTGGAAATCTTAGTATTTAAGCAGTCTGCGAGGTTTTTTAGCTTCACTTCTGATGGTGATGATTTTAAGAATAAAGAGCAGATTAATGAGTTTGAGGTATATATAGCCATTAGGATATAGTATGAGTAAACATGTCAACCGTGTGGATAACAAAGATATGAGATTTGGAGGGGAAGGTAAAATGGCTAATGAAATATTGAATAAATGCTGCTGTGGTAGCATAGAAGAATCGAACTGTAAAATAGAAGAAAATAATTTATGTCCAATATGTAAAACAGCAGGCGTTGAAGTCAAGAACATTACCGTTAAGCATTTGGTTTCGGAAACGTTAACAGAATTGGTTGGAGATATAGATTATTATTTATGTATGGACGAAGATTGTGATATTGTCTATTATAATTCAGAAGCTAATATCAAATTTAACTGTGTTAAGTTGGGTATGGGTTGACAAAATGGAATAGGCTGGGAAATAAATCAACCACCCGGGCTTGCCCCAGATGGTTGAGTATCCACAGTGCTCCCCTTATAATGATAGTTACCACACCAACATAATAAGGGGGAACTGCTGTGTATACTCATCCTACCGTATTACGCTGCAGAAGGCAAGCAATGATACTTGATGGCAGGAAAATTT
>NZ_AWQQ01000013.1 GCF_002607855.1 Desulforamulus profundi
ATTAAGACTCTGCTCTATAGGGCCAGAAGTAGCATTAGAAGTAAGTTAATTAAAGAGGGATATATCGAAAAGGATCCAAAAGGTGGGCTGAAAGTTGAGTGAAGAAAAATATGTCACTCTTGACGAATTAATTAAAAGATCCCTGCAGGAAAAAGCCAGGAAGGATAAAGATATTAACCTAGACGAGGCTTGGGAAAAATTCAGTAATCGATACAATGTTAGGAGGCCAAGAAAAAACCTCAAACATTGGGCTGTCGCCGGTTTTGTGATTTTGGCGATAACGACCTCATTATTCATGCTGCCAACTCAAGGCACCGCCATTAATTTAAAAGTGTTTCAAAGTATAAAGTCTTTTATTAGCGGCAAAGTTCAGACCGCCTATATCTCTTTCGGGAAAGAAAATAAGAAAGACACTGCAGACTACCTTACTCCTGAAGTATACAGTGTCTTAAAAGATGTACGTTATGATATTCTGCTTCCCCTGGATATGATGGATGTTTACAAACTTGAAAAGGCGGAAGTAACTAATGTGGGTAATTCCAGGCAGGTTGAACTATTGCTTAAAGGTAATGGGTCAGAAGTTACTATTACTCAAATGAATATTGTCGGTGACTTAAACCAGGGAAATTCTTATGACACTGAGGATGCCGTCATGAAAAAGGCTAATGTCAAAGGACAGGAGGCTACCCTTATTGTTTATAAAAATGGCTTTTCTAAATTGTCCTGGGTGGATAGAGACATTTTCATTAGTATTGTAGGGAATATATCCGAAGACAACATTTTGATGCTAGCCAACTCAACCAAAAGAGTCAATTTACAGTAAAAGAGTTGGTATAGGATGTGTTGGTTTCAATCAAATTGCCTTCATCTACGCGGTGGTAGCACCGGACTCGATAAGTAGTTCCAGGTACTCCGGTATAACTTCCACTTACTTTACAAGAATTGCTACTCCTGGTGGAATTGGTCCAACTTTTAACAACCGACCACCCCGAGGAAGTCTTTTTTTCTAAATAAGCTGTAGTTGTAATTTTATCTACTGTACTATACGTTCTGGTTACTCCGGAAACACCGATCACGGCGCGTCAAGAGTACTCAGACATGAGGCATCATACATGTACCGGTAAGCCTGGGGGTTAACAACAGAAGCTTGTACATTGCCCTGGGCCCCAACAGGTTGTCCTAAAGCTAAAGACACCAATCCGACCAACACCAAAACCATTGACTTGAGATTTTTTACCATGATCAATTCCTCCCATGTAATTAATTTTTTCATAATCTTGACAAAGATATATAGCATTTGGTTTCAAAAAGTTTTAGTAAATGTACAAGAAAAATTAACCCGGGAAATGTGAATTTCATGGGGTTCACCTTCGAGCACTGGAGACCGCGTAAGAAGGACGGAAAACCTTATTTTATCACCAAACCAACAGGGCGAACCTAAGAGACTTCAAAGATAAAATCAAAGCTAAAACCCGGAAAACACTCACACTAAGTCCAAAGGAGTGGCTGGAACAAGTCAACCCAAACCAGATTAATAATCTACAGTGGACTAATATAGAAAGAATAAAGCCAGAGAGTTTGAGTTTTACTCTCTGGTGTAGCTAATCACCTAATTTGACGGCAATTTCTCACTGTCAATGACGTAGGAAATATAACGTCACCCTGCCAGGGTAATGATTATTCTAGCGACAACCAACCTTATGTACATGCCAGCTAATGGGGATAACCCTATCCGCAAAAGCCAGCCACTGTTAATACTGTTGAAAATAGGGAAAATCCCCATTGCCACATCTTCTTGTAGACAATGGGGGCTTAATTCATTAACCGACTGTACCGCGTTGGCGTTCTGCATCAGCTAGGATTCTACCGATCATGCTTTCCTCAATTACGTCACTGTTCCGCCGCTTGGCATCATAAAGGGCTTGATTGCAAAGGCTGTTAATCAATCGGGGTATCCCCTTCGTTTCAGTGTGAGTTAGTTTTATGGCACTGTCCGAAAATAAGGGGGTTTTAAGATCGGCGGTTTTCATTTGATGGCGAATATATGCGGCCTTTGTTTATGGTAATTTAAAAGTACACCACAAAGGTCATTGAAAATTCCCCCACCTTAGCCGATAATCCTCATAGAGCAAAATTACAGCTATGTGAGGAGCCGGGAGAGATGATCAAGTTGATTCAAAAACAAAATATACTCATCATGTATTACCGGGAGGGAAAGTCCCAGCGGGAAATTGCCAGATTGTTGGGTGTGGATCGAAAAACGGTCCGCAGATACATCAATAAATACGAAGAAAAGCGAAAGGAGTTGGAACAATCCTCTGGCCTAGTAGATCCCGGGGAACTAATTCAGGAAATTGTAGAAACCCCCAAGTATACCGTAGGAAACAGGCCCAAGCGGAAAGTTACTGAAGATATTCAAAGCCTAATAAAAAAACATTTGGATGAAAATGAACAGAAACGGAGGAATGGCCAACATAAACAAGTTAAAAAAATAATTGATATTTATGAAGCCCTAGTGGAAGACAATGTAGACATCAGCTATAGCAGCGTCAAGCGAATTGTACGGTTGCTAGAACGGAAAACCAAAGAAGCCTTTATTAAAGAGTCTTACATACCAGGTGATGTCTGCGAGTTCGACTGGGGAGAAGTAAAACTGACAATTGGCGGAAAGCTCCAGATACATCAAATGGCTGCATTTACATCTGCCTATGGTAATTACCGATATGCATATTTGTTTACTAAACAGAAAACTGAATGTTTTCAGGAGCACATGCCCGGTTCTTTCAAGAAGTAGGTGGGGTATACCAGACCCTAGTGTATGACAACATGAAGGTGGCTGTTAAACGATTTGTTGGCACTGAAAAAGAGCCCACTGAAGGATTGTTACAATTATCCATCTACTATGGCTTTCGTTACCGGTTTTGCAATATCCGTAGGGGTAATGAAAAAGGTTATGGAAAGTGTATGATAATGTAAAGTAAGCCAGTAAAATTACCGGTTTTATTGGCAGATACCATTGTTTTACTTTACATTATCTACACGGTTTATTATTTAGAAAAAGATTTAAGCCATTCGAGTAAATCGTCATTGACTAGCCATGAAGGTGTGTCTTTTGGCGTGACATCTGTATAGGCTTTCTCAATTGCCTCCCGCTTTTGGCGAGAATCCGTTCTGGCATAAACCTCCGTTACCTGGACAGAGGTGTGGCCTAGGATATCGCGTATATATACTAAATTAACACCTGATTGGAGCAAGTGCATGGCTTTCGAGTGCCTTAGACAGTGACAACTCAGCTTTTCAGGAATTAAAGTGGGATTTTTCAGCCTTGCCTGCTTAGCATATTTCTCCAGTATATAATTTACACCGGCACGGGTAAGCTTTTCTTTCCTGCTGTTACTGAACAACGGATACAGGTTAGCGTGGGGTTCTAACAGCTTTTGCTCTACCATATACGTTTTAAGGAATTTTACTTGGACATCAAGAAGCGGAACAACTCTGGATTTATTTCCTTTTCCAATCAATTTTACAGTACATGGCACATCAAGTCGCACCATTGAGGGCGTCAAGTCTATGATTTCCTGGACACGCGCTCCGCTGTCATACATCAGTGACAATAAAGCAAGATCCCTCCGCCCGTTACGTGTCGAACAGTCCGGTTGTTCAAGAAGTAAGCGAATACCTTCCAATGAAAGATAACTAATCGATGGCTTTTCCGTCTTTTTTACGGGAATGGATAGTATCCTCTGCCATTCCAGCAGATTTTCTGGGCTTTGGTACTGCAAGTACTGGAAGAATGAATGCAGAGCAGCAAGTCGTACATTTCGTGTTGCTGCACAGCAATGCCGTTTTTCTTCAATCCAATCCAGAAAATCCACAACGATTTCTTTATTTACGTGCTTTAGCATCACTTTGTCAGCTAAAATTCCTTTCTCATCCTTCATGAATGCGAGAAAGAGGATAAACGTATCTTTATAAGAAGCAATGGTATTTTTACTAGCTCCTTTTTCACCGGGGAGATAACAGGTAAGGAAATCGGTCAGGCTTTTCGAAAAATCAGTAGGTCTCATGGCAAGTCCACCTCAGGAAAAGCATAAGCGCAGATACTGTTAACATCATGAATAAGCCCTGGATACATTTCAGAGGTAAGCCTAACATATTTTTCCGTTGCTTCCAGGGACTGATGTCCCAAATATTCAGAGAGAATCGGAAGAGAATAATACAGATCCAGTCCTGATTCTGCCATTGCCGTGAGAGAATGTACACTAAATGCATGGCGGAGATCGTGCAGGCGAGGACCCTGCCTTTTCCCACCATGTGAAATGCCTGCTTCCCAGAGCACCTTCCTAAACCATTCATAGATACCTTTTGGATTGCATCTTCGTCCATTACGTTTCACGAAAAAATAGTCTTCAGGATCCTGTAGGACCTGTAACGAATTTCTATATTGCCTGCAAACATCAGCAAGTGAATCTGAAAAAGGTATCATCCTCTCCATACCATTTTTACTTTGTCGGATGATTATATATTTCTCAGTCAGGTTTACATCTTTTACTTTTAAAGATACTGCTTCACCGATACGGATTCCTGTACCATACAGCATACGTAAAATTACAGGAATTACATTGACTGCCGAATCCATTGAGTTATCTATTTTCAACCGGTCACTGGCTTCGAAGATGGCTTCATTTCCTCCCTGGAGAAAATGTATGGCGTAAAAGTGCTTTTGTAAGCCTTTGGTAGCCTTAAAATATACGAAGGATATCCCGAATCATTCAGGAAGGAGGAAAACTGTATCAGATACATGACTCTTTTATAACAAGTACTGTCCGATTCATTAGGCCGTTTTACGGCCCATTTATTGGCGAGTTCTTTCGTGATGCCGATTTCGGTTTCACCGTTAAGGATGGTAAACTGATCAAATAGGTAATAGACACTTTCCGCATCTTTAAACTTATAACCCAAGTTTCTTTTGAAATCAATATATTGCTCAATTAGTGAGGCATAGATGCCTGATACCTGCTCATCTGCCAGACCACCTTTCATAAAAGGAGTGAGAGACAGGTGGCACTTCCAAGGCACACTGGCGCAGGGAATTCATATCGATCCTGAGATATAACCGGGTGCTTTCCGTATTTTTATGCCCGAGCACTTCAGAAATGACAGGTAAAGGTGTCTTTTTCTCAAGCAGGACTCCTGCCAGGCTATGGCGGAGTGCATGGGGACCATGTTTCCTTTGTTTTTCGTAGTGTATATCGGCTCTCCTAAGATAAAAGCATACAATACTGTGGAGGGTTGATCGGTTTAACCGGTCATATGGGGATGTAACATGAAGGAAAATGTATGGTAACTCCGAACTAGCGTGAGTTTACGAAATAACGATTACAATAACCCCTCAGCCAGTAACCACAAGACTTTCAGGGGATAGAAACGTATTACCCCCCGAGGGCATACTTTTTGATGTCTAAAATCTCTAAAACCCTTTTTTCCTCAGGCGTTAATTTGGTTAATGAAAAACATTCTCGATCCTTTTTTGACTTGCCTTTCTTGGGGTAAATTGTAATTACCTG
>NZ_AWQQ01000014.1 GCF_002607855.1 Desulforamulus profundi
CCAAGGAAGAGGAGCTGTCCATGAAGGCCAATGCTCTGAAGGATCGGTTGGCGATGTTGAGCTAGTGGGTATTTCTTAGCCTGAAAGGTATTTCTATGGGGTCCAGTTGTTAGACTGACGGGTAATGCCTAGGGGTCTTGTATGAGGCATACAGGACCCAAAAGAATACATGTAAGTCTAAATTAGGGAGTGTGATTCGTATGGCACTTCAATTTGAGGAAATCCTGTCCCCCCTGCCCAAGGGTGGACTGGAAGGCGAGATCAAGGTGCGGATTCGGGTACAGGTGCACGAGGATCCGGATGACGGCGGTTTCTATGCAGTAACCCCGGACGTGCCGGGCTGCGCTTCCCGGGGAGTAACGATGGAAGAGGCAGTGGAGAATTTTAAGGAAGCCATTAAGTTTTTCTTGATCGAGAATGACGGGCATTAGGTTCTTGTTTCGGATATGAGGTTGTACTTGCTCCATATCTAGGTGTTACCTAAAGGGCAGCCCGTCTAACTTCTCACATCTCACTTCTCAAAGCCCGCTCCGCTTTTGGAAAAGCCGGTCTGCCCCGTGGGTAGCCGTGCCAGGATACAACCTTCATTTTAAGCCGACCATATCGAACCAAGAAAGGACTCATCTCCGTGACCTACGAGCAAGCGATTAAATATCTCAAAAGCCTAACCAAGTTCGGCATCAATCTGGGCCTGAGCCGCATCCAAGAGCTGCTGCAAAGGCTGGGCAATCCCCACCACAGACTGAACATCATCCACATCGGCGGCACCAACGGCAAAGGCTCCACCACCGCCATGATTGCCAGTATCCTCAGAGCGGCAGGCTATAAAACCGGCATGTTCACCTCCCCGCACCTGCACAGCTACACCGAGCGGTTCCTTATCAACGGTGAGCCTATTGCCGAGGCAAGGTTGGCTCAACTCATCAATGATATCCGGCCGCACCTGGACAACATGGTGACGGAGGGCTTCGAGCACCCCACCGAATTTGAAGTAAGCACCGCCCTGGCCCTGTTGTACTTTGCCCTGGAAGAAACGGACTACGTGGCTCTGGAAGTGGGGTTAGGGGGGACCATTGACTCAACCAACGTGGTGACCCCGCTGGTTTCAGTCATCACCAATGTATCCCTGGATCACATGGACTACCTGGGCAGCAGTGTTGGGGAAATTGCCCGGGTAAAGGCCGGTATCATCAAAAAAGGCGTACCGGTGGTGACCGCGGCTGAAGGGATAGCCCTTGAAGTGATTCAGCAGGCGGCAGAGGCCAATTACAGCAGGCTGATCCGGATGGGCAAAGACGTGACATGGTCTCCCCTGCGGCAGGAGAGCAACCAGGGCTGCCAGGAATTTAAAATCGAAGGACTGCAAAACCGCTATCACGTTCGCCTTCCTTTGCTCGGGTCACACCAGCAAATCAATGCCGCCACCGCCGTGGCGGCGGTGGAAATGCTGTTTGCGGGCGGCGGGCATCCTGCTCCTGCAGCCGCCGTGGTAGAGGGATTACGAACAGTTCAATGGCCGGGGCGATTGGAGATTATAGGAAAAAACCCCAGCATCCTATTGGACGGCGCCCATAACCATGCCGGAGCCCTGGCTCTGAAACAGGCCCTGCTGGAATCCTTTCCCGGACGCCGGTTTATCTTTCTCCTGGGCATGCTGGCGGATAAAGAAAGATCCAAGGTGGTGGCGGAACTGGCCCCTCTGGCCAGGGCGGTGGTGGTTACCCGCTCCAACCACCCCAGGGCCGGGGATTGGACCAGACTGGCGGACCATGCAAAAAACTACCTGGAAGATGTAATTGTCATAGAAGATGTACAAGAAGCAGTGAAAGCGGCTCTGGACAGGACCCGGCAGGATGACATCCTGTGTATCACCGGTTCCTTATACATGGTGGCGGAAGCCCGCTCGGTTTTGGGACTCTCTGATAAAAATCACTCCGGAACTGCTAAACCGGAGTGATTTTTATCATCCCTTGTTTTGTGAAAAAACAATCTGGCACAAGATTAAAAACAATAAGTATATTATTTTAAGCAATAGGCACTTGCAAACGGTTATAATATACATAACGATGTCGAAGATTGTCTTTAAAAGTGCGGCTTATTCGTCATCTAAGCGACAAAGTTTGAGCTTTGCACAAAAAAGTAATGTCATAAAATTCACAAATGCCCTTTGCAACCTGAACTTTTACTACTATAATATAAAATATAAATAATTAGAAAATTAACAGGGATGAAAAAATACAGCACTATCTTCAGAAAAGGGAGGGGACCTGGTGAAAGCGCTAAAGATCCCAGAAGCAACCATAACTAGGTTATCGATATACTCCAGGTTTTTAAAAAGACTCGATAAAAAAGGAATAACTACCGTTTCTTCCGGTGACATTGCTGAGGGTGTTGGCGTTAGTCCCGCCCAGGTCCGTAAAGACCTGGCCTACTTCGGTGAGTTCGGAACCCGGGGTGTGGGCTATAACGTTAAAGATTTAATTCGCTACACCGTAAAAATTCTTGGTTTGTCTGAGCCGTGGAATCTCGTGATGGTGGGGGCCGGTAATCTTGGCTCCGCACTGGTGACTTACAGGGAATTTAAGGACAGGGGCTTTACCATTGTCGGGGTATTCGATAACGATCTGACAAAGATCGGCAAGCGTATTGCTGACCTGGAAGTTCTCCCCCTGGAGGAAATGTCACGGGTGGTGAAAGAGCATAATGTTCGTATCGGCATTATCGCCGTACCCTCCAAAGCTGCTCAGGAAATTGCGGACATCATGGTGAAGGCCAGTTTGGAAGCCATCCTCAACTTTGCCCCGATAT
>NZ_AWQQ01000015.1 GCF_002607855.1 Desulforamulus profundi
TATCCTTGTCCATGCGATGTCTCCTTATTTTTGAGATTATGGACAGGACTACCTGTTATACCTCAATTATAAGGAGATTTTAATCATTTTTACAGGATATTGCTGGAAAAACAATGATTTATTGGTTTTTTTCTAGAATTTTAGATATTGACATTTTGGAAATTTATTTATGCAACGCTAGTGTAAAAATATATAAACAATTAAGCCAATAATTTAGTTGGCATAATTATATCACCCTCCCAGGGTGATATCCTGATTCTCATACCACTTGAGGGCTTCAAAAAAATGATCCGTATGAAAATCGGGCCAATAGGCGTCCACCACATAAAAATCGGCATAGATCGATTGCACCGGCAAAAAGCCACTTAATCTTCTTCTGCCACCCCAGCGAATAATCAAATCAATGCGGGAAATATCCCGGGAAGCAATCCTCTCATGAAGCTGCCTCTCACCGGGTTCCTTATCGTTAAGGGCATAGCTTAAATCCCACTTCCAGCCGTAATTAACCAAAAAGTTTATTTTAATTCGATTACGACCAAAGGTTTGCCTGGTGGTGTAAGGAAGCAACTCTTTAGGAAACTGGGGGGATTCGCTGTTTCCGATCACCAGCAAAGAAGCGTCACGGTTGGCCAGTATATTTACCGCATCCACGCAGGCCTTTTGAAAAGCTTGTTTTTGGACAGCAGGGCGCTTGGTATTGTCCTGGGTAAACCCATAAAAAGTAACTTCGGGAATCCCCAGCTCCATACAGAGTTCGTAAAGAGCAAAACCGGGGTCAATGCCATGATGATATCCCGCCTCTTTGGGTAAACCCTGAAGCTGAGCCCATCTCCTGTTGCCATCCGGAATAATTCCAATGTGTTTGGGAAGACGTTTAAGTATTGGGGTCATTTAACACCTCAAGAGAATTTATCCAACCAAACTCCTTTCGGGTAATATTTGCATATTCTACGTTTCCTATTCATTCTAATGAACTGATCCGGCGAATCTAACATAGAAATGATCTGCCTGATCTGTATTACAAGGGAGGCAAAAATAGTTTTTACGGGCCAATGGGAAATATTTGACTCTGTTGATAAATATAAATTTAGTAAAACAATTTAATTAAAAAATGCAAAAGAATGGATATAGGCTTGACTTTTTTTATTGAAAGATTTAATAATTAGTTAGAAAACTGAATATTTAGAATATTTTAATCCAAAGGGGGGATGCGATGGATAAGAAAGGCCTTAACTACGTTGTCCAAAACTAGGGTTAAGGAGGGATAGCATGATTCATCAGGACACAAATGCTTCTGTCAGCGGCAAGGTGCCAATGCTAAAGAACGAAGACTGGTGGGCTGTGTGGCTGGGGTTGTTTATTTTTCTGCTGGGCCTGGGGCCCATCTTTGGCTCCGACCTGCTGGGTTGGGTAGTCAAAGTCAACACATGGACAGACATCTCCAAATCCTTTGGGCCGCTTTCCAAGGCCTACAAAGGCATGTCCGGATTCACGTCGTTATTCTTAACTTATCTTTTCTTGCTGGTTCTCACAACCATTGGGGCTAAAGCAATGGGTGCCAATATCAAGAGGTTTGCTACCGGTTTTACGGTTATCTTTGCCATCACCATTCTCTGTGTGATCATCGGCGACAATGCCTATATTGCTGCCAGTCCTGATAAACAGGCCAAGTTAGGCATCGGCTGGTCACTGGGTTTAGGTGAAATGGGCTTTATTATCGCTATGATTGTGGGACTCATAATCGGGAACTTTTTCCCCGGGGTTGCCAAATACCTTGAAGAAGCCGCCAAGCCGGAGTGGTTTATTAAGACAGGGATTGTTATCCTGGGTGCGGCTGTCGGTATTAAAACCCTGGGTGCTGTGGGCTTGGCCACCACCGTTATTGTACGGGGTTTGTGTGCTGTGGTGGAGGCTTATTTAATTTACTGGCCGGTTGTTTATTTTATCGCCCGCAAATATTTTAAATTCACCCTGAATGGGCTGCACCCCTGGCCTCCGGTATCTCTATTTGCGGTGTTTCGGCGGCCATTGCCACCGGCGGGGCCATCCGTTCCCGTCCCATTGTGCCGGTGATCCTGTCAGCGGTTATTATCGTTTTCGTGGCCGTTGAAATGCTGATTCTCCCCTGGTTTGCCACGGCTTTCCTTCATGAAGAGCCCATGGTGGCCGGGGCCTGGATGGGCCTGGCGGTAAAAAGTGACGGCGGTGCTGTGGCCAGCGGCGCCATTACCGATTCCATGATCCGGGCAAAGGTTTTTAGTGAAACCGGTGTGCAGTATGAAGAGGGCTGGATGTTGATGACGGCCACCACCACCAAAGTGTTCATTGATATTTTCATTGGTGTGTGGGCCTTTATCCTGGCGATCATCTGGTGTATGTACAACCTGAACCAAAATGACGGAGGGTGTTCAACAAATACCAAAGTTTCAGCCAGTCAGATTTGGGACAGATTCCCCAAATTTGTCATTGGCTTTGCGCTCACTTTCCTGGTGTTGCTGTTATGGGGGTTGAATGACGCCAGCATCATTAAGACCGCCAAGGTCGGCATCGATGAGGCCAACGGCTTCAGAACCATCCTGTTTGCCCTGTGTTTCTTCTCCATCGGTCTGATCACCAATGTACGCAAGCTCTGGGATGCCGGAATGGGACGCATCGTGGCAGTTTACACCGTATGCCTGTTTGCCTTTATCCTCTGGGTGGGCCTGTTTATTTCCTGGGTCTTCTATCACGGTATCCTGCCGCCCACCATCAATTAGATAAAATTGGAGTAAGGGAGGTATAAAGCATGGCAGAAGTGAAAATTCGGGAAGCGGATCAAACCATGTTGAAGGCCCAGCAGCAAGTGGATTACCAGGACGAGTGGTTTGAATTACAACCCATTGAGAAAAAATTGATTTCCTATTCATTAACACTAGGAATTGGCTTATTAATCATCTTTATCTTGATTTTCAAACCTTTCTAGTAAAAGGATATAAAACACCCGCTGTCTTTCGGGCAGCGGGTGTTTTTATTCTTAAAAATAAATGTCATTAGCTTACTTTTTGATTAAATAGGTTGCAACAATTGGTAATTAGTAGTAGAAATACGGTAAGGGTTAATTTCTTTGTCATCAAATTCACAAAAGAATTAAGTGGTAAAAAAAGGAATTTACTTGTTAGGAAGCGTATATAATTAAAGATGTATTCCAGTATGTGGAAGCGCCTTCGGTGCAGAAAGAGTGGTAAAAATGTTAAATTCATTATGCCTAAGTGATGATGATTTGTATTTGTTTCATGAAGGATCTTTATATAAGAGTTACCAAATGTTGGGCGCCCATTTGACGGAACAAAACAGGGTCCCGGGGGTGAGGTTTTCCCTGTGGGCCCCCAATGCCAGGGAAGTTCGTGTGGTGGGTGACTTTAATCAATGGCAGGGTCACCGGCATTCCATGCAAAGGGTAAAACAGTCCGGGATTTGGTCGCTTTTTGTCCCTGGATTAAAGCAAATGGACTTATACAAATATGAGATTCATACGCACCGGGGGGAAGTGTTTCTAAAGGCAGACCCCTATGCCTTTTATTCTGAAGTCAGACCCGGTACTGCTTCCAGGATTTTTCCCTGGCCGGCTACCGCTGGTGGGACCAGGAATACCTGGCAGGTAAAAAAAGACAACCGGTCTATGAAAGTCCGGTGGTTATTTATGAAGTACACCCGGGTTCCTGGAGGAGAAAGGACGGTGGGTTTCTAACCTACCGGGAATTGGCTGACCAGTTGATTGATTACGTTGCAGACATGGGGTATACCCACGTGGAACTTCTGCCGGTGATGGAGCACCCCTATGACGCATCCTGGGGATACCAGGTAACCGGGTACTACTCTGTCAACAGCCGCTACGGTACCCCCCACGATTTTATGTATTTTGTGGACCGCTGCCATCAACGGGGGATCGGGGTTATCCTGGATTGGGTGCCGGCTCATTTTTGCAAGGACAGTCACGGGCTTCGCAATTTTGACGGGACAACCCTTTATGAATCGCCGGACCCATTGCAAGCGGAAAACTGGCAGTGGGGCACCTTAAATTTTGACTTTGCTAAACCTGAGGTGGTCAGCTTCTTAATTTCCAACGCCCTTTACTGGCTGGATGTTTTTCACATCGATGGCCTGCGGGTGGATGCAGTGGCCTTTATGCTCTATTTGGATTACGGCAGGCAAGAGGGCCAGTGGGTTCCCAATCAATACGGGGGTAAAGAAAATCTGGCAGCCATTGCCTTTATGAAAAAGCTGAATGAAGTGATCTTTCAGCATTTTCCCGCTGCCTTAATGATTGCCGAGGAATCCACAGCCTGGCCCGCCGTCACCAAACCCACCTACTTGGGAGGGCTGGGGTATAACTACAAATGGAACATGGGGTGGATGAATGATTTACTCCGTTATATGCAGATGGACCCTGTACACCGGAAATGGCACCACCACCTGCTGACCTTTTCCTTTATGTATGCTTTTTCCGAAAACTATATTTTGCCCCTGTCCCACGATGAGGTGGTACACGGCAAAAGGTCACTGCTGAATAAAATGCCCGGGGATTACTGGCAAAAATTTGCCAACCTGAGGTTGTTATACGGCTATATGATAGCTCACCCGGGCAAGAAGCTTCTTTTTATGGGTGGGGAGTTCGGCCAGTTCATTGAATGGAACGAAGATCAAAGTTTGGACTGGCATTTGCTGGACTACGAAATGCACCAAAAGTTAAAGGATTACGTGAAGGCGCTTAACCATTTCTACAGAGCAGAAAGGAATTTATGGGAACTGGACCACGAAGAACGGGGCTTTCAATGGATTGACCCCCATGACTACAGCCAAAGCATTGTCACCTTTATGAGAAAAGGGCAGGACCCGGAGGATTTTTTAATCATTGTGTGCAATTTTGCCCCGGTGGTACGGGAAGGGTACCGGATTGGTGTACCGTGCCTGGGTGAGTATTTTGAAGTTTTTAACAGTGATTTACGAATCTACGGCGGGTCCGGACAGGTCAACAGCCTGGCGGTGGCCCAAGATACTCCCTGGCATAACCAGCCCTTTTCGGTGGAGATGAAAGTGCCTCCGCTGGCCGTGGTTTATCTCAAGGCCATTAACAAGAAGTGGGATAAGAACAGGAATGAACGTGACTGACGAACCTATGGCGGGTGAGAGGGGGAGGAATATGCAGAGCAAGGAATGTGTTGCCATGATACTGGCCGGCGGGCAAGGCAGCCGGTTGGGGGTTTTGACGAAAAAGTTGGCCAAACCTGCCGTTCCCTTTGGCGGAAAATACCGCATCATTGACTTCACCCTGAGCAATTGCAACAACTCCGGATTTGATACAGTAGGGGTGCTGACCCAGTACCAACCCTGGCCTTAAACACCTATATCGGCATCGGCAGCCACTGGGATTTGGACCGGAAAAACGGCGGGGTCACCGTATTGCCGCCCTTTGTCAAAGAAATGGGGGGAGAATGGTACAAGGGTACCGCCAACGCCATTTACCAAAACATTGAATTTGTGGACCAGTATCGTCCCAAGTACCTGCTGGTGCTCTCCGGAGATCATATTTACAAAATGGACTATTCCTTGATGCTGGATTTTCATAAAGAAAAACAGGCCGATGCCACCATTGCGGTGATCGAAGTTCCCTGGGAAGAAGCAAGCAGTTTTGGCATCATGAACACCGCTCAGGATGCCCGGATCATTGAGTTTGAAGAAAAACCTGCCATGCCTAAAAGTAATCTTGCTTCCATGGGAGTGTATATCTTTAATTGGGAACTGTTAAAAAAGTACCTGGAAGAGGATGAACAAAATCTCCGCTCCAGTAATGACTTCGGCAAAAACATCATACCCATGATGCTGAAGGCAGGACAAAAAATGTATGCTTACCCCTTTAAGGGCTACTGGCGGGATGTGGGCACCATTGAGAGTCTCTGGCAGGCCAATATGGACCTGTTGTCGGATAAGCCAAAATTAAACCTCAACGATCCCAAATGGAGAATTTACTCGGTAAATCCCAATCACCCGCCCCAGTATATCACCCCCACCGCCAGAGTTAGCGGCTCCCTGGTGAACGAAGGTGTATGGTCTGCGGGGAAGTAAACCACTCTATTTTATTTCCCGGCGTTTTTATCGGCGAAGGAGCGAAGATCAACGATTCTGTGATCATGCCCAATGTAAAGATCGGGGCCAATGTGAGAATCGAAAAGGCTATCATCGGTGTGGAAGCGGTCATTGAGGACAAGTGTCAAATCGGCTGCCTGGACGAGGAATGCAGCTGGTGTTCTGTGCCTTGTTCCAGAATAACGGTGGTGGAAGGCAATATTGTTGTTCGCAGCGGTTCGGTCCTAAAGAGCTGCAGCCTGGAGAAAAATCAATTAAGCGCCCTGGCCTTGGTGAAGGGGTGATGGCATGAAAAGTATCATGGGGATTATTAATCTCATGGAAGACGAGGATTTTTTAAAGGAAATCAGTTACCACCGCCCCGCGGCTGCCGTGCCTTTGGGGGCCGCTACCGGATGATTGATTTTGTCCTGTCCAATATGGTGAATTCAGGAATTACAAATGTAGGCATTATCGTGCAGCACAAATACCGGTCCCTTATGGACCACCTGGGCAGCGGCAAAGAATGGGATCTGGACCGGAAGCGGGACGGGCTGTTTTTTCTCCCCCCGGGCCAGCGTTATCAACAGGGAATTTACAGGTGGGATTTGCGGCATTTCTATACTCACCTGGATTATATCCAATACAGCCGGCAAAAATATGTTCTTGTTTCCGGCAGCAATATGATTTGTAATATTGACTACCGGGATGCCTTTAAATTTCACCAGGCCATGAACGCGGACATCACCATCCTTTACAAGGATATGGAAAACACCGACGAGAATTTATCCCAGTGTCAAATCATTGAAACGGCGGAAGACGGGCGCATTATCGATCTGGAAATAAAGCCGGACAAAATCAAAAGCTCCAAAATTTCCATGGAAATGTGCATCATGGAGAAGTCGCTGCTGGTTGAGTTGATTCACCGCTGTCACTTCCGGGGAGAATGTGATCTGGTGAGAGACGGGTTTATTAAAAATCTGAACCGGCTAAGGATTTATGGTTTCCCTCACCAGGGCTACCTGGCACCTATCGATTCCATTCAAAGCTATCATAAGCACAGCATGGATTTACTGAGACCGGAAGTCTGGCAAAAATTGTTCTTTGATAAGGGGCTCATTATCACCAAAGTGAAAGACGGGGCGCCCACCAAATACAGCGATGGTTCCAGGGTTCATAATGCATTAATTGCCAATGATTGTATCATCGAAGGAATTGTGGAGAACAGTATTATTTTCAGAGGGGTGGAAATTGGCAGGGGCGCCCGTATTAAGGACAGCATCATCATGCAGAAATGTAAAATTGAAGAAGGGGCATGGGTAGAAAATGTCATCGCAGATAAAGGGGTAACCGTCACAAAGGGAAAACATTTAAAGGGAGAAGAACATTATCCCCTCGTTATTACCAAGAAAACCGTCATTTAGGGCTGTGAGGTGAAGAGGACAATGAAAGTGCTGTTTGTGGCCTCCGAAGGGGTTCCCTTCGTGAAAACCGGTGGTTTGGCGGATGTCATCGGTTCCTTGCCCAGGGCATTGATCAACCAGGGGCTGGATGTACGGGTGGTTTTGCCTAAACATGGCGAAATTCCGGTTCATTACCAGGAACGTATGGTCTGTAAAAAAACCTTTACGGTCCCCCTGGGTTGGAGGAATGTTTATTGCGGTCTGGAACAGCTGGAACATGAGGGGATCACCTACTACTTCATCGACAACGAGTATTATTTTAAGAGACAGGGTCTCTATGGTTACGGCGATGATGCCGAACGATATGCCTTTTTTTGCCGTGCGGTGCTGGAGTCCCTGCCCCACCTGAATTTTACCCCCCGGATTCTCCACTGTCATGACTGGCACACCGGCCTGGTCAGTGTTTTTTTAAAAGCCATTATGGGGATAACTCTTTCTATAAAGACCTGCGTACGGTCTTTACCATTCATAATTTAAAATACCAGGGTGTGTTCCCCAAAACCATTTTAGGGGACATTCTGGATTTGGGTGAAGAATATTTTACCCTGGACGGGGTGGAATTTTACGGTCAGGTCAGTTTTATGAAGGGGGGCTTAAATTTTTCCCATTTGCTGACCACCGTCAGTGAGACCTATGCCCGGGAAATACAGACCCCCTATTACGGCGAGCAATTGGACGGGTTGCTCCGGCACCGTCGGGACCGTTTGCATGGCATTGTCAACGGCATCGACACCGATTTTTATAATCCCGCCACCGACCCCTGGATTTGCGCCCGCTATTCATGGGAGTCTCCGGATAAAAAACAGGTCAATAAAGAAAAACTACAGGAAATTTTATGTCTGCCGAAGCGGCCTGACGTTCCCTTGCTGGGCCTGGTTTCAAGACTCGTCAGCCAGAAGGGCCTGGATTTAATTGCCTGCGTATTGGAAGAAATCTTGTCCATGGACGTGCTGCTGGTGGTGCTGGGTACCGGGGAAAAAAGGTATGAAGAATTGTTCCGGCATGCCGCCAGAAGGTACCCGGAGAAAGTGTCTGCCAACATCATGTTTGGCTGCACCCTGGCCCATCGTATTTATGCCGGTTCGGATATCTTCCTGATGCCGTCCCTTTTTGAGCCCTGCGGCATCGGGCAGCTGGTTGCCTTACGGTACGGTTCAATACCGGTGGTCAGGGAAACCGGCGGCCTGAAGGATACGGTACAACCCTATAATGAATATACAGGGGAAGGCAACGGTTTTAGTTTTACCAACTACAATGCCCATGACTTCCTCTATACCTTAAAAAGGGCGGTTCACTTCTTTTACCAGCGGCCGGTCTGGTCAAAAATTGTGGAAAACGCCATGAAAAGTGACTACAGCTGGTATAAATCCGCCCAAAAATATCAAGACTTGTATATGAAACTGGTCAAGGATGCCAAGAGTCCAAAAAAGATAGGCAGATGATAGGATGAACCATCATTGGATCTTTCATGATTCCCATGACGCATCGTTCCGCAGCCCCTTTGGGGCTGTTCCTTGTCATGAAAAATCGCGCTGGCCATCGAAATATACTCCCAGGACCCACCGGACAATGTCATTTTGCGCTTGTGGAAGTATGGACGTGAGGAAGAGAAAATTCCTATGCAGCAGGTAGCAGCCAGCGGAGAGAAAAAACTTTACCGGGCGGCAATATATGCCCCACCCAGGCAGGGACTGCTGTGGTACTACTTTATCATTGAGCGGGCAGGCAGGACCTATTACTATGGCAACAACCCCCGCAACCTGGGGGGGGTAGGCCAGATTTACGATTATGAACCGACCTCTTACCAGGTTACGGTGTACAAGGAAGACAGCGCCACCCCGCACTGGTTTAAGGATGCCGTCATGTACCAGATCTTTGTGGACCGTTTTTGCAACGGCCATGAAGAGGGAAAAATCTTAAATCCCAAGCAGCATTGTGTGATTTATCCCCGCTGGGATGCCGTGCCGCAATACGGCAAGGACCCGGTTACCGGCAAGACCGTCTGTTTTGACATCTTTGGGGGAAATTTGCTGGGGGTTTTGAAAAAACTCCCTTATTTAAAGGAACTGGGCATCAGTGTCATCTACCTCAATCCCATCTTCGAAGCTTCCAGCAGCCATAAATATGACACCGGGGATTACAAGAGAATTGACCAGATGTTCGGCAACAACCAGCTGTTTAAAGAACTGTGCGCCAAAGCACGGGAGATGGGCATCTCCATCATCCTGGACGGGGTCTTCAGCCATACCGGCAGCGACAGTGTCTATTTTAACCGGGAGGGCAACTATCCCTCTCTGGGGGCTTACCAGTCTAAGGATTCCCCCTATTATTCCTGGTATCGTTTTATCGAGCATCCCCACAAATACGACTGTTGGTGGGGCATCGACACCCTGCCCAATGTCAATGAACTGGACCCTTCTTACCAGGAGTTTATCATCACCGGGGACAGCAGTGTCATCAAATACTGGATGAAAATGGGGGCCAAAGGTTGGCGTTTGGACGTGGTGGATGAACTGCCCGATGAATTTGTGAAAAAAATCCGTGTTGTCATGAAGCAAGAGGACCCCGAGTCGGTACTGATCGGCGAAGTGTGGGAAGACGCTTCCAACAAGGTGAGCTACGGGACCATGCGGGAGTACCTGCTGGGAGAGGAATTGGATTCGGTGATGAACTATCCTTTCCGCAGTATCTGGTTAGACTTTATGACCGGCAGAAGGAATGCCCACGAGACCCATCTTCGATTAATGAGCCTGTACGAAAATTACCCGCTGCAGCATTTTTACTCCACCATGAACTTAATCGGCAGTCATGATGTGGTGCGGGCCCTTACCATATTGAGCGGGGCGCCGGCGGAAGAAACTTTGTCCAAGGAGGAACAGGCCAGGATTAGGTTAAGCGAGGAGCAAAAGAGGATTGGAACTGCCCGGTTGAAACTGCTTTCTTTGATTCAAATGACTTTTCCGGGGGTCCCCTGCATTTACTACGGGGATGAGGCAGGCATGCACGGCTATAAGGACCCTTTAAACCGGGCCACCTATCCCTGGGGCAAGGAAAACCGGGAACTGCTGGACTGGTACAAGAAAGTTATCGGATATAGAAACCGGTATGACGTGCTTAAAACCGGCCGCTGGCTGCCAATTTATGTCCAGGGGCAGGTTTACGGCTACCTGAGAATCATCGATCAGGGGAAAGATGTATTCAACCGGCCCAAAAAAGATAACATTGCCTTTGTTGTAATAAACGCGCATCCGGAGAGGGAGGCCAACCTTTCTGTCAACCTGGGCCGGTGGTGCAGCGGCAGTCTGCTTGATTTACTCCAGGAGGGCCGGGAATATCCCGTGCAAGACGGGTTCCTGCATCTTTCTCTGGGACCTTTGGAGGGGAAACTGTTGATGGACGGAGGAGCAAAGTGACAATAAAGAGGCAAAGCGGCATACTGCTCCATCCAACCTCATTGCCGTCTCCCTACGGAATCGGGGATTTAGGAAAGGAAGCCTTTGAATTTGTGGACTTCCTGACCAGAAGCAGGCAGAAACTCTGGCAGGTGCTTCCCTTGAATCCCGCGGGTTACGGTGAATCCCCCTTTCAGAGTTTTTCCGCCTTTGCGGGAAATCCCCTGTTGATCAGCATTGACCGGTTAGTGGAACAGGGGTTGCTAACACCGCAGGATATTCACCCGCTGCCTTCCTTTTCCGAAGACAGGGTAGAATTTGCCCGGGTAAGGGCATATAAAGAAGATTTACTGAGAAAGGCCTTCACTGCTTTTCAAAACCGGTTGAAAGCGCCTGAGTACCAGGATTTTGTCGCTGGGGCGCACTGGCTTGGGGACTATGCCCTGTTTATGGCCCTTAAGCAGTATTTCGGCGGGCTGCCCTGGAACCATTGGGATGCATCCATTGCGCTGCGGCAAGAGCAGGCCATGGAAAATTTCCGGCAGCTGCTGAAGCAAGAAATTGAATACCACTTTTTTCTGCAATTTACTTTCTTTAGACAGTGGATGGCATTAAAGCGGTATGCCAATGACCGCGGCATAAAAATTATCGGCGATTTGCCCATTTTTGTTTCCTATGACAGCAGCGACGCCTGGGCCAACCCCCACCTTTTTGAGCTGGATGAACTGGGGAACCCGGCCAAGGTGGCCGGTGTGCCGCCGGACTATTTCAGTGAAACCGGTCAGTTGTGGGGGAACCCCCATTACCGGTGGGCGGCCATGGAAAAGGATGACTACAAGTGGTGGAGGGAAAGGTTCAAAGGCCTGTTGGAAACGGTGGATATCATCCGCATTGACCACTTCCGGGGCTTCGAGCTTACTGGGAAATCCCCGCCGGCGAGACAACGGCCATTAACGGTAGGTGGGTAAAGGGGCCCGGCGAAAAGTTTTTCTCCATCATGATCCGGTACCTGGGGCAAATTCCGGTCATTGCCGAGGACCTGGGCATCATCACGCCGGAGGTGGTGAAACTAAAGAACCGGTTCGATTTCCCCGGCATGAAGATATTGCAATTTAACCTGCATAAAAATGAAAAAGAAAAGTTTCTGCCTCATCACTACGAACCCAATTCGGTGGTCTACACAGGGACCCACGACAATGATACCACCATCGGCTGGTACAAAAAACTGCTGCCGGGTGATGTCGAGTTTCTGGCAGAGTACCTGGACCTGGAACCGGCCATGGAGGCAGAGGAGATTTGCTGGCGGCTCATCGAAGTGGCCTTTCGATGTCAATCCAATACGGCCATCATCCGCTGCAGGATGTGCTTTGCCTGGACAGCGAGGCCCGCATGAATTATCCCGGCACCGTCGGCGGCAACTGGGAGTGGCGGTTCCGCCAGGGGGTGCTGACCCCGGAAATCGAAGAAAAGTTAGCCGCCCTCACCAGGGCCGGCGGAAGGTAAAACAGGGTGCCGGTTGTTGAATTCAACAACCGGCACCCTGCTAATTTATTTTTCTTCATCGGTTATATCTTCAACATATTGCAGATTATCATGATACTTATCTACATAAAGGTTCCCGGAGGTATCCAGGCTGGCAAAGCTGACCTCTTCAATACTTTTAATCCCCTGTTTTTGCAACTGGGTTATTAGCCACTCCTTGGAGAGGTTATTCTGCTGCAAATTCTGCTGAATCAGTTTACCGTCCACAATTAATTCTGAAGCGACGCCTTCATATTGTGTAGTAACGCCAATGTCACCGGTCGTCACAGGCTGCTTGTCACTCTTCAACAATACGCTTAACTTACCATTAGGTTCTAAAATAGCAAATTCCACATCGGAAATGTTAAAAACATTTTTTCCCGCAGCTGCATGGTCAGGTTATCCATGTTGTAACGTTCTTTACTCATATTTTTTTCTAAGATTTTCCCGTTGTGAATTACAACAGTCGGCTCACCTTCCAGTAATTTACGGGCTGCCCTGGACTTTAATCCCGCAAAGTTTGTCAAATAGGTGAGCCCGCCAAAGATGGTGATGCCGATAATATAATAAATTACATTTTCTTTATGATCGGTGGCCATCGCTGCTGCAATGGAGCCGATGGCAATGGCATTAACAAAATCACTTACGGTCAGTTCCCCAAGCTGCTGTTTTCCCACCACTCTGGTTACAAGTATCACTCCCAAAAACGCTGCAACCGCACGTAATGCGATCTCCAAATATGGATTCACAGTGATCCCTCCAAAGATTCATACAAAAGGTATTATGCCTGTATGGTGGGAGGAATATTCAACAAGTTAAATTTAATGCTTTCCTTATTTTTGGTGGCAAAATATATTCCGGTCGGTTCCAATGATATATCCTAACAGCTTATCCTTCAACTCCCGGTATCTCCTGGTGTAATAAACGCCGTTTTGGGCTTCCCGGTGGTCGAAACCGAAGGCGCGGCGGCTGACGGCCAGGATGGGCGGGGCCTGGATTCTTTTGGCCACACCGATGCCGTTATAGAGGTTCCACCAGCGTTCCAAATCGGCGATAAATTCCCGGGGGGTGGGGAACAATTCCTTAACCAGTCCCGGCGCGCAGCCCAGTTTTTCTTCCAGCACTCCTTCGGCATACCAGTGGAGGATGTCCTCCGGGGTGGCCTTGTCCCACCACTGGACAAAGGAGCGGAACAGGTAATCGTGGTACGGGTAGGCAATGGGGTCCCCTTTGCCTTCATCCACGGCCTGGTCAAAGCTCAGTTCTGCGCTGGGCACGATATCGATAATGCCCTGGGGGATGACCTCCAGACGGTACACTTCTTCGTTCAGGTAGCGGGCCAGGGCGTATACCTGGTGCTTCCACAGGTCGGCAATGGCCGCCAGGAACCCTGCCTGGTCGCCGTACAGGGTGGAATACCCGACGGTGGTTTCCGCCTTATTGGCGTTGCAGGTGAAGCCCCCGCCAAAGGCGGCGGCCACCGCTGCCAGGACCCGTGCCGAGCGGTCCCTGGCCTGAATGTTTTCCGCCATAAAAGGGCTTATTTTCAGGTGAAACTGCACCCCGGTCACAGGGTTGATCACCGGGGTGCTTTCAATTTGTTTAACGGTAAAATCCACCGCATCCTGGATCGGTAATACGGTATAGGAGCAGTTCAAATTTTGGGCCAGCTGCCGGGCCAGGTTCCGGGTGGTTTGGGAATTGTATCGGCTGGGCATGTTAACCAGCAGCAGGTTTTCCGGTCCCATGGCCTTGGCATAGAGGGCGGCGGATACCGCAGAATCAATGCCGCCCGAGATGCCGATGACAACCTTCTTCATGCCAATGGCCGCGGTAAACTTTTGAATGCCGTAGCAAAGGGCCTGGTGGATAAAACCGATAGCATGGTCTTCCGGCACTTCCAGAGGGGAAAAGTTTTCGCCGCCGGAGGCCAGGTCCAGTTCGATGATGTCCAAACTTTGCCTGAAGGCAGGATGGCTGTAATAAATGACTTCGCCGTTTTTATTATAGACCGTGCTGGAGCCGTCAAAGGTGTAAATGGTCTTGCCGTTATTTTGTACGCCCACGTTATTGACATAGATCAAAGGAACACCGGTTTCCCGGGCATGCTTGGAAAAGACCCGGTTTCGCTTGCTGTTTTTACCCAGGGTAAAGGGGGAACAGGAGATGTTGATAAACAGGCTGACGCCGCCTTTTTCATGGATGGCGGTTATGGGTTTGGTAAAGTAGTCCTCAGCCCAACCGTCTTCACATAAAAAGCAGCCTAAACCCACCTGTTTGCCATCCACAGGCAGGTAAACGGGGGTTAGTAAGTCTTCCGGGATTTTTTCCAGCTCCTGGGCCAGTTTACGCAAGCTGTAGAAATGGCGGTCATCGTCAAACTCCCGGTAGTTGGGCTGCAGGGTTTTGATTCTGAAAGGGTAGGGGAAATTATCGCCGCCCAGCAATTTGCCGTCCCGGGCGACAAAAAAAGCGTTGTATTTGCGGACCCTGCCGTCGTCTCCTTTTCTCTCCCAATCAATCCCCACATTGCCGAAGAGGACGGTGAGGTTGTCCGAAGCATTAACAATTTCCCTGCCGTATTCTTCACAGTCCCTGAGAAAGGCCCTTTGTTCCCAGGTATCTCCCAGTAAGTAGCCGGGGATGGACATTTCCGGGAAGATGACCATATGGGCGCCTTTGGCCCGGGCTTGTCCAATCATTTCCAGCATAGTCCGGGCATTCAGATCCGGCCGGCCCGGGATGATTTCCATTTGCCCGAGGGCTATTCTTAACTTCAAAATCATCGCCTCTTTTGTGCTAAATATAGTTATAGTCTGCCCCTTCCTGAAAGACTTAAATTAAAGAATGCCCGGTCCTGGTGGTACGGGCATTCTTTTCGATTTCTTATTCAACTCAATGGGTTAGGCCACATCAATTCCCACTAAATAAATGGGCAGTTGGATGCCGGTTTTAAAATGCCGCAGGTAGCGGTCTACCTTCTCGAAGTTCATAGCGCCGGCCCAGTTATGGTGATACATTTTCTTCAACTGCTTCTGGAATTTGTGGGTGGTAACAACAAAAATGCCCACATCAATTCTATCTGAATTATGAGAGGAAGACAACTGGAACTTGAGCAGGTTATGCCCGATAAGGGAGGCATGGCGAAAACCAATTTCCAGGGCGATATTTTCTTTCATCAGCTCCATATTGGTAAAGGGGTTAACGGGTTCATGGAACAGGGAAGGGGAATTCTGCCAGCCGTAATTTCTAAATGATTCCCGCAGAATATGGTTATAGTGTGAACGCGACAGAGTGGACAGGTCAATGTCAGGGTTTAATAAAATTTGGTCGATTTCTTCGAGTAAAGCGGAATTGCTCAGTAAAATATCAATGGCCGACCGGTAAGAATTTTTTTGTAATTGTAATCTCATGACCCTCACCCGACCCTTCACAATAATATTACCTTTTTGTTAATTTCCATAGAATTTTAAATTTTCCTTCTATTATAGCGAAAAATAATAATAGTTTAATAAAAATATTCCCGGCCTAATGGTTGTAGAACAAAAACAAGGAAGGCCCGGAGCCTTCCTTACCCTTTCATATCTTTGTTAATTTTATTCACTTTTTGTTTCAGTTCCGAACCGGACTTTACTTTTTGTTCGTTTATCTGTTTTTCAATTTGCTGCAGTTGTGTAAACAACTTTTTATCTGCAGTGACATAAACTCCGTACTCCTCATTCATCGAACCGATCTTTTTATGTACCTCTTCCTTAATGGATTGCAATTTCAAACGGTTAAAACCGCTGACTTTGATGGCTGTAGAAATATTTTTGTCAATGACCACGGCGGTGGCCTCCTCCACACCCTTGACGGACATGGCGGCTTGTTTGGCCTTTTCAGCCAGTTCGGGGTTGATTTCCACCAGCTTTTGCGTTTGTTTTCCCTCTGACTGTGGTTTTTTCTGAGGCTGCATTTGACAGCCTACGGTCAGTAAGATTAAAACAATAATCAAAGATACTCTTAGAATATTTTTCATATGATCACCTTTTTCTCTTTTACCCCTTGGGTCGGACCAACAGGGAGGCTAGAAATCCAAAAATGATGGCAGCGGAGATGCCCGAGCTGGTTACCTCAAAGATCCCGGTCAGGATACCGACCAGCCCGGTGGTTTCGGCTTCCGCCAGCGCCCCGTGGACCAGGGAATTGCCAAAACTGATAATGGGGACGGTGGCGCCGGCCCCGGCAAAGTCCACCAGCGGTTCATAGAGTCCCAACCCACCCAGAACGGCGCCCGCCACCACAAGCAGACTCATGGTATGAGCCGGCGTAAGTTTTCCGACATCCATTAACAGCTGTCCGATGACACAAATGAGCCCGCCGACCACAAAGGCCCAGAGATAAGCTTCCATAAGAAATCACCCCTTGGTTATGCTTCAATGGCAACAGCATATGCAATACAGGGAATACTTTCCTTTTGCTGGTAAGACAAAGGAGACAGCAGCGCTCCGGTGGCCGCAATGAGAACCTTTTTAAGTTCTCCCTTTTTCATTCTGTTCAAGATATGACCATAAGCCACAGCGGCCGAACAGCCGCAACCGCTGCCGCCGGCCATGACCGGCTGGTCCTCACCGTAAATCAAAATGCCGCAGTCCGTAAAGATTTCTTCCGGAATTTCCAGGTCATGTTTAATTAACAGGTCCCTGGCAATTTGATGACCCACCCGGGCCAGGTCACCGGTGGCAATCAGGTCATATTCCTGAGGGGAAATTCCCAGATCTCGAAAATGGGCCGTCAGCGTGTCCACCGCTGCGGGGGCCATGGCCGATCCCATGTTAAAGGGATCACTGATGCCCATATCCACAATCCTGCCGATGGTGGCGGACGTAACCTTTGGCCCGTCTCCCTCGGGACCCAACAGAGCAACGCCGGCTGCGGTGGCGGTCCATTGGGCCGTGGGGGGCTTTTGGGCGCCGTATTCCGTAGGATACCGGAACTGTTTTTCCACGGCGGTGTTGTGACTGGCGGTACCACACAGCACATAATTGGCAGACTTGCTGTCAACCAAAAGTGCGCCCAGGGCCAGACTTTGCATGGAAGTGGAACAAGCGCCAAAGAGTCCCAGATAGGGAACAGCCAGCGTCCGGGCCGCAAAGCTGCTGGATATAATTTGATTTAACAGGTCACCGCCAAGGAAGAACTGGATATCCTGCTTTTGCAGGCCTGCCTTACGGATGGCAATTTCAAAGGCTTCTTCCATCATCTTTTTTTCGGCCTTTTCGTAGCTGTCCTGTCCCAGCCATAAATCACCGTGAATAAGGTCATAATCTTCGGCCAGTGGGCCTTTGCCTTCAAAGGGTCCCACCACGGTACCGGTGGATAAAATGGTAGGCTTATTCGGGAAGACCCAGGTTTGATGCCCCTTCAGCATACTAGGCTCCCCCCAACGTGGTGAATAATGTTTTTACCAGGGCTACCACAAAGGCGGCGAAAACACCAAAGGCGATTACCGAGCCGGCCAGCTTAAACATGTTGCCGCCCACACCCAGCACGTAGCCCTCGGTGCGGTGTTCAATGGCAGCCGAGGCAATGGTATTGGCGAAGCCTGTTACAGGAACCGCGGTACCGGCCCCTGCCCACTGGGCGATGTGGTCATAGACCCCCAGTGCGGTAAGGAGAACGGAGATTATGATTAATACCGCCACCGTGGGATTTCCGGCTGTTTTCTCCGTAAAGTCGAAGTTCCAAATGAAAAAATCCCCGATACCCTGGCCAAGCAAGCTAATGGCCCCCCCGGCGACAAAAGCTTTGACCACATTGGCCGGGACAGGACGTTTTGGTTCCCTGGCCTTGGCAAAGGCCTGGTATTCCTGCTGTGCCGGGGTTAATTTTTTCTTTTTCTTGTTTGACATTTTTTCACCCCTTACCTTTTAAGCAAAGGTTTCAATTCTGCGATCACTGCATCCAATTCTTCGGCACATTCACTATACATTTTCTTAGCCTTTGGCTGCCGGGTGCCCAGGGCGTACATTTCGCAGTCCGCCTGGCATTTTTTCAGCGTGGCATAGGCCAGTTCCTTTGTTTTAGGCTGCGGCACCAGTACGGCATCATCGAACAGATCCAGGTAAAGCTGCCCCACAGAATCAACCTGGGCGATGAATACGTTCTCCGGGGCTACACCGACTTTTTCCAGTTCGGTGTGCAGCCAATTTCGGTTTAATCCCATGGCTGTCAGGGGCTCGTCCAGCATCACTCCGTCCAGCATCACGGTTTGGGGTACACTTTCGTGGTTTAGCTGCAGCCCCAGAGAGCTGGGAGTAAACGGCTGGTTTTGTTTTTTCAACAGGACGCTGACCTCACCATTGGGCTCCAACATGGCAAACTCCACATCTGCCACTTTAAAGGCGTTTTTTCGCCGCAATTGACTTAGCAGGTCTTCGGGTGTAAAGCGGGCCTCCAGCAACTTGTCTTCCAGCACCTTACCGTGGTTAATCAGGACGGCTTCCTTTCCCTGAATAATATTGCGCACCGTCTTGTATTTCAGCGCCAGCAGGTAAATGCCGATGGGAAGAAGGGTCCAAACCGCCAGAGCCACCAGGCCGTTACCCAGATTCTCGATCAGGTTTAAGGACAAAGCAGCGGCCACCACGCCGATAACGATGGCGGTGATTAAATCAAATAAGGTAAGTTGTGAAGTCTGTCTTTTTCCCATCAGCCGCACCAGCAGCAGGGTTAGGGCGAATAAACCGAGGGAACGAATCAGGATGTTTAACCATTCTGGCATAAAGACGACTCCTTTGCCTAAAATCCTTTATATTGTGGTTCTTCATATTCCAGGACTTTAACCCTGTTTTCCAGACTGTCAATGACCTGACTGATTTGTTGTGAGCTGTTTTCCAACAACTGCCTGCTTTCTTCATTTTGCTCAACATGATAAAAGGCATCCAGCGTTGCTTTGGTTCCTTTCAGACTGGCTATGGTTTGCTTTACCTGGGAAGCGACGGTCAAACCGGATCACCTCTCGTAACTTTATTTTGCTTGGGCAAAGGCACTTATATACAAGAACCGGGATCAATGACCCGGTTCTTCTTGTTTAGAAACCTTTATACTGGGGTTCTTCTTGTTCCAGTTGTTGAATTCTGGGTTCCAGGCTATCAACGATGGATTTGGTCTGCTGAGCGGCCTGGGTATACAGATCTTTGGCCTGCTGGTTTTGGGTCTGCAGGGCAAAGGTTTCCAGGCTGGATTGCGCAGCTTTAAGTCCTGCCAGAGTTTGTTTTACTTGGGATGCAACTGTCATTTCGTTATACCTCCTCAGACATTTAATAATCAATTTCAAAGGTATCTTGTCCTGCAGAGTTTGTTTTTACTCATGATTAAAAAAATTATGTAAATTGTTTTCCGTCCCCGGCAGGGAAGTACTGCCCCCATCTCGTAATGTATCAGCATTGGGCCTTACAAGAAGGGGGCATTTTTTGCTGAATGCGATTGAGCAACAACAAATCAAGTTTTCCATCCGAGTCATGGTGGTGAATGATGAGGGGAAAGTCTTGTTGGGGTTAAAAAAGAAGGGGTTTAATGCCAACAGCTGGATATTTCCCGGTGGCCAAATGGATTTTGGCGAAACTGTGGCCCAGTGCGGCAGGCGGGAGGTTTGGGAGGAGACCGCCCTGCAAGTTACGATAGAAGGGATGATCGATGTAGTCAGCGAAACCCAGGGAGAAAAACATGTTGTTTTTATTAACCTGCTGGCTTCCGGTAAGGGTCAGCCGGTGGTTACCGAACCCAAAGAGATGATTGAGTGGAATTGGTTTTACCAGAATGAACTACCGGACAACACGACCTTTTCTGTCCGGAAGGCCATTGGCAAAATAAAGGACGGGCAGCCGGTGATCCCTTTGTAGTTTGTCCGAATAAGTTAAGATTTCTGATAGAACGTTGTAATACTCCCATGATAACCTTAGCTCATTAATAAATTTGGGGGGTATTTTCTCACTTCGTCCGGTCTGGAAAAAATCAACAGGTAGCAAAAGGAGCCGGGGGCAGCCCCCGACTTCCTTTATCATTTATCGTAAAATGAAAAGCCACAGGTAAACGGTGCTTATAACGATGGACAAAATCATTAAGGGGAAGGCAATCTTCATAAAACCAAGGAAGCTTAAGGGAGTTCCCCTCTTTTCAGCCATGCCGGCTACGATGACGTTGGCAGCGGCTCCCACCAGGGTACCGTTGCCACCCAGGCAGGCTCCCAGGGCCAGAGACCACCACAGGGGATCCAGGTTGGTAATGCCGCCCATCTGACCCATTTGCTGCAGTAGGGGAATCATGGTGGCCACAAAGGGGATGTTGTCTACAAAGGAGGAAGCTATGGCAGAAAGCCATAAAATCAAAAGACCTGTAGGCAGAATTTCCCCGCCGGTTAAGTGCAGAGCGGATTCGGCAATCCAGTGAATGACACCGGCTTCTTCCAGCCCGCCAACTACAATAAACAGACCGACAAAGAAGAAGATGGTGGACCATTCCACGGTCTCTAATACATGCTCGGGCTCTTCTCTGGTCAGCAGGAGCAGGAATACCGCACCGCCAAGGGCGATGGTGGCGGTAGGCAGGTGAAAGATGCTGTGCAGGGCAAAACCGGCGATGGTTAAAGACAATGCCAGCAAGCATTTTTTCAGGAGCTTGGGATCCCGAATTTCATCTTCCGGGTTCAGGGCCGCAATCTCAGCCATTAATTTGGGATCTGCCTTCATTTCTTTGCGATAGATAAGACGTAATATGGCAATGGTGATAATGAAGACGACAATCGCCACAGGCGCCAGGTTATAAATGAATTCCATAAAGGACAGACCTGCGGGGCCGCTGATCATGATATTCGGCGGGTCACCGATCAGGGTGGCTGTGCCGCCGATGTTACTGGACATGATTTGAGTAACCAGGAATGGAATCACATTGACCTGCAGCTGCCGGCAGATCGAAAAGGTAACCGGCACCATCAGCAGTACCGTTGTCACGTTATCCAGCAAAGCAGAAGCAATGGCCGTAATGATTGCCAGTAAAACCAGCAGCTTAAGGGGGTCACCTTTGACCGCCACGGCGGACTTAAGGGCCAGGTACTCAAATACACCGGTTCTCCTGGTAATGTTGACAATAATCATCATGCCCACCAGCAGGCCGATGGTGTTCCAGTCAATATAGTGAATGGCCTTTTCCTGGGTCACGAGGCCGGTAAACAGGACAGTCACAGCGCCGGCCAGAGCGATGACAGTGCGGGGGAGTTTTTCCGATACGATAAATGCATAGGTGATAATAAAAATAATAGAAGCTAAAATAAATTGGTTCTCCACGATGTAAAATGCACTCCTTTCCATTTATTCAAATTTGGAAACTTTGGTTACAAGGTTCTTCACCTCCTGTTTTTGGACAAAAAGAAAGGAGGGTAGCATTAACAAAAGCTACCCCCCCGTTAGCCTAAACAATCCTTGTGCCACAAATTGGGCACAACACGTTGAGGACAATTTTTTAATTATCTAAATTATAACAAAGGGTTGTTAAAGTGTCTATTGAAAAGGCCTTGATTTTTACTAATTAATTAGGAATTTTTTATTTATCCTGGTTTATCAATATTTTTTGTCATCCGAGGCAAAATAACCTCGGGTTGGTGATGAAATGCCATTAAAAGATGTTTTTGGGAAATGGAAAAAGCCTATCAAATTTCCCATGATGTTTTTGGCGGCTCTTTTGGCGCTTTAGGCATTGCAGTTGGATGATTATCCACTTGGTTTCCTTGGAAAGCTTCGGGGTGCCTTATATGGCTCCCCTGGCCCCTACGCAGTATGCAGATTTAGGGGACAACTTTGTGGTTTCGTGTATTTGGAAACATAAAAAGAGACCTGCTTCCATCCCCCATATTTGGAGCGATGCCCCAAATGGATGTGACATTTTTTCAACCCGTTGGGGAAGCGGGTTTGATGAATATCCTAAAAGGAGTGATGATATGAGACCGGTAGTTGCCAGGATATTTGTTTACTTGATGGTTTGTTTAACAGCGGTAGCCGCTGTGCCAAAAAAGAGACGCCACCTTCGGCCCAAAACAAACCGAAAGTAGATACGATACAGGACGTAAGCCCTTACTTCCCTGCCGAGCCACAGCTTACCTGGGAATATGAAGGTTTCGGCAATGAATATGCCGCATTTACCAGGAAAGTGTTGTATCGGCAGGGAAACAGAGTTCAGATGTCTGAAAACAACGGCGGTACAGTGATGGGGTTGGTTTTTGATGTTTCTGCCCAAGCGGTAACAAAGACCTTCTCGGTGCCGGAGTTTTATGATGAAAGAAACATTCTAAACGAAAAAGCAAATTTACAAGAAGTCATTCTCAAAGCTCCCTTAAGGGTCGGAGAGAGCTGGCAAAACGACGGGTCCAAAAGAGAGGTTGTCAGCACCGGTGAAAGGGTGGAGGTGCCTGCCGGTAAATTTGAAAAGGTTGTTAAAATTAAAATAACCCCTCTGGAAGATAAACAAGATCATGAGCAGTTTGAATATTATGCGGAAAACACCGGTCTCATCATGCGCGAGTTTATCGCCGGTGACAGCAGGATTACGTCAAAACTGAAATCCTTTAAAAAGACCGAGACCCGGCCGAAAACCAAAAAAGGAACCATTGGGATCGAGGGAACGGAGCAGGAGTTTGTTATAAACCTTTTGGATGGTTCGCCCTTACCCTTTTATACCTATGTTCCCGGAGATATGGCGTTTGAAAGGGTAAGTTCCGGTGAAGGAGATGCTTTTCTCATTCATGCCAATTTTGCCGGTAAAAAAGGGAAGACGCCTACATGAGGATCTTTTTTTACCCCGAAGGAACCAGTGTAGAACAGGCTGTCAAGTTTGCCAACAGCATTGTTCTAAGCAACAGGTGGCAGAAGGTGAACAGGTATGCCAATCCTGACACGGATAAAATTTATGCCTGGTCGGAAAGTGAATGGCATTTTATGAAAGGGGCCAACAACCGGCAGTATTTGGGTAGTATGGCGGTAGGCAAGCATGAAAACAGAACATTTTATGTCCTGACTCATTATCCGGAGGATTTTACGGAGGGTTTTATTCCCCGGGTGCACAAAATATTGGATGAGTTCGTCTGGACCGATACCAATGAAAAACTAAACAGTGCCGGTTAAGAGGGAGGTGAAAACCATTTCCCTTTTTTGATTGGCTGCGGTCAATATTGACAAGGAAAAATTGTGCATCTATATTATTTAGTGGAAACATTTTACCACTAAATCAGTGTAGGAGGTAAAGAAATGACGGAGCAGGTCAAGAATGAAATGTTGGAATTTCAAGCCGAAGTAAAGCAGTTGCTGGATATTGTCATTCATTCCCTTTATACTGATCGGGAAATCTTCCTGCGGGAGTTAATTTCCAACGCTGCCGATGCCCTGGAAAAACTCCGCTACCAAAAGTTAACCAACCAGGAAATCGCCGACGGGGACCTTCCCCTGGAAATAACCATTGAATTGGACGATAAAAATCACACCCTGACCATCTCGGATACCGGGATCGGCATGACCCGGGAGGAGTTGGTGCAAAACCTCGGCACCATTGCCCACTCCGGCTCCAAGGCCTTTTTAAAATACCTGGCCGAAGGAGACAAGAAGGACGTTAACTTAATCGGCCAGTTCGGCGTAGGGTTTTATTCAGCCTTTATGGCAGCAGACAAGGTGACGGTGGAAACCCGCTCCTACCGGCCCGGGGCAGCCGGCTGCCTGTGGTCCTCGGAAGGTGCCGGCAGTTATACCATCGGTGAAGCAGAGGGCTGCGCCGGGGGACCAAAATCACGCTGCAGTTAAAAGAAGATGCCCGGGAGTTTGCCCAGGAAGCAACCGTAAAGAGAATTATTAAACAGTACTCCGGCTTCGTGCCGTTTCCTATTTCCTTAAACAGCGAAAAGGTCAATACCGTTCAGGCTGTTTGGACCAAAAACAAAAATGAGGTTACGGAGGAAGAGTATAACGAGTTCTATAAATACGTGGCCAATGCCTATGATGAGCCGCTGCTCCGGCTGCATTTTTCCGTAGACGCGCCCCTGACCATCAATGCCCTGCTGTTTGTGCCCAAAGATAATTTTGAGCGCTTTGGTTTTGGCCGGCTGGAACCGGGTGTTAACCTGTACTGCAGAAAAGTGTTGATCCAGCAGCAGTCCAAAGACATCCTGCCCGAGTGGCTGCGTTTTGTCAAAGGTGTGGTGGACAGCGAAGAACTGCCCCTGAACATCTCCCGGGAAACCATGCAGGACAGCGCCCTGATGTCCAAACTGCGCAAGGTGATTACCGGGCGGTTCCTGAAGTTTCTCCATGAGCAGGCCAAATCTAAACCTGAAAAATACAAAGAATTCTGGCAAAATTTCGGCATGTTTATTAAAGAAGGGGCAGCCACTGATTTTACCTACCGCAAAGAGCTGGTAGGCTTATTACGGTTTTCCTCTTCCAAGTCCGGGGAAGGGGAGTTGGTTTCCCTGAGAGATTATGTTGAACGAATGAAGGGAAATCAGAAGGATATTTACTTTATCAACGGTCCCACCAAAGAAGTGATTGAATCCAGCCCTTACCTGGAAGTATTCCGTAATCAGGATACGGAAGTCTTGTTTACCCATGAACCCGTGGAGGATTATATCTTAAGCCAGTTAGGAGAGTTTGAGGGGAAAAAACTGGTATCCATCGACCAGGCCGGACTGGAACTGCCGGAAACCCAGACCCGTGACGGTGATGCCCTGACTCCGGAGCAGGTGGAAGCGCTGACCCGCTGGCTAAAGGAAGTGCTTGGTGACAAGGTGACGGAGGTAAGAGAATCCAGACGTCTGTCCGGCAGCCCTGCCATCCTGTTGAATCCGGATCATATGACCGGCAGTTTACAGAGGATGATGCAGGTAATGAACAAGGATATCAACGCCATCGGTCCCAAGGTGCTGGAGATCAATAGTGCTCACCCTGTTATTAATCGTTTAAGTGAACTAAGCCAGCAGGGGGATTCCTTCGCCAGGGTGGCAGCGGAACAACTATTTGATAATGCTTTAATCTCTGCCGGTTTAATTGTGGACACCAGGGGAATTGTGCAGCGTATGAACCAAATTTTGGAGAGAGCATTGCAATAGACCTTACTGTAGGCCCTTGTACGGTTGAACGTACAAGGGGTCTTTTGTATTGGAGTGGCTATTGTGTTACATAATATAACTATTTTTACTTGTAAAGAAATTATAAATTATTAAAGAAGGGTTAATAAGGAGAATAAAGAAATACCATATATTATATAAACTGCAGAGGTGACTGACTGATGTTGTTCCTCAAAGAATTTAAGGTTCAAACAAACAGCCAGCATAATTTCATTGACATTACCGGTCCTGTTTCTCAAGCGGTGGCCGAAACGGGCATCCGGGAGGGTTCGGTGCTTGTATTTATCCCCCATACCACTGCTGCAGTGACCCTGAATGAAAATGCAGACCCGGACGTGATGGAGGATATTAAAGGAATTGTCCAGAAGTTGGTCCCTCTGGAAGGGCCGTACAGACATCGGGAAGGGAATACAGCCGCTCACATGATGACCAGTTTAATCGGGAACTCACAAACCATCCCCATTCAACGGGGAAGATTGTTACTCGGTACATGGCAGGGTATCTACTTGGCGGAGTTTGATGGTCCCAGGGAGCGGCGTGTCGTCCTGCAGCTACAAGGAGAGGGTTAACCATCAAATACGAAAAGTTTCGGGAGGGGTTAATCAAATTGAAAAAGACATTGTCCGGTATTGCTGTGGACTGTGTAAAGGGAGATATTGCCGCCCAGAAGGGGTATGACGCAGTTGTTAATGCCGCTAATGCCTGGTTGAGACCCGGCGGAGGGGTTGCCGGTTTCATTCATGCGGCGGCCGGGCCGGGATTGCTGGAAGAATGCCGGCCGCTGGCCCCCATAAAGACCGGCGAGGCTGTTATTACCAAAGGCTGCAACCTACCCAACCGTTATGTGATCCATTGTCTTGGGCCTGTTTATGGCAAAGACGAGCCGGCCCATGAACTGCTGGCCAATTGCTTCCGGAACGCCCTCAAACTGGCGGAACAGCACAAGGTAACATCCATCGCCATTCCGGTTATTTCCACGGGGGCCTTCGGTTATCCCTTTAAAGAGGCTGTTCAGGTGTCTTTAACAACCCTCAAAGAAATGATGCCTGAATTAAAGTCCGTCAAAAAAATTACCTTTGTAGTGAGAAGCGATGAGAAATATAATATTCTAAAAAAAGCGCTGGCTAATTTTTACTAGCGGTTGAATTAAAATGAAAAAATCAGAACTGGCTCACCGGAGCCAGTTCTCATCAAGTCTGCTGTTTAAAGGCTTACTGACCGCCCTGACCGCCACCGCCACCTTGTTGGCCCTGTTGACCACCTTGTTGACCGCTCTGTTGACCGCCGTCAGCCTGTTCAATCTTTTGGATTTCACCATCCACTTCCACTTCCATGACCTTACCGTCCTGGGTAACAATTCTTAACCTGGTCTTTTGGCCTTGTTGACCTTGGCCCTGACCACCCTGACCGGAACCTCCTCCCGATTGACCCCCAGAGGAAGACCCCTGTTGTTGATTACCCTGTTGTCCCTGCTGCTGTTGCTGTTGCTGTTGTTGCTGCAGATTGCCCCAGCGAGCTTTCAGCAAATGAACCTGGCTGATGTCAATTAAGCGTACCGGAACAATTTTGGCAGGGATATCAAAATTACCGTTCTGCACTCGGGTATCATTGTTCCAAACACCTTTATTGGCCAGGTCCAGGGCCGCCTCCAGGGTAAAATTGGCAAGCATTTCAGGCATAATGTCTATTTCGGCATCGTGCTGGCCGGCGGCAAGGGACTGGGAATTTTTTTGATCCGCTCCCACTCCTACCGTAACAACCCGGTTCTCCAGCCCCTCGCTTCTCAGAACAGAAACCGCTGCGTTTGCCATCCGGCCGTCTGTGGCCAGGATGGCGTCGACGGTGCCGTTTTTAAGAGCGTTCTGAACCGTCATTTGAGCCATTTCCGGGTCACCCTTGGGGTGTTCAATGATTTTAATTTCTTCAATATTTTTGCTTTGCTTCAGTACACTCTGGGCGGCGGAGGCAATTAATTCGGAAACAGGATCGTAAGGATCGCCCTTCAGGATTAAAACTTTTACGTTGTTTTTTGCTGCCAGGCTTTGCTGCTGGTTCTGCTGCCCGCCACCCTGGCCACCCTGACCTTGACCGCCTTGCTGCTGGCCACCACCCTGGCCCTGGCCGCCTTGCTGCTGCCCGCCAGCCTGACCGTTCATTTGATTCAACACAAACCGCCCTTCTAATTCACCGGTCCGAACATGGTCTGAGGCCACATAACCGTCCAAAGGCGCATTAAAGGGGAGCGTTTCCAACCCCACCACTTTAATTTTGGCTTGAATAATTTTATCCACCAGCTTTGCCCCTTCTTGAGGGTCAACCGTCTGCAGGACAATAGTTTTTACCTTTTGTTTTATTAGTTTATCAACATCCTTTTCCTGCTGGGCAGGGTCCATTTTGGCGTCGGTCCAGATAATTTGAACTTTATCCTTTTTACTGCGTTCTTGCATAAATTTTTTGATGCTTTGGTTCCCGTCAAACTCCATGGAAGCCAGACTGACTCCAATTTTCACCCTGTTGCCGGTTTCAGGTTTTTGCTGGGATTCCGGACCGGGGCAACCGGTTATAAATATAAGGGTAAACAAAAAGAGGGTAAACAATAGTACAATCCGGATTCGCTGCGCCATGATTGTCACCTCTGTAGTACGTCTTACATCTATTATGACTGAAAAAAGAAGAAATATTAGGTTTTTCATCATGTAACAAAAGGAAAAAATGACGAAGGTCATAGGACTTTAGGACTTTTGTACAATTTAAAGATTTCTTGTAAAAACCTTCTTGGCAAATAAAACTTTTTCTGTCTGCGGTGGAACTTTTTGAAAGGTTTCTTTAGGATTTATAAAACTATTTTTTTTAGCTTTTTGGTAAAACTAAGCCTACAATGTTAGATAAAGGAGAATAATGACATGAGTATATTAGGACAACCACTGGGCGTGCAATTGCTGGCTGAAATATGGGAATGTGATCAAGGCATATTAAATGACGTAAAGGCCATTGAAGAGATCATGGTTAATGCGGCCCGGAAGGCCGACGCAGAAATCCGGGAAGTGGTCTTTCACAGGTTTGAACCCCAGGGGGTAAGTGGCGTGGTGGTTATTTCTGAATCACATCTCACCATTCATACCTGGCCTGAACTGGCCTATGCCGCAGTGGATATCTTTACCTGCGGTGATCGTGTAGACCCTTGGGTGGCGTTAGAAAGCATTACTCAGGAATTAAATGCAGAGGATGCCAATGTTATGGAAATCAGCAGGGGGATGAAAAACTTAAAGCGATTGAGAAAGAATAAGTAGAACGGTCAATGGCGGTTATTCCAAGAAGGGTTATTTAAGGCAAATAAAATTTCAACTGTGCATGAATTTCCTTCTCTGACAGTTCCAAAAGGAGAAAGGAGTACCATCTTTCCTTTCTCTTATTCGTCGGTGAACCAGGGTTCAACATAAAACCTTGTTCCTGGTACAGTTCATCTTTAAACCGGTCGTACGCCCTTTCAGGCATACTTTTTCCTTGCCCGTGACCATGAAAGATGCCGATTTTATAACCCGTTATATCCAGGAGCTCTATACCGTTGACAGACTCTTTTACCGGCTGACCATCCACATTTCCCCATACCCCTGAAAACCTTCCCGTGTTTTTAAGGGATTTGACAACTTCGCTGCCGGTATAGTCTCCCGCATGAATAATTAAATCGACTTCTCCAAATACGCTTCAAAGTTCCTCCAGTTACCGGTATCGTTTTCTATGTGAGTGTCCGCAATGACAGCAATTTTCATAATCAACCACCGCTAGAAGTTTATTTTATAACGACCCTGTATCATTTGTTTAGGCAGAGGCTTGCCGCCATGGCAAACCGTTATTAATATAAACAAAGAGGAAGAAACTATGCTAAGGGATAAAGCAGATAAAAAAGAGGGGAAAGCATATTGAAAAATTACAAGCTTACCATACAATATGACGGTACAAGATATAAAGGCTGGCAAAGACTCGGCAATACCGATATGACCATACAGGCCAGGATTGAGAATGTCCTCTCCAAAATGACGGGAGAAGAAATCGAAGTAATCGGTTCCGGCAGGACCGATATGGGTGTTCATGCACTGGGCCAGGTGGCCAATTTTAAAACCAGATCGTTAATGACCGTTGAAAAAATAATGGACTACGTATACAGATATTTGCCCGAGGATATCGTTGTCACCGGCATCGAAGAGGTGGATGAAAGGTTTCATGCCAGGTATAGTGCCGTATCCAAAAAATATATCTATCGAATATGGAACTGCAAGCACCACGATCCTTTCCTGCGCAAGTATACCGAGCATATACCCGAAAATTTAAACATGGAAGCCATGCGAAAAGCCGCTTCCTATCTGATCGGGGAGCATGATTTTTCCGGCTTTAAGTCCTCGAGGTCAAAGAAAAAATCTAACGTAAGAACGCTTTATTCCGTTGATATAAACAAAAGCGAATGTTTGATAGAGATGGCTTTTCACGGGAACGGGTTTTTACATAATATGGTCCGGATTATTACGGGGACCTTGCTTGAAGTGGGTTTAGGCAGAATGAAGCCGGAATATGCAAAGGAGATATTGGAAAAAAAGACAGAACCCTGGCCGGCCCCACAGTTGCACCGAAGGGATTGTATTTGTTGGAAGTTAATTATTAATGGAGCAATAAAAGGGACGGTTGCTTGCTGCAAAGAAACTGTCCCTTTTGTTATGGTTTTCTGAATGAGTCCTGTTTATTTCAGCGGGGAAGAGTATATCTTGTAATCTTGTGATTATGAAACTGGGTGGATTTTAAGTAATGCCAGGCAAAAATACAGCCGCCAACGGCTAATATAATATCCCCTATGCTGAAAACTCTGGTCACCAGAACCCAGTCGGGCATGCGGAATATATCACACAGATAATAAAATTTTGTGTCAGGCCCGGTAAGGACGTAGTTAAAGGCCGGTAAACCCTGATTAATTTTTTCCAGATCTTCCGCAGTGGCGATAAGATCCAGATATTCACGCTTAACCGGCATATACCCGCCGTTAAAGCCAATTGCCAGGGCATTACAAATGAATCCTATGGCAACCAGGCCAAAACCGCGCAGACGAAAATTTAGTAACAGAAAAAGGGCAATCAATACTAATGAAATAATGTATAGATAAAAGGCCAGGTTATCGGAGATGCCTAAAGTATACCGGAGAGGGGTATGAGTTACTAATTTTATTGTTACTGCAACCACAGGAAGCCATGAATGGCGAATATTAATATGTTTAAGGTTGTGCAAGGTTCCACCGGTCATTAATGTAAGAATGATGGTAAGAAATACAATTAACACAAAAATCATGGCTTACCTCCCGGAGATTAACTCTTTCTCCTTTTATCGTTTTACGATATTGATAAAGGCTTGTACAACCACAGGGTCAAACTGGGCTCCTGCATTATTGATTAATTCGTTGATGGCTTGATCAGTGGTCATTGCTTTTCTGTAAGGACGATTGGATGTCATTGCGTCATAGGAGTCCGCAACGGCCAATATTCTTGCTCCAAGTGGGATGTTCTCTCCCTTTAAGCATTGTGGGTAACCTTTGCCATCGTACCTTTCATGATGAAACAGAACCAGTTTCGCACCGGATTTATAGAACTTCAGGTTATTGACGATATTGTAACCCACCTGTGAATGGCTCTTTATTACCTCTCTTTCCTCTGAGGTTAAGGGCCCGTTTTTTAATAATATTGAATCCGGTATAGAGATTTTTCCAAGATCATGCACCCTGGCGGCAGTAACGATGGTTTCAACTTTATCGGGGGGAAGTTGTAATTCTTCTGCTATCAGTTCGCAATATTTTGCGACCCTGTAAGAATGTTCGGCAGTATAGGAGTCCCTTTTATCAATTATATCAGCAAGGACTTCAATGGTAGATTTGGTAGCCGTCCTTAGTTTGATGTAGTTCTCAAAATTGAAGTGAGCCATAGACAGCGGCAAAATAACAAATATTATGGACAGCGGGTCCACTGTATAACAGATAATAATAAGCAAACTAACTGTAACCAGTGTTATAATATGTAAAGCTTCCAGTTTGATATCACTTGTTAATACTTTGTAGAATTTCTTTCCCTGGCTTAAAGAAATAATTCCAGAGACCAGTATGGAATTAACAATGACATATGTCAGGCAGCTAAGAAGCATAGCAGGGAAATATTCTTTGCGAAAATTCAAGTGACCTGCCACTGGTACCAATAGTTCGTAAACGAGCCAAGAAAGGTAAATTGTTATTGCAATTTGGCTTATATTAAAAATTACTTTTTTTAAACCGCGTTTTATATCTACTATTACGTTAGCAACTGTAGCGATCAAAATTGCCACAGGCCAACCAAACAGGATTAAGGATGAGATGTGCACGGCACAGGATACTGATAGCTGAATGTTGGATGGCATTGTTACTGGCTTAAACTCAGTACCAGTACAAAATAGAATCCAAAAGAAATAAACCCATATAAATTCCAAGCTCCAATGAGGTGCGGCTTTAAGAATTAAGTATAAACCCAGTAAAGCAATAACAATTTGATATAAAACAAACGGTGTCAAGACTTTTTTTATTTTTGCCATGTTTTGCCATACACTTCTTTTCTAAAATAAACGAGTTTTAAGAAATAATTCTTAGTAAAGTGAAAAAACCCTTCAAGTTTAACAATTTTTCTAAAATTATAGAAGAATTTATGTCATATAATGTAGAATAAATAAAAGTTATGGAATAAATTAATTAGATTTTTTTATGGACAAGTCTTTTGTTATTGATATAATAAATACAAGGGGAAATAACATATTATGCCAAATAAGGGGGGATTGTTTCATGATGCGTTTGTTTGCTTATATTCCTTATTCTGTGCTTGTTCTTCTTTCATTAATTTATGCTTCAGGCGCTCCCAAGAGATGGTAATTCATTTATAAGGAGCGTCTTTCTGCCAGGTAGCAGAAAGACGCTCCTTCTGTTTTCAAAACATTTTGGATAATTATACCTATTTCTATCAAAATATTGTATAATTATTGGAAAATATCCAACTTACTACTAACGGGGGCGTTAATTTGTCTAACAGAAGATGGATATGTGCTTTTGTACTATTATTCTTACTTTTTTCCTTTATCAGCGGTTGTGGTGAAAAGAATCAACCCTCAGCCTTACAAGCTAGGAGGGTGTTGAAAAAACCCCTTTAAAACCCTAATTTTACTTCTTTCAAAAAATAAAATTTACATTAATTAACAGTAGTGACCCACTTTTTTTAGATTTTAAGACGAAAACTAATATTTTTTGAGTATATTACCTCCCATTTTCCAGTATTTGTCATGCAATTGGGCGCA
>NZ_AWQQ01000016.1 GCF_002607855.1 Desulforamulus profundi
TCGTTATAAATTGCTTGAAACAGTTGATTATATGTGGATTTATTGGTATCCTTGTCCATGCGATGTCTCCTTATTTTTGAGATTATGGACAGGACTACCTGTTATACCTCAATTATAAGGAGATTTTAATCATTTTTACAGGATATTGCTGGAAAAACAATGATTTATTGGTTTTTTTCTAGAATTTTAGATATTGACATTTTGGAAATTTATTTATGCAACGCTAGTGAACTTTAATATATTTTTCTGTTCTAAAATCTGTTCCTAAACTACTATAAAGATTAGCAAGTTCCTTGAGATAATAGTTATATTTATTATATTTTTCCAATTCTTTTTTATCTGAGCATTTTGCAAAATTACCTTTTTCTCTGAGAAAACAAAGTCTGAATAAGCCCTTTGGCCTTTATTTTTAGCTGAAGGAATAGTTAAAGAATATTATTCTGTAAGATTCTTTAAAAATGGGCATACTGGCAGAATTTTTTGTGGATACAACAGCAAGTATTTATTAACAGGCGTCTAAGCTGCGTTCTTATTTGATTGGGATGTTGCCAGCGCCCCTAGCAAAAGAACAACAAGGTTTATAACCAAATGACTTTTCACCTTCTTAATGCCCCAAACATGTAGCTGATTTGCTGTAAGGTAACTTTTGAGGCGGGAGTTTACTCTTTCTACAGAGGTTCTTTGTTTGTAAAGTTCTGTCCAGCCTCGTGAATCACGGTGAGGAACCGAATAACGGCGAAGATCTTCTGTCACTTTTACTTTTTTGACAAGACCATAATTTGAATTAGAACACCAAGCAGATCCAAAAGGACAGTTAACTTTTCCCGAGACATGAGGACACCTGAATTTAAGTGTATCCTTGTCACTGCCCCAGTAAACCATTGAATAACCCATTGAACAAATTGGTGTCCCGTTAGAATTTATTCCTTCCAGCGGTATTTTTTCATTGCGGAGATTCAATGGAATAATTGCTTTGGCAAGGGCATCTCTAGCAGCTTCATAATTTTTGTTTTGATCGTAGCCAGCATCCATTACATAAAACTTTGGCCAATGCTTTTTAGGTAATGAAGCTGTTGTCTTTTTAATTAGTTCAGCCCCCAAATCACCATCATTAGTATTGGCCGGTGTTACCTCAAAAGCAACTGGCAGCTCGCTGGCAGTATCAACAGCAATATGCAGTTATAACCAAACCAGGTAATGGTGTTACCAAAGGAATCTTTTTTGCACCCCCAGTCGGCATTACCTGTTAGCTTACTATGTTTCCGTGGCTGCTTTTCCTCATAGGCATCAATAGGGGTACTATCTATAGCCACTACTTGACCTGTAATAATTCCTTTTTGGCGACATTCGTTTACCAAAGCGTAAAAGATTTCTTCAGCAAGGTTAAGCTCGACAATCTTTTTAAAAGCCCGGCTAAAAGTAGAGACAGAAGGGACTTTACCAATTCCGAAACCACATTGGTATCTAAAACGGATATCGGATTCTAGCCGGTCCACAAGAGCAGTGAAGGTAGATATCCCTTCTAGAGGTGCTGCAAGAAATGCCCTCAAGATACTTTCTTTGCAGTAACCTGCGGCACCTTGGGGTAATTGACTTCTCAGTTTTCTTGCAAATGGTTCAAGGTTGAAGGCTGAGAAAAACAAATTTAATCGTTCTTTTAGTTCTAATTCCATTAATTCTTCAAAGGAAAATAAAGTTTGTTGGAGAATATACAAGTGACTTCCCTCCTATTGGTGGTTTCGGTTTGGTCACTTGAAATCTTCTCCAATTGGGGGTGAAGTCCTTTTTTGTTAACTTCCTAACCCTTGATTTTATAAGAGTTTTTGATTATGCAAAATGCTCACTTCTTAAATTTCTCAAACCATTTTTTTGCAAAGAGTCTTTGGGATTAATAACAGCCACCCCATCAACCACTGTTAGATGTGGAACTTTTGATTTAAATTTCTTAGAGTCAACGTTTAAGCCATGAACCGACTGTTCAATTTCCTTTTTTAAACTTATAAATTCTTCTTCCGGCCAATCCAAATAAATCTCATCTTTGCAAACCGGACACATAAACTCGTCATACCAAATCTCATTCTCACTAGAGTTATGCAACAAATTACTTAATACTAGTTCTGTTCCGCACTCTGGGCAATTCGGGTTAATGTAAAATGGTTTATTCCCCGGGCGTGGATCGGTCGCAGATAAAGGTTTACCATTTTTAACATTACCGTTTCTGTCTGCCAATGAAATTATCACCCTTTATTTTTAAATTACAGTACTTATGGAAAAGCGGACGCTACGGTATATCTATGCTTTATAGTTTAAAATCATCATTCTGTTAAACATATTATCTGTCTATGTTTCTCGCGTTACTCTCTCCCTAGGTTATAGGTTCCGGTATATCCATACCCAGTCCTTGACATGGAGCCTCGCACCCGTGTTTCAAGGGGCATAAGAGGCAACCCTGCTACGCTTGGTGCCCCTTTGGTTTTGTCAACACAAAAGTTGACCACTTGTGATAAAGTAAAAGTTGACCGGCCCCGATATTAAATGGTAAAGTGACAGATAATTCTGCCTACAATAGCACTTATCATTATTCATTATTAAGTTGTTGAGATGTGTTTGCTATGGATCTTTGCTGCAGGGTTTCACGAAAACGATAGCTTTCGCCGTTCATTAGATGGATTGTATTTGTCAACTCAAAATTCCCCCATGTGGGCTATTTAAAATTCCCCCACTTAACAACAAGAGTTATGCTTTCATTGAATTATCCACAGTTTTTTACGTTATCTCATTAATCATGACAATGCAAAGCATGATCGTGTCAATTTGAATACAGTATACACGAGGGGTTCTGCCTAATAAATTAGGCCAATTGCTGCTTCTGCAACCACTCCTTTGTTTCTTTCATTCGATAGGAATTCCCATTCATATTAATTATGTATGATTGATGTGTTAAACGGTCAATCATAGCTGCAGTCATAACCGGATCTTGGAATATTTCCCCCCATCGCTCAAAAGAAAGGTTTGTAGTGATAATAGTGGATTTTCTCCCGGCCCGAAGTGATAGGTGGGTAAACAACAGCTCAGAACCTTCTTTGTCGAAGGAGATATAGCCCATCTCGTCCGCGATAACCAGGTCATATTTCTCGAATCTGTTTTGGAAGGCGCGTAATGTCTGTTCCGCTCTGCATTCCTTGATACGGTTAATTAATAGGGGAACTGTTGTAAACCATACTTTGTAGCCTTCCATGCAAGCTTTAATACCTAGTCCTATGGCAACATGAGTTTTACCGGTGCCAGGACTACCCGCTAAAATTACGTTCCGACCTTCCCTAAGGAAATCCAACGTCTTAAGTATCTTCAGTTTCTTCTGTGCGTCCTCCGGTAGATCCTTAATTGATAAGTCCTCCAAATATTTCTTATGGGTAAATTGGGCCAGGCGAATACGGTTGTACCGTGAGGCCTCCCGCCTTGCATCACACTCCTTTTGCAGCAGTTGTGCCAGAAATTCTTCATAACAGGCATCACGCTGACAGGCTTCTTGAACATATTCCTCAAGGTATTTGCGAATAGCAGGTAGTTTTAATTCTTTGCTGTATTCTATTATGGCTTCTTTCCACTCTTTACGGGTCGCAGCACTCACGCAATGGCCTCCTTGGGTTCTAAGTTTTGGGTATTAAACAATTTATCGTACATTTTTAAATGTTGTATAGCTTGGTCAGTTATATCCTGTGCGACCTGTGAAATGATTGCAATCTCCGGGGTATTTTCCCGGCGTTTAGCGCACAATGCTTTAATTTTATCCGTAGTTACATGGCTTGGGTGGATCTTACACAGTTCAGTTATACTTTTCTCTACATCCGAAAGTGATGTCCCGTCCTTTATTTATTGCATTAGCTCTATAAATTCTTTCTCTTTCTTGGTATAATAGGTTTCAAAGATTTGTTTAATTTTTTGGTCTGCCTGCTGCAAAGCCATACTACCGGCTAATGCACCAGGTTTTTTCTTTAATGTCTCCAGGTAGTGACTAAGTTCCAATCGCCACTCATGGCAGCCGGTAAGCCTGGCATGTTCAGCAATTTTTGCATCTTTGTAGAAGCAGCAGATTCGGCTGGAGTAGATTTTAACCATGACAAGTTCACCAACTAAATGATCAGGAACTGAGTAATGGTTTTGGTCTACCACAATGGTGGCATACTTGTCCACACGGGCATTTACTACACGGGCTGAATCAAACATTGGGGGTAAGGTTAACAGGTTGGCACGTTCCTGCTCTAAACAAGCCAGTGCTGACTGTCCATCACGGGTATCTTGGGGCTTAGCATTTAGTTTATTACATATCTTCAACAGGTAATTATTGGCCTCGTCCAAGCTCTCGAATGTATCCTTGAATGCAAAGGCTTTACGGCGGATCACATCTACGCTACGCTCAACATGCCCTTTTTAATGTAAAGCTTTACATTAAAAGGTTATGGAAAGTATTAGATAATGTAAAGTAAGGCTGTAAAACACCTTGTAGCGCTGATCTATTTTATCGTTTTACTTTACATTATCATCCTCTATAGTTGATTTAAGCAAGAATGCTTAAATCAATCAAGGAGGTCTAAGTAATGAAGGAAAAACAAATAACACTTGAGATATTGACTGCTGATGTAGTCAAATATCTCCAAAAACTCTCATATTCCCATTCAAGAATCAATCAATATCGGTCTGCATGGCAAAGGATAGCTGTATTTATGAGGGATACTGATCAGCAGTATTACACTGCTACTGTTGGTGAGGCATTCATTTATCACCTCATTGGAACTAGAGCTTATGATGCTCTTGACCGCTGGGAAAAAGATATTATCCAGTGCGCCAACGTACTGACGGAATTCCTAGAGACTGGAACTGTAAAATTCAGGCGAAGTCAGAGATTTAGAGAACTGCATGGAGCTGTCGGACAGACCATGTTATCCTACATTGAATACAGAAAATCTTATGGGCTTTCCCGGGAAACGGTCGAGGAATATAAAAGAAATTTCCAACATTTCCTTAATTACCTGAACGTTAATGGAATTACAACGTTAAATTTAATCAATCAGCATCTTCTTCTAAACTACGTCAACCAGCTGGGGTTCTTTACTCACTATACCAGGCATAGGAACTTGTCAGTCATCAAAGGATATCTCCGGTATCTTTACGACCAGGGACTAACAGAAACGGATTTTTCCCGGGTGATACCGAAGGATAAATACATCAAGCAGCCAAAACTTCCTTCCACGTATTCAAAAGAAGAAGTGAAAGCACTGTTAGCGGCAATTGACAGAAGTAGTCCAAAGGGAAAACGAGATTATGCTATGGTACTAATTACCGCACTCTTGGGACTTCGGGCATCCGATGTCTGTAACCTTACCTTTGAAAACATCCAATGGGAAAAGAACCTTATTGTTTTGAATCAACAGAAAACCCAAGTAAGAATAGAACTTCCCTTACTTTCCGAAGTTGGTGAAGCCATTATCGATTACCTAAAATATGGACGACCTAGCCCGAGTTTACGAATTATTTTTTGAAGATGAATTTACCCGGCTCATTGTAAATAAATATAATCTTTCGACGGATTGCCTTATCTATAATACCACCAATTTTTTTACTTATGTTGATACTCTTTCCTCCAGCAAGTTGCCACAGAGAGGCCACAGCAAGGAGAAACGGTCTGACTTGAAAATTGTCGGTCTGGCAATGATGGTTACCCCTGATTTCAATGTTCCTCTTTTTCATGAGGTATACCCGGGTAATGATTATGATTCTGTTCAGTTTAAKCCGTTAYRASTRAACTTAA
>NZ_AWQQ01000017.1 GCF_002607855.1 Desulforamulus profundi
TCAGCTCAGCCAGTTTCAATTCCTCATAGGTAGGCTAAAAACCTTTTTTGCCATTTCTTCCTACCCCTCAATATCCAAGTTTCAATTCCTCATAGGTAGGCTAAAAACTAGAATGCCAATATTCAGTCATCAGATACTAGGGGGTTTCAATTCCTCATAGGTAGGCTAAAAACGCGGGAAACAATGATGGGACACTTGGCACTATGGGGGTTTCAATTCCTCATAGGTAGGCTAAAAACTTCTGCCACGTCTCCCAACCGCCTCACCTCCGCAGAAGTTTCAATTCCTCATAGGTAGGCTAAAAACGTGGAGCATACCGCTATATCTTTCGTAGTGCATACGGGTTTCAATTCCTCATAGGTAGGCTAAAAACGAAACAGGTTGAGTACATTATGAACCTGTACCCGGAGTTTCAATTCCTCATAGGTAGGCTAAAAACTAACCCAAACTCTACCATCCATTGGGCCAAATTCTGGGTTTCAATTCCTCATAGGTAGGCTAAAAACTTAATACCCCATTTAGTTAATGCACTTACGGCATCGATGTTTCAATTCCTCATAGGTAGGCTAAAAACGTTATAGCAACAAAATATATGTTATTTCCACTAACGTTTCAATTCCTCATAGGTAGGCTAAAAACTTTTTGACCGGTTCAACAGTTCTTTGGCATAAAGGAGTTTCAATTCCTCATAGGTAGGCTAAAAACTGTGTTTGTTGCAGGGTCATATTCTTCGTTTGTAGCGTTTCAATTCCTCATAGGTAGGCTAAAAACGCCGCCGTATCGTCAGTTGCTGATCCTCCAGTACGGGTTTCAATTCCTCATAGGTAGGCTAAAAACTTGGTGTAGAATCGTTTCCCTGGTGGCAGTGGATATTGTTTCAATTCCTCATAGGTAGGCTAAAAACAGGCTGGAGGGCATTGCGGGAGTATCTGACACCGTAGTTTCAATTCCTCATAGGTAGGCTAAAAACCGGAGACGCATATATTCATCCCAGCGAAACTGTCTGAGTTTCAATTCCTCATAGGTAGGCTAAAAACGTAGAAAATATGATGCACGAAGCAAAATGCGGCAACTGGTTTCAATTCCTCATAGGTAGGCTAAAAACGAGGCCGCCTATCACCAAGGAGGAAAGGCTTATATTGAGGTTTCAATTCCTCATAGGTAGGCTAAAAACGTAACTTCCGTGACGTATTTAAGGGCGGTTATGAAGTTTCAATTCCTCATAGGTAGGCTAAAAACATTATGTCGTTTAAGAAGTGTTTAATAGAGTTATTGGTTTCAATTCCTCATAGGTAGGCTAAAAACAATGAAGTTACAGCGGCTATACTTGATACGTTTGAGTTTCAATTCCTCATAGGTAGGCTAAAAACCAGGTTGCCGGTTGAACCGCCGGCTTCCATGAATAGTGTTTCAATTCCTCATAGGTAGGCTAAAAACGCAAAAATTCTTCGCCTGGTGCAAATCCCAGGCCATGTTTCAATTCCTCATAGGTAGGCTAAAAACTCCATCATGGAGGATATTCACGATATCAATGAGGCCATGTTTCAATTCCTCATAGGTAGGCTAAAAACTACAATATCGAACCCGCATCCAAAAGACATCATTCCGAAGTTTCAATTCCTCATAGGTAGGCTAAAAACCAATCACCCTGGCCGCCGGCGGCTGTGGCTTTCCACCGTGTTTCAATTCCTCATAGGTAGGCTAAAAACTTTCTGGCTAGCCCCGCTATTGGCAATGTCGGTTGCAGTTTCAATTCCTCATAGGTAGGCTAAAAACGCAGAAAATTGCCGAGGCCATCAAAGAAAAGGAGGAGTTTCAATTCCTCATAGGTAGGCTAAAAACTACAGAATACTCACCGTGCGAGCACCTTCCAACGGGTTTCAATTCCTCATAGGTAGGCTAAAAACGCAGCAGAGTTAGAGCAGACTTACCTTGGTGATCTCAAGTTTCAATTCCTCATAGGTAGGCTAAAAACTGCCTCTGTTGATGCCGCACAATCAGCGAGAAGGTGTTTCAATTCCTCATAGGTAGGCTAAAAACTCATCTTTGTACGTCGTTTCAATGACGGTGTATTTATTGTTTCAATTCCTCATAGGTAGGCTAAAAACGAAGCCATCGATGAAAAGGAGGAAAAGTAAATGTTGTTTCAATTCCTCATAGGTAGGCTAAAAACGAGGTGGGGAATATTGGGGGAAAGTGACGTAGCAGGTTTCAATTCCTCATAGGTAGCTAAAAACGAACACCTACTTTCTCGCCTGCTATAGATACTGTTGGGTTTCAATTCCTCATAGGTAGGCTAAAAACTTTTGCCGTGTTGCTCTATTTGGCCCTTAATGAGAACACGTTTCAATTCCTCATAGGTAGGCTAAAAACTGAAGTCAAGGGCCTCATTGAAGCGGCATTGCGAACATTGTTTCAATTCCTCATAGGTAGGCTAAAAACGCTATTATAACTGGTGACAGTGACTTTTTGCCAGCAAGTTTCAATTCCTCATAGGTAGCTAAAAACGCACCGAAGCCATTTACGCCAACATTGCTTCCAAGTAGTTTCAATTCCTCATAGGTAGGCTAAAAACAGATAATAGGTAGTATTAATTGCCGGGGCGGTGATGGTTTCAATTCCTCATAGGTAGGCTAAAAACCGCATACATGATTAATTTTGAAGCCAAAGGGAAATGTTTCAATTCCTCATAGGTAGGCTAAAAACGCCGAGTTGACCACGCTCACGGCCCTGGACCGGCGGGGTTTCAATTCCTCATAGGTAGGCTAAAAACTAAATGACCTTGACTTCAAAGTACTAGCAGCAGTCGGTTTCAATTCCTCATAGGTAGGCTAAAAACGTTCGAACTATCTGGTGACCAAAGATGGGCGAATTTTAGTTTCAATTCCTCATAGGTAGGCTAAAAACCGAGTGGCTGGCGGCCAGGGCCGCTGAACACGGCAGTTTCAATTCCTCATAGGTAGGCTAAAAACAGAGAATCATGGTAGATCACTTTATCACCTCCTCAGTTTCAATTCCTCATAGGTAGGCTAAAAACGCGCGACGCAGTCCTTTTTGAATTTTTATCAGCCAGTTTCAATTCCTCATAGGTAGGCTAAAAACTGACCTGCAGTATGACATTGAGGGATACGCAAATATGTTTCAATTCCTCATAGGTAGGCTAAAAACGGGCGATTATTTCACGTGAAAAACTTCTCCAGAAAAAAGTTTCAATTCCTCATAGGTAGGCTAAAAACGAAACATTAATGTTAACCGCTGTGGCTGCCACCACTGGTTTCAATTCCTCATAGGTAGGCTAAAAACGTTTTGCGTACATACTACTATCATTGCTTGCCATATGTTTCAATTCCTCATAGGTAGGCTAAAAACTGGTCACCTGTGCCTGTAGTGTCTTTGACTATAACGGTTTCAATTCCTCATAGGTAGGCTAAAAACTAATCTCCAACCGCAATGCCACTGGAACTTGCAACAGGTTTCAATTCCTCATAGGTAGGCTAAAAACGCATATCAAAAATATGAAAAATTGTTTGATCAGATTGTTTCAATTCCTCATAGGTAGGCTAAAAACTGTGTGAGTATAAGTTCCAGATGCTACCTGAATAGGTTTCAATTCCTCATAGGTAGGCTAAAAACTATTAATGAGGGAATAGTTGTTGGTAGATTACCTAGGTTTCAATTCCTCATAGGTAGGCTAAAAACATTTTTTTGTTGTTATCTTTCAGGTTCTAAGTATTTGTTTCAATTCCTCATAGGTAGGCTAAAAACTGGACCTGATTTATCCGGAATATGGAACGCTATCAAAAAGTTTCAATTCCTCATAGGTAGGCTAAAAACATTTTAAGTCAACTACGCCATTTGAGGCGTAGCTAAAAGTTTCAATTCCTCATAGGTAGGCTAAAAACGTGGTAACCTGCCAGAGCAATGCAGCGGTACCAGGGAGTTTCAATTCCTCATAGGTAGGCTAAAAACGTACTGCCTCAACAAGTTCTTTTACTCGCCAATCGAGGTTTCAATTCCTCATAGGTAGGCTAAAAACTTTGTGATGTCGACGGAGGAAAAAGTCTCAATATCGGTTTCAATTCCTCATAGGTAGGCTAAAAACAAAACCGGAAGATTGAAGCCCTGAAACTGATCTATGGGTTTCAATTCCTCATAGGTAGGCTAAAAACTCTGCCTGCGTCAACTAGCTGGGTGGCGGCTACCGGTTTCAATTCCTCATAGGTAGGCTAAAAACTCAAGCAGGCTGTTGAGGTGCTGAAAAGAAAGGGTGTTTCAATTCCTCATAGGTAGGCTAAAAACCTACACAGCTATGTGTGAGTTTGCCGTCGCCGATGAAGTTTCAATTCCTCATAGGTAGGCTAAAAACGCTAAAGAATGCGTAATAAAGGCAGGTGATTAAAAAGTTTCAATTCCTCATAGGTAGGCTAAAAACGCGGAAATCACTTCGGGGAAGTCAGGACGTTTCTCTGTTTCAATTCCTCATAGGTAGGCTAAAAACTTAAGCCAAAGTATGACCAAGTTATCCCGAAAAAGTTTCAATTCCTCATAGGTAGGCTAAAAACCCGTCAGAGTGCCCAAAAAATAAGGTTTTCATTTACAGGCCTAACCGGGTATTTGGTGTTAGCAATATTGAAAATCCATATGCCGCAAGGATTTTTTGTTTTCAGGTTGTCGTCGATCCCCGGGAACTTTTACGCTACCGGAGATCGACGACAACCACTCGTCATTTTTTTAAATTATATTTTCATACCCGCCTTTTTTCAACCCTATTATTTCCCTGGACGAATATTTTGTTGTACGCAGGTAGTAAAATATCACCGAGTCCTCATCTTGCCGGATTATCCGTTCAAGCTCCATTTTCAATTTTTTTAAGTTAGCCTCTGAAATCTCACCCTCAAGAACCGAGTTCTGAACCCAGTTAAGGTACTGGCGGCATTTTTTCAGGACCTTTGCCACTCTTTTCTGATTGACATCATATACCAGGATTACAAACAGTTAAGGCTCACCACCTTCTAGTTCTTTCCATTTTTCTTAACGTGCCCTATGTCTAGTTTTTAGAATAGGTTTACTTCAGTTGCTGTCACCACCGGGCAACAAAGGGAGTGTAAAGTTTTTCCCCCATCAGGTGCTTTTCCAGCTTATAGAGTTCCAGGCGGATTAGACGGCGATATGATACCGGGCGGCCAATTTCCCGGTGATTAATGGTTGTTTTCAGTTTGTTATCCAATTCCTCTGCAAAACACTTTTTCGCCTTATCTTTAAGCACGATGCCCTCGGTGCCACGGTCAAAATCACTCTTTGTAACCATCTTCTTACCTAACAATGAGAATATAAGACGATCAATGATGATGGGCTTAAAAATCTCTGATATATCAAGGTTTAAGGTAAACCGCCGGAAATTGGTGGCATGCAGAAAACCTATCCGGGGGTCCAGGTGTGTTTTGTAAATCTCACTCAAACAGATAGAATACATTATAGAGTTGCCAAAGCTGATCAGTGTATTTAAATAATTTTTGGGAGGACGTCTGGTACGTTCCTGAAAAATAAAATCGGGGTCGCCAATGATGGCATCAAAGGCACGGTAGTAATGGTCGCGTATATTTCCCTCTATGGCCATTAATGCAGAGGTGTCCCCGCAGTCATCCACCGTGGGAAGAAGTTTTTCCACTGCATTAAGTGGTTCCCCCACGTCTTTCTCCCGTCCATGATAGTATTTTAGGACCTGGCGAATGTTTTTGCCTGCCCCGTGGACAAACTCCCTGGCAATAGCCAAACGCCGTTGTTTGTCCAGGTAATGTTCCGACTGTCGCAGTATCATGTATCCGGAGTTTAAATGTTCCCTGGGGTAGAAAGTGCCCATATAATAACCGTAATGACTAAAGTAGTGGAGAATAATTTCTTTCTGCGAGAGGAACTCCAGAAACTTTTTATTAATTTGCACTTCCCCGAATACCATGATCTCTCCGGTATCTTCAACGGGAATAAACCGCCGCCCGCTTTCCGATTCAAAATACAGGGTATTGTCTTTTCTATGCAGTTCACCATTGGAGAAAATATATAAGGTCTTTTTCAAAGGAATCCCCCTTACACCTATGACCAGCAGAACTCGGCATAAGCGCATTTTTTACAAAATTGTATCTTCCGGGGCTGCGGCGGTTTCTCCATATAAACGATGTGCAGAATCTCCCGCCGCACTTTATCCAGTTCCTGCTCCGTCCGTTCGTCCAAAATGACTTCTTCCCGGACTTTCTCCTTGGGGAACCTTAGTTCGCCGCGCGCCATAATGCCCCTTTCTTTCAATTCACTTAAATAAAAGGCCAGTTGCATCCGGGCGATTTCTTTATATTTGGAGCTTTTCTTAACTTCGCCTATTACCATTTTACCGTTTTCAGTATGAAAAACATCTATTTTGCTGTTGCCTACACTGATCTCCTTTTTCTCCCGCTGATAAGTATTTTCACCGATAAACCGTCCCAGAACCACATTATCGTCATCCTGGTCGGGGTTGATCTGATGGCTGATGAGCCATACCTCGCGCGGGCATATATAGTAGTACCATACCAGCGTACCGCTTACGCCTAGGTCTCTTTCTGACACGGTACATCAACTCCCCATACCATAATCCGATAACAACAAAGGGACAACCAAACGGATAAATTCATGGATATTATCAACCATCTTTAATTCTTCTGCCCGTTCTTTAAACAAGTCGCCTTCAATCATCAATTATTACCGCACCTGATACGGCGTCATCAGGCGGAACAAATCCCAATACTGCGTCATATAAACCGGTATTCATCCCGTCCCGTGTCATAAGATACGCATGACCACCAAATACTTCACCAAACGGTTCCAGAGTATCCTGGGTAGCAATCTCCGTCATTGCACTCCTGCACGCTCGAATATATTTTTCGGGAATACTGATCATATATTGTTGAAGCTCCCGGAACAGTTGCTTTTGTTCATGGCGTTCCTCTAGAGACCATTGTCTGTTCTGTAACTGTTCCAATATCTTCCGTACTTCCCCGCTCTGTTCGATAATTACATCTGCTTCTCTGTATTTTTGTTTGTCAATCAACGGAGGAACTTCATTCCATTTTCCCGAGGACAAGTTCTTATAAATCGGCACGGAACGTAAAGCATCAAGGATCTTAGTATAATATGTGTCAATAAGGCGAACAACTTCATTTTCTCCGAATTCACGATCGCGGGGCAATGTTTCACTTGTGGCAAATAAAAGAATATCGTCATAGACCGCTTTAGCAATGGTTCTGCTCCTGTTCATTAACTCCGCAACCATCACTTTCCCTGGCTGCAGGCATTTCAAATGCCGGTTGCAACGCCCCGCCACTTGCACAATACTGTCTAAAGGACCCATATCCCGGAAAACCCAGTCAAAATCAAGATCAACGCCTGCTTCAACAACCTGTGTTGAAATCAAATATCTCTGGATATTTTGTTCTTCCAATTGACGTAATTGGGCAAGGACTTTCTTTCTATGCCACGGCGTCATCCACGCACTCAAAAATAACATAGGCGCATCAGTTATAACAGCCTTCAGCGCTTCATAGGCTTTGATCGCCGCCCGTTTCGTATTTAATACAACGAGCCCGGAACCTTGTGTTACAGGTAAATTGTCACATAACAAATCACACAGCTCATCAAATTCGTACTTTTTGCTTTTAACCAGATAGCGGTGCCGTTCAAAGGGTCTTGACAAATCACGGGGAGCTAACTCGGCAGCCGCATTTATATGGGGCTGGGTCGCCGTCATAAATAAAAAGGTAGTTCCCAACTTTTCGCTCAGATAGTTTAAAGTATCAGATAAGCCTCCCCACAAGTTGGGAGAAATACTTTGCGGTTCGTCCAGTATGACTACGGCGCGGCTCAGTTTATGAAAATTCATGGTTTTGTTGGCTTTTGTATTAAATAACGCTTCCCACAGTTGCACCATGGTTGTTACTACTACCGCTCACGCCAATACCGAAATAAACTCAGCATTCTCTGCCAAAATGCATCCTTAACATTACCAAAATCATCTTCCTGGCCCCCGGCATAAGCAAGACTATGGTCTTCCTGTACCGCCGCACCGAATACCTTTTTGGCCACCGCCGCATTCTGCTCGACAACACTGATAAAGGGCAATGCATATATGATCGCCCGGTACTTGAACTTATCTGCCCATGTACGGGCTATCTCCAATCCCAGCAGCGTTTTTCCCGCTCCGGTGGGTAATGTTAAAGTATATACCCCCGGTTTTTCGATTTTTTCCGCCTGCTTGATGCATATTTGCCTTGTCTTTTCCCGCCATTGTCCTAATGCTGTTTGGGCTTTAAACGATAACGGCATAAAAGCAGGCACGGCTGCACTAGAAAAATCGCGAATCCCCAGGGCTTCCATCCTGTCAGCGGCTATGAGCACGGAATAAAGCAGCCGCAGCTTGAGCCATTCATCAATGCTTACATCCGGCCCGTCAGATAACAGGTTGTCAAGTTCTTTCCATTTCCCTTTGGTAAGGGGCAGTGGCCACTCCGGCAAGAAACGGCACAGCCTATTATTAATTTTATCTTCCGCGGCCCCGTCCGGCAGCCAGTCTTCTTCCAGGTCATCCACATCGCGCAGGCATGTATGATGCCTGCGGACGCTTCCGCCGCCCACAGGTCATGGGTTAACAAATAGGTAAACCACGCGGAGGGTTCCGCATGATTAACACCAGGGCCTTTTTTATCCAGATAGGCCTGGAAATCAGGGTGCGCCTTCCCCAGGTCATGGGTTATTGCTATCTGCTTGAGCAAACTCTTGTTTACAGGCAATTCGTATGTTTCCGCCAACCGCTCGCTGATGGCAGCCACACCATTCAGATGAGCGGCGAGTTTTTTATGAGGATGGCTCCGCAGATCACCATGCAGGAAACCAAGCGACAATATCTTCTCCGCACCGTGTGACATCCAACTCCCCCCGTTTAATAAGCCGCAATTTTTTAGCCGGGTCTGTCTGATAAAGGATTGGCAATGTCTCAACCAGGGATCTGTCCTGCGTCAGACGGTAAGGAATCCGTTCCCGGAACGCACCGCCCGAGCTTAATATATCTACTTCCAGATTGTTCATATATGGCACCACTGTCGACACATCTGCCTGTTCCAGCACCACCGGCCCCCATGGATAATGCCCGCAGTATTTGATGTCTGCCACTGCGTAAGCAACACCCAGGTACGGCGTATAAACAAAGGTGCCCCGGGACAAATGTTTTTTTAATTCTTCTTCAACACCGCCATGCACGTAAAAACGATACCGCGGTCGGCTGATGAACTGGTGCTTAACCTGGATATGCGGGTTTTTCTGCGGTTCTTTTACATTCCAGAAATTAATCGTCTCCGAACGCCATTTCAACGGCGCAAGCATTTGTATGGCAATACGAGTCCCCTGTAAATATTGCCAGTATTGGGCGGCAAATCCCCGTTCCTGGCAGCCGTTAACCAGACCGGTAATGGCTGCCAGCAACCCGGCCACAGCAGTTGGGGTCGGTAACGGATAGGAAACCGACGAGGTGGTGGTGTACGGTCGGCGGAACATGGCAATGGCTGCGGAAGCCTCAAAGACCGTCGCCATATTCTCACTCCTCTTTTTTGATTTTATCGCCAAGTTCCTGTTGTAGTTCGTCCAGCCCGATAATCTCCAGGTCAGCATCTTTGCGGATATTTACCAGCGCGATATCATCTTTCACACCTTTAATTCTCTCTACCAAAAGGGAAATATCCAACCGGCAGTCACGTACGCTGCGAATGGCAAATTCTTCGTCCCTGCTAAAATTGCCCGCTTCTGTGCCTTCTGCTTTGCTTAAGCAAACCTTTTCATCCAGAGAACCAAGGGCCCCCTGGAAACCTTCGCTGTATACGATTTCCAACAGTAAACGCGGGATATGGCCAACCTTGCTTCGCGTAATAAGGTTTACAGTACCGTCCCATAAAGCAGCTTTTAAATCCCTTAAGTCTGCGTCCGTTGCTCCTGTTGTTTGGGCGGCATTTTGATTGGCAATACCATAAACTGCTATTAACGCAAAGGGTACGATATATTCATTCCGGAAAGAACGCTGGTCGCTTTCGTCTTTGGTGGCAAAGGCCGCCGTCCCTTGAATTAATTCCGGTTTCACCCGGTGCAGTGAGCGTCCCCATTTGAATTGGACCGGGCCAACCCATGAAAAAGACTTTCCTTCTACCGGATAGGTAACACCGAACAGCCGCGTATCAATACAACCGGCGCATATTTTTTTCCCTTCCTTTACCTTTAGCTTTTCCTGCAGCTCCTCAATTTTCTTTTTAGCAGTTTTGGCTTCGCCGTCCACAAATACGTCTTTTCCGTCTCTGACCCACTGGTCCCGCACAGTCCGTTTGATCCTTACGTCCGAAACCAGCACTTGCCCCGTTTCCTCATCATACCTGGGGTGATTGGCATTGAGCGGATCACCGTTGGGATTGGCATCCTTTACACTGTAAACAAACAAATATTCCCGTCTTTGTTTAAAGGTCATAACAATTAACCTCCTCTGCTCTATTAATTCCCTTCGTCATTTTCCCCATGCTGTTTACCAAAAATCGTCCAGAAATACTCCCTTGCATTCATGAAGGCGGTGGCAAAAGCAAAATTACCGTCAACCCCCAGTTCAAACCCTTCATCCTGCAAAATAAGTTCACCGGCATAGGCAGCCAATTTCCTGATTAAATCTTTGTAATTCAAGTCATAGGCCTTTACCAGTTCCGGCACCCTGGCCAGATGGCGCTTGAGATCCCGGCGCTTCATCCGTCCAAAGGTCATCTGCTTAAAAAGGGGCGCTCCGTCAATGCTCCCGTCCTTTGTCTGCCCCCTCGCCACCATGCCGAGAACCACCCCTGCCAGGAAGGCTCCCTGCCCGGCGGGGGTCTGCATCACCGGATCGGCAAACTTGGCCAAGAAATCCAGCTTCATAAACTCACCTCCCATTTGCTTTTGTTAAAAAGTCAACCAGAGCAACCATATTTTTAACTTCATGGCGGCCAAATCTTTTTACCCAGTCCCGGTCCGCAAATAAACCGGGAAACCGGGATACCATCAAGGTTTTCAAACAATACACATCCACCTGCTGGCCACCTAACAGTTTTCCCATTGTTTGCACCCACTTGTCCCGCATTATTTTTTTATCTTCATCCCTTTTCCCCGCCAGACTCAGCAAAACCCTGTACAAAAGCTTGAAAAGACCGTCCAGGGCACCTGTCTCCCTATCATCTTCATTAACGGACAGATGCACATTTATTGTTTCCTGCCACAATTTAAGGAGTTTCCTTAACCGTGACGGCGGCACATCTTCAACGAGCAGGTGCACCCGCTCTTGCCTTTGGTTCTGTTCCCAGAAGAAGAAATGATAGACCAGCCCGTCGCCCTGTTCGGCCAATTTATTGAACCTTTTTTCTTCCGTCTTGATCCCCTTGTGTAAAAACTCCTCCGTTTTATCGGCAATCTTTTTCAGGTTGGCTATGCCAAATAACAGTTCAGGTACCACGTCAATATGCAGCCCCGCCACTGTTTGGGAATCGCGAAAACTTTCCTTTATTTTTTCCTTGCCGTCGCAAACCAGGGAAAAACAATGTTGACACACCGGATACACTTTTTCTTTGGACCCTGGAATGTCCCTGGCTCCAGGTAAAAAGCCGGGTTTGTCAAAGGTGGCGAAGGTAAACAGCTTGTCCACAGTAATAGCTGCAGCAGCCTGGCCGCCACATACAGCGCAAAAACAGGTCTTATCTACTTTGGCCACACCACCTGCGACCATATGGTCAGAAAGCTTTTTTTCGAAATACCGCCGAAAGGCGGCTACTTCTCCCGGATAAAGGAAACGCCCATTATCGTTTACACCGAATATCAGTATATAAGAGCGTTTTCTGTCTGACCAAAGGGATACGATATCGTCAACCCGGTCAATCAGATATTGCATAATGGTATTCACCGCTCCCGGCGTAAATGCTTTTTCTTCTTCAAAGGCGTCAAGCATGGCGTTTTTCAGTTTTAAGTAGCGGTTGTCTTTGATTTCCTTTGTTACTTGCTTGGATAAAAAACCAGGTTGTGTTCCCCGTAACCAGGCCAGCATTTCTTGGCGGGCCGCCTCACCCCCTTTTCCCATCAGTTCCTTCTGTCCGTCAGACATGGCTGTTCCCAATTTATACACCGGGGAAAACTTCCAGCTGGTATTTGATCCCACCGGCTCGCGGTATAAATATTTTTCTTTCTCCACCCGGGGATATTCAACAAGATCAATTTTTGCTATCCCTAAAACCTTTAATACATCCGCATCTTTGTCATCAACTGACAACCAAATTCGTATTTCCCGTCCGCTTTTCTTTGCGTCGGCCATAACAGGAAGAGGCAACTGTAGATAGCTGCTAATATCGTTGTCTTTTGAAACATCTTTCGCTGTCCCTTTAACCATTAATCCCAAGTCGCGTACCGCATGAATAAATCCCATAAACTTATCACCCCCCACTGAACTGCCAAGACCTGACTGTTGCCATAGCCTGCCGGTAATGGCTTTGACCTACTCATCGTATGATAATCCTCTGTCCTCCCTGGCCAGCTGTAAGAACCACTCCTTTGTAGCAGCCTTCATAAACCACTTAAAATTCTCGTCTCCACCTTCCTTTGCTTCTTTCGTCAACCTGGGATAGTGCACCGGAAGCTCATCTATGGGACTGCCAAAAATGGATTTTAAATCACAAATATTCTCCAGTTCAGAAAAGTCTTTACCAAAGGCCTCCTTGCAGGTTTCTTTAAATTTGTCAATATACCCATCCAGGTCGACTTCCTGTGCTCCGGAATTAGTTAAGCCGGCATATCTCTTTTGAAAATTAAAGGTTTTACAGGACTCAATTGATATTCTTACACTGCCCAGACCCAGCGGTTTGCCGTAACCCAGCCTGTGAAACAGACCTTCTTCCAGCTGGATACTCCAGGCAAGGGCCCCTAATTCTTCTTCGGTAAGGTTCTCAAAGCGGACTAAAAAGCTAAACCGGCTGCCCGGCTTCACAGGATCTTTTATTGTCCGGTTACGCTTGTTGTCAGATGATCCTTTTTGCCACTGAAACCTGCTGTGATGGCGGTAAAACTTTCTCCCCCGAAGTTTCAGGGTCTGTTGATAGCCATCCCTTTTATTAATGTAACGAGCCTTCCCTTCGCTGTCAGCAAGGTAAAAGAAAGTGGCAGTGGGCTTGGGCGATGCCAGCTCCGCCAGCGTAACCATGTCTTCTGTTCTATTTTTACCAACAAGTTTTCCATCACTTACTTCCACCCTGCCGGCGTATGAGGCAAATCCTTTGTCATCTGAGGTCGATGGTTTCACCCAACCAAAAAGACGACAAGCTGGGCACAGTTTTTCATATCTGCCGCATGGACGCAAGTATTCAGGCAACAGTTCCCCTGTACTTGCCTTAAACAGCCGGCGGCTAATCTGGACAGGAACCATGTACTTAACCTCATTCCCACTAACTCCGGCATATACAAGGTCTCCCGGTTTTAATTCTTTCGAAGCATAGATGAAATTGCTCAGCGCAATCTCGGTTTTATCCTTTTCTCCCCGGGAACACCCACCGTCAGAGTCTTTTAATTGTTCCTCATGCCTTTTCTGATATTCACCCACTATTCTTTCGTAATCCTCACGGACTTGTCCTGGCAATTCAATTAACTCCGCCTCCCCGAAGAAAAACCGCTCATCATGCTTGTTCTCAGCATTTTGCCCGGAGATAAACAGCCAACCCTTTTCTATAATAATTAGTTCATTGCTCTTGTACTGTTCAGAACACTGTCGTGCTTCATTTTCATCCCTGAAAAGATTTTTCACTTTCCAGTAAGAAATTGGTTTATTGGCATGTTTTTTCGGCTCTAAAAGGGCCCAGACTTTATCCCCGTGATTGAAGCCATCCGTATCAACCTTCGTTTCTGATGGAGCCGTTTTACTTTGCTTTTTCGGGTCATATTTACTTATCCAGGCAGCAAGCTGCATGTTTTTATGATTTTTAACTGACCTTCCCTTCAGTAGTTGCAGTTTCCAACTGACATCCTCTTGGATCACCCTGGCCGGAATCAGATCTTTTGCCTCTTGCGCCTCCATACGGCGGCTATACAGTTTGTCAGCAAAGACGGCAAAACAGGAATTGGTCGCAGCCTCATAAACATTCCTGATCATTCCCCGCAGGCTGGAGCCGGGAATAAAGGGTTTATCCCACCTTTTAATAAAACTATAGACTCCATGCCCGCCGGCTACTTCACCGGGTCTACCTTCACTAATAAACAACGGCGTTACTACTTCCAGTGTACAAGCCATATAACCCGTTAATCCGCTATAAACGGCATGGGAAGGCGGGGTTTGGTGTTTAAAAAAGGGGTGTTCCACCTCCGGCAGGGGAGAAACAAAATTGTAAGGGTTAAAAAAATGCCGGCTTTTTTCTTTTTGCTCGCTAACAAGTTTTAACTTTTTCGCTCTTTTTTTACCGTCATTTTCAGCAGCAAGCACAAACTCCACCTCCAGTCCTTTCGCAGGTGCAAAACCTTTGACCTCAGAAAGTCGAAAATAATAATCCTGACCTTGGGTCGTAATAAAGCCGTAATTTTTCTCCATCTTGATAAACTTAATTTTCCCTCTCATCCGCTTCCCACTCCTCCAGTGAATAGTACCAGGCAAACTGCGGACGGCCAAAATAGGTGTAAATCCTGGTCTTGATAACCGCTCGTTTTTTGTTCGTATGCTCCCCCAGCGGATAAACCAGCCGGGCGGCTGCAAACCTACCGTCATAGTACCTGTCTCCCCGTTTCTCTCCCCAGAGGAGCAAGGTTTCATCGTGCCGGCAGAGGTGCTGTATCCCTGTTTCTGCCCAAAAATCGCGAAGTTGATATCTACGGTCAAATTTGCTGCCGGCAGGGCCGATAAAACGCCACCTGTACGCATCATCTTCTCTTCTTAATTCCAGGTCCCCTCCTGGTCCAAACAGCCTTAACCGCTCAAGATATTTCAGCTCCGGCAATTGTTCTTTTAATATCTCGCAACGGTCCGGATGCTCACCAATGGACCATAGCAAGCCGCCGGGCGTAATCTTCAAAAAATCAGGTAATATTTCAGTTTTTATCCTGCCACCGAAAATGGCTATATGGTCTTTTGTACAAACTGATAACACCAGGGTTTTCATTTTACACCCTCCCCTGCCAGTTCCAAAAGCCTGGTATGGAATTTTTCAACCTGCCGCTGAGCTTCAGGTGATTGCATAAATTTTTTAAAATTATATTCTCTGACTGTCAGAGCACCGGAATAGCGTTCTGTTCCTTCGGAAAATAAACTGCTTTTAACCATTACCTTTCCTTCACTTATTGCCGCCTTGCCCAACCCTTTTGCCCTCCCTGAGCCCACAGATACAAGCCCTTCATTTAAGTCCCGCAGGTCAACAGCAGCCAGCCAAGTTCCCATGCTTCCGGTTCTTCAAATAGAATCTCGATATAATAACTAGGTCGATAGGTGTATACACTATCAAATTTTTTCCCTTCGCTGCCCCCTCCGGTAAAGCGGTCAACGGCCAGATAGTCTTGAAGATAAAATTTGCCCGCCTCAATTTCCCAGGCATCAGATATTTTCAGGCGGCTGCCTGCGTGCATGCTGCCGAAAAGCTTGCAGGCCAGGCATTCATTGCCGTTTTTCTTATCCGGTCGGCGGCTGCAGGACCTGCCAGGCTCACTTTCACCTGCAGCCAGTGGGTCACAGGCAACCAACCATCCTGCCAGATTATTTAATTCCGCCAGGGTTCTGCCAATCCGTTCGGTCTGGAAGCGCAATACACCGCGCAAAGAGCTCCCAGGCAGGCACGTCCGCCTTTTCCCTCTTTCCGTAACCAGTAGCGGGAATGAATCATAGGGACTTTCCACCGTCAGAAAGCTTTCTTTCGTCAGAAATCCTTCTTTAAACCTAAGTGTTCCGCTGATAATTAAAAATGTATCGTCCGACCCCGCAAATAGTCGCCGGGCTTCCTCCAACCGCCGGGAAAACCAGTTTGCTATTTCTTGCCCTCCTTGCAAAAACCAGTCATCCGAGGTAAGCAGAGCGTAAAATTGCGTCCACTGGGCCGGCGTGCATTGGGGCAGACGCCAGGCCGCAACATTATCTAAAGACACACGACCGAGGCCGCGGGAACTTTTCCCTCCAAAACGTATACGCCCTTCGCCGATTTCTGCCAGTAAAGCCGCCAGCAGCACTTCCTCCTTGTCCGTAAGCCCGGTTGCCTCCATTCTCAGCACAAGCTGTGCCCCCCGCGCCACGGTTTCATAGTCATACTTTGCGGCCGCTGCACTGTTGGAGGTGCGTGATACTCTGTTTATCCCGACACCATCCCGAATGGAAGTACCGTCTGCCAACTGGATCTCCATGTCATGGACCAGTATTTTGGCAGACAGCCTGTTATTGGATGATCCAGCATCCGGGTAAATATTGCCAAACATTGCGCATGTGGGGCAGTCGCATTCCCTATCCGTTATGCCTGATAAAGACAGGCACTTTTTCTCCCCGCGCAAGGAAGAAAACAGGCGTGTCGCCCTGCCACGTAAGGCCCCGGCAACGGAAGAACCTGGTATTATGAGGGCACTATCCGGCCTCCGGTATATCATGGCATCACAAAGGGGGCTGTCATCGCCGCTCCCGACATGAAGCTGCGTTGCCAGGGTCAGGTTTGCAGCCAATAAAATTCTATCCATTTTCTTCACCCCTTTGCTCCATGCTCACCAGTTTTTCACCCAGCCATTGCAGGCAAAGGGGCCACAAGGCGCCTTTGAGTTGAAAACCGGTATCAGAGTAATTCTTGATCTTGTCTTCCATTACTGCGTAAATATCTTTAACTTTTTGGGCCATTGATTTACCAAAACTTTGAAAATCGTCTTTGTTTCTGTCAGGTATATCAAACTCCTTTAAAATGTTTACACTGCCAAAGGACTCCAGCTTGTTTACTAGGTCATCAATTTCCAGATGGGCATGAGCAAACAGCCACCTTGCAACTTCTCTATACCTTTTGGTGACTTCTTCGCCCCATTTGGGATCAAACACCGGTAGAGTTGAATAATGATACTCCCACAACAAATCGGGTTGTATTTCGTCTTTCCAAATTGCTGTTACATCCGTCCTTTCTTTGAGCCAATCCTCTGGAACCTCAACCACATCTAATTTATCCGTAAGTTCCGGGATCAGGTAAACAGCGTGGTTAAAGGAAATTCTGCCGAAACCTTCGTGGCGTCTGTATCCCCAGCCGCCGGCTTCGAGTCTCTCCAGAGTTTTCTGGCATTCATCAAAGGAAGTATCCGGTGACAAGTCAAAGCCAAGGGCAGAACCTGCTTTAATGGCCAGATCACTAAAGCCCGGTAATCCCGTAACCCCGGAAAAGCTGCGGATTTCTCCGGTCTTTATGAAAACATTGTTAATTTTTCCGACTTTAAGGCCAAGCAGCTGGGACAGGATCTCAGGCGTAAACCGGGAAATGGTTCTTCCCCAGGGATCAGTGATAATGCTGTCTGTCAGAAAAGTAAGGGTGATGCCGCCGGCAGACTTTACCCTCTCTGCCAGCGGCAACGGGTTGAGCCAAGAACCGGCCACAGGTTTTAAATACAGGCGTGTTTTTCCATACCCTCTGGTTATACCCTTCCCCAAGCGTAATGTAATCTCATAGCCTTCTCCCTTTTGTTCGCACAACCGCAAAAGGCCGTTCAGGCAGTCTTTATCCGATGCCGTAATTTCTCCGATGAAATACTGCCCGGCGGACAGTGGTTGGTATGAAAAAAGCCTTCCTTTATCAGCCATGCGTTCCTTTTCTTTCATACCGACATGAGGTGCATAGTCAAAACGGGGATTATAAATGGTATAATCGCCTTCCTGCAGCGGCATATATCCTGCCACCTGCACCATGGGAACATCCTGGTCATCGCACTGTTGGCAGCTTCCCTGGAAGGACCTGTTTGCATAACTGTGTAAATATATTTCACCCTTTTCATTCCGGTGTGGTTTAGTGGCGTAAAAGGGTTTATTTTTGCAAGTGAGAAAATCAAAGGGAGCAGGAAGGCACGGAAATAACCAGTCTGTTTGATATTGTTTGGCGGGATACAATGGAGTAAAGCACACTTTTCCCCGGCGAAAAATATTTAGGAAAAGGTCATAATCTTCACGCATATCATTGTTTTGCACATACCTGGCAGCAAAGGCTCCTAACAGGGTCGAACCGCTGATAAAGGAAATACCATGGTATTCATTGCCGCCAAAGTTTGCTTGAGAGACGATGATCGGTTCCTGGGCCTGGGCTACAACCAGTAACCTGATGTAACCGGCATTCTCCGGCAGATGGCAGGCACCTTCCCGGTAATGCCTGGCATCATGTTTAAAACGCCTGTTTCTTTTTTCCTCCCCTTTTACTAACATGCCAAAATGCTGTAACAGTTCGGCCTGACAAACATCCTCCCCGATGCCCACAACCTTACACAAAGAGATCAAACACCGGCCACAACCCCTGTTGACTGAACTGCCAAGCCCCCGCACCATCCTGGCAGCAGCAACCAAAAGGGCTGCCTGATCCTTCTCCCGGTCACTGCCGGTTATTTGTTCAACAGAAAATTCAAACTCCAGGCCGTTGCTGCCAAACTCCCTGGCATACAATTTCTTGTCTTCGGCCTTCCGTAAAAGCGGATTGAGCTTGACCCCTCGCTTCACCCGGGCAAATTTTTTGTTTCCAAAGGATGTGAGGGCAACAGCAGACACCAGCCGGGCATTGCCGAAGGCCCAGCTTTTAGCCTTTGCCGGCGAACCGAAGATTTCTTCCAGTAAGCACCCTTTCCCTGCCACATGCTCCAACAATTCAGCGGCTGCAGAACGGAACAAGCCGGCCAGCGTTGAGCCTCTGATACAAGGGTTGCCGTTTTCATCCCGCAGCAACACCGAATCAATGGAATTTCCCCATGATTGCCCGGTTGAAGTATGAAACTCTGACAGAAACTTTAATTTAAAGACCATTGTAATACTCATAAATCCTGCACCTTTCCTTTAATGTCCATACCTAAAGTATAGTCCCAGAAATCCATAAGATCGCCAAAACCTGTCCCCCATATTCCATCATTGATATGTTCTGCGCTGCGCATATACAAAAAATCAGGGTCTGCGCTGCCAAGCCTGCGTAAAGCTTTTTCCAGATTATCCCTGTCCTGCGGTTTCCGCCCGGCCCTGTCCAGTTGATAATCCAGTCGCTTAAGCCAGTCCTTTCTTTTTTCATTATCATAATCATTTGGTGAAGGTAAAATAGCCTGATCATACAGTTCATGTATCGCTGCAAGTCTTGAACCAGGAACATCTTTCAAAATCTCCCGGCATTCTAGCAGGTCCAACAAGGGCAGAATAGAACCTGTACTTTCGTCCCGCAAATGATATGTTTGCAATGTATTCAACAGTTTTCCGGGCTTATCCGGTTCTTCCGCCGCTGTTGCTCCTTTTGTAAAAGAAATAAGGCTTAAACTTGCCCCCTGCGTCCTTGCTGCTGTTTTAGCCCGTTCAAGCATCCTGCTTGCTCGCTTATAGGCAAGGGTATGGGGATAGCTGGCCTTACAAACCACCAGCCCAACACACATACCTGCAGCAAAATCCCTTACGCCTATACCGGCCAAAAAAGCATTCAATTCATCAATATAGTGCTGCACAAACTGCCTGGCAAAATCAAAGCTGTAGGGCGCCGCCAAAAGCACACAAAGATCGTCGCCACCCATGATCAGGGGTAACACAGGTAAACCCTTAATTTTAAATTTTTCATCTTGTATTAACCGGTTGATTAGCTTGACCCTTGCTGTGCTAAGAGAGCTGTCAATGATCTCTGGGAGCCGCAAAGATACCTTTCTCATTTGTTCTTTTGAACATTTGCTGAAAAGGACACCCATATTGTTTCCGTCGGCCACCAAATAGGCAACATTGGTATGCGCGTCAAAGCTGCCAAAATAGTCAACTTGTCTATTAATTTCCAGGTCTGCCGCAAGGGTCTGCACAAACAGGCTATGTGAAATATCCTTTATATGGTCAAATCTGGCCGAGCAGCCGGAACAAACGGTTTTCCCTTCGCTCGATTCCCTTTTGCTGCCAAAACCGTGCCCGCATATATCACAATAGGCCAGAAAAGGGTTGTGGATACAAGCTGAAGCATTGGGCGGGTGCATTTTTTCCACCCTTAACCTGCGCTGCGCTTCAACGGAGGCGACAGTAAAATCTGCTTCCTCAAACTGCAACGGTTCTACGACAGTTAATGTCCCTCCCGTTTCCCTCCAGTAATACTCGGCCAGCTGTTCCCCCCAGAGACGGCACTTTTCCTTATCGGAAAAAACAACCCGGAAAGCTCCCCCGTCAGCCACTATAATATCCTCCGGCGGCACGCCGTCCCTTTGCATTTCTTCAGCCATTCGCCGGCACCATTCCGTCAGCAGTTGACTACCGCCGGTTATTTCTTTTTGACGGATGGCCTGGAAAATTAATTCCTGAATTTTATCTACTTCCGCTGCCAACAAATATTTCATCAGCGATGCTTCACCTCCGGCACAAACTCAAGCCCGCAGACCTCTTTTACCTTTTCCCACGGCATTGCCCCATACACCCCTGGTAAGGGTACCTTTTTAAGCCATAATCTAAATTCATCACAGTTTTTCCTCGCTATCTTTAAACATTCTTCTGCCAAATCCCGGCCCACGGGAAGACAACCGTGAACCACTGCATTTCTGATTTCCGCAAGCTTTTCGAGATTATCTAATTGTTCTCGAAATTCTTCCAGTCTTTTTTTTGAACCTTCAGGTAAGGATTCTTCATTTAACTTGTAAATATAATTTCTGTCTTTCGGCTCGTTTTTTCGATTATTTTTATTAAGTAGCAGGTTTCTTTTTTGACTAATTGACAGCTTATGCAAATCAATTTTATCTACGTTCATCCAATCATTATCATCGGATTTTTGTCTTTTTTTGGAAATATACTCACACAGCTTATGCAAATCAATTTTATCTACGTTCATCCATTCATTATCATCGGATTTTTGTCTTTTTTTGGAAATATACTCACACAGCATGGTAACCCTGGCCGTTATCAGCAATTCCGATGCCGCAGCCCCGCGGATGAGGGCGGAACGGTAATCCTCATAATATTTTATTAATCTTTCTGCCTTTGCCAGTTCATCATTAACATATACATATATCTTTTCAGGATCACCAAATATCTTCTCGACACTCTCTTCGCCTATTTTTTTATTTCTTTAGCTCTTTTACTTAATAACAGTTTTTGATCTTCAACGGGCCAATTACCGGAAAATTTATGAATTATTGTGGGAAGGTCTTCGGCAACCGGCATTTCCAATTGTTGATACAACTTTTTGGCTTCGGGATAATCCGCGTTATCCCAAGCTTTATATAATTCAAGCAGTTTTTTTAATTTTTCAGAACTCTTTTTATCTTCTTCTCTGAAATAGCTTTCTTCTTGCATAATCTTCTGAATCCCTTGAAGCAGTTTGAGAGCTGCAGAAAATGAGTGCTTTTGGCATAACTCTTTAATCTCGGTCCAGTCTCTCAAGGCAAATACCTGGTAAGGATTTTTAAACAACGTTGGTTTGCACAGGTAACCATATGGGCGGTGATATCTGGTGCTATACTTGTCAAAATCAATATAAGATATCTGGGTATCTGAATAAGCAGCAAATAAAAAAGCCCCCGCAACCATTGATTTTTTGCCCCCGGTAATATCTATGGTTAAGCCAGAACAGTTGCCAAAATCCCTCTGCAGGTAATCAAAAACCCCCGGGGGGTCATCATTTTCCAAAGAACGCTGATAATCCTTTATTTCCGGTCGGTAATCGAACTTTTTGTAAATTTTTTCCACTAGCTTGGTGAGCATTTGAAATCTATACTTTCCTTTATCAGACCCATATTCTTTATTCACTACAAAAGCCACTGTTTTGGGTTGCCAGTAACACATAGCGATTAACAACGGTTCCACTGTATGTCCCACCATCAGGACAAGGTTTTCAACCAAACCTTGTTCAGACCTTTGACCGCCATAAGAGGATCTTATATGCTCCAATTCAGATGGTAATAATTCCTCAATGTATACTTCCAAATACGTTTTGTCATCCTGCCCATTAGAATATTGCTGCCAAAATAAGTCCGTCTTTTTCTCCAACTGCTCGTTATAACTTCCCCGTCCCTTAACCATAAAATTCCCTCCTTACCTACCTACAAGGACTTGAGAAAACACCGTTATCGGTGTTTTTCTCCTTTACCACTCTCTACCACCTCCACACAGCCAAATCCCTGGCTGTTCTTATTCCCCATCCCTGCGTCCACCGCCATTTGCAGCAGTTCCTTCGGTCCGGTTAGTTCCATCCTGCCGGAATAACCTTTGATGATCGTCCCTTTGTAATTAACAATGTTCATTTTTACAGGGCCCATTGGTTTTACCTTCACTGTGCCGGGCGGGGCTGCCTGATTGTAAAACGCCAGGTATTTTTTCCGCAGGTTGTTTTCAATCAGGCTGTCGTAATCGGGGTCTCCCGGCTGAAAGTAGCAGGTATATTTTCGCCCGTCAGGCCGCAGGAACGTGCTGTAGGCGACAACCGGTGACAAGGTTTTTAAGATCACCTTGTCTCCCGGCACCGTAAACTGCTGAACTGTAACGGCTTTCACTTCGACGCGGTGCGTCCCCAGCCGAATTTGTCCCCCGGTCAACAGCCCGTTGGCGATGGACTGGCAAAAATCACCCACCGGGGAGGAAACCGTCAGAACGATATCTCCGGCAAACCTCAGGGTGTTTTTTTCTTTATTGGCATCGAACCTGCCGTTCACCTTGGAAAAGGCAAACAGCTTGAACCGCCGGCTACCACTTTCGTAGCCCTTATCGTGCAGAAAAGCCGCCAGTGCCGGGTCAATGGTTCTGTATAAGGCAGCTTGTAGTAAATGGTTGTAATGTACCGGCAATTCAAGTTCTTCCTGTGGAGCTAATGTAATAAATAGGTGCATCCTCTACCACCATCCGGTTTTTTAATGTTTTTCCATTAAAATTTATAAGATTTTTATCTAAATTTATTTTATCAAAACATTAAGTCAAAAAAGCTAAATGTATGTCGAATAGTAAAATAAAAAAGATGAATATACGGCAGGCGGGTAATGGCAGGGCTGCCAGGAATTGTGGGTTTATTTTTATGGACAAGCTGTGTTAGTCTTATAACCGACCCCGCCACCCAGATGGTTTTTGCTTGTTAACAGGTAAAACTCCAGACAACGTAAGGCTTTTAAAAAGCTTTCATTGAAAGGAGTGGAATCTAATGAAAAAATTAATCACGTTGTCGGTGCAATCTTTACAAACAAAAGGTTTACTAAAAAAGGTCATTGCTTCAGCTCTGGCTGTTTCAATACTGTCAGTATCAATGTTTCCTTTTTACCCGTCAGCAGGAACTGACAATCAAACAATCCAAGCGGCCGAAAAAGAAAATGAAAAACAAAATGACACCGGAATCATGAACAAACCGCAAATTCAAGTGGCAGATGCTTCTTCTAAGGATTTGTCACAGGTGAACAGACCTCAAAGAAAACCCCAAGTTTCCAGGGGGAATCTAAATCGCGATGAAGTGATCCTGCTGGCCATGGTCATCGAAGGCGAAGCAGCCGATGAACCCTATCAAGGAAAAGTGGCGGTGGGAGCTGTCATTCTGAACCGGATGGAAAGCAAAAAGTTCCCCGAAACATTGTCTGGAGTAGTTTATCAGGGATTGGCCTTTGAGTCAGTTATGAACAGCCAGTACAAGCGACCTTTGACCACCGAATCCATTAAAGCGGCCCAGGCCGCCATCCAGGGCTGGGACCCCACCAACGGGGCCCTGTACTTCTGGAACCCGGCAACCGCTAAAAGTAAATGGGTTTGGTCACGGCCGGTAACCGGCCAAATCGGGCGGCATGTATTTGCCAAATAAAAGTACAAAGAGGGACATTTCCCGGGTGAAGCCGGGAAATGTCCCTCTTTGTTTTATCCTAAAAAGCCACTTCCAAATGGCCGATTTCGTCTCCGCGGTGGTTTTTCAGCGTGGGCCGCCATAAATGGCGCAGGTCCTCAAATTCAGCATCTGTGATATAGTTTAATTGCTTGAGTATTTGAATCACTACCGGGTCAATGGCCCTGAAACTTCCATCCTCAATTTTTAGGGCCAGCCCGATGCCCTGATTCACGATACCAACGCAGTAAACCCCTTCAGCCCCCAGTTTGGCCACCACTTTACCCTTGGTGACTTCCATCAGAACGGTATCCAGGCGGTCTGTACCGGCCACAAAATACGGATGGGACGTCATGGCATCACGGATGGTATTGAGAGCCTCAACCATGGCCTGGTCAAAATATCCTTGGGGTAACGACAAGCGGGCATAGGCTGCTGCCATATTTCGAATGGGCAAACCAAAGACCGGTACCCCGCAGCCGTCTATGCCAGGTATACCCGGTCAGGCGAGAGGGCAGCACATTGACAGATGGCGTGCAGCATTTCCTGTTGCACCGGGTGCTCTTTATGGATATAACCTGTTAAAGGGGCTTCCAGAAGCAGTGTGAGAGCCAGCATGCCGCTGTGTTTTCCTGAACAGGCGTTGTTTAAAGCTTCAAATATTTTACCCGAGGCCAGAAGTTTCTTAGCGCTGGGAGATGCATGGGCGCAGAGGAACCACAATCCAAATCCGATTCCGCCAGGCCAAGTTTTTGCAAGATACCCTGGACGGCCTTTACATGCCGTTCTTCTCCGCCGTGAGATGAAGTAAAGAGTGCAATTTCAGGCCCGGTTAAGCCAAATTTTTCAACCACATCCCGTTCGATTAAAGGGATGGCCTGAAATGGCTTGGCGGCGGAGCGCCAGTACGTGACATGGTCCGGGTTGCCAAGACTGAAGAGGGTTTTGCCGTCCCGGTCCGTAACCACCAGGTGGCCGCGGTGCTGAGATTCAACAAGGTCTCCCCGAATAACTTTTACCAGTATTTCTACCAATTTTTATTCCTCCCGGCATTAACATACACAAAAAATATTATTTCTATCAAAATAAGAGTGTTTCCTTCAAAACCCAATTATATCATACTTTGACGAAAAGTCTTTTCCTAAAGCAGCCACCGGCATCGGCGGGATAAGAAGAAAAAACCATGGAACATGGAGGAAACAATGATTACTAACAAAAACCTTTTACTATGACGGTCTACATCCTTAAAATGATTCATGAAAGTAAAAAACCCACTGCCTGAACAGTGGGGTCAGAAAAAGCTGTTATTACAGGAGCCAGATAATAAAGACCACCTGGGCAATTCCCAGGGCGGGTATACCAAAGGCAAACACCGTTTTTCTGGTTTTATGGTGAGCAAATTTCATACCCAGGTATCCGCCCAATGCGCCACCGGCCAAGCAGGCAATGATGAGACTTCTTTCGGATATACGCCATCCTCCTGTGGCGGCATACCACTTATCCAGATTGAACATGATGAAAGTCAAAATATTGATGCCGATCAGGTAGAAAAGTAAAACTTCCATCCGTATCCCTCCTCATCGTGCCATAAAACTAGTTATTAAATATAGTATAAAGGAATATGATTTATTTTGTCTAATAAATTTTTATAAGGTCACTATTTGCTGCCTGAAAGGGGAATTGTGATGAAACGGTTGGTTCGATCCCGCTCCCAAAGAATGATTGCCGGTGTTTGTGGGGGAATTGCTGAATATCTTGATATTGATCCCACAGCGGTGAGGGTTCTCTATGCAATCCTTTCCGTGCTGTCTGCTGCCTTCCCGGGCATCATTATCTACTTACTTTTGGTGTTTATCATACCCTTGGAATAAACGAAAAGGTAACAATTGTCATTCGGCAGGATCCTCCTGCCCTTTTTATTTCACTGCACAGGAAATCAAAGTCGGCCCGGCATATCTACGAACCGGTTTCTTAATTTATTAGAGGAAAGAAATATAAGTGTTTTTCTGTAAATAATATTGACATTTGATCCTAAGAGGTATAATATAGTTATGAACAAATGTCAATAAAGGATGTTAAAGAAATGGCAAGACCACCCAAATGCCGTCAAGTTGCAAGGCTGCCTGCTGTGACCTATTTTAAGCCTCAGGGTGTTCCTATGAGTCAGCTGTCCGAAGTTATTCTCACGGTGGAAGAAGTGGAGGCCGTTCGCCTTTGTGACCTGGAAGGGCTGGAGCAGGAGTTGTGTGCGGAAAAAATGGCCGTTTCCAGACCAACCTTTCACCGAATTATTGCGGGGACAAGGAAAAAGATAGCGGATGCTTTGATTAACGGTCTGGCCATCCGGGTTGAAGGAGGAAATTTCAGGGTTTCCTCCTGTAAATTGATCTGTAATCAATGCGGCCACCGGTGGGAAGGGACTTTTTGCCGTCGCCATACCACATGTCCCAGTTGTCAATCCCGAGATTGGGAAGACCAGCAGGAATGAACCCTTCGGCTTTGAGGAGAATGTATGGAGAGATATCGCTGCCTGCAATGCGGGAAAATTGTGGAGTATTTAAAGGTTTATCGTAAAGGGGCAAAAGAAGCTTTGCTGTAACTGTGGCGGCTGCTTGGAACCTTTGCATAACCGACTTATTATACACCAAGGAGGAGAAACCTATGAAAATCGCCATCCCGGCAAGGAACGGCCAAGTGAATGAACATTTTGGAACCACTGAAGAGTTCGCCATCATTGAACTGGAAAACGGTAAAGTGAAGAATACCCGGATTCTCTCCAACGAAGGGCTGCAGCATAACCACGGCGGCATTGCCAATATGCTGAGAAATGAAAGCATCGAAGCCATCATCTGCGGAGGAATCGGCGGCCATATGATTCAGGCCCTGCGACAATTAGGCCTGAAGGTTGTCAACGGGGCCGCAGGTCCCCTGGAAAGTGTCGCTGAGGCCTATGCCGCCGGCACGCTGGTAACCCGCCCCGTTCAATGCGGCTGTGGCGGCGGACACCAACACCATCACCATCATCATCATGACGGCGGCTGCAATCACTAATGAGGCAAAATAAAGGACCCTGTGCCCGGCACAGGGTCCTTTTGCCATGTCGTTTAATTTTATAACAGCCCCATTTTCCTGTCTGCCTCCCCCTTAACTCCGGACGGTGGTCCGGATGAGCAATTAAACCCGGCAAGCAACTGAATAGAAGGGATAAATAATTGCCACAATAGTTTTGTAGAGGAGAAAGGTGGCGGCACCATGCCCTGGGTGATCACGGCTGTTGTATCATGGGTTGTTTTTTATTTTTTGGTGGATGTGAGTCAATTAAGAAGAACCATTTTTGGAGGCATTTTTACACTGGCCCTTGGCTCCCTGGTAGACTGGGGAGGTCAGGAATTAAACTTTTATAAATTTTATGATGTCATCATTCCCTGGGCCGGTTGTTCGATCTTTTATCAGTTTGGCCCGATCTTTGTCATTGGTATAATTTTTACACAGTATTTACCACGCAAAAAATCATTACAGATCCTTAATATTTTTGTGGTTGCCTTTTTATATTTATCTCTGGAAAGACTGATTTTACAGACCCCTGTTGCGGAATATCGAAACTGGCACCTCTTAGCCAGTCTTACCGTAAATATTGGCGCCTTTACGGTATTAACATGGTTTGCTCAGACCTTTCGGTTAGCCCCTTATTATATAAAGGACGTTTCTTTTAAGGATGAATAACCCCGGTTCGTGGAACCGGGGGTTATACGTCAATGAAGCCTTAGTTGCTAATGGGGAGAGTCACCAGCCAGCGCAGGTATTGTTGGGGCAGCCCGAAAAACTGGGCGCCGCTGTACATTTTTTCTATATACTGCCGGCTTGGTAAAAAGGCGCCTTCGGAAGTGGTTTTAAAGCTGTCGCAACAAAGGGTACCAAAGCTGGTCTTGACGGCTGTACGAATTTTACGGTACGGGTCCACCTGGTTTTGGTTTTGTTCCAGAACTGCCTGACCGTTGGCAGGCAGACAGTAGATAACCCCCCAAACACTGTCGTTGGGGGATCTTTCCAGGCCGGCAATGCCGCCACCCTGGCTGGAGCGTTTGTTAAAGACAAGCCTGTGTCCCTCTAAAAGGGCCCGGCAAAGAAAGTGGCTCCCCGGACAACGTTCACGATACATCCGGTCGGGATTGAGATTGGCTCCGTAGGCAAAATACAATCTTCCCTCCCCGGCTAACTCAGCCAGGTAGTCTGCCACCATAAGATCAACCTTTTGTTTGCTCTCCTTGGGGGTCAGGTAACGACAGGACCGCGGGTCAGTGACTTCTTCATCAAGGGAATAGATAAGCTGTTGTTCCTCCAGGGAACGAATTACATCCGCCAGTTCTTCGGCGGTAAAATTACCCCTGCCGGCAATGGTCTGAAAAGAGGGGGCGTTGTCTGCCTCTCGAATAATGCTTAAGACAGCGATAGATTTATCGATCTCTGACATAAGAAAACCCTCCTCCGGATGGAAATGAATAAATAATTCTACCTGACTGGTTTGATTTCCTTTAAATACCTATGCTTATGTGGTATTTATATTTTTCTAAAACGAGAGGGTAAAAATTGACAGTTAAACATAGTGATTGATAGAATAACCCTATGATTTAAAATAACGGAGGTAAATACAGCTTAATGGATGATTATTTGGTAAGAGGGGTTGCTGCGGACGGCAGCTTTCGTATATTCGCGGCCCAAACTACTCATACGGTGGAAGAAGCTAGGGCCAGGCACAATTGCTGGCCGGTGGCTGCGGCAGCCCTGGGCCGGACCATGACCGCGGGACTACTGCTGGGCGCCAATTTAAAAGGGGACGACCTTCTTACCATCAGGGTACTGGGTGACGGACCCCTGGGCGCCATCATTGTGTCAGCCAACGCCAGGGGGGAGGTAAGGGGTTATGTCCAGGAACCACAGGTGCATTTACCCGGCACCCCCGAGGGCAAGTTGCCGGTGGGAGCGGCTGTGGGCAAAGGGCACCTGCATGTTACCCGGGATATGGGGCTGAAAGAACCCTTTACCGGCAGCGTTGAATTGGTATCCGGGGAAATTGCCGAGGATATCGCCCATTATCTTACCCATTCGGAGCAAACTCCTTCCGCCGTGTCCCTGGGTGTTTTGGTGGATACCGACAACTCTGTGGTGGCCGCCGGGGGCCTTTTATTGCAGCTGCTGCCTAATACCAGTGATGAGGTTCTGGAAAAACTGGAACAAAACCTGGCTCAACTGCCCCATCTCAGTTCCCTGATCAAGGACGGGGAAACGCCGGAAGAGATCATCCACCGGGTAACCCGCAGACTTGAGGTTAAAATATTGGAAACCAAGCCGGTCTGTTTTTGCTGCCAGTGTTCCCGGGAAAGGCTGGAAGATTTACTGGTGGGGATCGGCAAAGACGAAGTGGCTTCTATGCTTGAGGAGCAGGGCGGGGCGGAGATTAGCTGTCATTTTTGTGCTGAACAATACCGCTTCGGGCAGGGGGACCTGCAAAGGGTTTTGGAAAGGATTGAAGCAGAGAAAAAAGAATCGTAATAAAGGGTTCTAAAAGCACAATAGGGGCGTAGGATTTGGCGCTCCTATTCTTATTTTAAAACACTACTTTACTAGAAAGCACTAACGGGGTGATGCAATGAAAATCTTAGTGGCGTCTGATTCCTTTCCATTGTCACCATTGTCAGCGGCCCCATGAGTCTGAAAGAAGCCATGACCAACGGCGCCGCTTTAACGGCGGATGCTGTAGAACGTACATTTAGATTATTTGCATTAGGCAGAAAAATTGAAGGATTTTCACGGGGTTATGAAGTAGTATAACAGGTAAATATTTTTTATGCCGGGTTATCTGAAAACATAAGAGTTTTTAAGGAGTGGTGGAATTGATTACGCATGTTGTATTTTTTAAATTCAAGGATCCTGCCGATATGGCCAAAGCCAGGGATGCCCTGCTGGGATTGCAGGGGAAAATTCCACAACTTCGTCACCTGGAGGTCGGGGTTGATGTGGTCCGTTCGCAGCGGTACTATGACCTGGCGCTGCTGGCCAAATTTGACTCCCTGGATGACCTGCAGGCTTACCAAATACACCCGGACCACCAGAAGGTTGCCAACTATATTTCAGAAATAAGAGAGTCTGTAGTGGCGGTGGATTACGAGTCTTAAACTGCCTTTAACAAATAGAAACAGCAGCAACTTACGGCACAAGGCCAGCGGTTGCTGCTTTTTCATCCAAACATTTATTTAACAAGTTTCCGGTATGAAAGATAGGAGTAAACGATGGTGATGACCAAAGGAACAAAGATTGCCGTTATAAGTAAGATAAAACCAAAGACCGGTGGAAAAAAACCGACAGCAGCCCGATAAAACCGCCGAGCACTATCAGTTTGCCTCCCAGGCGGTGTGTTTTATTCCACACCTCTTCGTTGGCCAGCGTCCAGGGAACTCTGAGGCCGGTAAAATAATTAAACCGTATTTTACCCAGATAGTTGCCGATAATCATAAACAATATGGGTATGGTAATTCTCATGAGCAAACTGACGTTAACACTATAGCCAAGGGCGCTTAACAAGGGGATAAAGGTGAAGACACCCAATATTATTACAATAGCCAATCTTATTTTTTCATAGGTTGAAGCAAACTTTTCATAGTTTTCTCTTTTCGGGTCCAGTTTGGGGATAACGGTCATAAAAAGATAAATCAGCAAAGGTAAAGCCGGCATAATGATTGCTGCAACCGCTTTATGAGAATACCCGTCCACTTGCCCCTGTTTGAATTAGATTTTGGGGGTCACCCGGCACAGGCAGTCGTAGTAGGGGGTGCCGAGGCCCATGTCCGGGATAAACTGGGGTGTCAAATGATTCACCCCGTTGCCGTGGCGGGCCCAGTGGCCTGGTAGACCAGTGCCGTGTCCGGGCGCACGATATCACTGATAACTGCTTTAAAAACGGCTTCGCCCCGGCGGGTTGCCACCACCACCGGTTGGTCTTGCCGGATTCCCGCTGCAGCGGCTGTGTCCGGGTGCAGGTAGACCGGCTGCACCTGGTGATACTTTTCATTTAGGTTCCAGAACTGGGAATGCAGGTAGTCCGGGTGGTGGGCGGAAATTAAGTGAAGCGGGTAGCTTTTTGCCAGTGCAGCGTCCCGTAAAGAACTTTCTGCCGGTTCCTCGTACACCGGCAGGGGGTTTACCCCGTCGGCCTCCGCCAGTTGAGAGTACAGTTCGAACTTGCCGCTGGGGGTGGCAAAATGTCCCTCCTGCCAGGTACATCCGGCGCCAGGGGATGCCGGACGGGACCCTTCTTTAACAGCTCCAGGGTGATGCCGTACCGGGATAAGGGGGCCAGGGCCTCTGCCAACCACTGCTCCGCGCTCAGATGGGGGAAATTAGGCAGTCCCATCCTTTGCGCCAGGCCGGCAAAGATGTGATGGTCCGAACGGCACTGGCCCACGGGGTCCACCACCCGGGGGGAATAACCCAGGTAATGGTTCCAGGAGGAATAAATCACGTCCTCTTCCTCCAGGAAGGTTGTGCAGGGCAGCACCAGATCGGCCATCTCAGCGGTATCCGTCATAAACATGTCAACCACCACCGTAAACTGCGATTGACGGAAAGCCTCCCTAACCCTGCCGGTGTGAGGAAGCTGGGTGACCGGATTGGAGCGGGTAACAAAGATCCCTTTAACAGGGGGGTCGTTGGCTTCTATGATGGCATCGGCCAGGGTGGGCCAGGGCAAAGTACGTGTCACTGCAGGCAGTTCACGCCCGTCTATGGGGGTCAATACCCCTTTCCAGTGACCTCCGGCATAATTGGCACCTCCGCCGGCAATACCGATATTGCCGGTGATGGCGGCCAGGGCGTCAATGGCCCGCACCGTTTGGCCCCCGTTGGTATAGCGCTGCAGCCCGTAGCCAAATAAAATACAGGCCGGGGAGATGGTGCCGTATTCTTTGGCCAACCGGCGAATTTGCCCTGCCGGAACCCCTGTGATGGAGGCAGCCCTTTCCGGCGTATACTCCTGCACCAGGTCCCGGTATTCCTCATAACCGTAGACATGCCGGTCAATATAGCGTTGGTTCAGCCAGTTGTTTTTTATTATTTCATGGGCTACGGCCAGCGCCAGTGCCCCGTCGGAGCCGGGACGGGGTGACAGGTGCAGGTCTGCCAGGGAGCAGCTGGCAACTTTAAGGGGGTTGATGACAATAACCCGGGCACCCTTTTTCCTGGCCTGCTGCAGCAGAGGCATCATTTGAATGTTTGTGCTGGCCGGGTCCCGCCCCCAGAGAAGAATTAACCGGGAGTTCAGGACATCCTCCCAACTGTGCAGCTGCAGTTTGCCAAAGTCATACCCCTGGGCCTTATAGCCGCTTCCCCAGCAGATGCTGCCGGTGGGGCGGGTGCAGCCGCCCAGGGCATTGAAGAACCGGTGGGACAGGGTTTTCAAGATGCCTTCAGAACCAGCGTTATCATGATGCAGGATGGCCAGGGGACCGTAAGTGTCAAGAATGTTTGTCAACTCCTCAACCATGATTTCGTAAGCGTTTTCCCAGGAAACCGGCTGCCAGCCACGGCTTGTTTTACGCATGGGTGTGGTAACGCGCTCCCCGCTGTAGAGGCGCTGCAGGTGTTTGGAGCGCCCTTTGCCGCAAATTAAACCTTATTGACGGGATGATTGTCGTCACCGGTAATTTTCATCACTTTGCCGTCCAGTACATGGGCCACTAGCCCGCAGTGCGCGTAACAATCCAGCGGGCAGTGGGTTCTTATTTGCTCCATTTCTTTCCCTCCTTGCTAAGCCTATTGTAGCATAAAAAGAAATGGCCGGGATTCGGCCATCTATAGAATATTGGATGAGGCTCCTGGTTTTGGCCATAATGATTGCGGGCTCATTGCCGGGTACCTGGCAGTTGTTAAAAGCCTTTCCAGAACACCGGCGGGCAAGGGCCTGCTGAACAAATAGCCCTGCATTCCGTCACATTGCTGCTGCCGGAGGAACCTTAACTGATCTTCTGTTTCAACACCTTCTGCGATAACCTTCATCTTAAGGTTGTGGGCCAGCACAATAATGGTGCTGACAATGGAAGCATCATCGGGGTCGACAGTAATGTCCCGGATAAAAGAACGGTCAATTTTAATAATATCAATGGGCAGTCGCTTAAGGTAACTTAAAGAGGAGTAACCGGTGCCAAAATCGTCAATGGCTATGGTGATGCCCATTTTTCTCAGTTCAAACAGGTTTTTTCGGTTAACTCCACATCCTTCATAGCCAGGCTTTCGGTAATTTCCAACGCCAACATGCGGGGGTTAAGGCCGGTTTCCCGGAGGATTTGGTCCATCTTTTTAACTAAATTTTGCTGCTGGAATTGACGGGCGGAAAGGTTTACCGTCACCCGCAGGGGAGGGAAGCCGGCATCCTGCCATGCTTTGTTTTGTGCACAGGCGGATCGCAGCACCCATTCATCAATGGGTACAATCAGCCCGGTATCTTCCGCCAGTGGAATAAATTCCCCCGGGAAAACGATGCCCAGCTGGGGGTGCTGCCAGCGAACCAGGGCTTCCATTCCCACAATTTTACCCGAGTGGATTTCTACCTGGGGCTGGTAGTAAAGGATAAACTCATCCCGTTCCAGGGCCCGGCGGAGACTGTTCTCCAGTTCCAGTCGTTTTATTGTTTTGGTGTTCATGGAAGGGGTATAAAACTGGAAATTATTGCGCCCCAACTCCTTGGCCTGGTACATGGCAGCATCGGCATTCTTCATTAATGTTTCGACATCCTCCCCATCATTGGGGCACAGGGCAATGCCGATGCTGGTGGTGATATGAAACTCGTGGCAGCCGATGATCCAGGGCTCTTTAAGGGCATCAATAATTTTTTGCGCCACCACCGCTGCATCTTCGGTCCTGGCAATGTCCTGCAGCAGGATGGAGAACTCATCTCCACCAATACGGGCGATGGTATCTCCTTTGCGCAAGAGTGAGGATAAACGGCTGGCAATACCTTTTAACAACTGATCCCCCGTATCGTGACCAAGGGTATCATTGACCATCTTAAAATAATCAAGGTCCAGGAACATAACGGCCAGCCTTTTGTTGTTTGGGCTGGCTTGGGTCAAAGCCACCGAAAGACGGTCATTAAAGAGGGTCCGGTTGGGCAGGTCAGTCAGTGAATCGTGGTAGGCCAGGTAGCGCAGGATTTCCTCAATCCGCCTGCGCTCACCCAACTCCTGTTGAGCGTCGGCATACAACCTGGCATTGTCCAGGGCAATTGAGGCCAACTGCGCAAAGCCGGTTAATAACATCAACTCCTCTTGACCCATCGGATAATTTTTTTCCAAGAAAGCGATTCCGATAATACCGACAACTTCTTGGCCGGATTTAAGTGGAACAGCTACGCCAGCATATATTTTTATAAAGTCAAACTTGGGTGAGCGACCGGACCAGGTGGAGTAATCTTCCACCGTCATTGGTTCACCGGTTTCCCAAACTTTACCGGCCAGCCCTTCTCCTCTCTGCAGGCGAAAGCCGGTTAGTTGTTTGTAATGTCCAATCCCCAATCGTAAAATGATTTCCGAGTGATCACTGTTAACCAGATAAATCCAGCCATGTTCAGTGCCCAAAAGAGCAGCCGCGCGAAAAACAATGGCTTCCAGCAGTTCATCCAGTTCCAGCCGGTCCATCAGTGCCAGGGCCGTTTGGTGCAGGGAGGTAAGATACTGGTTCTGCCGGGACATTTTTTCCTGGGCCAATTTGTAGTCCGTAATGTCATGGATATAAATGGACAACCCATCGGGTGAGGGGTATGCATGAATATTGAACCACTTTCCCCTTGGGTTATAGAAAAAATCAAATTGAGCAGCTGTTTGCCCGGACATGACGTTGTTTAATTGGTCGTAAATCAATGTGTTAACCAGCTGGGGGAACTCCTCCCAGAGGTGCTTCCCAATGATATCCACTTTCTTTATTTCCAGCAGCTTTTCCGCTTCAGCATTAATATAAGTTACTTCCCAGCGGCGGTTGACCGCGTAGAAAGCATCGGTGATGCTTTCTAAGATATTGTGCAGTTTTTGATGGGCCAGGTAAATTTCTTCGTTGGATTTTCTCAGTTCCTCTTCAATGGAAACAAGTTCTTCATTAACAGCCACCAGTTCTTCGTTGGCCGCCACCAGGTCCTGTTCCATTAATTTTCGCTCGGTAATCTCCCGACCCTCTGCCACCAGGTAAACTACTTCATTATTTTTATTAAGGACAGGGTTCAGGGTAAAATCAACATAAATAAATTCATCCGGGCCAATGCGATTCTTTACTTCATAATAGACGGTTTGTCCTGAAGCCGCCTTCTTGACGGCAATTTTCAGTTTTTTAGAGGCCTCGGGATCATAATTCCACAAGGGCGTGTCCCAGATTTTCTTGCCCACCAGTTCTTCGGGGCGCATATGAAGATACCCTGCTGCTGTTTCATTAACCAGTAACAGGGTGCCGTCAGGGGCCACTTTGGCATTTAGAGTGATCAGGTTGTCAATATAATCCTTTAATTCGCTTTCCTGGCACTTGAGGTTATGCACCGGCGAGGTCATATTTTTTGCTATGCTGATAAATTTCAGGATGAAGTTCCTTAGTTTCATAACAAAACCTCACGATCAACATAATGTGACCTGATTTATAAATACTACAAATAGAACCATTTACCTTTTTTTACAATGTTTTTTAAAAGAAAATAGTTATACAAATGCAGAGGCCCCCGGTTTCCGGGGGCCTCTCACCAACGGTTTTTTATTCATAGGAGAGTCTTTGCAATTCCTCGGTTAAGCGTCTGAATTCCTGCAGGTTCTTTTCGTCCAGCGATTTGTCAATCCTTACCATTAACGCTTTCCGCCGGGCTTCTTTACGATTTACGGTTCGTACGGCTTCCAGCAGCATCCTGTGGGCCACCGAGACAGGGTTGGGCATGGCTTTCACCTGTCTTTTATGGGAGCGGCTGCACAGTTTGCAGCCCGGTGGGCTGGCGTAGGATAGCCACATAAATAACTTTCTGGGAGGGTTGTTTTTTAGCTGATGAAGAACTTCATCCACTGAGCCATAACTGACATTGTTCAAACGGAAATCAAAGGGGAAGGTGTTGGTATACGCCGCGGAAACAAGCAGGGCATCCCTTTTGTCAGACAGCTTGTTGGTGAATTCGACTCTGGCTAATAAATTCCTGTTATCCCTGATAAACTCAAGTACACGGGCTGCTTCAGGTTTTTTCAACCGGTTGGTACGCAGAAACCAGACAATCAATTCCCTTTTTTCGGCCAGACTATTGGCTAGCATAGTGGTCCCCCCTTTAACAGAATAGTTAAATCTAAACATTAATAATTAGACTTTGGAACCCTTGAATCCTGCCTTGAGAACAACGGTAAAATGTTACATTTGTATGACGTCAGGGGGATAACCCATGTTTTCATTTTTATTCGTGCAGGGCTGCCGGTTTGCCTAAATAACAGGAATTGATAGCTGCCAATTTTAACATTGGTTGAATATCCTTTTGCTGACTGATTGGGGACGGTCAGGGCGCCAAACAGCACATTAAGCCAGTAAAAAAGCGTGTATTTGCGCTTAAAAAGCAGTTTCTGCCGTTTCGTTTTACTTGGCCGGGGCACCATCAGCAGCAGGCAGACGGCGGCGGCAACGGCACAGAGTCCGGCCAGGGCGAAAATCAGGCTGTAGCTCATGTCAAGGTAGCGAAAGCCCAAACCCAACAACCCCAGGGCCAGAACCAGGTTTGCCACCACCGCGATACACACGTCGGGCAGAAAAGGTAACAGGCCGGTGGTAAACACCACCAAAAAACCGGGCAGTTCCAGGGGAAATTCCAGACCTCCCCTGGCTACCTCGCCGATGTGGAATACATCATTTAAATAGTTGTTAAAGGACGGTTCATACAGGCCGGCATACAGGCCCAGAAAAGCCCCCGCTAAAATAAAAAGAAAAAGGTCCCGCTTCCGACGGGCCTCTGTGTATTCAGGCATCCTGGCGTCCTCCAACAGTATTAATCAGAAACCTACAATATCTATTTTAACAGCTATGTCCAAAAAGGCAATAAAAAAGGCCTCTCTAAGCCTGTTGCAGGGACTCTATTGCTTTCATTAAATCGTTGTTCAAGCGGGTGAACCAATCCTTCAATTCCTGCTGCTTTTGCAGGCGTGCCTCGTTTTGAGCAATGATTTGAGCCAGAGCCTTAATTGCTTTTTCCTTTTCGGACATATTTTAATTCCTCCTTTCTTTTGTTTTCATTCTACCACCTCAAAATTAAGTTGGTATTAATGTTGAATTAAGTTTAGATAATATGGCTATTTGTGTCAAGGGTAAAAAATTAATCCTATCCTTTCCCGGGGGGTGCTATAATAGTAGCAAAGATTCAAATTCTAAGGAGGTCTTGGTTGTGGATAGAGAGCTTGCTCTGGAGATTGTGAGGGTTACGGAGGTGGCAGCCCTGGCATCTTCCCGCTGGATGGGGAGAGGGAAGAAAAATGAGGCGGACCAGGCGGCCACCAGTGCCATGAGAGCGATGTTTGATTCCGTAAATATAAATGGCACCGTTGTGATAGGGGAGGGGGAAATGGACGAAGCCCCCATGTTATATATCGGTGAAAAGGTTGGTACCGGCCAGGGACCGGAGGTTGATGTGGCGGTGGATCCCCTGGAAGGCACCAACATCGTGGCCAAGGGTCTCAACAACGCCCTGGCGGTGGTGGCCATTTCCGACAAGGGCAACCTGCTGCATGCGCCGGACATGTATATGGAAAAACTGGCTGTGGGCCCCCGGGCCGCCGGGTTGGTCCATATTGACGACCCGATTCCCAGAACCCTGGAAATTGTTGCCCGGGCCAACCGCAAGAGAATTCAGGATTGTACCGTCATGATTCTGGAGCGGGAGAGACACGCCCAGATTATTGAGGCCGTACGCCGTACCGGCGCCAGGGTAAGGTTGTTCAGTGACGGTGACGTGGGCGCGGCCATCGCCACCTGCTTTGAGGAAACCGGTATTGATATTTATATCGGCACCGGGGGAGCGCCGGAGGGCGTTATCTCCGCCGCCGCCATTAAAGCCCTGGGCGGCGAAATGCAGGGACGCCTGGCCCCGGCCAACCAGGAAGAGTATGATCGTTGTGTAAAAATGGGTTTGCAGGACCCCAGGCAGATTTTGATGATGGACGATATGGTACGGGGTGAAGATGCCATCTTTGCCGCCACCGGCGTCACCGACGGGGAACTTCTCAGAGGTGTCCGGTTTGTGGGCAACGACCGGGCGGAAACCCACTCCATCGTCATGCGGGCCCGCACCAAAACCGTCCGCTGGATCAAGGCCCTGCATTGCATTCCCAACAAGCCTCACCTGGTGATGGAATAATATGATAACTGGAAAAGGACCGCCGCAAATTGTGGCGGCCTTTTTCTGTTACATGCGTTACATTTATTTGCTACCTGCCGTCTTTATGGATGAGTACTCAAAAAAATACCGCATAACCGTGAAATGAGGTAGGAAAATGACCCCAGCAACCAACCAACGCCACCCGGATGGGGATTTGCCCTTTGAAGAACTTTATGACCGTTACTTTGAGCCGGTCAACCGCTATCTCCGCTACCGGGTGGACAATACCTGGGATGCTGACGATTTGACAACCGCCGTCTTTATGAAGGCCCTGGAGAATTTCAGCAAGTACCGGGCGGATGGGCCCTTTGCGGCATGGATTTTTCGTATTGCTCACAACGTTTACGTTGACTACATTCGGGGTCGCCGGGAGTACGCCACTCAGGATGTCATGCTGGAACTGGCGGCGGGTTCCGATGACAGTCCCGAAGAAGCTGTCCTGCAGGGGGAAGAGGTAAAAAAACTGCGTCAACTTTTAAAGGATTTGGCCCCGGATTACAGGGATGTGGTGGCGCTGCGCTATGCCGGTGACTTGCGATTTGCCCAAATTGCCGAGATTCTGGGCAAAACGGAATCTGCGGTCCGCATGCTGCATCACCGGGCTCTCAAGCAGCTCAGGCAGAGATATGTTCGGGAAGGGGGGAGCGCCTGATGACCGAAGAGAGATTTCATGATGATGAAAATAAGGTTCTTCCCATTGAGGCGTACCTGAAGGCCCGGGAAGAAGGGGAAAACGGCATTTCACAATTGTTAAACCACATGCGGCAGGTCAGGGATGCGGTGCCGGTAAACCGCCGCCTGCAGGCTGAGCTGCGCAAGAAACTCCTGGAACGTCAAAAGGAGTTAATGAACCAGCAGCCGGTTCTCTCTCAACCGGCCCCTCATAAAGAGAAACCGCAACGTATAGATAAGTGGCGCCCTTGGCTGACCCCGTTCCTGGGAGCAGCGGCTATCATCCTGGTGGTGTTTGCTGTAAGCGGTTTATGGCGCTATAACAACGGGGAAGTTCACCTGGAAGCTGCCGGATCACCCCAGGAACTGACACGGTTCTGGACCGAAGAGCTGCCCCTGCAGCCCGCTGTCAGCCCGGACGGCAGCAAAATTTTAGTGGTGCGGGGCGGTGGACTGGTACTTCTTTCGGAAACCGGCGCTCAGCTGGCCTACCTGGAACCCCCGGAGGAGGTACCTTCCGCTCCCCCGGCTGGTCACCGGACGGCCGGCAGGTTTCCTTTGTCTTAAGCACCGAGAGTTCGGAAGAAATAAAAGAAATGGCGGCGGAAGAACTTCTTTCATCCGCCAAATCTAAAACCTTTAATTTACAGCAGATCGGCACTGCTTCCGATGAGAAAATATCTTCCAACATGGCAGATCAGGAAGCGGCCGTCGAAGGCGGAACCCAAAAGGTGATGGCCGGGAGTACAACAAAAACAATGCACTATTCCGATCTGGTTTACTCTCCGGACGGTAAAAACCTGGCCTATGTGGTAAACACGGTGGGAAAAGCTCCAGAAGTGTGGGTCCGCTTTTCTGACGGGGAGGACAAACGTGTTGCTGAAGGGGATGCCCCCACCTGGTCGCCGGACGGCAAACGCCTGGTTGTGCAACGACCCGATAAGTCCGGCAGCTACAAACTCTGGCTGGTGAATATCGAAACCGGCGGGGCCGACGTGTTGGGCCAGGGAGAAAATCCCGTCTGGGGCAAGAACGGCTACCTGGCCTTTTGCACCGAAAAGGCCCAGGAGCGAATTCTAACCTTTCTGCCCAACGGTGAGCCCCAGTATAGTGTACGCCAGCAAGTGGCGGAAATCCGGGTGGCTTACCTGGGCAAGGACGGTGCCCCGGCTTTAAAGAAATTGAAAAAAGACGAGGGCTGGCTGGCCATCAGCCACCTGCTGGTGGCGCCGGAAAACCGCATTACCGGGTTGGAAATCAACTGGCTGCGCCAGCAGGAATTAAGCGGCACTTACGGGCCAAAAACGCTGGTGTTAAATGAAATTCATAAATGCGAGGGTCAAGTTTTTGGCCCCGAGGGTAAATGGTTATTGTTTGCTCGCCAGGACGGCGACACCGTGGCTTTGCTTAAATTGAGGCTGGAAGAACGGTGGGAAAAGGAGAGAGACTAAGATATGCAAACGCTAGGCAATCAACCAGGGAGAAACACCTTTATCCCGTGGCTGATGATATCATTGCTGTTACTTGTCATTCTTGCAATGCCTGCTCCAGCCCTGGCAGCAGATGCCGCGCCGGTTCGGCTGGCTGTACAGCCCGGCTTGAGCGGTATCTACAAGTTAGGGGTTCCCACAGGGCTTACCATCGCCATTTCCAACCAGGGTGCGGAATTCAAAGGCCTGCTGGTGGTGGAGCCCGTTGATCACATGCTGGAACGGAAAGGGCCGCCTAACCAGAGTACCCGGTACCAAAAAACCGTTAAGGTACCTGCCAGGAGTTTGGTGCAAACCACCCTGGTGGTTCCCAGTGAAATGGTCAACGCCGGGGCCAGGGCCGTGCTCCTGGTGGACGGGGCGCCTGTGGCTGCCAGCCCCGTCCAGGGAACGGCGGTGGGCGGTGGTTTCATTGCCCTAAGTTTGGGAGAAAAGCCCCTGAGAGGGGGCCTCAGCGCCTGGCTGGATCAAACCTTTGGCGGGCAGACGGCCATTAAATTTCTTTCTCCCGCCTATCTGCCCGGAGATCCTCTGGAACTGGCGGTAGCAGATATTATTATCGTGGACGATATTTCTGTGACCCAGTTAAATAAGCAGCAGATTGGTCTGTTAAAGAACTGGGTGTCATTGGGCGGTATGCTGCTGATTTCCGGGGGAGCTGGCTGCTCACCCGGCGGGCCGCTGGCTGATCTTTCTCCTGTGGCAGCGGCAGGTCAGCAGGTTGTTGCCGCGGACCTGGGCGGGCTGCAGGTGGTTAAAGGGACCATGACGGCGACCACCGGCCGGCTGACCGAAGGTGAAGTCCTGGCCAGGGTGAACGGGGTGATCCTGGTGGCGTCCCGGGATTTTGGTAAGGGTCGCGTAATCTACAGCGGCATTCCCCTGGAGAACCTTACTTCAGAGTCGGCTGCCGTCTGGCCGCTGGTATTTGGCCAGAAAAACGGTCCCAACGGCTTCGATATGAAAATGAGCAGGGCTCAGGAAAAACGACAATATAACAACGATATGCTGGGGCACGCCGCCACGTACCTGCCCCAGCTAAAGACACCACCGGTGCCCCGGGTGGCCGCTGCCTGGGTGATCTACGTTTTGGTGGTAGGTCCGGTACTTTACCTTGTGCTGAAGCGTTACGACCGCCGGGATTGGATGTGGTGGATGATACCGGCCTGTGCCGTCATTACCACCGCCGTGGTTTATTTCATGTCACCGGCCCAGCGGATTCATGCTCCCATCAGTCAGACCCTGGCGGTGGTGGAAATCATGGACAGTGAAAGGGCGGAAGTCAATGCCACCGCCGCCTTTGTTAGTCCCTATGGCGGCACCTTAAATGTGGAAGGCGCCAAAGGAGCGGTGATCTGGCCCTCTAATCATTATTCTTCCAACAGGCAAAAATCTCCCGTCATTCAGTATGACGCCGAGGCCGGTCCCAGAATCTCCTTCCCGGATGTGGAGTACTGGTCCATGCGCCAGGCCAGGGCCACGGCCATTAAGAATGATGTGGGTTATATCAGCGGCAGTTTGTTCCTGGAAAACGGGTCCATTAAAGGAAAAATCGAAAACCATACCCAAATGAACCTGCGGGACTGCCGGATTTTACTGGGCGGACGATCCATTGCCCTGAACCGGATCCCGGCAGGCGGCAGTGTTGAGGTGAACCAGTCCCTGGCGAAATGGCCGAGCAGCCTGGGACCCAACGAATTCCGGGACCTGCTGGTTCCTCCCTTAAAACCGGGAGCAAATGATATTTATGTCAGAGAAAGACAAATGGTGGACGTGGTACTGGGGCCGCTGACCAATGTCCGCGGCAGCCAACCGGTCTTCTTCGGCTGGACCGAAGATTCCCTGGGGATGTTCAAAATTGTCTCGAACAAAAAGAACGTCCGGAACCACAACCTGGTGCTGGTGACCCAGGAACTGCAGCTGAACCTTCCCACCGGCCAGGTTGTCCAGCTGGCACCGGGCATGTATATGCCGAAAATGATAGAGAGCAGGGGGCTTTCAATCAAACACCCATGGGTTACACCCTCTATGAAGGGAAAATAACCCTGGGGATTGACTTGCTGTGCCCCCTGAATAAACAGAACTTCAAGGTAGTTTCCCTCGAGTTTCCGGCCCAGAGCAGCAAAAATGTAGTCATAAAATTATATCATTGGCAGGAAGAAAAGTGGGTGGATGTTCCGTCTTCCGGTTTTAAAATCGGTCCAGAAGAACTCAAGCGCTACGGTTCACCGTCAGGTGAATTCCGGTTCCAGGTAGAAAAAACAACCGGTCTTGGCCAGCCTGACAAGGTAGACCTTCCTGCAGTGTCTGTGGAAGGAGTGGTGAGCCGGTGAATGCAATTGTAATAAAGTCCTTAACCAAGATCTATGGTAGCAATTACGCCCTGAGGGAATTTAGCCTCAACATTGAGGCCGGGCGGGTCTACGGCTTAATCGGTCCCAACGGGGCCGGCAAAACAACCGCCATGTCCATTCTGGCCACCCTGCTGGCTCCGGACGGGGGAACAGCTACCGTTGGAGGCTATGACGTGGTCAAAGAACCTGCATTGGTTCGCCGGTTGATTGGCTACATGCCGGACTTTTTTGGGGTTTACGACGGGCTAAAAGCAACGGAATACCTGGAGTTTTACGCTGCGGCCTACTGGATTCCGGTGGGTGAGCGGCCCAGGTTAACCCGCAACCTGCTGGAACTGGTGAACCTTTCTGACAAGGCGAATACCTATGTGGATTTGCTTTCCCGGGGCATGAAGCAGCGATTGGCCCTGGCCCGCTGCCTGGTCCATGACCCCGCTGTGCTGATCCTGGATGAACCGGCCTCTGGCCTGGACCCCAGGGCCAGGGCGGAGATGAAGGAAGTCATCCGCCAGCTGCGCAGGATGAATAAGACCATTTTAATCAGTTCCCATATCCTGCCGGAACTGGCCGAGATGTGCGATAACATTGCCATCCTGGAACAGGGACGGCTGGTGGCCAACGGTACGGTGGAAGAAGTAGCCGCCGCCCGTCAGGGAGCCAGAATTTTAAAAATCGACGTGGCCGAAAAGTTAACCGAACTGATCGAGTTTCTTTGCCAGCAGCCCGGTGTGGCCGGTGCAGACGGCGATGCCGGCTGGGCCAGGGTTTCCTATACAGGGAACAAAGCCGCCCAGGGGCAGTTGCTGCGTGATATTATGGACCGGGGCTGGACTGTCCTGGAGTTTGCCGAAGTAAAGGGCAACCTGGAAGACGCCTTTATGGCCATGACCGGGGAGGTGGAATAACAGTGAGAGAATTAAACCCGGTATTGCTCAAGGAACTCAGGCAGAGATTTCGCTCCTATCGTTCTACCCTGGTGGTACTGCTTTACCTGATGGTGTTAGGAGGTTTTTCCTTAGGGTTTATTTATCTGGAATGGCGCAATGCGCCGGCCTTTTTCCAACCGGGCAGCAGCAAAGAAATCTTTACGGTTTTAAGTATGGCCCAACTGGGACTGCTGGCCTTTGTGGTGCCCGGCTTAACCGCCGGGGTGATCAGCGGGGAACGGGAGCGGCAAACATTGAACGTTCTGTTAACCACCGAGTTAAGTCCGTTGAGCATTGTGGTCAGCAAAATGATTTCCGCCTGTTCCTTTACAGCCCTGCTGCTGTTTGCCACCCTGCCCCTGTACAGCCTGGTCTTTATGTACGGCGGTCTGGCTCCCCTGCAAATCATGGGGGTTCTGGCCTTCTTCCTGGTTTCCATGCTTCTGTATGCCGCCGTTGGCGTCAGCTGCTCCACTTACTTTAAAAGGACCGGCGTCAGTACGGTGACAGCTACGGCATTGTCTTTTTCCTGGTGGCCGGCACCGGTTTCCTGGGTGGCTTTATCTACGAACTTTACCAGCACCAGGCCCGCCTGACCATGGTCAACCTGCAGGAAACACCACTGATCGTGCAACTGCTGCAGGACACCAACCCGGTGATGGTGATGCTGAGAATCCTCGGTGAACAAGCTACCTTCGGCCCCGGCCGTGACATGTGGCTGCCCTACTGGGGAACCTATGGTGTGGTTTACCTGGTGCTGAGCGTTCTGTTGATTCTCTGGAGCGGCTGGAAACTGAACCCAATGAATCATAACCGGAAGTTGTTTCGGTAAGAACAGTACGGTTGGGGAATATAAAAAGAGGATCCCTTGGGTGTCTCCATGAGAACCTCTTTTTATTGTTTGAAATTATGCTTTTTGTAAACTGTGGATAACTTTCAGGGCCGGAATTTGTTTTTCTGCCCATACAAAATAACTTAATAACTTAAGTACCAGGTACCGGTGTTTTCATATCTACGTTACGGTTGAAGCTATATGCTTATTTTACCAGGCAGACGTGTCATTGTCGGATGAAAGATCAAAGGATATAATACTTTACAGTGTAGTAATAAATAAAAGGAGCTGGCTGTATGTATTTTGCCACCTACATATTGAACGGTCAGGAAAAGATCGGCGTATTAAATTATGGTAAAACCAGAATTGTTGACCTGAGCAAATTGGATGTCCCGGACAGCCCGGGCACTATGCTGGATTTTATTACCAGTTGCAATGACCATGTTATCGCAACGATAAAAGAACACTTGTCCGATGAAAGCTTTATAAAAGAGAATTCCACCGACCTGGCTGCCGTTACATTGCTGGCCCCTATTCCTGAATTGCAGAGAAACGTTATCTGCCTGGGGCTTAACTACCGGGAACATATTCAAGAGGTTACCAGTATCATCAAGAAGGACTTGCAGGAACCGGAGGCCCCGATTTACTTTGGCAAGATGGCGACCAGGGCGATAGGACACAACGGGGAGATTTTAAGTCACCCGGAAGTCACAAAGGAACTGGACTATGAAGTGGAACTGGCCGTTATTATCGGCAAGGACGGCACGAACATCCCCAGGGAAAAGGCAGAGGAACATATTTTTGGCTACAGTGTCTTTAATGACATCACGGCCAGGGACCTGCAGAGGACTCATAAACAATGGATCCGTGGCAAGAGCCTGGATACCTTTACGGTGATGGGACCTCATATTGTACATAAATCTGAAATTCCCTTCCCGGTGGAGCTGGATATCTCTTGTAAAGTAAACGGGGAACTTAGGCAGTGGTCCAATACAAGGCATTTTATCTTTGATATCCCCTATATCATCAGTGACTTATCCAGGGGATTTACCCTCAGAGCAGGGGACGTCATCGCCACAGGAACGCCGAAAGGCGTGGGCATGGGCTTTGATCCTCCTAGATACCTAAAATCAGGAGATATCGTGGAGTGCTCAATCGAAAAGATCGGCACGTTGGTTAACAGGATAAAGTAATTTTCATTTGTATCCGTAGAATGGACTAAAAAACCGCCGGCCTGCCACGAGGCAGGCCGGTTTTAATGCCCGAAAAGGGATTTTTTTGTGCCTACTTTTTCTGAGGCGGCGTAGGGCCTTTTGCTTCCGCAAACTGACCGTTCAGGAATTTATCAAGGACGTCCTCCACTTTGCCGGAAGCGCCGGTGTACACCTTGATACCGCAGGCTTCCAGGGCGGTGAAAGCGTTCGGTCCCACAGTTCCGGTGATAACGGCTGTGACCTCATGATCATTCAATAAACCGGTGGTGGCGACCCCGGCAGCCCCCGAGGAAAAACGTCCGGTATTGTCGATGGCTCTGTAGGTACCGGTTTGAGTGTGATAAAGAACAAAATATTCGCATTTTCCCAGGCGGGGATTCACTTTGCTGTCCAGGGTATTGCCAAATGCGGATACGGCGACGATCATACTGCTCACTCCTTTCGTTTTTATGAACGTACGATTTAAGAAATGCATGTCTTACGGAGATATTCCAACATCCGGAACAAACATTTTTTTAGATGGAAAATAAATATTTCCTCGTTTGACATATGTTTGTTTTTGACATTATTTCAAAATGATCATATAACTATTTTAAAAATATGTCAATAAAAACCTCGAATCATTTCCTTCCTCAATTGTTCGCACACAAAAATATCAAATAAATTTTATAATGTTATTAAAAATTTTAACTAGTTTATATATAATAAAATTTTATAAATTTATTAAAATAGATTTGTCATCTTATTGACATGCGTTTATGATAAGAATAACATGGAAATGAAACTATATTAGTAACTGCCCTACCCAACGGGTAGCCGTTTGCTGCTTCGGGGCGGGAATAAACCACGGGTATTGGAAGAAGATGCTTATTCTTATTGTGGTTTTTACCTAGAAAAGATCCGCAGATCCCCCAATGTGCCCCCCTATAGCCAGGTGGTTTAATAAGTGTAAACAGGGAGTAATCCCGGATATAGGGGAGGTAAAAAAATGGCAACCAGAGCTTATCTTTTAGTGAATGTCTTTGATGATGTGAACCAGCAGGAATTCCTAAAAATCCTTCGTCAACTGGAAGAAATGCCCGAAGTGGACTTCGTCGATCCGGTGGTGGGTGACTGGGATATCGTCATCATGATTGAAGCGCCTATTACCGTTGAGATCGTGGCCAAAAAACTTAAAGAGCAGACCTGGATCAAGGAATTAAAAGTCTTGAAAATCGTCAGCTTATTTGAACGTCACCGGGCATCCAAGAAAGCGCTTCTTGCTGCACTACAGCACGAAGGAGAATAATTATGCAAGAGGGGAGAGTTCCAATCACCGGCAATGCCGAAGCAAATCCTTTTTCACTGATTGATCAAATCGTTCACGAAAATTACTTGGATTTAGGCTCTGCCATTGTAATTCTGCAGCAAATCCAGGATGCCTTTGGCTATGTAGCCCCCTACATGCTGGAGCGTGTAGCGGCCTTAACAGGAATCCCGACCGGTGAGCTCTACAGCATTGTCACCTTTTATGCTCAATTCAGGACCGAGCCCATTGGTGAAAACCTGATTCAAGTTTGTCATGGCACAGCCTGTCACCTGGCAGGGGCGGAAAAAATATCAGAAGTTTTAGAAAACGAAACCGGCGCCCGGGATGGTAGGACCAGCCCGGACCGCAAGTTTACCGTCAAAAAAGTGGCCTGCCTCGGCTGCTGCAGCCACGGGCCGGTGGTGACGGTGAATGACGAGACCCATGCCAAAATTACCCCTGAAAAGGCCCGCAAGCTGGTGCAGCAAAAGAGGCAAGGCTGCAGTTGCGGCACCATCACCTGCGAGGATGACCAGGCGCAGAAGGAGGTGGCGGCAGTTGATGAATAAAGAAAATCAGCTTCCGGCAGATGCCGCCTTGCACCCTTCTGTTCCAACCGTCACCGTGGGATTGGCCAGCTGCGGCATGGCCGCCGGCGCCAAAGGGTCTATGAGGCTTTCCAAACAGCGCTGGCAGGTCTCGGGCCGCAGCTAACCTTCAGCGGCTGCATGGGAATGTGTTATAAAGAGCCGCTGGTGGAGGTCCGGGGAGCGGACGGCAAGCGGTATATTTACGGCAAGGTACAGCCGGAGCAGGTACCAAGAATTGTTCAGGAGCACCTGCTGGAGAACCGTCCCGTTCTGGATTGGCTGGTCTATGCGGAGGACACCGACACCCCGGACAAAGCATTCCTGGACCAGCAGCAAAGAATTTTACTGAAAAACTGTGGTGTCATCAACCCGGAGGATATCGACAGCTACCTGGCAGTGGGCGGTTACCAGGCTATAGCCAAAGCGCTCAAATCCATGACACCGGAACAGGTGATCCAGGAGATTGAAAGGTCCGGCCTGCGGGGCAGAGGGGGCGGGGGATTTCCCACCGCCATCAAGTGGTCCCTGGCCAGAAAGTCCCCCGGCAAAGAAAAATATGTCATTTGCAATGCCGACGAGGGAGACCCCGGCGCCTTTATGGACCGCAGCATTTTGGAGAGCAACCCCCACAGCGTGCTGGAGGGAATGCTCCTGGCCGGTTATGCCATGGGCGCCGGCACCGGCTACATTTATATCCGGGCCGAGTACCCGCTGGGCATTAAACGACTGAAGATTGCCATTGCCCAGGCCGAGGCCAGGGGATTCCTGGGTGAGAATATTTTAGACAGCGGCTTTGCTTTCAGGATCATCATCAGAGAGGGTGCCGGCGCCTTCGTCTGCGGCGAGGAAACCGCCCTTATCATGTCCATTGAAGGAAAAAGAGGTATGCCCCGCATACGCCCGCCCTTTCCGGTGGAATCCGGTCTCTTGGGCAAGCCCACCTCCATTAACAACGTGGAAACCTTTGCCAATGTTCCCTGGATTGTTTTGAACGGGGCTGCATCATTCAATTGCTACGGCACCCAAACCAGTAAAGGGACCAAGGTTTTCGCCCTGGCGGGCAAGATCGCCAGGGGGGGCCTCATTGAGGTTCCCATGGGCATCACCCTGAATGAAATTATCTATAACATCGGTGGCGGTTTGGCCTCCGGGTTAAAACTTAAGGCGGTGCAGACAGGCGGTCCTTCGGGAGGCTGCATTCCGGCTCACCTCTGCGACACCCCCGTTGACTACGAATCGCTGAGAAATATCGGAGCCATCATGGGTTCCGGCGGCCTGTTGATTATGGATGAGTCCACCTGCATGGTGGATATGGCCAAATTCTTCCTGCATTTCACCCAGGAAGAATCCTGTGGCAAGTGCACCTTTTGCCGGGTGGGAACCCGACGCATGCTGGAGATTCTGGAAAGGATCACCGGCGGGGAAGGAAAACCCGGAGATATTGAGCTTTTGGAGGAACTGGGTCAGCAGATCAAGGCCGGTTCCCTGTGCGGCCTGGGCCAAACGTCACCCAATCCCGTACTCACCACCATTCGTTACTTCCGGGATGAGTACGAAGCCCACATTCATCACAACATGTGCCCGGCTAAGAAATGCAAGGCGTTCATTCGCTATCAAGTGGCGGCGGACAAATGCAAGGGGTGCCTGCGCTGCAGTAAAGAGTGCCCCGCCGGGGCCATTTACGGCGAGAAGAAGAAGCCCTTTACCATTGATCAGGAGAAATGCGTTCGCTGTGGCCTGTGCATGAATGTGTGCAAATTTGGGGCCATCCTGGTTACCACCGGACATGGGAAAGGGGGCGTAGAGAATGCCTAAAGTTCGCATTACCATAGACGGCAAAGAAATACTGGCAGAGGAGGGCAGCAACCTCCTGGAAGTGGCCCGTAAGAACGGCTTTGAAATTCCTTCCCTCTGCCACGATCCCCGCCTGGAGCCCTTTGGTTCCTGCCGGCTGTGCCTGGTGGAAATTGAAGGGGCCCGGGGGATGGTGCAGTCCTGCGGGGCCAAAGTCCTTAAGGGCATGGTGGTCAGGACCAACACGGAAAATATCACAGCATTACGCCGCCTGGCGGTGGAACTTCTGCTTTCGGAACACTGCGGGGATTGTGTGGCCCCCTGCCAGTCGGCCTGCCCGGCAGGCATCGACATCCAGGGCTTCGTAGCCCACATCGCCAACGGACAGACCGCGGAAGCGGCCAGGCTCATCCGCGAAAAACTTCCCCTGGCCGCTTCCGTAGGGCGGATTTGCCCTCGCTTTTGCGAGGCGGAATGCCGACGCAATCTGGTGGATGAACCTGTTTCCATCTGCACCTTAAAAAGGTTTGCCGGTGACTATGAGATAGAAGGGATGCCCTGTATCCCGGAAGTAAAGCCCAATACGGGCAAACAAGTGGCGGTGGTGGGAGGGGGTCCCGCCGGCCTGGCAGCGGCCTATTACCTGGCGCTGGAAGGCCACCAGGTGACGATTTTTGACGCCGCTCCCCAGTTGGGGGGATGATGCGCTACGGTATTCCCGAATACCGTCTGCCCAAAGAAGTTCTGGAGAAAGAAATTCAAATCATTACCGGCCTGTGCCAGAATGTATTCTGCAATAAGGCCCTGGGTCGTGACTTTACCGTCCGGCAGCTCAGGCAAATGGGCTTTGATGCGGTCTTTGTCGGTATCGGTTCCTGGACCGACCAGCGGCTTGGCCTGCCAGGAGAGCAGCTGGCAGGTGTTTACTCCGGCATTGAATTCCTGCGGCAAGTTGCCATGAAAAACCAGACCACCGTAGGGAAAAGGGTCGTCGTTATCGGGGGCGGCAACACCGCCATGGATGCCGCCCGGACAGCGGTGCGGCTGGGAGCCGAAGAGGTTACGGTGGTTTACCGGCGGTCCCGTAAGGAAATGCCGGCCAGCCCCCACGAGATTGAACAGGCGGCGGAGGAGGGCGTCCAGTTTGCGCTGCTGACCAACCCCGTGGCCTTTGTCGGGGAAACGGGCAAAGTACAGGCCATCCAATGTGTCAAAATGGAACTGGGTACGCCGGACAGTTCCGGCAGACGGCGCCCGGTGCCGGTGGCCGGGTCGGAATTTGAGCTGCCGGCAGATATGGCCATCACTGCCACCGGTCAAAAATTGGATCAAGGCAGTCTCTCCGGCAGCCCGGAAGTAAAGGTTACTGCCCGGTGTGTCATCCAGGTCGACAAGTCCACGCTGCAGGGTGATACAGAGTGGATTTTCTCGGGCGGTGACTGTGTAACCGGCCCGGCCACGGTGGTGGAAGCGGTGGCAGCCGGTCGCAAAGCGGCTTATTCCATTGACTGTTATCTCAAGGGCCATGTGGTGGCCCCGGCTGCTGAACCTTTTAATATTTCCCGTGGCAGCCTCAAGGAAATGGACCCGGCGGAATTTACCGGCAGGGAGAAAATTTCCAGGACGCCTTTGCCCACCCTGCAACCGGCAGAAAGAAAGAAGCATTTCCAAGAGTTTGAACATGGTTTTACACAGGGAATGGCCCAAAGGGAAGCAGGTCGCTGTCTTTCCTGCGGCTGCCTGGATGTCTTTACCTGCCGCCTGCGGGAATACGCCACCAAGTTCCAGGCAGATGCCGCCAGGTTCGGCAAGGGGGTAAAACGACATGCGGAAATCAATGACCACCCGTATATCATCAGTGACCCCAATAAATGCATCCTGTGCGGCAATTGCGTGCGCCTTTGCCAGGAAATCCAAGGCACCAGCGCCCTGGGCTTTGTCAACAGAGGTTCAGAAACCGTCGTACTTCCTGCCCTGAGATCTCCCCTGGCAGAAACCCTCTGTTCCTCCTGCGGCCAGTGTGCCGACATCTGCCCCACCGGGGCTTTAAGCAAGCGCAGCAATCTTGCCAAACCGGGTCCCTGGCAGGTACAAAAGGTGGCAACCACCTGTCCCCACTGCAGCATTGGCTGCCAGGTTGTGTTGCATACCGCAGGTGGTCAAATGACCGGCGTAACCTCCCAAGGGGACCTCTGCAACAAAGGGTTTACCGGGTATAACGGTATCCGCAGCGCTGAACGGTTAGACGTTCCCCTCCTCAGGAAAAACGGCAAGCTGGAGCAGGCCGAATGGGACGAGGCCCTGACAGCTGCCTGGAAACTGCTGGCGCAGGTCAGGAATGAACACGGTCTGGACAGTGTGGCCGTCGTTATTTCACCCAACGCAACCAATGAAGAAAGCTATTTGGCTTACAAACTGGGCAGGATGGTGCTTGGCACCAACCAAATCTTCAGTACGGTGCCGCTGCCTGCCGTGGCCCTTACCGGCAGTCAAAGAGGCCTCCAACCTTCCTTTACAGACATACAAAACAGTGACCTGCTTCTGGTGATTGGCGGGGAACTGACCCACCGTTATCCTGTCATCGCCCATAAAATTAAAAAGGCGGTAGACAAAGGGGCCACGTTGTTATTGATTGACCCCCATGTGACCGGTTTGGATAGACTGGCAAAAATGACCCTTAAAGTAAGCCGGCAGAAAATGCAGCGACTCTTTGAAGCCTTTGCCAGCTATCTCCTGCAGTATGGCATGGTGGATCAAGAAACAGCTCTGCAGCACAGGTCTTTCCTGGATTGTTTGGAGGACCAACTGGTGGAAGATTACGTTGATATCCTCCGGGACTTCCGGGTAAAGCCGGACAAAATCATTCAATTTATCCACCGCTACAGAAGGGCCAGAAATCCTGTCATCATTGTTGACGGCCAGCGTCAGTCCCAGGATGAATTAGAGCTTTTACGGACCTTTGCTCTCATGACAGGGAACCTGGGGCAGCCGGGACGGGGCATCCTGGCGCTGTATCCTTACAGCAACGTGCACGGTCTGCTGGATTTGGGCATTAAAACAGCACCAAAGGACTGGGAACTCCTCTGGCAGGGGATCAAAAACGACAGGATAAAGGGACTTTTTATCCTGGGAGAGGCTGCGGAACTGGACGAAAGGTTCTGGCAAGGGGTGAAGGCAGTGGTTATAACACCTTCATTGAGTAAAAATTTACAGGCAGATGTCATTTTACCGGGTTCTACCTTTGGGGAAACCGGCGGGACCATCACCAATTCCGAAGGAAGAATACAAAGATTGTTTCCGGCATTACCATCACCCGCAGAACGGGAAACCTGGCAGGTTCTCCTGGGTTTAGCCTATCAATCCGGTTATTTTATGAACTACAGCATGCAAGAAGTTTACGGTGAAATGATTAACCAGCGGATAAAGAGTTAGCCTTTTTCGGGGGAAAGGTTTGAACTGGGAGTTCCTCTCTTTTTCAAACCTTTTCCCCAATGGGATTTTCCCGGCAGTTCGCGGTAAAGGGGGTGATTCCATGGAAACGGGGCCGCTTGCGAAAATTTAAGTCACTACGTCGATCTTGTCACCAAAGCACAGGAGGAGGAGCGTCGCAGGATCTCCAGGGAACTGCATGACTCCACCATCCAATCACTGGTCATGGTCCTGCACCAATTAGAAAGGTTTCTTGTGGAGCATCAGGATATTCAGATGCCTGCCATCCGGTTTTTGCTGAATTTACAAAGTCAAATTCAAAGTGTTTTAAAAGAGGTACGCTATCTAAGCCAAAATCTGCGTCCTTCCATTCTTGAACACCTGGGTTTGCTGCCCGCCATTGAGTCTTTAACAGAAGGACTGAACAAACACCAAGGGGTAGAGGCCGGCTTCATGGTTAAAGGGAAGGCTGCCCGGTTTCAGCCGGAGATAGAATTAAGCCTTTTCCGGATTATGCAGGAAGCCTTAAACAATATCCTGCGGCACGCCGAGGCCACCAGGGTCGAGGTGATCCTTGAATTTAAAGAAGACGGCGTTCTTTTGACCGTTCAAGATAACGGAAAAGGAATGCAGGAACTGCCCCAATCCTTTTATGAATTCCTCAAGCAAGGGAAACTTGGACTTATCGGTATGTCAGAAAGAGTGAAGTTATTTGGGGGAAAATTGCAGTTGGCATCCACCCCCGGCAATGGAACCATTCTCACGATTACTCTGCCCCCGGGGTGTTTATTGATATAATTGCATGGTCAGGTCATGAAAGTGATCGCTACTTTGTTGCAGTCCTGCCCTATTCCCTAAATAGGAGAGGGGGAAGCACGGTGGATAAAATTACAATCATGCTGGCGGATGATCACGTTGTGGTCAGGGAGAGTATCAGAAAGTTTTTGGAGGAGGAAGAAAAATTTCAAGTGGTGGGTGAAGTGGGGGATGGGCAAAGCGCCGTACAAATGGCTGTCAACCTGCAACCCAAGGTGGTTATTATGGATATTGAGATGCCCGGGTTAAACGGCATAGAAGCTACCAGGCAAATTAAGAAACTTTGCCCGGGGTGTTTTGTGCTCATCCTGACCGCCTACGATTACGAACAGTATATCTTTGCCCTTCCCGACATCGGAGCGGACGGATTTTTATTAAAGGACATCAGCGGCAGAGAGTTAATCAACGCCACCCAGGCAGTGTTCCGGGGGGAGTCTGTTTTACACCCCTCCGTCACCGGCAAGGTGATGAAAAAATTGCGAGCCCGTGCCGCCCAGGACCCGGCATACACGGAACCTTTGACCGGCAGGGAGAAAGAGGTCCTGCTTCTGGTGGCTGCGGGTTACAAGAATAAGGAAATCGCCAAAACCCTTTACGTAAGTGTTCGTACCGTTGAGGCCCATTTGGGAAATATATTTGCAAAACTGGGGGTTACCTCCCGTACCGAAGCGATTTTAGAGGCTTTAAAGAAAGATTGGATTCTTTTGGATCAACTTAAAAGCATGGAACAAGCCAGAGTCATAAACTGAAGATAAAGTGTAAGCAACTATAAGGCCGGCACCTGTCAGGTGCCGGCCTTGTTTGTATAGGCAGACAAGTTAATGTTTAAGTTGTAAAACGGCCTATCCCATTTGTGAGTTCTGGCACACGTATTGCAACATTTTTGTTTGTGACTTAAGAAAAATCTCCATGCAGCAAATCACGGCGGTTACTCTACTCACTTGTCTGTTCGTCCTTCTCCTGGAGCTTCAGCTTGCTAATGACATCGGGAATCATCTCAACCAGCTTGGCTAGATTGCCCTTCTGGGACAGGGAATAAACCTGCACATCATCCCCCTGCATAATGAGCAGTGCGGACGGGGTAAGCTTTATACCGACACCTACGGTAGCGGTCACGAGGGGGATAATCGTTGTGTTGCCGCTGATAATCGGCTCGCCTACGATGGTCTTGTTCGAGATGAGATTCTCCAGGCGGGACACCGGGGCCTCAATGTCTTCCTTAAAACATATCGTGCATCCTCCTAATCGGATTTTCAGGGATGATTATGGCGAAATAAAAATAAGCCCGTGCGTTCCCTGGAATCGTAAGGCGCCTTTGAAATGATTACGGTAAATGAATTAGATACCAGAACAGTAAAGGTCGTACCCGGGGCGGATACGACCTTTACTGGTTTTTATTAAACGAGAATCTCAGGGCTTTGCCGTTTAAATAGTCAAAATTCTTACCCTGCCAGGTATCCCTTTCTGCCAGTGTTTTCTCAATGGTCTGCTTAATTTTCCACCAGCTGGTGTTCCAGTTGGAAAACAGCTGGTTGTCCTGCGGGCCTTTGCCCACCAACCGCTGGATCACGATGCGGGGATCCAGGTATTCCAGGAAGGTGACCACCCGGTCGATGTACTCCTCCAGGGGGATGATGCGGAATTCCTCCCTTTGGTACATGTCTGCCAGCACCGTACCCTTCACCACATAGAGGGAATGGAGTTTGACATAATGGACGCCCAGGACGGAGAGGATTTTGGCGTTTTCAATGACGTCCAGGCCGTTATCCCAGGGTAAGTTTAGGATGATGTGAACGCAGATTTCAAACTTTCTTTTTTGAATGCGCTGCACGGCATCAATAAATTCCGCCAGGGTATGACCGCGGTTTACCTTCACCAGCGCATGGTAATTAACGGTCTGCAGCCCCAGCTCAATGTTGATGTCCAGCCCCCGGCGGGCCTGCAGTTCCTGCAGGAAGTCCAGGTAGGCGTCGTTAATACAGTCCGGCCGGGTGGAGACAGAGATGCCCACCACATCATCCTCATCCGCCGCGGCCAGGATATTCTCCTTGAATTGCTCCAGGGACAAATACGTGTTGGTAAAGGCCTGAAAATACACGATAAATTTTTGGGCGTTAAACCGGCGGATAAAAAACTCCCGGTTCTTTTGAATTTGCTGTTTCACACTCATGGTGTTGGGAAGGCATTCAAAGCCGGCCCCTTCTTCATCACAAAAAATACAGCCGCCCCGGCCTACGGTGCCGTTCCGGTTAGGGCAGGTGCCGGGAAGATTCACAGGAAGTTTATAGACCTTCTGACCGAACTTTTCGGTCAGATGATCGGAGTACTGGCGGTAACGGGTGGATTTCTCAAACATATGCATACCTCAACTTACTGAATTTTATGCCACCAACGTAGCACCATCAAAGGACGGAAATGTTCCAGGGCATGGTGTTATCCATAGAGAACGGTTGCGGAGCGATATTTTTCTCACTTCCAACCTCTCACTTCTCATATCTCAAGTAGTATATCACAGGAAAATTGTTTCTCACAACTTTATCACAAGATGTCGTTTTGAGGCAGGAGCTGCATTAAATTGATCGCATATATACAAAAAGCCTTGCGGAGGAAATTATGGATCTTACTAACACCCTTGTTGATGTTCACCGGTTGCGACGCCGGTGTGATGCGTCCGAATTGAATTTTTGCTGCACCTCGGCGGATGTGCCGCCCCTGAATGATTTTATCGGCCAGGAAAGGGCTGCCCGGGCCATGTAGTTCGGCCTTACCATATTTTTCCTCCAGTTTAATGAAAGCGGTTCTGGTTACATAGTCAGTATTGCTGAACTTGTTTTGGTTTACATCTAATAATAAAGAGGCTAGGATTCCCTGGAATCCTAGCCTCCTGTTGTCAACAGACCACTGCCTCCGAGGAGGCGGGTTTTTAGTTGCTGATAACTGCTTTTTCATCTTTAATTGCGGACTTACGTTCAAAAGGGGTGCCGGCTTTGCTCAGCTTACCCAGGAAGGACGGCGCGTATTGACCCCGGGCCAGGGAGAACATCATTCTGGAAGTAAGGTACAGGTTGGCATTCATGCTGGAAAGGGCCGCGGTTAAAACCACAAAGTTCATGATGCCTGCTGCGTAAGGAATGCCGATAATGGTAAATACCTTAACAAAGGGGCTTACCTTACCGCCGGCCTCCACCCAGGGAACCACGCTTAGCATGATAACCAGGCTTAGCAGGTAGAACAGGATCAAGCGAAGCACCATGGTCCTCATGGCTTTGGGAACAGCCTTTTCGGGATCTTTAGCTTCACCGGAGGTTACCGCCACCACTTCCACGCCGATAAAGCTGAAGATGGCCATCATAACGCCCATCCAAACACCCGTCAGACCCAGGGGCAGGAAACCGTCGTGTTTGGTTAAGTTGGAGAAGCCGATGGGTTCGGTGCCGATGCCGAACAGAACGGCTGCGCCGGTAATAATGAAGAAGACAATGGCAGTTATTTTAATCAGGGCAAACCAGTATTCAAAGGCGCCGAAATTAGCTACGGAGCGGGCGTTAATATACACCATGGCAACGGAAAAGGCTACCATCCAGACCCAACTGGGGATACCGGGGAACCAGTACTGCATATAGATGGCCGCGGCCACAACCTCGCCGCCGATGGCAATAACCTGGCAGGCCCAGTAGGTGTAACGGACGGACCATCCCGCAAAGGGTCCGACGTACATTTCCGCATAGGCTCCAAAGGACCCCGCCGTGGGGTGGGCCACCGCCATTTCAGACAGGCATCCCATCATAATCAGGGCACAGGCGGCTGCAATGACATAACTCAGAATGACGCCGGGACCGGCCAGGCTCACCGCGAAACCGCTGCCGAAAAACAAGCCGGTTCCAATGGCGCTGCCAAGGGCGATCATGGTAAGTTGTCTTTGGGAAAGAGCCCTGTGCAGTCCCTGCTCTCTTTCCACTACATGGTTTTTGCTCACGTTCTCTGCTCCTCTCACCTGAATAATAATAAAAAACCGCCCGCAGGCGGAGATTGACTGACGCTAAACTCCACTCCTCTATCCTCAATTACGCTCATCTGTTTTAGTTTTTCGTCATGGTTGGACAAATTCTTTGTCAAGGTGTTCAACAAACAAAATACCGCCCTGGTGGCGGAGATCAGCTATGCTACGATTCTCTCGGCTCAACTCAGCTCCTCTCATTTTATTATTTTGTCTAAACTCTACTGAACTTTTGTACATGATATTATACACAGGGTGATGAATTCCTGCCAGTAGTTATTTTTAAAAATAATTTTGCGTTTACAATGGACAGATCTTAGTTAAGTCCTTATAATTGTGTAAAAAGGTTTTCTGAAAAATAAAGGGAGCCATTACCAAATTCCTCAGTTAGAATAAAGGTGTGAACAATACCTAAAGAGAGGAGATTTGAAATGGCTCAATATCAGATTACCGTAAATCAGGAACTTTTGCACCGTTTATTTTTAAGCGATAACAAAGATTCCGGTGTAGCAGCTCTGCTGGAATCCGTATTGAACCAAATTTTGCAGGCTCAGGCTACCGAGCAACTAGAAGCCGAACCATATGAGCGCACTGAAGAAAGGAAGGGGTATCGCAATGGGACTTATCCACATAAGCTAACCACTCGCGTCGGCACCCTTACCCTGAGAATTCCTCGGTTTCGCAATGGCAAATTCTCCACAGAACTGTTTGCCAGATACCAGCGCAGTGAACAAGCTCTGGTACTGGCTCTAATGGAGATGGTAATCAATGGGGTCTCAACCCGTAAGGTGAGCCAAATCACCGAAGAACTTTGTGGAACCGAGTTTTCCAAATCTACCGTTTCCGAACTGTGCAAGAAGCTAGACCCGGTAGTACATGGCTGGAACAATCGGAATCTGCATGATATGCGCTACCCTTTTATCCTTGTGGATGCCCTTGTTCTCAAGGTTCGTGAAGAAGGGCGTGTTCGCGCACGTAGTGTGATGATTGCCATTGGTGTTAACACTGATGGTTACAGAGAAATTCTCGGATTGATGCTGGGTGATAGTGAATCTGAGTCCAGTTGGGGCGAATTCTTTACCTGGTTAAAATCCCGTGGCTTACGGGGTGTTGATATCATTGTTTCAGATAATCACGGTGGGTTGGTGAAGGCCGTACGCAGCCATTTTCAGGGTGTTACCTGGCAACGTTGTCAAACCCACTTCATGCGCAACATCCTAGATGTTACCCCAAAGTCAATACAGGATGAACTCTATCCACATCTAAGAGCTATTCTAGATGCACCGGACGTAGATACCGCCCGTGTGTTATTAAATCAAACCCTAGAGGCTTATGAGAACAGGGCTCCAAAGGCCATGAAGGTGTTGGAAGATGGCTTTGATGATGCTACAGCTATTCTTATTTTGCCAGAACGTTATCGCCGTCGGTTGCGTACCACAAACGGTGTAGAACGCCTTAACGAAGAAATTAGGCGCAGGGAACGAGTTATTCGCATTTTCCCCAACCGCGAGTCCGTGATCCGTCTAGTAGGTGCCCTCCTTATGGAGTTTGATGACAAATGGGCCAGTGGTAGAAAGTATCTGGATATGAGTGAATACCTGCAATGGCAGGAATCTCAGAGACAAGCCCGTGCTTTTTCTAAAGTAACGCCAATTCGGTAAATTAACCTGAACACCACCTAAATAACCAAACCATCGGAGCCAGGCGGCTGTCAAGGGGCCGCGAAGCGGCGGCGAAGCCTTTACTTGACGGGCGACTGGGGAGATGGATAATTACAATGGTGGTGTTCAAGGTTACCTAGCTGAGGAATTTTACACATAAATTAGGACTTGATCCAGATCTTTCCGTTAACATTATAAAAAATGATATTTTTAAAATTCAATCTAAGGAGTGTACTGGCAGTGTATGATTTGCGAGTTGTAGTGGAGAAGGTCTGTGGGTTTTGCGATTTGCCCATGCGTCCCGGAGATTACTTCGAGGTGAAGGGTGGGAGAATTACCATCCCCCAGGGCAAGCATATCTGCATGTGGGCCCTGGCTGCCCAGCACCCGGCACATGTGCTGTCCCGATCCCAACGGGATGGTGATATACCGCATTGAAAGAATTTCTATTGGGGATAACAGGGCTTTGGAAAGTTGTCAAGCACTATGAAGAGTGGTCGGCCTTGGCGGGCTGCCTGGAGGCCTGCAAGAACACCATCGTCAATATGGAGATTGTGGACTTTACCATGGCAGCCAGATTAATGAAAGCAGTGGCCGGTTGGGATATGGACGGGCAGGAAGTACAGGCCCTTTGCGAGAGGGTGGTCAACCTGGAAAGGGCCTTTAACACCAGGGAAGGTCTCAGCCGGCAGGATGACACTTTACCCGGACGCTTTACGGATGAGCCGCTGCCGGCAGCGTGGTGGAGCTGCAGACCATGCTGGAGAATATTACCAGGCCAGAGGTTGGGAGATTTCTACCGGACTTCCCACCTGCAGCAAACTCAGGGAGTTGGGCCTGGCCAGGGAGGCCCGGGAATTGAAGGAGCGTGGCTTCATTCATGAATAAACCTGACGGGGTCAGGGTTACAGTACGCTACCTGGGCGTCGTGCGTCTAATGTCCGGGCGCCGGGAGGATGTGCTGGCGTTCCCCTAACCGGTTACCGTGACGGAAGTTTTATGCAAATTACGGGAACTCCTGCCGGAAGAGGTTTATTTTGAAATCAGGCACCAGTCCTTGATCCTTTCGCCCCGGCCGGATGCCCCGGGCATTGTGTTAACCATGCCCGAAGACGAAAAGAAGGTCCTTGCAGACGGCCATTGTCTAACCGTGGTAACCCCTGTCACCGGGGGTTAAATACCGGTTTTTTAGTACATTCGTGGGAAATATGTCATAAGATAAGAAAAAAATTATGGAGGGAAATTGTCTTGAAAACATGTCCGTCCGTATTAGAAGCCATTGGCAATACTCCCTTGATTGAACTGGTGCGAGTCGGCAGGGATTTTCCGGCGAGAATATTTGCCAAAGCGGAATTTATGAACCCAAGCGGCAGTATGAAAGACAGAATCGCCTTGAAGATGATTGAAGATGCCGAGAAGGAAGGGGAGCTGAAACCGGGCCGCGTCGTTTTGGAGGAAACCAGCGGCAATACCGGCATTGGCCTGGCCATGGTATGCGCCGTTAAGGGTTATCGTTTTATCGCTGTGATGTCCGAGGGAAACAGTCCCGAGCGACGTCAGGTTTTACAGGCCATGGGAGCCAGGGTGGAGTTGGTGCCCCAGGCAGCGGGAGGCAAACCCGGTCAGGTCACCGGTGAAGACCTGGCCCTGGTGGAAAAAAGGGCCAAAGAACTGCAGGAGGAATTGGGCGTCTTTTGGGTTAATCAATTTCACAACCCCGGCAACTGTGCGGCACACCACCAAACCACCGCCCAGGAGATCTGGCAGCAGATGGACGGCAAGATTGACTTTTTTATCGATGTGGTGGGCACCTCCGGCACCTTCACCGGGATCGCCACCGCCCTGAAGGGAAAAAATCCCAATATTCAGTGCTGGGCGGTGGAGCCCGCCACTGCTCCGGTGCTGGCAGGCAAGCCAGTAACCAATCCAAAGCACGTCCTGCAGGGGTCCAGCTATGCAAAGATACCGCACCTCTGGCAGTCGGAAGTATGCGACGGTTACTTAACCGTCACGGACGGGGAGGCTATCCGGGCTGCCCGCCGCCTGGCCACCGAAGAAGGATTGCTCTGCGGTTACACCTCCGGGGGCAATGTGGCCGCAGCCCTCAGGCTGGCCGGCTGGTGCGATCCGGGCGCCAGGATTGTCACCGTTCTTTGCGACAGCGGCATGAAATACCTGAGCTGTGACTTATTTAAGTGTTAAATACAATAAAAACTTAATAACTTAGGTACCAGGCACCGTTTTTAAACTATAGAACTTATGGGAGGTATAAAATGGCTGGGGAAGTTAAGTTGTCTATTGAATACTGCACTGCTTGAGCTACCTGCCGAAAGCGGCCGGTCTGGCCGAAACATTGCTGAGGGCGTACAAAAATAAAATTTCTTCCTTTGAACTGATTCCCTCCGGCGGGGGAGTCTTTGAGGTAAGAAAAAACGGGGAATTGATTTTCTCCAAAAAAGAACTGGGAAGATTTCCGGAAAAAGAAGAAATAACAGCCAAACTTGGCATATAAAAAAGTCCTCGGCAAAATATTGCCGGGGACTTATTTCTTTACCAGACCCCTGGTACGGACATGCGGGCCAACGGCGATGATTTCAGATTCCGGGTCTACCACGGTTTGGGAGATCAGGCGCCGGTCTACCTCTTTGTCATTTACCAAAACGACTTCATAGGTTTTCAGTTGGTAACCGTCCCGTCCCGGTCGGCGGACCAGTACCTGCCCGGGAGCCAGCCCGTCTTGTTCCACATAATTTCGGGTGGCTTTGGTGATCGAGCGTTCTGTTTCAATCTTAATTAACCGGGCCGAGGCGCCCTGCCGGTGACCGAAAATGCTTACCAGAAGCTTTCCCTGCTGCACTTGACTGCTTATTAAGACGGGAAAATCCGTATCGTTAAGAAATTTAAAGTCAATCAAATCACCGGCAATGGTGGCATCCGTTCCTTCCGGCGCATAGGGAACCGGCAGAGAATGGGGAACCCGCTCCACCACCGTTAAACCCGCCAGCGACACCGTATTGTACAGGGTGGTGGCCACCTGGCAGACACCGCCGCCAAAGTCGGGGATTAGCTTATTGTTGATGATAACCGGCGCCTGGAGGTAGCCGCTTTCCTGGTTGCGGGGACCCAGGGCTTTATTGAGAGAAAAAATCTGTTTTGGTGGGACGATCAGGTTATTGATCAATTTACTGGCCAGTTGAATATTATGGCTGCGGGCCCGGTTGGACTGGTCAAACTGGGTGACAAAGATCGCCAACCTTGCATTGATCCCGATATAATCGGAAGTACGAACAGCAGGCTCAATGGTCTTGAACCGGAGCGCCAGCCGGTGCTCGTTAATGGGGAGGTCCAGCAGTTGCTTGACGGTCCCTTCATTATCCAGCTTTCTACCTTTAATATCCTGGAATAACGTAACGGTATCGCCATTGAAGGCAAACTGGGCGTTCCGGGCGGGGACATTGTACCGGTGCGATAAACTGTCAAGAATTCTGTTAAAGGCACGGTTGTCAAATGTTTTGACCAGAGGCAAATCATAGCCGTTTTGCATGGTGCCGAACAATGCCCGGATACTGTTCCAGGCAGCCGCTTGACGGCTGTATTGCAGGGCTTCCTTTACGGTAGCCTGATAATCGGCCCGGTAGTCAATATCGCCATAACGGATATTGGTGGGCTGCCCCTCTGGGTCCACCAACATCAAAAGACTTTCCGGGCTGGGCCAGGGTAATGCCTCCCTTAAAATATTCACAGCCTCATCGGCCTTTAGCCCGCCGATATCGATGCCCTGGACAGAGATTCCCGGTAAAATGGTATCCCGGTAATAAACTTTAATGGAGGCGCTGGACAGGCTGATGTTAACCAGCAGTTGAATACCCAGGGCGAGGGTAACGAAAGAGGTTAGCTTAACTTTATTCACGGGTGTTCAAGGTTAACTCCACAAACTTATCCGCGGCCACAGCATTGTCCACCATTTCCTTGGTAACCCTTTGGCCTTGCTCGGCGATCATTTCTCCGTTGTCAGACAGGATATCGGTTGTTACGGTACGTCCGATTAAGTATTGTTTTTGTTTATCTTCAAAGAACTGTAAAGGATCTTCGGCGGCCTCTGCCGGCGCTTTTTCCACAACAGGCATATGTACGGTTTCTGTATGAATCTGGGAAGTGTTTTCCACCAGGGCTGCCTCAAAGTTTTCTTTCACCACCAGCATCCCCTTACCGAAGGTGATCACCAGGTCGGCAGGAATCAGACCGGTCCTGGAACCGTCCCCGGCCACCCAGCGGCAGGCGGATATTTTGCCGGTTTGCTCGTCGATGACGATTTCGTCAATGGTACCGTTCAGGCGGCCCTTTCTGGTCATAACACGTGAGCCTGTTACTTCGACTTCCCTCTTCAGCAATTCAAGGGCGGCCGGTACTTTGGCAATGGAAACGACATTGGTCTTGGTTTCCGTGGTCAGGGCATCTTCACCAATGCCGGCCACATCCTGAATGGAAATCAGCCGGCGTTCCAGGTACCATTGTTCGGGTTCAACGATGAGGAAATCCACAGATCCGGTGTCCGGGTTGATCACCAGATCCTCAACTTTCCCTAGGGAAGCGACATCAATAATGCTTAAAACAGGCAAACCTACGATTTGGCTTTTTAACTTCACCTGAAATAACCCCTTCCTGTTTATGAGATTAAATGATTTATATTGAGAGAGTTGTCAAAGGCCTCTCTTCGTACCGCTTCGGGAACCTCTTGATAGGGAATATGACCGTAACCGTCTCTGTTCAGCAAATCAACCAGGTACCGGATAAACCTCGCCTTTTGTTTTAAGTTGGCCATGCCCGGATGTTCCTTGAGAGCCGGGTGTTCAGCAAAGGCTGTGATAATCTCCGAGGCCATCGGGTAGAGACCGAGATGCTGGTAGAGTGAACTTAACTCGCTGACAGCCATGTAAATGAGCTCTGGTTCAGGCTCCGACGCAATCACCTTGTTGAAGTGGCGGACGGCCTGGGCATATTGCTTGCGTTTGGTCAGACACAGACCTTCAACCAGCAGGGATTGAGGAGACAAAGAGCCATCCGGTACAGGTTCGGTCTCCCTGGGAATTTCCACCGGGAGGTTGTCCTCCGGAGGATTGTCTTCCAGGCTCCGGGTTTCCCCGGAAGCGGGGTCTGCAATCTCCACAAGTTCAGAAACATCCTCTGACAAATCCTGTTCCACGGGAGTAATTGCCGAAAGACTGTCTGCCTGAGCAGCGTTTTCCTGTGTCCGGGTTTGCTCGGAAACAAGGTCTGCCATCTCAACCGGTTCAGCAGCATCTTCTGACAGATCCGGTCCTTCAAGAACCACTGCCGGGACGCTATTTTCCCGGGGAGCATTTTCCTCAATAACGACTTCTACAGCAGTCTCCGCCGGGGCTTCTTCAATTTGGAGCATTGCCGCTGCAGGACTGTCCTCCGGTATATTCGGGTTTGCAACAGGCGGCTCGGCTGTTTTGAGTGGCTTCCGGCCAGTGATGGCTTCCATTTCGGCAGCCCTGAGGTCGGTAAGCTCAGCACCGGCAGCATCCGGTGGCAGATCCGTTTGGCCCGTTTCTTCGGGTTCTTCTGCTTCCCAGGAGGGATGATTTTTGGAAATGGCAGCCCCTAAAAACAGCAGCAGCAATGCTAAAGAAAAAACTGTCTGCGCCACAGAAAGTTTCACCAGCAGCAGGGGGTAAACCATGCCAATAAGAAAGGTGGCAATGGAGGCCCGGAGGGCCACAGACCTGGATAAAAATTTTTTATAGGGAAAATAAAGCACAACGGATAAAGAGCCGAGGGTAAGCCAGTAAACCCACATTGAAATCCCCCGTTATCTATGCAAAATATGGCATTTTTCCTTACAAAGCTATAAAATACGTCATTATATGTCATAAATCCTTTCTCAAAAACCAAAGTTTGAAAAAAATATCAATATTGTAAAAAATGTTATGGAACAGAGCAAGTTTTTTTGTTTTACGCATATCTTGAGGGTATTCTTTGGCAAACTAAGGGCAGTTATGGTTGGACTAATGTTTCAAAAATGATGCTTGAAAGCGTTTAATGTAGCAAATCGTTTACGTAACCCGAGGTTTGAATAAGGTTGGAGGGGAAAGCCATGTATTATTTTCGCACCGTTACAGTGAGCCCGTCTTTGCCGGAGAGGATTAGCAGGTTGAAGGAATTATCTTATAACCTTTGGTTCAGCTGGCATCCGGAAGCGCTGGAACTGTTTAAGCGAATGGATGAGCAGAAGTGGGAGGAGTTAAATCACAACCCTGTGAAAATGCTGCTGCAGGTTAATAACGACGCCCTGCAGAGGGCTGCCGGCGATCCGGAATACCTGGCGCTGTATGACAAAGTGCTGGCGGACCTGGACCGTTACATGAATGCCGACACCTGGTTTAAAAATAAATACCCTCATTTGGCGGACAAACCCATCGCTTATTTTTCTGCAGAGTTCGGTCTGCACGAATCTCTGCCCATTTACTCAGGAGGGCTGGGAGTGCTGGCCGGGGATCACTGCAAGGCCGCCAGCGACATTGGTCTGCCTTTGGTGGGCATCGGCCTGCTGTACAAGCAGGGGTATTTTACGCAAAGAATTAACCGGGAAGGCTGGCAGGAGGCCCATTACCCGTTCCAAAATTACAACGAAATGCCGGTGAGGCCGGCCTTGAACGACGAAGGAAGGGAAATCATTATCCCGGTGGAACTGCCCGGCAGGACCGTCTACCTCAAGGTATGGCAAATCCAGGTGGGCAGGATTAAAATCTACCTCATGGATGCGGATATCACCCTGAATAATGATCAGGACAGGCAGTTAACCGCACAGCTTTACGGAGGAGACAAGGACACCCGGATCTCGCAGGAAATGCTCTTGGGCATCGGGGGTGTGAAGGCCCTCAGACAGCTGGGCGTTCACCCGGTGGCCTGGCATATCAACGAGGGGCATGCGGCTTTCCTGTGCCTTGAACGTTTGCAGGAACTGGTGCAGGCGGGCGTACCCCTGGCCACCGCCAAAGAGGCTGTCAGGGCCAGCACCTTGTTTACCACCCACACGCCGGTACGGCCGGACATGATGTTTTTGATGCCGATAAAGTCAATTACTTTCTGCACCGTTATTACGAAGCCCTGGGCGTGGATCGCAACAGCTTTATGAACTTTGGCTGGGACCCCCAGAGAAACAGCTTTAATATGACCATTCTGGCCATGAATTTTGCAGCCTACTGCAACGGCGTGAGCAAGCTGCACGGGGAAGTGACCCGGAAAATGTTTCACTATCTCTATGAGCGCATCCCTGTGGAAGAAGTGCCCATTTATTCGGTGACCAACGGCATTCATACCTCAACCTGGTTGTCCAAGGAACTGGGGGAGCTGTTCAATGCCTACCTGAACCCCGGCTGGACTGCCAATATCAGCGACACCAACCTGTGGCAGGCGGTGGACAACATTCCCGATGAAGAAATTTGGGATTTACATAAGTCCCTAAAGAAGAAGGCCATCTATTTTATCCGGGAATCTTTAAGAAAACAAAAATACCGCAACCAGGAAGCCGCCGAAACCATCGGTGAAGTGGATGAATACCTCAATCCCGAGGCCTTTACCATCGGTTTTGCCAGGCGGTTTGCCACCTACAAGAGGGCAACCCTGCTGTTCAGGGACCGGGAGAGGTTGGCCAGGCTTTTTAGCGACCCGGAACGTCCGGTGCAAATCATTTTGCCGGCAAAGCTCACCCCGCAGACCGCCCGGGTCAGGAATTGATCAAAAGGATTTATGAGATATCCCTGCAGGAACCCTTCCGGGTAGAATCATCTTTATTGAAAACTACGACATGAATGTGGCCAGGCACATGGTGCAGGGAGTGGACATGTGGCTCAACACACCCCGCTGGCCCATGGAGGCCAGCGGCACCAGCGGCATGAAAGCCGCCGCCAACGGTGTGATTAACTGCAGTGTGCTGGACGGCTGGTGGCCCGAGGCGTACAACAGGGAAAACGGCTACGCCATCGGCAAGGAGACCGGTTATCGTACCGAAGAAGAACAGGACAATGAAGATGCTTACCACCTGTATTCCCTGCTGGAGGATCAGATCATCCCGGCCTATTATGACCAGAGCGACGGTTATCCCCGCCGGTGGATTAAGATGATGAAGAACTGCATCAAGACCATCGCGCCGACCTTCAGCACCGAGCGCATGGTCAAGGAATACACCGATCGTTTTTACAGTGAGGCCGCCCACAGGGGTGAGCAGTTTACCACCAATCATTTTCAAGTGGCCGGCCAAGTGCAGGATTTTAAACGGTATATAAAGGATAACTGGCACCATGTGGCCGTAAAGGCCGTGAATGCAAACGGCGTTAAAGAAAGGGAATTACAGGTGGGGCAAACGCTGGACCTGGCGGCGGATGTCTACCTGGGACCCATCCCCCCGGATAACGTGGTGGTGGAAGTGGTGCATGGATGTGAGGGGGACCACACATTGGTGGGGATAAAAGCCACTCCCCTCAAGGTGGAAGGTCAAAAGGGGGAAGGGATCTATCACTACCGGGGAGGATTTACCCTTGACCAGGGCACCTGTGTTTTACCGTACGAATCAGGCCGGAACACCCCCTGTTTGCCACCAAGTTTGAGCTGCCGCTGGTAAGCTGGGCGCATAACTTCTAAAAAACCGTCAGACCCGCCGTACTTTTCTGTATGGCGGGTCTGACGGTTTTTAACTTGAATCCGGTAAGTAGTAACTTTAGTACTTTGCAAGCCAACCAATTACCAGATAAAGGGAAATAGGTTCCCTTTTACAAGCCTATATTGAACGTTAAATTTGCCAAATACCGTATCAATAGCCCGAATGTTAATTTTAGGAAAATTATACACTAAGGTAGCAATGCGTTCTAAACCAGTTTAGCAAGTTATATGCGATAGACTTTATCCACATAAAGGCCATGTTTCTCGTCATTTCAAGCTGACTGGTATGATCAATAGCTACTCCGGTTTTTAGTTCATCTATCTCTATCTTATTTTCTATGTTGCATCTTTTGTTGTACCAGCGCCAGACTTCTTCAGGAGAGAGATCCTCCATGTTAGTCACGATAACTTCATAGTCGTATAGTTCTTTAAAGTCAAGGGATATTTGGTCACCGCTGTGATGCCGGGTTACCGTTAAATGCTTCTGTAGATTTCAACAAACCCAATGGCCTGTTTTAGAGTTTCAAACAAGCCAAAATTGCCGAAACTGGTAACGCTGTTGTTATCAAAGGTCACTGGTAGTTAATTTTTCTAATTAGCCTCTCTAACCTGGAACAAGCTTTTTGGTGAGTACGCTGGAGATCACGTTTTTGCTGGCGTGTAAGGTTTTCTGATTGATAATTGGTAAGTGACTGTGGTACCATCATTATGAGGACACTCTCCTTCGTAGTGGTTTTGTTTTGTTCACTTTACCAATTCACGAAAGAGATAAGTGTTCCTCTTTTTTTGTCAAATTTTTTACAGCAAATTATTCTGCTCACGCCTTGTGGTTACTAGTTTTTTCATTTTTACTTGCCGGATCTAAGTTTAACTATTTTCAAAAAACTGGTGGGTATGGTATTAAAAAAACTTACTTTTGTGATTTATCTTACGGAAACGACGGTTACATTTGATATAATCTAAAGCAAGGTGTTTTAGGTTTTATATAACCTACGAATACAATTTTAATATTTATTAAATATCTACAGACAGTAGGAGGGTGATGGGCGTGCATATTCTCGTATGCGTAAAACAAGTCCCTGATACAACCGAAGTCAGGATTGATCCTGAAACCAATACCCTGGACCGCTCCAGTGCGCCGGCGATTATCAACCCTTACGACAGCCATGCCGTGGAAGAGGCCGTCAGGATGAAAGAACAATTCGGCGGCAAAGTAACCGTAATTTCCATGGGTCCTCCCAATGCAGCGGAAGTGATCAAAAGATGCATCACCCTGGGCGCCGATGAAGGATACCTGCTGAGCGACAGGATGTTTGCCGGCTCCGATACCCTGGCCACCAGTTATATTCTGGCCAGAGGAATTAAAATCATCAGCCGCCGGGAGCCCTTTGACCTGATCTTATGCGGCAAGCAGGCCATTGACGGCGACACCGCCCAGGTGGGGCCGGGCATCGCCAGGAGACTGGGAATACCCCAGTTAACGTACGTAAACAAAGTGGTGGACGTAGACCCGGACAAAGAAGAAATCAAGGTTCACCGGAAGCTGGATGACGCTTACGAAGTGGTGATTTCCAAGCTGCCCTGTTTGATCACGGTGGAGAAGGAAATCAACGAATTAAGATATGCGACGCTTCCCAACATGATACGGGCGGCCCGCTATCAACCGGGGTTTTGGGGGCTGTGGACCTGGAGGCGGAAGCAGCCATGATGGGTCTCAAGGGTTCTCCCACCTCGGTAACAAGAATATTCGCGCCAAGCCAGAGAAGCCGTGGGGAAGTTTTGCAGGGAGATGTTTCTCAAGCAGTTGACCGGTTGATTGAAAAAATGTCACAAAAATTGTCACAAAACAATTAGACAGAGGGGTGATCAGCATATGGCGATAAATGTATCTTCGGCTTGCATAGGATGCCAGGCATGTATTCCCACCTGCCCCTATGAGGCGTTGTATATAAATGAAGAAGGTCTGTGCCAGGTGATTCCAGAAAAATGTGTGGAATGCGGCGCTTGCATTGACGTTTGCCCTGTCAGTGCACTCAGCTTACCTTCTGCGGACAAGGAGGAGGTAGCTGCCGGAGAGCCGGCAGGCAAAACCCCGGTAATGCAAAATGTCTCCTCAAACAGTGAAATCCCTGCGGATGAGCCCAAGGAAACAGCCGTACAACTAACCGGAGACCTGGGCCGTTACCAGGGGGTCTGGGTGTTTATCGAACAAAGGGAAGGGGAAATTGCCCCTGTATCCCTGGAACTGCTGGGGGTCGGGCGTCAACTGGCGGATAAACTGGGCGTTGAGCTTGCCGGTGTGCTGCTGGGAGACAGCGTCTGCGGTTTGCAGGACGGACTTTATGAGTACGGTGCGGACAAGGTTTACCTGGTGGACCACCCGGTGCTCCGGTATTACCGCACTGAGACCTATATGCAGGTTTTTGTCAAGCTGGTTCAGGTATATCTGCCGGAAATCATTTTAATGGGGGCTACCACCACCGGGCGGGACCTGGCCGGGGCTATGGCAACAGATCTGGCCACCGGACTGACGGCGGATTGCACCGCCCTGGATATTGACACCAAGCAGCGTCTGCTGCTGGCCACCCGTCCGGCCTTTGGTGGCAATATCATGGCCACCATTGTCTGCAAAAACCACCGTCCCCAAATGGCAACGGTGCGTCCCAAGGTAATGAAAATGAGCAAGCCAGTGCCGGGACGTCAGGGCCAACTGGTAACTCCGCAGGTTGATCTGAATGAAAAGGACTTGTTAACCCGGGTGGTGGAAATTGTTAAAGAGCATGGGGAACAAGTCAATCTGCAGGATGCGGAGATCATCGTGGCCGGCGGCCGGGGCCTGGGGGACCGGGAGGGCTTTCAAAGGATTTGCTTCGGACTGGCGGAAGCCATCGGCGCCAAGGTCGGGGCATCCCGGGCCGCCGTTGAGGCGGGCTGGATCGAACAAAAATACCAGGTGGGGCAAACCGGTGTCACCGTGGCACCGAAAATCTATTTTGCCCTGGGGATTTCCGGCGCCATCCAGCACCTGGTAGGCATCCGGGGTTCGGATATCATCATCGCCGTCAATACAGACCCCGAGGCGCCCATCTTTAAAGAATGCACCTATGGCATCGTCGGGGACGTGTTTAAAGTTGTCCCGGCATTAATGGAACCGTTAAAAGAATTATTGTCCAAGCATAAACAGGAACTTGAAATAATCACAGGCAAAGGGGGGATTCACTGTGCCTGAAAAATTTGATGTCATTGTGGTGGGAGCCGGCGTGGCCGGTCTGGCGGCTGCCTATAAGCTGGCCAAAGGGGGCCTGTCCGTGGTGGTGATTGAGCGGGGGTACTATCCCGGGGCGAAAAACGTTATGGGCGGGGTGCTGTACCGGGCCATGATGGAAGAGATCATCCCGGAATTCTGGAAAGAGGCGCCCTTGCAAAGACCAGTGGTGGAGCAAAGGTTCTGGCTGATGGACGAAGAGTCGGTGGTAAACACCGGTTTTAAAGGACAGCAGTGGGCCAGGGAGCCGTACAACTGTTTTACGGTATTCCGGGGCCAGTTTGACCAGTGGTTTGCCCGCAAGTGCGCCGAAGCCGGGGCCATCATTATCAACGAAACTGTGGTTGAGTCCTGCATCGTGGAAAATGACAGGGTCATCGGCGTGCGCACCAACCGCCCGGAGGCGACCTTTATGCCAATGTGGTGGTGCTGGCTGACGGGGTGAATTCTCTCTTAAGCAAGCAGCTGGGTTTTCATAATGAGTGGAAGCCCCAGCAGGTGGCCCTGGCAGTAATGGAAGAACTCAAATTGCCCTCCGAGGTGATTGAAGACCGGTTTAATCTGGAGCCGGGGATGGGAGCCACCATTGAAATTTTCGGCAGCGGCACCCTGGGCCTGGTAGGCACCGCCTTTATTTACACCAACAAGGAGCACATCTCCATCGGCGTGGGCGCATTGCTCTCCCAGATCCGGCAGATGCAGATACGTCCCTACGATCTGCTGGAAAATCTAAAAAACCACCCCATGGTGCGCCCGCTGATTCGCAAAGGGGAGCCGGTGGAATATTATGCCCATTTGATTCCCGAAGGAGGTTACAAAGCCATCCCCAGGCTGACGGGCAACGGTGTAGTAGTGGTGGGAGACGCCGCCCAACTGGTAAACGGCATCCACCGGGAAGGCAGCAACCTGGCCATGACCTCCGGCCGTCTGGCTGCGGAAGCCATTCTCCGGGCACACGAGATGGGTGAATTCAATGAAAGGGTGCTGTCTTACTACGAAAAACAATTGCGCAGCAGTTATGTCATCGAAGACCTGAAGAAATATAAGGATACGTCGCACCTGTTTGAAGTGAACCCGCAGTACTTTAACAAGTATATTCCGGCCACCAACATGGCCTTGCACGAAATGCTGACCGTTGACGGCGTCAGCAAGAAAGACAAGCAGAGGCTCATCCTGCAGCGTCTGTTAAGCGGCGGTTCTCTGTTCTCCCTGGGCAAAGACCTCTATCAAGCATGGAGGGCGGTGAAATAAATGGCTAACAAACCGGAAAAAAGAATGAGATACCTCAAAGCTGAAGTCAACATCGACGATAAACTTTATTTAAACCGCTGGAAACCGGACCACCGGTCCCACCTTGAGATCATCGACCTGCGGTGTGTGCTGAAAAATGCGCCGGCAAAGACTGCACCGTCTTTTGTCCCGCCAGGGTCTACGAGTGGAGGGACGGCCGCATTGCCGTAGGCTATGAAGCTGCCTGGAATGCGGCGCCTGCCGCATCGGCTGCCCCCACGGCAACATCCGCTGGAATTATCCCCGGGGCGGCTACGGGGTGCAGTTTAGATTGGCTTAATCCTTCATAAAAACAACAACACCCACCTACCGTGATTTACCGGAAGTGGGTGTTTTTTATCGAGATTGAATTACTTCATAGGATGACCGACTCCAAGGCCAACTGCTAGATAACGAGCTGATTAAGACTGACATTCTTATTGCACCTGAAAGAAAATCCCCAAAAAGTGGCTAAGGGTATTGCTTTAGGTGTGTGGCATTAAATTGTCTTCCCATACCCATTGTTAATATCCCTTTGTCTTTTATTATCGCCAAGTTCATTAAAGCAAGCGCCGTAGCGGCGCCTATTACTGTGTGTTTATTCAAAGCAGCTTTTCCGCTTTATTTCACTTTCAACATTTTAACCGGTAAAATTGTGGCAGGAAACCTGGGTAGTTTTCCTGTTCTGGAGATTGTTGATCAGGAATTGAGTCTGGTCTCTGAATTTGTTTTTCAAATTAAGCTGCTGGGAATAACCTATTTAATAGGGAGCATGATTAACTTTGTTTGGATAGGGCTATTAACGACTCTTTTTATTTCTGTATAACAAAGTTCTTAAAACAATATAGGAATCTCACTGCTGCCGCCAACTCGCCGGACAGTACCCTCCTGCAGAACACGCAGTAAGCGGACCTGCATCTGGGGCGATATCTCTCCGATTTCGTCCAGGAATAGGGTGCTTGTGTCTGCCTGTTCGAAAAGCCCCTTTTTGCCTCCTTTGGAAGCCCCGGTAAAGGAGCCCTCTTCACTGCCAAACAATTCACTTTCCAGCAGGTTCCCCGGTAAAGCCCCGCAGCAAAATGGTGGAATTCCGCTTGGCCTGGCTGTTTCAATCATCCGCCTCATTTCCGAGCTTTAATGAACGATGTCCTCGAAGGTGGTCATGGGTTTTTTTCTTTTATCCACGGTGGAGATGATTTCCTCCACCTGGCGGAAATCCTTAATGGTGGCCACCGCGCCGATGATTTGCCCCTTTTCATTAAGGATAGGAACACCGCTGGTCAGGTTTAGAAAATAAAATAATTGGCGGCTACTCTTTCATTATATCCTATGAACCGGTGCCCTTTCAAAGTAAAGAAATGGCGGACAAGTTAAATGCCGCCGCATAAAAAGGCTGCCGGCGGGTAACCGCCAACAGCCTGTCTTTTTGCAGCTTTTTTTACAACTGATTTTCCTTTACATAGTTCATGCCCACTTCCAGGGCCTGCTGGTTGATGGCCAGCATTTCCGGGCGCTTGGCTGCCACCACTTCCTTCAGGGCGGCCACCACGTCGTCCAGGGTCAAAACATCCATTTTCGCCAGCATGGCTCCCAGAACCACCACGTTGGCCAGGTTTGCTTTGCCCACCTTTTCGGCGGCCAGTTCCTGGGCGGGGATTTTTAAGACCCGCACGTCATCCCGGGTGACATCCTCTTTTACAATGGAGCTGTTGACCACCAGCAAGCCTCCCGGCATCAGGGCAGGGAGAAACTTTTCCTGGGAAGGACCGTTCATGGCCACCACCAGGCTGGGTTTATTGACCACCGGGCAGTTGATTTCCTCTTTGGAGACGATCACCGAACAGTTGGCGGTGCCGCCCCGCATTTCGGGACCGTAGGAAGGGATCCAGCTGACTTCTTTATCCGCCAGCATACCGGCATAGGCCAAAATTTTGCCCATAAACATAACACCCTGGCCGCCAAAACCTGAAATAATCATTTTTTCAGTCATAGCCATTCTCCTTTACTGGGCAGCAGCGTTTTTCAGCACGCCCAGGGTGTATTTTTCATCATGTTTTCCCGCAGCCACTCCAGCGACTTCACCGGGGACATCCCCCAGTTGGTGGGACAGGTGGAGAGGAAGCTGACAAAGGTGAAGCCGCGGCCTGCCAGCTGGTATTCAAAGGCTTTGCGCAGGACCTTTTTAGCTTGCAGAACGTTTTTCGGGCTGTCCACCGAAACCGAGGCCACATAGGCAGCTCCCTCGATCTGGGCGATGATTTTGGGCATGTCCATGGGATGGCCGGCCACACTGGCCTCCCGGCCAAAGGGGGAGGTGGAGGTTTTTTGACCCATCAGGGTGGTGGGGGCCATTTGGCCGCCGGTCATGCCGTAAATGGCGTTATTGACAAAGATGGCAGTGATGTTTTCGCCCCGGGCGGCTGCATGCATCACCTCTGCGATACCAATGGAAGCCAGATCGCCGTCCCTTGATAGGTAAAGACAAACTTGTCCGGCAGGGCCCGCTTGATGCCGGTTGCCACCGCCGGGGCCCGGCCGTGGGCAGCGCCCTGCATGTCGATATTAAAATACTGCTGGCAGAAACCGGCGCAGCCCACCGGGGTAACGCCGATGGCTTTGCCTAGCAAATCAAGTTCTTCCAGATTTTCAGCAACTAACCGGTGAATAATGCCATGGGTGCAGCCAGGGCAGTAGTGAAAAGGTGCATCGGTCAGTGCACGGGTACGGTTAAATACTTCTTTCACTGAAACACACCTCCTTAAACTGCGGCCGCTGCGGCCGGAAAGACTTCTTTAAAGCGCTCCAGCACTTCTTCCGGTGCGGGAACCATGCCGCCCTGGCGGTTGCATAAATGCACCGGAGCGCTGCAGCTTACGGCCAGGCGTACATCTTCGATCATCTGGCCGGCGCTCAGCTCCACCGACAGGTAGCCCTTTATTTGACCCTGCAGGCCCTAAAGCCGTCCACCGGGAAGGGCCACAGGGTGATGGGACGCAGCAGGCCCACCTTGATACCTTCCTTGCGGGCCATCTGCACGGCAGCCTTGGCAATCCGGGCGGTGGTGCCGTAGGCCACCATTAAATATTCGGCATCGTCGGTCATATACTGTTCCCAGCGCTGCTCGGCGGCAGCGATGGACTTGTACTTGGCTTCCCAGCGCAGGCAGTTGGCCTCGCCAATTTCACTTTGCAGGGAATAACTGGTGATAATATTGCGGGGACGACCCTCCGCCCCGGTGGTGGCCCAATCCTTGGCAGGCAGCTGCCGGGCTTCCCGCTCCTGGAAGACCACCGGCTCCATCATTTGACCCAAAATACCGTCCGCCACAATCATCACCGGGTTGCGGTGCAGGTCTGCCAGGTCAAAGGCATCCTGGGTGAGGTTCACCAGTTCCTGCACGGTGCTGGGAGCCAGCACGATCAACCGGTAATCACCATGGCCGCCGCCTTTGGTGGCCTGGAAATAATCAGCCTGAGAAGGACCAAGCCCGCCCAGACCCGGGCCGGCACGCACGATGCTGACCAACACCACGGGCAATTCATTGGCGGCAATGTAGGACAGCCCTTCCTGCATCAAGCTGATGCCTGGGCTGGAGGAGGCGGTCATCACCCTGACGCCGGCCCCCGCAGCGCCAAAGCACATGTTAATGGCGCTCACTTCGCTTTCGGCCTGAACAAAGGTGCCGTTCACAGCCGGCAGGTGCTTGGCCATGTATTCAATAATTTCGGTGGAAGGGGTAATGGGATAGCCGAAAAACAACCGGCAGCCTGCCCTGACGGCTGCTTCGGCTATAGCTTCGTTCCCTTTGAGTAAATATTTTTTCAAAGCAACCACTCGCTTTCTGGTTAGTTAAAACGATAAACCATTTTCAAGTTATTCAAGTTAGGGACGGTTCTTGACTTGAATTGAAAATACTGGAATTCAAGTCAAGAACCGTCCCTAACTTGAATTTGCAAAAACTCTCACTTCTCAATTTGGCGACATACACGGATGGCCACATCCGGGCACATCTGGGCGCACATGGCGCAGCCGGTGCAGTTGTCCGGGTCCGCCTGTTGGGCATAGTAATACCCCTTGGGGTTCGGCTCTTTGGAGAGGGCCAGCACTTTTTTGGGACACACTTCTACACAGATACTGCAACCTTTGCAGCGCAGCTTATCAACTTCAATGGTTCCTTTGGCCATAGTTGTCCACCTCCTGTTACGTCTGCGCCCACTGCAGGCGCATTAATATATCGATGGGGAAGACCTGCCGGTGGGGAAAATGTTCTTGTACCTGTTCCTGCAGGGAGCGTTCCACTACAATAAAATCAATGGGTAAGCCGGTTTGTAAGGACACCTGTTCCAGCATGGCCTGGCCCTGCTGCACCAGCGCCAGGTCGGTTTCCCAGGCCAGATTTGTGTTGCCCGCCAGAGCTGTTACAGACAGCCCGCTGGCGGCCTCAATGCTGTGCATAACAGCGATAATTCCTGCCGGAGAAGAGGTATCGGGCCGGTTGGTGTTAACCACCATCAACATCCGGTAGCCGGTATTTTTAAGTAAATCCGCAAACCGCCCCAGGGCCGTGGCCCCGGTATTGTCCCCGCCCACATCGATCACTACATGGTAACCCCGGTTGGCAATAAAACCGGCGATCTCCGGCGGCATGGCCGGAACTTCCGACATCACGTATGCCGCCTGGGGCAGGAGCACATGAACCCCCCGGGACTCCAGCAGGTCAGCCTTTTCCCGGCTGCGAAAATAGGGATTAATGATATCTAAATCTACCAGTGCCACCCGCTGGCCCTGCCGGGCCAGGTCTAGGGCATAATTCATGGACAGTTCTGTTTTGCCGCTGCCGTAGTTGCCAACAAAAACGGTTACCCGGTTATTTGTTCCCATCGAAAGCTATGGTCCTTTCTGTTCATGCCTTGTCCTGCCAGGCAGGCCAGGGCCAGCGACATCAGTTTGCCCTGTGGTGTGTCCGCCCGGGAGGGCAGCACCACCGGAGCGGCAGCGCCTAAAACAAGCCCTGCCATCACGCCGCCGGCAAAGTACAGGATGGACTTGCCAGAATATTGCCTGCTTCAATATTGGGTACCAGGAGGATATCCGCCTGACCCGCCACCGGGCTTTCAATACCCTTGTGCTCGGCGGCTTCCTGGTTAATGGCGATATCCAGGGCCAGCGGGCCGTCCACCAGGGCGCCGGTAATTTCGCCCTTCCTGGCCAGCTGGGCCAACTGCTGGGCCTCCAGGGTGACCGGCATTTTGGGGCTAACCTGTTCATTGGCAGACAGTACGGCAACTTTGGGCAGGGTAATACCCAGGGAACGGGCAAAGTCAATGGCGTTCTGGCAGATTTGTTTCTTCATTTCAAGATCGGGAGCAATATTCAGACCCCCGTCCGTCAAAAAGATAAGACGGTCATACCCGGGCACTTCGTAAACAGCGATATGACTGAGGATTTTACCTGTACGCAGTCCCCATTCCCCGTTCAGTACCGCTTTTAAAAAGGTACTGCTGTTCACCAGTCCCTTCATGAGCACCTGGCAGTTGCCGCCCTGTACCAGCTTTACAGCCAACTCGGGGGCTGCCAGTGCGTCCGCCTGAAAAATTTCCACACCGTTAAGGTCAAAATCAACATCCCAGGCCACCCGCTCAATTTCACTGCGGGAGCCCACCAAAACGGGTTCTACAAAGCCTTCCTGTACCCCTTTTTTAAGTGCCAGCAGGACCTTTTCGTCTTGGGCATTGGCGACACTTACCCGCACTTTGGGCAAGCCTTTCACCACTTCTAAGACCTGGTCAAAGCTCTTAAATTGCACTGTTTAACACTCCTCACCTATATAAATTGAGTGTTTAACCCTTAACGGCCAACATCTATCCTTGATTTTTCCTTAACTATTTTTACCAATGAAGTATCTTTTGCTACCGGCTATGCACGGTAAACAAGAGCCTGTTCCTCTTGTCTTAATACCATGAGTGCGCCCATAGCCAGGGATTCCATTTCTTCTTCACCGGGCACCAGCATCACCGGCGCAATGAAGGAAACCCGCCTGGTAATTTCCCCGGTTATAAAGGCGGAATGCGCCAGGCCGCCGGTTAAGACAATACGGTCCACCTCACCGCACAACACCGTGGACATGGCCCCGATTTCTTTGGCCACCTGGTAGCACATGGCCTCCAGGACAAGACGGGCCTGGGCATCTCCCTCGTTCATCCTTTTTTCTGCTTCACGGGTGTCCTTGGTACCCAGGTAAGCGTACAGGCCGCCTTCCTTAAGAATTTGGGTGAGCATTTCTTTTTCGGTATACTTGCCGGAATAACACAGCTTCGCCAACTGGGCCGACGGCAGTGTACCGCAGCGTTCCGGTGAGAAGGGCCCTTCATTGTTGGCGTTATTGACATCGATCATTTTTCCCCTGCAGTGGGGAGTGACCGAAATGCCGCCCCCCAGGTGAGCAATCACCAGGTTGATTTCTTGGTAGGTCTTACCCAGACCACTGGCCACCTTGCGGGCCACCGCCTTCATATTTAAGGCGTGGGACAGGCTGATCCTCGGCAGTTCCGGGTGACCGGACAGGCGGGCCACCGGCTCCATTTCGTCCACCGCCACCGGGTCTACGATATAGGCCGGAAGATTGACCTTTGGGCCAGGTGATAGGCGATGATGGCGCCCAGGTTAGAAGCATGTTCCCCGCCGGGGGCATTGTGAGATTCCCGGACCAGGTATTCATCCACCAGATAGGTACCGCCGGACAGGGGTTTCAATAAGCCTCCCCGGGCCACAATGGCACTGAATTGTTCCAACTGGCAGCCCTTTTCTTGCAGCGTATTTAAAATGGCATCCATGCGGTAACGGTACTGGTCACCGATTTTGGCAAAGGCCCGGATGTCCTGGTCAGGGTGATAAAGGACTTCCTTCCAGAGGCAAGCATCATCCTGAAACACAGCAATTTTGGTTGAAGTTGAGCCAGGGTTAATGGCCAGTATTTGCAATGTTGATCACTCCGTTTATCACTGAACTATAAAACAATGGGGAAGGGGTTTTGATACAGGCCCCATGATTTGTTACCCTAATCATTATATCAGGGAATTATGACAAAAATTGACCCGTTTTTTCTTCCTGATCTCCAAGATTCTCCTTAGTATGATTAGATAAAAATATTTAACTTAATAATTTAAGATATTGCAAGTGCTATGCCAAGCAAAATGAATGAAAAAGCATGATAACCGGGTGAAAATTTTTTATCACGATAAAATAATTTGACACTTTTTCTTCTCCCTGATAGAAAAATTTATCAGGGTATTCATTTGGTTCCCCGTTCGGCAAAGACCCGCAGGTGGCCGTCCTGGCAACCCTGGGTGAACTGCCGGCCATTCGGATTATAACCGGGAACTGGCGCCAACCAGTGGGAATGTGGCCAAAGAATTGTGGCAGCCAGAGAAAACTATAGGATTTTCATGTAAAAGCCGATTTTGTAACCGTTGCGGTAATGTTATATCCAAGTAAAGTTTTTTAAAATACAGAAAAAAGTGACCTTTTTCACCTCCGGTGTGACGCAGGTCACTTTTATTTTCTATACTTCACAGTACAATAAAGCAAATGGCAGAGACAACTATGCCAGTCAAGATATCTCAAAACAGGAAGTTTATACTTTCGTAAGACAATTCATACTTTTTTAAGCAGGGCTGTTTACGTAATAAAATATGGCAATCATCAAGGGATCTCCATGTTGGCCTGTCCGGAACTGGTGACGGGCTTATTAAAATACACTAAACAATCAGTTATTTAAAAACCTAAAAATACTAAGGGAGGTCATGATGAATGTTTTGTAACCAGTGTGAACAAACAGCAAAAGGAATAGGGTGTACCGTTGTAGGGGTGTGCGGTAAGAAGCCAGATGTGGCAGCTTTGCAGGATTTATTGCTGCATGCCCTGAAGGGGCTGTCCCTCTTTGTCAATGAAGGTCGTAAAGCAGGTGTGGTCGACCTGGAAATTGACCGCTTTGCGGTGGGCGCTATGTTTTCCACTCTGACCAACGTAAACTTTGACGCTGCCCGTTTTGTCCCCCTTATCAACCGGTGTGTACAATACAGGGAAGCTATGAAAGACAAAGTGGCGGCAGCCGGTGGCAATGTTTCTTTCTCCGCCCCCGCTGCCAGTTTCCAACCGGCAGCGGACCTGGAAGGTCTGGTTAAACAAGGTGAGGAAGTGGGAATGGTAACCGATCATACTGCCGATGCCGATATCCAGTCTCTGCAGCAGATTTTGGTTTACGGTCTGAAAGGGGTGTCTGCCTATGCCGACCATGCCGCGATCCTCGGCCAAGAAGACGAAAAGGTCTACGGCTTTATCTATGAGGGAATGGCAGCCCTGACCAATAAAGAACTTGGTCTGAATGACTGGGTCGGCCTTGTTCTCAAGTGCGGGGAAGTGAACCTGCGTGTTATGGAACTGCTGGATGCCGCAAACACCGGCAAATTTGGCCACCCGGTGCCCACCGAGGTTCCTCTGGGCCATAAGGCCGGCAAGTGCATCCTGGTATCCGCCACGACCTGCAGGATCTGGCAGATTTGCTGGAGCAAACCGAGGGCAAGGGCATTTACGTCTACACCCACGGTGAAATGCTGCCGACCCACGGTTATCCCGAACTGAAAAAGTACAAACACTTCTACGGACACTATGGCACCGCCTGGCAGAACCAAAAGAAAGAATTTGCTGCTTTCCCCGGCGCCATTCTCATGACCACCAACTGCATCCAGGATCCCCAGGCCTATATGGACAACATCTTTACCACCGGACAGGTTGGCTGGCCCGGCGTGCAGCACGTTAAGAACGGAGACTTTGGTCCGGTGATCGAAAGAGCCCTGGCCATGCCCGGATTTGCGACCGATGAAGACAAGGGCAGCGTTATGGTGGGATTTGCCCGCAACACTGTTATGAGTGTGGCCGGTAAGGTCATTGAAGGCGTTAAGAACGGCGACATCAAGCACTTCTTCCTGGTAGCCGGTTGCGATGGCGCCAAACCAGGCCGCAACTACTATACCGACTTTGTGGAGAAGGCGCCCCAGGATACAGTCATCTTAACCCTGGCCTGCGGTAAATTCCGTTTCTTTGACAAAAAACTGGGTGATATCGGCGGCATCCCGCGGTTGCTGGACATCGGCCAGTGCAACGATGCTTACTCCGCTATCCAGATCGCCGTAGCCCTGGCCAATGCCTTCGAATGCGGTGTTAATGATTTACCGCTCTCCCTGGTACTGTCCTGGTACGAGCAAAAGGCGGTTGCCATCCTGCTCACCCTGCTGCACCTGGGAATTAAAGATATCCGCCTGGGTCCCAGCCTGCCCGCCTTTGTATCGCCCAATGTGCTAGATGTGCTGGTGAAGACCTTTGATATTAAACCCATTTCCACTCCCGATGAGGACCTGGCTGCCATCTTAAACAAATAAGACGAGAAAAGGAGGACCACAACCGCGGTTCTCCTTTTACGTTACGGAAGGATGCCTTTATTTCTATCAACACATTAACCTGGGCAATGGCGGCTATTTTGTTGGCGCTACCGTTAAGGGCCTTACATTAAAATTTTTTGTAATAAGTATTAAAATTTTGCAATAAGGAGAAGGTAAATTTTGTTCCGTATCGAAAGTAGTATTCAGAAGAAAGGCACCATCTTTCTCTTTAACCTGCGCCATTACTGAGGAAAACAAATCTATCACTGGGAGGCATAGACTTTGGACAAAATTATCATCCGTACCGAAAAGGCTCCTGCAGCCATTGGACCTTACTCACAGGCAGTAAAGGCGGGCAATCTCATGTTTATCTCGGGGCAAATTCCCATTGATCCTGCCACCGGCAGTGTGGTGGAAGGTGATATCCAGGCCCAGGCCCGCCAGTGCATTAAAAACCTGCAGGCCATTTGTGAAGCCGCCGGGGCAAGCCTGCAGGATATCATTAAAACCTCTGTCTTTATTAAAGACATGAACCAGTTTGCAAAAATAAACGAAACCTATGCAGAATTTTTTAATGCAGAACCACCGGCCCGGGCCTGTGTGGAGGTATCCTGCCTACCTAAAAACGTACTGATTGAAATTGAAGCGGTTGTAATGGTTAAATAAACGGTTCACAGTATCCAGAAAAATAAATCGTAGAAATCATAATGGGACCTTTGCCGGGGTCCCTATTTTTTAAGTGATGTTAACAGGTAAATAGAAGGGATAATGGGAAAAATTGTCGAACAACACCATAAAAAGAAACGATGAGAGGTTGTTCTATGGCCAAAATAACCTTTGATGAAAACAATGCCCTGTTTGCTTTAGACATAGGCACCAGAACCGTGATCGGCATCGTGGTTTCCATGGCGGAAGGACATATGAAAGTTCTGGCCCAGGCCATGGTGGAACATCAAAGCAGGGCCATGCTGGACGGGCAGATCCACGATATCCCCCGGGTGGCTGAGGCTGTGCAAAAGGTAAAGGCGGAACTGGAGAAAAAACTCAAAGCCCCTCTGCAAAAAGTGGCCATCGCCGCGGCGGGCCGTTCATTAAAGACCCGCCGGTGCCGGGTGGATCAGGAGTTAATCGAAGACTTAGAAATTGATGCCATGATGATTCATACCCTGGAACTGATGGGTGTGCAAAGGGCGCAGGAACTTCTGGAACAGGAGACCCGGCAGGGGGGAGAGGGAGAAAAATTCTTTTGTGTAGGCCACAGTGTGGTGGGGTATTATTTGAATGATTATCCCATCACCAACCTGGAAGGGCACCGGGGTAAAAAAATCGGCGCCGAGGTGCTGGCTACCTTTTTGCCGGCATCGGTGGTGAACAGCCTGTATACAGTGCTGGCCAGGGTAGGTTTGGAACCCCTATACTTGACCCTGGAGCCCATCGCGGCCAGTGAAGTTATCATTCCCGAACAATTACGGCTATTGAACCTGGCCCTGGTGGACGTGGGAGCTGGGACTTCCGACATTGCCATCTCCCGGGACGGTACCATCACCGCCTACGGCATGGTACCCACAGCAGGGGATGAAATCACCGAGCTAGTTATGGAAACCCTGATGGTGGACTTTATGACAGCGGAGCAGATTAAACGCAGTCTCTGGCAGGGCCAGGACATCCGCTACCAGGATGTCCTGGGAACGGAGGTTACCGTTGCCTGTGAGGAAGTCATGCAAATGATTGAGCCCGCCGTTGAAAACTTGGCCAGCGAAATCGTTCGTCACATTCTGGATTTAAACGGTCAGACGCCGCCCAAGTCTGTTATGTGTGTGGGCGGAGGTTCCCAGGTACCGTCTCTGGTGGACAGGATTGCGGAAAAACTGGGGCTGATCCAACAGCGGGTGGTTATCCGCAACCGGTCCAATATCAGCAACCTGGTGGATGTTAAGAAAAAAGACCTGGCAGGTCCCGAGGGAGTAACAGTGGTGGGAATTGCGGCTGTGGCTGCCAGGAAGCAAGGGCAGAACTTTATAACGGTAACGGTAAACGGGCAGCCCTTTACCCTGTTTAATACCCGGCAGCTCACTGTACTTCAGGCCCTGGGCCTGCTGGAGTTTAATCCCAGGGAATTGTTGGGACGAAACGGCAAAGACCTGCGTTTTACGTTAAACGGCAAACCAAAAACCGTCTATGGTGAACTGGCGAAACCGGCGGTCATCACTGTGAACGGTCACCCTGCCAATTTAAAGACCGTGATCAATGACAAAGATATCATTCTGGTGGAAAAGGCAGTGCCTGGTAAAGATGCCGTAGCCAGAGTGGCAGATATTCTGGGGAATCTTCCTGTGAATGCTCAATCCTGTTGCTTACTGAACGGTCAACCGGCAGGTCCTGAGCAGCTTATCTCTCCGGGAGATGTGTTGGAAGTAACCCTAACCCCGACACCTGCAGAAAAACCTTCCCCGCAGCCTGGTCCTGCAGCTTCGGCCCTGCAGGGGAAACCCATCCAAGTCACCGTGAATGGCCAGGCCATTCTAATGGAAGGAAAAAGTGAATATATTTTAATTGATGTCTTCAATTATTATGAACCGGATATAACCCAATCAAGCGGTATGGTAGAGATTAAAAGAAACGGCAATGCCGTCGAGTACACGGAAACCCTGCAAGACGGCGATGTCATCGAAATTCGCTGGTGAGCAGCAAAATAGGGTAGTATGGATGGAGAACCCCTTGCAAGAGTACCACGGCTGTACGCTTATTTTCCCTGGGGGTTAGGCACCGTTTTTTCCCGACCGGAAAGCTCTGTTTAGAGGGCCATTAGATAGAGGAAGGTATGAAAGACATGCCGGCGAAAATCATCATCGATGCGGACGCCTGTCCCAAAACGGTATTATCAATTGCCCGGAAAATATGTGATGAATTGCTCCTGGAACTTTGGACGGTGGCCAGCTTTGAGCACAATGTTTCTTCGCAGCACCATGTTGTGGTGGGCAATGCCTCGCAAGAAACAGATATTCAAATCATGAATCTGACCAGACGGGGTGACATCGTTGTCACCCAGGACTGGGGTCTGGCCGCCATCATCCTAGCCAAAGGGGCCGGGGCCATTTCCCCTTGGGGCAAAATATTTCGGGAAGATACCATTGATTTTATGCTGGAAGAAAGAGAAATGAAAGCCAAACACCGCAGGGCCGGCGGGCGTACCAAGGGCCCCGCAAACGCACCGCCGAGGACGACCTTCGCTTTGAGGTCCAGCTAAGAAAACTTATCGAAGAAACTCAAAATGACAAAGGCAGGCGCCATTAACAATAATTGTATCCCTGTGCTTATATTAAATCTATTAAATCTGGTTTTTTCAACTTTCAGGTGTTAACATTATTCTGAAAATGGTTAACAATAAGTATTTGATTGCAAGAAAAATAATCATAATTTTGTGTCATTTCTGTTAAATTTTTTTAGCATAAGTTCGAATCTTAGCAGGAAATTCTGAAATTTTTGTCGAAATATCGAAATGTTATCATACCATATTTTTTATTGGTTTAGCCCGGTCATACCACCATACCAATTAAGTGCCTGGGGGGTGGCACCGGTGAAATTTAAGGAAAAGGGAATCCATTACAATTCAAAGCAATAAAACAATGGAGGGATCTCAAATGTCCAAGGCACAAGCAATTGAAGCATTAGTCAAGGCAATCGGCAAAGAAAACGTTGTTACCGAGCACGAAGAATTGGTTTGTTATTCCTTTGATGCTACTGCAGATATGCCTAGTCAGTTACCTGATGTTGTGGTAACTCCCCAAAGCACCAACGACGTGGTAGAAATTATTAAAGTGGCAAGTCAGTATAAGATGCCTGTATATCCCAGGGGTTCCGGCACCAACCTGAGCGGCGGCACCATTCCCCTGCAGGGCGGCATCGTTCTAAGAACCCAAAAAATGAACAAAATCGTAGAGATTGACGCCGATAACCTGGTGGCTGTTGTACAGCCCGGGGTTATTATCAACGACCTGAATACTGCCGTGGCTCCCTTTGGTTTGATTTATCCCCCGGACCCCGGCACCGTTGCCACCGCAACCATGGGCGGCAGTGTTTCCGAATGCTCCGGCGGTCTGAGAGGACTTAAGTATGGTGTAACCAAACACTACGTCATGGGTGTGGAAGTGGTTATGGCTGACGGTACTGTGGCACGCTTTGGCGGCAAAACCGTTAAAAACGTAACCGCCTATGATATGGTTAAGCTGTTCACCGGTGCAGAAGGCACCCTGGGCATTATTACTGAAATTACCGCTAAGTTAATTCCTGCTCCGGAAGCCAAAAAGTCCATGCTGGCTGTTTTCAACAAACTGGAAGATGCCGGCAATACCGTAACGGAGATCGTTCGCAGCAAAGTGATTCCCGCCACCATGGAAATCATGGACCAGGTAACCATTCGCACCGTGGAGAACTTTGCTAAAGTGGGTCTTCCAACCGATGCTGAAGCGGTCTTGCTGATCGAAGTGGACGGCATTCCCGAGGTGGTGGAGCGCGAGGCAGCCACTGTGGTAAAAGTGGTGGAAAAGAACAACGGGAAAATTAAGGTGGCAAAAGACGACAAAGAACGTGACGGCCTCTGGGCAGCCCGTCGTGCAGCACTGCCTGCGCTGGCTCAGGTGAAACCCACCACCGTTTTGGAAGACGCCACAGTACCCCGCAGCAGGCTGACCGATATGTTGGTGGCCCTGCAGGACATTGCTAAAAAGTATGACTTGCTGATTGGGACCTTCGGTCACGCCGGCGACGGCAACCTGCACCCCACCATCCTTACCGATGAGCGCAACACCGAAGAAATGAAGCGGGTACACCAGGCAGTGGATGAAATCTTTAAGATTGCCCTGGAGTTTGGCGGCACCATCAGCGGCGAGCACGGTATCGGTATGGCCAAGGCCAAGTACCTGCCGCTGGAATTCGGCGAGCACGGTGTGGAAGTTATGAAAAAAGTAAAAAGAGCCCTGGATCCGGATAACTTAATGAACCCCGGCAAAATGATGGGCTAAAGGAGGGCGGCTGCATGGCAATCTACGATAACATGAAGCATATTGAAGAAGAACTCATCAAGTGTATGAAGTGCGGGAACTGCCAGGCCGTTTGTCCCGTCTACAAGGAGACACTCTCCGAGTCCGGGGTGGCCAGGGGTAAAATTCAACTAGCCGCTAAAATTCTCAAGGGGGAAGCAAAGTATACCCCGGAGCTTTATAAGAAGTTCGACCTTTGCCTGCAGTGCCAGGCCTGTACTGCCAACTGTCCTTGCGGCGTGAAGGCCCACAAAATTATCCTAGCAGGCAGGGCCGAGCTGGCAAGACAGCAAATGCTGCCCTTTGCCAAAAAAGCAGCCTTTAATGTCCTCAAGTCTCCCAAATTATTTGATTTTGGACTTCGCATGGGAAGCGCCTTCCAGGGCCTGGCCTTCAAGAGAAGCGGCAGCGGCATGAGCCCCCGTTTCCCCATTGGTCTGGAAATGCGCCGGGTCATGCCCCCTCTGGCTGACAAACCCCTGCGCTCCTGGCTGCCCGAAGTGAATAAGGCGCCGAACTCCCGCAAAAAGGTGGCTTTCTTTACTGGCTGTGTAACCAACTATATTTATACCTCCGTCGGTCAGGCCGTGGTGGACGTACTGAATCGTAACGGCGCCGATGTTATCATTCCCAAAGAGCAGCACTGCTGCGGCGCTCCCGCCTTAATTAACGGTGATGTGGAAACCGGCAAAGCTATGGCCAGGTCCCATGTGGACATTTTCAGCGAGCATGATGTGGATGCCATCATCACCGTGTGCGGCACCTGCGGTGGCTCCTTTGAGCAAAAGTATGTAGAGCTGCTGGCAGACGACCCTGTCTATGCGGCAAAAGCCAAGGCCATTGCCAAGAAGGTACGCGATATTTCTGAATACCTGGTGGATGATCTGAAGGTCAACTTTGCAAAACTGGGCAACGTACCCATGACCTTTACCTACCACGAACCCTGCCACATTGGCAGAGGCATGGGTTTGACCCGCCAGCCCCTGGAAATGCTGACCAAGATTCCCGGCATCAACTACAAACCCATGAAGCAGCCCAACCGCTGCTGCGGTGGTGCCGGTTCATTCAGCTTAACGAACTACCCGGTGTCCTACCAAATCCTTAAGAAGAAAGTAGATGATATCCAGGGCACCAATTCCACTGTGGTGGTCACAGGCTGCGGTTCCTGCCGCATGCAACTGGAAGACGGGTTAGCCCAGGAAAAAATGCCGCATAAAGTGATGCACGTCATTGAAGTGGTACTGATGGCGTATCAAAAATGAACCGGGATTTCCGACACTTAACGGTAAACTGAAGGCCAAGCAGGTGGAAATTCCCGTTTGGGGAAATGAAGAACTGGGTTTGGACAAGAGCGTGTTAGGTTTGGGCGGTTCCCCTACCAGAGTGGTTAAAGTATTCAGCCCGAAACTTTCCCGGGACACCATTATGAAAAAAGCTGACGGCACTACCGCACCGGTGGATGAACTGGTTCATTTCCTTACCGCCAGTTAAGTTGTGTATTGCTGGGCGATGAAATCCAAAATGTACAAGAGGTCATTGTTCACCATTGACCCGGAGATCAAGATTCTGCTGCAGACCCGTCCTGCCATTGGCGGTAACATTATGGCTACCATTAAGACGCCTAACCATCGCCCCCAAATGGCCACCGTGCGTCCAAAATCCGCCAAGCCTGCTGCTGCAGACCCTTACCGTACAGGTGAAATCATCATCAAGGAATACGACGGGGCTGTTTTTATGACTCCTGAAAAGTTCCTCGAGATTCAGCATATGGCAGGCATGCAGACTTCCGAGATTATCGTAGCGATCAACAAAGATCCCGAAGCCCAATTTTTTAAGGTGGCGGACTTCGGAATCGTGGGAGATGTATTCGAAGTTGTTCCCATGCTGATTGAAGCCATTAAGAAAATGAAAGCCACTGCATAAGGGGGGAAGAAAGATGCAATTTAACAAAGTAAATGACCGGATCATTGAAGAATTAAAGACCATTGTTGGTGCAGCAAACGTTCTGAACGAGCATGAGAAGATGGAGATGTACGCCAGGGACGAAGTATCTGACCAGTTGTGGGAAAAGATGCCCGAGGTTGTGGTAAAACCGGAAATGCCCGGCAGGTCAGTGAGATCGTAAAGCTTGCCAACCGTGAGCTTGTCCCCTTAACGCCCAAGGGGTGGCGGCACCGTGGCTACCAACGCCGGAGGCAACAAAGCGGTTAAGTACGGGGTAACGACCCGTCATATTTACGGACTGGAAATTGTTATGCCCAATGGCAACATTGTAACATTCGGCGGCAAAAACGTTAAGGACGTAACCGGTTATGATATCGTGCACCTGATGGTTAGTTCCGAAGGAACACTGGGCATCGTAACGAAAATATGGCTTAAATTAATGCCCCTGCCTAAATATGTAGCGGACTTGTTAATTCCCTTTGCTGATATGCAGACCGCCATAAAAATTGTACCGAAAATCATGACTGCCGGCATTATTCCAACCTGCCTGGAGTTTATGGACATTGTCTATAAAGGCTGCCGAAATGTATTTAAACAAAAAACTGCCTTACAGTGATGCCGGAGCGTATATTATCTGTGAGGTAGACGGAACATCCGAAACCCAGGTGCAGGACGACTATGAAACAATAGGAAAGCTGTGCCAGGAAAACGGTGCGCTGGAAGTGTTTGTGGCAGACAACAAGTTAACCCAGGAGAGGATATGGAAAGCACGGAAGAGTTATGCAAAAGCCATTCGCATGCTCAGCCCTGTTTATTGTATGGAAGACATTGTTTTCCCGGTTTCCAATATACCCAAGTGCCTTGAGGCCATCGAGCGCATATCCCAGAAATAAGACTGCAAGATCCCCAGCTGGGGTCATGCCGGCGACGGCAACATTCACGCAACCATTCTCCGGGAAGGACGTGATGAACACGCCTGGCATGACCTGAAGGAGAATGTGTTGGGCGAACTGTATGAAGTGGTCTATACGAACTGGGCGGCAACCTGTCGGGCGAACACGGTATCGGGGCCAAGCGGGCAGAAGCCATGAACAAACATATGAGCGAAGCCCAGCTTACTGTTCTGAGATCCATTAAAAACGCCCTGGACCCCAACGGGATTATGAACCCCGGTAAAGTACTGGTACTCCAGTAGAAATCGTAATGCATCTAAAACGGGTGGAGTTCCGCCTGTCAGGATGTTTAAAAAACATTTAAAAAAACTACCGTAAAAATAAATAGAAGAGTATAAATAACCTTGTTATAGAAAAACCCCGGAAACCCGGGGTTTTCTCTTGTGATAATTCTAATTTCCTTCTTTTTTCTTGTCTTTAACATTCATTGCATAACTTTAAATATGTTATGCATTGGGCATGTTTCTGAGGCTCATTTATAGTTACCACGGTGCTATAGCACTCCTGCGGCCTGTTCTTTGGATTTGCAGTGAAGCACGATGGTATCTTTTACAGTCTAACGCATTTCTTCTTTTGATTTTTTGTACTCGTCAGAGGTAATTTCGTTTTTGTCATGCCTGGATTTAAGGGTGTCTAGAGCGTTTTCTCTGAGAGCATTTTTGACACCGGCATTGACGGCCCAGTAGACTACCAAACCCAACAGCGCAAGTGGATGAGCATCATAAAGATCATACCGAACCATCCCATGCCGTAACCTGGTTTCTGAAAGCTAAACATATCTGATTTATACAGGATAATCCAGATTCATTTAGTTTTCTCTCCCGCCGACTAACGAGAGGCAGTGTCACAGGATTCAACTGCTAGGCCATAAGCTCTCGCTTATGTTCCGGGTGGATCACCCCGCAGGGTTCCCCGCCGCTGCCTAAAGCAAACGTACTGCCCGGAGAAGGTGTTACCTCCACCTGGATTGATAGTATTCCATGCCCGACTTTCACAGCGTGTCTTTGCGACATGGAAATATTTACATCATTGTTATTCTAGCAGTCTTTATGATTAATTACAACTGTGAAACCGCAAGAAACAGGTTTTTTCACCTCCTGTTTTATTGCTTTTTTAGCAGATTTAAATAGCTATTTAGTAACTGCTTCAAACTTCCATTATCAAATAATAACTAAGTTTATACCCTATATTATAATACACTGTTACGAACTATTTATTACCCGTTTATTACATTATACTTACTTATCGGTGGCATTCCTCCCGAAAAACCTTACAAAAGGTTTCCGTCAACAGCAGCACATGATCGATAAATTCATCCGGATAACTCAAGCCTCTGGAAGCAAAAAATTCAGGATCCTCCAGGTAAACGGACACCGGGTGCCTGCCAAAAACATTGATAAACTGCTCCATGGATGATATGGTCATACTATCCCCTCCCAAGAGCAGTTTAGCAACATAATGTGACATTACAATTAATCTTCTGTTATTAATCCATTAAATTCTGTTTATAATTGTAGAAAAGCCTCCCCGGGAGAGGCCTTGGTGTCACCTTTAAACTCTGCCTACCATGCTGAAATCCCTTTTAATGCCCGGCATACCCGGTTGCCAGCCCGCAGGCACCCCCAGGCCGGTGGCAGCCTCAAACTGCAGTCCCTGAATAACCCGGATGATTTCATCTTATTGTACGTAGCAGCATCATTATTTGACACTGGACAAAACATCATGGTTTTAACTTTACAGCGAAAAGTTTGTTTGGTTTAATTATGAAAGATGGTTTTATAGGAGGGTATTGCCAATGACCGAAAACAATGCCTGTGGCTGCAAACCCCGCAAAATTTCCAAGGGATTGCTGACCAGGGTGGGGAATTTTATTCGTGATAAATCTGTTGACGGTATTTGTGTGAAAAGTGTGGCTGACATCGCCGATGAAATGGGCCTGCTGCTGCCCAACATCGTGGTGGATGCTTTGGACAAGCTGGAGGAAAAGGGTACCATTAAAGTAAAAGAACGGGGCAAAGAGCTGACGGACGTCAGCACCTTTCTCTATATCGGGGATGATGAAGTCACCAAACTGATGTCCAGTACGGTATTGCTGACCCATGAACTGGCAGAGACCCTGGGGGATCACCCCCAGTTTCAACAGTTAAAGCAAAGGGTGAATGAAATAATCAATATCCTTGAGCAGCAGAACAAAGAAGTGCAGGAGTTTCAAGCCTTCAAGAGCGGTGTGGTCAGACAGATCGAAGCCCAGGACGGTGTCTACCACATCATTTCTAAGACCCGTTTAAATAATTTGTTTATTGAAGAAACCAGAAGGTAGCCGTATGAAAATTGATAAACAAAGCGCCGTCATCGGCTCCATCGTGCTGGTGGGCAGTTCAGTTGCCCAGCATCTCCTTTATGGACACATTGACTGGGTGTACAGCATTCTTATGGCCATTGTTTTCATTATCCTGGCCCCTTATATAAGCAAGAAAAAATAATGAACCGGGATGAAATATCCCGGTTTCCTTCTTTATTGGGGCCAGCCTGCGGCGGGGTCTTTGTCAAACTCCAGCCCGATCATGGTAATGGAGTCATCAAAGATGTCCGGGCTGTGGTGTTCCTTAAACCTTAAAATCATACCGAACATGGGAGACTTTGTATTAAGCTCCTGCAGTTTTTGCAGGATCTGTCCGGCCTTGTTGCTGGCAAATTTGATGACAAAACCCACACCGTCGGTAAAAGCCAGGTAAAGCAGGTAGGCGTCCTCTTCTTTGTTGTACTCCCAGCGATATTCAAATTTTCCGGTATGTGCCGCAGCAATCCGGTTATTGGGATGAATGGCTTGATAGGGGACTTCAAAATCCGGGTGTTCCAGAATAATTCCTATGGTTTCTTTGGCCTTTCTTGGTTTGATGGTACCAATGCTGCCGCCGAGGGGCTCAATTGTTTTAATCTTGGCATCGGTGTTCATAAAAGTTCCTCCTTTTGTAAGAAACAATTCCTTACCTATTTTGTCCATTGTTTTTTATAATACATAGTAACATACAAAAAAACAACCTCGGGCTGTTGATTTCGGTTATAAAACAAGGAGGTGCCCCCATGGATTACCCGCTGCCGGATGTGATTAAACAAAAGGTGTGACAAGGACGGACATCTTCGGGTAAGACCTTTGGAAATGTTTACGCAGCAAGTGGAAGTAGACGGGCATTTAAAGGACCGGTTTGAATTTCTCGAATAAACGGTTTTAGTGAGGGCATGCATGTACGAATGCTTCCCGGTGGGTGGCCCTGGAAGATTTTCTGGCCAGGGAAACAGTAGCGATCATACAAAAGAACACTGTTAATAAAAGGGGTTCCGGCAAGAGCGGGTTGCTTTTTGTGGACGCCCCCGGCCATCCTCAGGTTTTACTTTTCGCCCCGCTTCGGCAAGCACCCGGGCGACTTAGCCCTTCCCCGCAAGTTTGAATTATCTGCAGCAGTGAACCGGTTAAGGACATTACAGGTAAAATTTGCCCCTAAATAACGACAAATAAAAAAGAACCCTTGTTTTTCAAGGATCCCTTACTGGTCGGAGCGACAGGAGTTGAACCTGCGACCTCTACCACCCCAAGGTAGCGCTCTCCCAAACTGAGCTACGCCCCGATCTATACACTTGTCTTTCAGGGCGGCTTGCCCTGTCGACAAATGTTATTATAGCTAATGCAAAATCAAAAGTCAACAGACAAATTAACATATTTTAATATTCCCGTTTTGGCTTAGGGAGGTAATAGCTCATCGAAAAAAGCAATGTTTAAAATTATAGTTCGGACGGTAAGTCAAATTTCGCTACGATAAAGGTGTGGTCGGACGGCTTTTCTTTGCGCCTTGGTTCGATGTCGATCCAGGCTTTGGTTGAACACTTTGCCAGGGGGGCGGTGGCCCAGATGTGGTCGATGCGCCAGCCGAGGTTTCGTTCCAGTCCTTTGGGGATGCGGTAGTCCCAGAAAGTGAATTGGCCGCCGTCTGGTTGGTGCAGGCGGAATACGTCCTGGAAGCCCCACTCTTTGACATATTGCAGGGCCTGGTGTTCTTCCGGGTGAAAGCCCACTTTGCCCAGCAGCTGCTTGGATGGTGTACATCCTTTGGTTCCGGGGCGACATTAAAGTCGCCCATCCAGAGGACGGGATGATCCGGGCGGAAGTTGCGCTGGAAATAGTCCCGCAGGGCTTTGATCCAGGTAATCTTGTATTTAAATTTTTCACTGTCCGGGGACTGTCCCTGAGGGATGTAGGTGTTGATGACGGGAATCCCTTTGACAGACACGGCCAGCAAACGGGCTTCTCCCGCATCGGTAAAGGCTCCCAGGTGGCTATTTAACAGCACCATTGGGTGGGGGCTCAAGATGGCAACTCCGTTATAGGATTTTTGCCCTTTGTAGAGGCATGATAGCCGTCTTGCTTGAAATACTCTTCTGGGAAATCCGCATCCATTACCTTGGTTTCCTGGAGGCAGATGACATCCGGTTTATTTTCCTTCAGCCATTCCAGCAGTATTTCCTTCCGGCTGCGAATGGAGTTTACGTTAAAGGTGGCAACTTTAAAATTCATAAGAGGTTCCGTCCTTGTTTATTTTCATTACGAAAATACTTCTCTGCTGCTTCCTTAATAACCTTCCCGCAAATGAAAGCCTCCTAAAAATTATAACCCCTTTAATGACATAAAAAAATTGCGGGAGTACCGCAAACTCAATCCTGACTAAAATTCTTTTACATCTGTCAATACTGCTCTAACACACCAGGCCAGGATAAAAAACAAGCAGAAAACCAACCACATCTTGAGGTATTCACTCCTCTCCGGTTCCGAAACCTCACTCATGGTCAGTTACCTAATCAATTACCGGTTCTTTTACTTCCTTTGCCTGTTCAGTTGCATCTACACTTGCCAGTTGCTCCGGTAGTTCTCCCTCACGAGTGGTATTTTCGGCTTTCACCTCTGTTATACCACTATCATATTCAGAAAGTTGGTTTTCTATATCTATTTCCTTTGCTGCTATTTCTACCGCTTCCACAGAAGGGACTGCTTCCTGTTGGTCGTTAACAAATACCGCTTTGAGGCCAAAGGCTTCCTTAAAAAAGGCAGCTTTCTTTTTCAAATGATCATTCAGTGCATCCAAATTAACACCATCAATTTTGAAGAGGCAACGATTCCCTTCAATGTATACATCTCGAACTACAGTCTCACCACGGTGGAAGTAATCCAGAGCATCGGCGATCCTGAGGATGGCAATCAACTTGGGAAGCACTTCCCATCCATAACGGGAAAGGTCTTCATCCTCCAGCTTGACATCCTTACGGTGGTTGCGAACCAATAAGGCCAGCAACTGCCTTTCCTTTTTGGGATACCCTTCTAACTGCTGATCATTCATCACCAAGTAGGCAGCATGTTTGTGATGCTTTTTCGTTGAGATCTGTATGCCCAGGTCATGCAGCAACGCACCGTGACGGAGGAGATTTAATTCTTCTTCGCCCAATTGGTGCAAATCTCTTAGTTTTTCAAAAATGGTTGTTGCCAGCCGGTCCACAGTTTTGGCATGGAAGGAATCATAATGATATTTCTCCCCCAGTGCCAGCACCATCTCTAGATAAAACATATCACTGAGCAATTAGTTGAACACCTCCACTGTAATCAAAATTGCGCTTAATCTCCCGCTGTATCTTTTTCTGAATGCATTCGGGGCTTTCATGGCCATCCACAATGATAAAATTATACTCCTCGGCCATTTGGTCAAACTGCCTGGCCAGTAAGCTCTGATAGATTTGGAAGCTTTCAAATCGATCCTCGGACAGGCAAATGTCCATACCGGACTCCCAATAGTCCAGGGTACCGTACTTTTCAAAGGAACGGTACAGTAATACTTGGGGATCCACTTGCAGGTAAAAGATTATATCCGGTATCGGTGCAAAACCAAAGAGTTTGCGCTGCCAGTCCGTGGAAGCTCCGCGCACCCGATCCCTGGCCATTAGGGTGAAAATATAGCGGTCGGCCAAAACCACAAATCCTGCGGAGAGGGCCGGGAGAATTTTGTTTTCCAGTTGATCAGCAAAATCCGTTGCATAAAGTAAGCTTAGGGTGGTTTTTCCCAGGGTGTTACCCTGCTTGGCTTCGTCAATGGCGCCACCTACCAGTCCGGAGCGCCTTAGCCCGGTATCCAGTACAGCATGTCCATTGTCCTCCAGCCAGCGTTTTAAGGCATTGACCTGCCAGGAACGTCCCGAACAGTCCGCCCCCTCGATAACAATTAACTTGCCGGGGTAATGCTTATTCTTTAAGTAAGGCAGTCCTTTCCCGTAAAACTGAAGTTCCCGAACCATCTATGATTCCCCCTGCACTTTACAACTAAGGTATTTCCCGTAGGCCGGCGGGTGATATTCCCTGAGCATTCGGCTGACAATTTCTCTCATTAAATGCTGCTGCTCTTCGATGCTGCGGGTGGCATCCATCACCACAAAACCCTCTGACTCTGCTATCGTATCATACTGCTGCTTGATAATGCCTTGGAATAGCTGGAAGCTTTTGACCGGGTCACTGCTTAATCCCAAATCCATGCCTGCCTCGTGGTATTTTAGTTCGGCGCGACCTGTAAGAATACGGCCGATGGATACTTCCAGCGGGGCTTGAAAGTAAAAGGCCAGATCGGGCCGAAGTGCAAAGCCGTATATATTGCGTACCCACTCCGGATCGCAACCCCGGGCAATATCTCTGGCAAAGGCGGTATAGACATAGCGGTCGGCCAAAACCAAATACCCTGCCCGCAGGTGTGGCAAAATAAATTTTTCGTAACGGTCTGTAAAATCACTTGCATGAATAAGGCTAAAGGTCGTAGGCGTCAACAGATTCTGTTTTTTGCCTTTTTGGTGGACTTTTTGACCAGTTCCGAGGAGTTCCACTCGGTATAGAAAACCGGATAGTGCTGTTTTTCCAACCATCGTTTCAGCAGGTATAGCTGGGTGCTCTTACCTGACCCATCGCACCCCTCTACAATGATTAACCTTCCATTATAGCCGCCTAATTCACGACTTCTCACTGTGTCTCCTGGTTTCTGAAAACTAAACATATCTGATATACACAGGATAATCCAGATTTATTTAGGTTTCTCTCCCGCCGACTAACGAGAGGCAGTATCACAGGATTCAACTGCTAGGCCATAAGCTCTCGCTTATGTTCCGGTGGATCACCCCGCAGGGTTCCCCGCCGCTGCCTAAAGCAAACGTACTGCCCGGAGAAGGTGTTACCTCCACCTGGATTGATAGTATTCCATGCCCGACTTTCACAGCGTGTCTTTGCGACATGGAAATATTTACATCATTATTCTAGCAGTCTTTGTGATTAATTACAACTGTGAAACTGCAAGAAACAGGTTTTTTCACCTCCTGTTTTATTGCTTTTTTAGCAGATTTAAATAGCTATTTAGTAACTGCTTCAAACCTCCTTGGTTGTATGGACTGTATAATTAAGTTGTATTAACCATAAAATTTGGCACAGGTTCCTTTTTTATATCACAATCTCCAAGATGTGGTATTTTATAGTTTCGACGCAGCGGTCATACTTCCTGCCATTGCCCCGGTTGGTAAAAAAGAGAAATTATTTCAGAAGATTAATTCCCCTACCAAAAAATTGTTATGGCCTGGTCTTCAACATGATTTTATTGCTACTGGGAGGAAAGTTTGGATAGAGCGAGAATTTATTAAATTGGAGCTTTTTATATTACCCTGAGGTTATAAAATTTAAAGGTTGGATAATAAAAACAAAGCTTTATCTTAGGAGGCCCCCCCGTGAGTTTATATTCATTTGACGGACAAGGATTGAAAAAAATGATTCTGGGTAGTACAAATTTACTGGCCCGGTATAAATCTGAAATAGATGCCCTGAATGTTTTTCCGGTTCCCGACGGGGATACAGGCAATAACATGTATTTAACACTCCTGGCGGCGGCAAAAGAGATACAGAATTTGGAGACCACCCATATCGGTGAGGTGGCTGAGGCGGCTGCCCAGGCTTGTCTGATGGGTGCCCGGGGCAATTCCGGCGTGATCCTCTCCCAACTGGTGCGTGGTTTTGCCAGGGCACTGGCGGGTAAGGACCGGGCCAATGCTTTAGAAGTTGTAGAAGCATTGGAAGAGGGAGCCAAATTTACTTATCAGGCCGTCATGAATCCGGTGGAAGGGACTATGCTCACCGTGATGCGGCGCAGTGCCGAAGCTGCCAGAACAGCTGTTCTCCGCAATTATGACTTGCTCAGGGTCATGATTATTACCCTCAGGGAAGCGCGGTTAGCCCTGAGCGAGACGCCTGAACTTTTACCGGTTTTAAAACAGGCGGGCGTTGTGGATGCCGGGGGCCGGGGTTATGTGGTGATTTTGGAGGGTATTCTTAACGTCTTAAAGAGGGCGGAAGATTTCAGCCTGTTAAAGGATTTCACCACCCGGCAGGAAAGCAAGACTTCCAAAGGACTCACCCGGGAACTTGATACCGAAATTCACTTCACCTATTGCACAGAATTTCTGGTGAAGGGTTCCAATATTCCTTTAGATACCTTGCGGCACGAGTTGGCCCCCTACGGGGACTGCCTAATGGTGGTTGGCTCCGATCGGGTGGCCAAGGTGCATATTCATTCCAACCACCCGGGGCTGGTGCTGGAAAACTGTTTAAATTACGGTTCCCTTCATGACCTGGCCATTCATAACATGAAGGAACAACATCAACAATTGAAAAAAGGACCCTCTCCTGAAAAGGAAGTCGGTATCGTTACCGTGGGCACAGGAGAAGGCATTATTGACATTATGAACAGCCTGGGTGCGGACACCGTGGTGATGGGCGGGCAAACCATGAACCCCAGCACGGAAGAGATTGTCCGGGCCATCCGGGGAGTGCCTGCCCGGGGTGTGCTGTTGCTGCCCAATAACAAAAACATTATTTTAGCTGCCGAACAGGCGGCCAGTCTGGTGAAGGACAAAGAGATAAAGGTTGTTCCCACTCGTACCATTCCCCAGGGGTTAAGCGCCCTGCTGGCGCAAAACCCCACCGGCAGCCTGGAAGACAATTTTCAACAGATGTCCGGCGCTGCCCGGTCCATTGTAACCGGGGAAGTGACCAGAGCGGTTCGGGAGACCGTCCATAACGGGTTAAACATTCAGCAGGGTGATTTGATCGGCATTGCCGAAGGGAATATTGTGGCTGTGGGTCAGGACCTTACCCGGGTGGTCAAAGAACTGCTTGACGGCATGCTGGCAGAAGATCATTCCCTGGTGACCCTGTATTACGGGGCGGATGTGGGTCAGCGGGCAGAAGAAATTCTGGAGCAATTAAAAGTTCATTATCCTGAAATAGAATTTGAGCTGCACTACGGTGGACAGCCGCTATATCAGTTTATTCTTTCCGCAGAGTAAAGGTTTAGGCAGGTGATGTTATGCCACCGGTACGCATTGTTACAGACAGCACCGCAGATTTACCCGAAGCGTTATACCAACAGTTCGGCATCAGCAGGGTGCCCTTAAAGGTACTCTTTGGACCGGAGATTTACCGTGACGGTTTCGATATTACCCCGGAGCAATTTTATAAGCGGCTGCGGCAGGGGAATCTGGCCAGCACTTCCCAACCTTCGCCCGGCGAGTTTGCCCAGGTCTTTGAGACTTTAACCGCAGACGGTTCCCGGGTGATCTGCCTGACTTTATCCAACCAGTTCAGCGGCACCTACCAGTCTGCCAGGTTGGCTACCAACATGGTGAAAGGCGAGGTGGAAGTCATTGATACCCAATCCGCCAGTTGGGGTGTCGGGTTAATGGCGATGGCTGCGTCCCGGGCAGCATCAGAAGGAAAATCCTGTGTAGAGATAAAGGCCTTAATTGAAGGTTTAATTCCTAAAATGAAAATATTGTTTCTGGTTGATTCACTACAATACCTGGAACGGGGCGGTCGTATCGGGAAGGCCCAGGCTTTTCTCGGCTCTTTGCTAAACATTAAACCCCTCCTTGGTGTCAGGGACGGGATTGTTTACCCCTACGAGAAAGTCCGGGGTAAAAATAAAGGTTTGGAAAGAATGATCCAGATTGCCGCCCAGGACGCCGGGAACGCTGAAATCGTATGCGCCGTCCTGGGCGGCAGCGACCCGGAGACCAGGGAAACATTGCACCAAAAGGCAATGGAAAGGCTGAACTGCCGTGAGATCTGGCTGGGGGATGTCGGGCCAGTGATCGGAAGTCATGTGGGCCCCGGGGTTAGCGGAATTATTTATTATACGTTATAATAAGCTGACAGCCTGAACCAGGCTGTTATGCTTTTTAGCATTGAGGTCATTTGGCAAAAGTGTTAAACGAATCCCGTTCGTAAAGACAAAAGCGGAGGCGTAAAGATGGGCTGCAGCAAAAATAATTTCATAAACAGGATCACCGGTTCTTCTGCCCTGGCAGCCCTGAGACACCGGAATTTCCGCTTGTTTTATTTCGGCCAAATGATCTCCGTCATTGGATTCTGGGTGCAAAATGTGGCCCAGGCCTGGGTGGTCTTAGAATTGACCAATTCACCCTTCCTGCTGGGGCTGGTAACCTTTGTTCAATTTTTACCCAACCTGTTCTTTTCGCTGGTGGCCGGGGTGTTTGCAGATCGTTTTTCCAGAAGAACGTTAATCGTCGGCACGCAGACGGGTTTTATGGTTTTGGCCTTTCTTTTAACTGTCCTGAGCGGCAGCCATGTCCTCCGGTACTGGCATATTGTTTCTATCAGCTCCCTCATGGGAATCCTGCATGCCGTGGACATTCCGGCCAGGCAGGCCTTTCTGGTGGAAATGGTGGGACGTGAAAATTTAAGCAATGCCATTGCTTTAAACTCTTCCATGTTTAATGCCGCCAGGGTGCTGGGTCCTGCCCTGGGAGGAATCGTTTTGGCCAGATACGGCGCCACCACCTGTTTTTTACTGAATGCTGTCAGTTACTTGTTCGTTATTTTGGGGCTGGTGGCCATGACCATTGAAAAAAGGCTTATCGTGACCCAAAAGAAGGATATGCTGGGTCAGATTAAAGACGGGATGAACTATATAAAAATGACTCCCTCCGTTTTAATCCCGATGGCGCTTCTTGCTGCCGTCAGCGTTTCGGCTATGAACTTTGGCGTGTTGGTCCCCGTCTTTGCCCGCAATGTTCTGGGCCAGGGGCCCGAGGCTTTGGGGTCCTGGTATCCTCCCTGGGGATCGGCTCTCTGACCGGGGCCATTGTTCTGGTGCTTTTCAGCAACCATGGCAACCAGACAAAATTTCTCTGGGCCGGTGCTGTAGGGTTATCCCTGTTTCAAATTTTACTGGGCCAAATGCAGTGGTATTGGCCATCGGCGGTGTTGCTGATGGGAGCCGGGTGGAGTATGGTGAGCCTGAGCGCCTCCGTTAACAGCATTATCCAGATGCAGGTGCCGGATGAGCTGCGGGGCCGTGTCATGAGCGTTTACTCTTTGTCCTTTATCGGTTTGGCATCCGTCGGAGGCATGCTGGCAGGGGCGGTGGCCAGGTGGTTCGGCGCCACCGCTGCTTTTACCGCCGGGGGTTCTCTGGCGCTGCTGGCTACCCTGTGGCTGGCCAGGCGCTGGCGTTTGGCAAAATGCTCCTATGGTAATTAAAAAATATTTTATTATCGAACATGAAGCAGGTTTTTTCCCCTGGGCAGAGAATATCTCCTGTGAATACTTAACGGAGGTGTCTTATGAAAAGAGTTGCCATCTTTACCTGTAAAAAGATTCGAGATGTCAGCTGTGTGGCCTGCCTCAAATGCTTTAAGGCCGCGGAGTTAAAGGACGGGGAATTTGGCCGTCATGAGGGCGAGGTTAAAATTGTGGCCATGACCAACTGTGGGGACTGCCCCGGTCTGGTAATGCCCAGGGCCCAGCTTTTATCGGAAATGGCAGACTACCTGGAGCGGGACATTGATGCCGTGCATATCGGCACCTGCATGGTAAAAGCTGTGCAAACCGCCGGCTGTCCCATTGACCTGGAAGGGATTAAAAAGAAACTGGAAACCAAGTTCAGTGAAGTGGTTATCGGTACCCACAATTACTAGGGTAAAGCATAGGTGCAGGTCTAAGGCCTGCACCTATTGACAACCTTGTTAACATAAGATAAACTTTAGTTAAAGGGGAGTAGCCCAGTGAAACGAAGTCAACAGTACGGTGTTCGCAGCACCTGGCTTCGTTGTTGGATCTTCCAACGGCAAGACCTTTAACACAGAGTTCTTTATTTGATGAGCTTTGTGTTAAAGGTCTTTTTCTATTATCTTCAGCCATATTTGGGAGGTGAGGGGCCATACTAATAGATAAGGTTTCATTGGCAGGATTTTAACCGGGGTGATTCGAATACTGTATTATTCCAAAGGAGGGAATTAGGATGAACAACCTGAAAGTAATTGCTCTAATGGGAATTTTAAGCGTGATCCTTGTTGCCATCGGCCAGGCTGTCGGCGGTCCCAGGGGCGCCACCACTTTTCTGTTGATTTCGTTGGGAATGAACCTGTTCAGCTATTTTTACAGTGATAAAATTGCCATTAAGATGACCGGTTCAAAGCCGGTAACCGAACAGGAAGCACCGGAACTTTATGCCATTATCCGTAAATTGGCCCAACGGGCCAGGCTGCCGATGCCCAAAGTCTATATTACACCTTCCCATCAACCCAATGCCTTTGCCACCGGTCGCAGCCCCCAGCATGCTGCGGTGGCGGTTACAGAAGGTTTGCTCCACCTGTGCGACCGTGATGAGCTGGAAGGTGTCCTGGCCCATGAATTGGCCCACATCGCCAACCGGGATATCCTGGTGGGTACCATTGCTGCAGCATTTGCCGGCGCCATTACCTGGATCGCCAACATCATTCAGTGGGGAGCCATTTTTGGCGGTCTGCGGGGTGATGACGAAGAGGGCGGCGGCATCGGGGCCCTGGTGCTGGCCATGATCGCCCCCATCGCGGCCACCATCGTTCAACTGGCCATTTCCCGGTCCCGGGAATACGGCGCCGATGAACTGGGTGCCCGGATTGCGGGAAAACCGGACGGTCTGGCCAATGCCCTGCTGAAGCTGGAGCGGGCGGCACACCATATTCCCATGCAGGTGAACCCGGCTGCCTCTCACATGTTCATTACCAACCCGCTGTCAGGCCGTTCAGTGGTAAAACTGTTCAGTACCCACCCGCCCATTCAAGACCGCGTTCAACGTCTCCGCCAGATGAGATTTTAGTGTATTTACCAATGGGCACCCCCCGGGGGCTGCCCATCTTTCATATTGAAGCAAAGAGGTGGTAAAAGTTGATTGTAGGCCTGATGACGGTAGAACTGCACATTGGGGGGGCCACCACCCTGAAAGATAAAAGAAGGGTATTAAAAAGCATCGTTGACCGGGTCCGCAGCAAATATAACGTTTCCATTGCCGAGGTGGACAATCAGGATCTCTGGCAGCGGGCCACGCTGGGTGTGGCAGTGGTGAGTAATGAAACGGGCCATGTCAACCAGATGTTGGAAACCGTCATTCGTTCCATCGAGGCCAACGGAGGGGCGGACCTGATTCATTATTCTGTGGAAATACTGTAACAATTGCGTAAAATCACAGAATAGTATATCCTATAAAAAGGAAAAGATTGGTAGGGGGGATTCTGCTTGACCCGAGTGGAAGAATTAGCGAAGCAGATTGAGGACTTGACCTTTGAGGAACAAAAAATACTGTTTGACCTTCTAGCCGATACTTTGGATACATTTGGCTGGTTTAAGCTAAATGACATCAAGTTTTTTTAACCTTATAAACATATACGCCGAAAGCATCGGCTTAGGCATGAGAAAATATGAACTGATTAAGATTTAGGGCTGGCAGAAGGAGAACTCAGGTTTTCGGTTCAGTGTTAAATCTAGAAAGAGTAAAATACCGGAAAGTTATATCAACCCGGGTTATTATAAAATAATGTGATACCTTGTATAAAAGGAATATCATATTTGGGGGCTAATATTGTTTTAGAAAAGGCTTAAAATAAATGTTTCGGAGGAAATGATGATGAGACCCCAAAGTATGAAAATTTTTGATGAACTGCGCAATTTGAATGTTCTCACGGTGCAAAATGCCAAGCGGGAAGGCAAGAAGGTTGTGGGCTGCTACTGCACCTTTATCCCCCAGGAACTCATTCTGGCTGCCGGCGCGCACCCCGTCACCCTGTGCGGTACCCGCCAGGAACCGGTGGCTGCTGCGGAAAGGGATCTGCCCAGAAACCTGTGCCCTTTAATTAAATCCAGCTATGGTTTTGCCATTACCGGCAAGTGCCCGTATTTTGAGGCTGCGGACCTGTTGGTGGCCGAAACCACCTGTGATGGTAAGAAAAAAATGTACGAATTAATGGGCAAGATAAGGCCCGTGCATGTGATGAACCTGCCTCACAGTCCAAAGTCTGAAGAGGCGCTGGCTGCCTGGACCAATGAAATGCAGGTGCTAAAGGACTGGTTGGCTGAAAAGTTCGAAGTGGAGATCACCGAGGATGATATTCGCAAGGCCATCAAATTAATGAACAGGGAAAGGGAAGCCATGCGTCGGCTGCATGCCACTACCAAAGTAAAGCCTTCGCCTGTCACCGGTGTGGATTTGCTGGTATCCGTCTGGACCAAAGGTTTTAATATTAACAAAGAAGATGGGATTAAGTTAGTGGAGGATTTAACGGCTGAAATTGAGGAAACGGCAGCCCGGGGATTGAGCCCCTTCACCGGTGAAACCCCGCGGATTCTTTTAACCGGCTGCCCTGTGGGTTTTGGTTCTGAGAAGGTAGTCCGGCTGCTGGAGGAATGCGGCGCCTCGGTGGTGGCCTTTGAGAACTGTTCCGGTTACAAGGCCCTGGACCGGTTGGTGGATGAGGATCCAAACAAAGATGTTATGCTGGCATTGGCTGAGAAATACCTGAGCATCCCCTGTTCCTGCATGTCTCCTAACGAAGGAAGACTGGAATTAATTGATAAGCTGGCCAAGGAGTACCAGGTGGACGCAGTGGTGGATTTAACCTGGCAGGCCTGCCATACCTATAACGTGGAAGCCTTTGTGATCCGGGATTATGTGCAAAACCAGCTGAATTTGCCTTATATGCACCTGGAAACCGACTACTCCGAGTCCGATGTGGAACAGCTGAGAGTGCGGGTTCAGGCTTTTGTGGAACTCATCCAGGGGGAATAAAGGATGATTACCTCGGGCATCGATGTGGGTTCGGTTTCCACAAAGGTTGTTCTGCTGCTGGATGATGAGGTTAAGTACTTGGTCCGTCCCACCGGGTGGAGTCCCAGAGATGCCGGCTTGCAAACTTACGAGGAATTGCTGGAAGCAGTAGGAATTCGGGAAAGGGATGTCCAATGTAAAGTCGGCACCGGATATGGACGGGTTTCCCTGGGCTTCATTGACAAGGCAGTGACTGAAATCCACTGCCATGCCCGGGGTGCCGGTTACCTGGCAGGCGCAGGGGGACTGGTCATTGACATTGGAGGGCAGGACAGCAAGGCTATCTTAACCAATGATCAGGGCAAGGTACTTGACTTTGTCATGAATGATAAGTGTGCTGCCGGTACCGGTCGTTTTTTACAAGTGATCGCAGCGGCTCTGGGCGTAGACGTGAGCGAATTGGGAGAACTGGCCCGGGGTCGGCAGCCTCTGGAGATTAACAGCATGTGTACCGTCTTTGCAGAATCGGAAGTCATCAGCCTACTGGCCAAGGGTGAGGATAAAAGAGACATTATCGCCGGCATCCACCGCTCGGTGGCCAGGCGAGTCTGGGGCATGGCCAGCCGGTTTGCTCCCGCCGGTAAGGTCATCTTTACCGGCGGCGTGGCCAAAAATCCGGACGTTCGAGAGCGGCTGGCGCGGGCAGCCGGCTGTGAGGTCATTGCCCCGGCCATGGGCCAACTGGCAGGGGCCCTGGGGGCCGCCCTTTATGCCAAGGAACTGACGCTTAAAAAGTAACGGTAAAAGAGTTTTCCTTATGAGGAGACTCTTTTCCTTTTTATGGAGTTGCCCAAGCCGGCCGGCATTTCCTTGTCAACTCTTGCCTGTACCAACAATTCATCTAATAAAAGCCTAATTTTGTATAGATTTAACGCCCCAGAGAATGATAATATTGAACTTGAGGTGAATGAGTCGATGCAGGGCACATTAATCAAACATCTTGGAAAACATGTGGGCGAAGAAGTAACCATTCAGGGGTGGTTATACAACAAGCGCTCATCGGGGAAAATTCAGTTTCTTATTCTAAGGGACGGTACCGGACTGGTTCAGGGGGTTCTGGTAAAGAAGGAGGCCCCGGAACTTTTTGATATGGCCAAGGACATCACCCAGGAATCCTCCCTCCGGGTGAAGGGGATCGTCCGCGAGGAACCCCGTTCGGTGGGGGGTTACGAACTCACGGTGACAGGTCTGGAGATCATCAATCTGGCGGAGGAATATCCCATTTCCCACAAGGAGCACGGGGTAGACTTCCTAATGGACCGCCGTCACCTGTGGATCAGGACACCCAGGCAAAATGCCATTTTGAGAATCAGGGCGGAGATTGAACAGGCCGCCAGGGACTTTTTCCATCAAAATGATTTCACCCTGGTGGACAGCCCCATCATTACGCCGGCAGCCTGTGAGGGAACCACCACGTTATTTGAACTGGACTACCACGGGGAAAAGGCCTACCTGTCCCAGAGCGGCCAGCTGTACAACGAGGCTTCTGCCATGGCGGTGGGTCGGATGTACTGCTTTGGCCCCACCTTCCGGGCGGAAAAATCAAAAACACGCCGGCATCTGATGGAATTCTGGATGATTGAAGCGGAAGCAGCCTTCTTTGATCATGAAGACAACATGAAACTGCAGGAAGAACTGGTTTACTTCATTGTCCAGCGGGTGCTGGAACGCAGGCGGCAAGACCTGGAGTTCCTGGGCCGGGACATCAGCAAACTGGAAGCCGTTCAATTGCCCTTCCCCCGCCTCAGCTACACTGAGGCCGTGGAATTGCTCAAGAGCAAGGGAGAGGAATTTACCTGGGGTGACGACTTTGGGGCTCCACACGAAACCATTATTTCCGAAAGTTTTGATGCGCCGGTCTTCATCCACCGTTTCCCCGCTGAAATTAAAGCTTTCTATATGAAACCGGACCCGGAAGATCCCAGGGTGGTGCTGGGGGCGGATTTGATTGCACCGGAGGGCTACGGCGAGATGATTGGCGGCGGCCAGCGCCTTGATGACCTGAAACTGCTGGAGCAGAGAATCGAAGAACATAAATTGCCCAAGGAAGCCTTTGAGTGGTACCTTGATTTGCGGCGCTACGGCAGTGTACCCCACTCAGGATTTGGCCTGGGGCTGGAGCGGACGGTGGCCTGGATTTGCAAGCTGGATCACGTGAGGGAAACCATCCTTATCCGCGTATGCTGTACCGGGTTTATCCTTAAAAAAGATACAAAAAACCCCCGGGGAGTTCACTCCGGGGTTAATCTATAAAATTACTATGCAAGCAGTAAAAAGACGGGAGTGAAAATAATGAACCTTCTTTTTGGTCCATTTACATTAAACGGTAAACAACTGAAAAACAGGCTGGTCTTTGCACCAACCACCACCAGCTTTGCTACCGAAAACGCCGAAGTGACCCCGGGACTGGTTGACTACTACCGGCAGCGGGCAGCAGGCGGCGTAGGCACCATTATTATGGAACCGGGGGTGGTTAGTCCCAGAGGGAAACTAACCTCCAAGTCCATGGGTATATACAATGATGAAGCCATCGATTCCTTGAGTGAAATCACCAAGATTTTTAAAGATAACGGGGTAATTGCCTTTATTCAACTGGCCCACTCCGGACCCCGGGGCAGGTCGTCCTTTTTAGGTGAAATGCCCGTATCTCCCTCTGCGGTTCCCTTCTTTAAAGATGAGCCTACCTATGAGCTTACGAAAGAGGATATTGATCATGTCGTAAAGGACTTTGTGGCCGGCGCCCTGCGGGCACAACAGGCCGGCTTTGACGGGATTGAACTCCATGCAGCCCATGGTTACTTGCTGAGTTCTTTCCTTTCACCCATCATGAACCGGCGCACAGATGAATACGGTGGGTCCAATGCAAACCGGGCCAAGATTGTGGTTGACATTATTAAAGGCATCCGGGAGCAATTGGGAGACAAACTTCTGATTGGTGTTCGTTTTAACGGTAAAGAATATGGCGATCAAGGATTGGATCCTGCCGATGCTGTAGAGTTGGCGGGCATTTTTGAAGCTGCCGGGGCGGACCTGCTGCATGTCTCCGCCCATGAGGTAGAAGTGCCGTCCTGGTGGGGATGGCGGCCATACCGGCCACATCTGCTCCGGGGAAAAATGAGCCTATGGGCATTATTTAAGTTACGCGCACCAGGTCAAGGAGACCGTAACAATCCCGGTCATTGCCGTAGGCAAATTAAATAACCCGGAGGTGGCCGAAAGAGCGCTGGCTGAGAGGGACTGTGACCTGGTGGCTTTGGGCCGCAGCCTGATTGCGGACCCCAACTGGCCCAATAAAGTCCAATCCGGCGATACTCCGGACCAATGTCTGTACTGCAATACCTGTTTTAAGGGAATTACCCAGGGTGGTTTGATCTGTACGGTAAACAAGGAATTAAAAGCGAAGTAATGGATTAAGCCTGAAATTTCAGGGCTTCTTTTTATTCGTTGTGGTTAATTTAAAATTACGGCAGGTTAAAAAACTGTAAACTCGGTTGCACCAATACAGGCAGTGGGTTATAATGGGCACATGTCGGGCATATCAAAAGGAGGTTTTGCATGGCGAAAATACTGCACGCTAAATATATGGCCAAATGTATCGGCTGTTACTCCTGTATGCTTGCCTGTGCAAGGGTGATAAAGCATAGTTTTTCTCTTTCTAAATCCGCCATTCAAATCCATACAGCCGGGGGCTTGCAAAGCCGTTTTCTGGCGGATATTTGCCGGGGCTGCAGTGACCCGGCCTGTGCCAGGGCCTGCAACTGCGGCGCACTGCTGCCCCGGTCCGGCGGCGGGGTGCGATTCCTCCCCGATAAATGCATGGGCTGCCAGGACTGTGTGGAGGCCTGTGTGGTAAAAACTATCCGGTTTGACCATGAAAGCAACAAACCGATCATCTGCATCCAGTGCGGCACCTGTACCCGTTTTTGCCCCCACCAGGTGATTACGATGGAGGTGAAAAACGATGGGTGGTAAGCGAATTATGAAAGTGCTGGATATCGATTTAACCAATCAAAAGGTTGAGACCATCCGGCGGGAAGACCTGGCCCCTTATATCGGGGGAATCGGGGTGGCGGCCAAGCTGTTTTCCGAGTTGGTCCAACCGGATAAAGACCCCCTGGACCCGGAACAGCCCATCATCTTGGCCAACGGCCCCATGTCCACTATTTTTCCGGTGGTCACCAAAACGGTGGCGGTATTCCACTCCCCCTTACCGGAGAGTGGGGCGAAAGTTATGCCGGCATGCGACTGGCCCTGGCCATGCGTATGAGCGGCTTCCAGGCCATCGTCATACGAGGCAAAGCGGCACGTCCCATTTATCTATCCATCGGTCACCAGGGGGTACGTTTTAAAGACGCTTCGGCCCTCTGGGGGCTTTCCGTATCCGAGACAGGGAGCATATTAAGGAACCTGGAACCCGGCCGGGGGCACCGCAGCTGCATCCGCATCGGACCTGCCGGGGAGCAAGGCGTCCGTTTCGCCAATGTTAATGTGGATACCTACCGCCATTTCGGTCGGCTCGGTTTAGGGGCCTTATTTGGCTCGAAAAAATTAAAGGCCCTGGTTATCTACGGAGAAATAGAAGAAAAAATTGAAGACTTTGCCAAATACAACAACGTTTATAAGGAGATCTATAACCGGTCTGTTACCACCGATATCATGGATAAATACCATGGCCTGGGCACCTCCATTAACGTAAGCGGTTTGAATCATTTAAACGGGCTGCCCACAAGAAATTTGCAGCAGAGTTCCTTTGAACATGCCGAAGCCATCAGCGGGGAAGCCTTTGCGGAGCAAAGTCTGGTCCGGAAGATGGCCTGTTCCGGCTGCCCGGTAGGGTGCATTCATATCGGGCTGCACCGCAGGGAATTCGGCCCGGGTTACGACTATGAGTCCAAAAACCTTTCCTATGACCATGAGTTAATTTTCGCCCTGGGTTCCTTCCTGGGCATGTCAAGCCAGGATAAAATCTATGAAATGATTGATGCCGTGGAGGAACTGGGACTGGATGCCATCAGCGCCGGTGTTTTGCTGGGCTGGGCGACCGAGGCCTGCCAAAGGGGCATCATCAGCCAGGAACAGCTGGGCGTCAAACCGGAATTTGATCAAGCCGGCCCATACCTGGAAATTTTAAATAGAATTGTCCAGCAGCCCGATGAACTGTACCGGACACTGGCCCTGGGCGCCTTTGCCGCTGCCCAAAGGTACGGCGGGCAGGAATACGCCATGACCCTGGGGAAAACTGAGATTGCCGGCTATCACACGGGCTATGCCAATATTCTGGGCCAGGCGGTGGGGGCCAGGCACAGTCACCTGGACAATGCAGGTTATTCCGTGGACCAGAAGTTAAAGGACAAATCTCCGGAGGAGAAGGTGGCAGCCTTAATCAAGGAAGAAAAATGGCGCAATGTTTTAAACTGCCTCACCATCTGTCTCTTTGCCCGGGAAATCTACCAGGCAGACACGGTCATCGCCGCCCTGGATTCCATTGGCATTCCCACCACAGTCGAGGAACTGGAGAAACTGGGCCATGACATTTTTGAGATCAAGAATGCCACCAGAACGAAATTGGGCTTTGGGTTAAACGATCTGGAGGTTCCCCAGCGCTTTTTTGAGACCACCAGCCTGACCGGGAAATTGGAAAGAGAACAATTGGAGGAAATGGTAACGATTTATCAAAACAAACTATAAAAGCTGCTTTTGAACAAAGTAAGGCCAGAGATAACCTCTCTGGCTTTTTTCTTTCAATCCGGTTATTTAGCTCGAAATAAAATACTGATTAAACTAGGATTTCATTTACAGGGCTAACGCTAGCCAGGAAGGTTTGACTTACCTGTTTGGGAAGAGTTTTTTCCCCTGGCTAAAGAAGCAAATATTCCTACGAAGCAAATGACGGTAAATACCATAAAGACTGTTTTGGTGCCTTTTAACAGCAGGTCCACCGGGGCCTGGCTTAGTTTAACATTGCCCACATAGACGGCCAGCAGCAAGGTAACAATGGCCATACTCACTGCTGACTGGGAATTATACCCCAGGACAACCTGAAAATAAAGTGAAAGTAAAAAACCCACGGCAAAGGTTGCGCTGTAGTTTCCCCTGGCGCCGGCCCACTCCCCTTTTAATTTTGTTAACGTTAACGTTAAGAATAAGACAGCCAACGTTTGCGCCCATTGAACCGGACCACAATGTCGTCGGCCTGGTGGCGGCCTCATTTTGTACAGCGGCTGGCAGATCAAAATTGGATCATCCACGACCTGAAGAGGGGTTTGGGTGCTGTCTATAACCAGAGAGAGTGGTTTATTACAAATCTGGATTTACCCGGTCACCTTCTCTATGAAGAGAATGAGACCCTTTACCAGCAGCTGTGGAAACAGTATTTTGCCAGTACTGCCATTCAGGACCGGGTAAATCCCAGGCTGCAGCGTCAGTTTATGCCTGCCCGTTATTCAATAAATGCAAAAGAGTCCACACCACCGGGGTGCGGACTCTTTTTGATTATTCAGTTTGGTCGTCACGGTCTATATGAAAATGGTTGTGATGAATCTTTATTCTATGTTTAATCCCACATTCCGGGCAGGACAGAACTTCACCGTCTTTAAATCGAACTTCACCGATGTGCTTGTTGCAACAGATAACTTCAATGCCGATAAGGGATCCGTCATTTCTCTGGTTGACCCTGTAACCGCAGCTAGGCTTTTGAGTTTCCATCGTTAATCATCCCCCTTGTCGTGACTTTATTATAACTTCTTCATAATTGCTAAAATTCCTGCCTTTCCACAATGTTGAATTGAGTTTTGGTAATAAATTTAAAAAATATACATAGTTTTACCATTTTCTTAGAACTTTTATAATTACTTAACATAATAGAAGTTTATTCCGCTTATTTATATCTATTAGGATAGTGGGGTGAATATTCTATTAATTTTATTTGTGACAATTTCGACAAAACCCCTTTTAATAATTTTTGTTTTTTGTTATTGATATATCAACTAAATTAAAAAGGGAGTGATGAAGAGATGAAAAAAGCCTTAATCAATCCTTATGTTGTCAAGCAAATTAATACTACAGCCGTACAAAAACCAGTGCCCGGGACGGAAGTTAGTTTTTACATGAACAATGATTTGGCCACTGCTTTTGTCAGTGATAATTTCTTAACCATCAGCAGGCGAGAATTAGACATGATGGTACTGGGAAAAGTCAAATACATTTTATTTAAAAATTATCAACCGGATATGACCAAGCAAATCAGAATTCTCACGGATTCTTTGACAGAGATCGATTACTGGCCCCAGGTGACGCAGGGAGAATTGGAGCTTTGGAAAGCTTATAAAAAACTTTCACTCTATCATAGTTCGGAATCGACCAAAGACCATTTGCTGAAAATGTTGTTTGAGCAGCAGAAAACGGAGCCAGGTCTTGCCATCAGTGTTGCCAACCTGGCAGCAAAGATGAATACCAGCCGCGCTGTTCTCGTACCCGAAATACTTTCTTTAGAAGAAGCAGGAATGATCGAAAGAGCAGGCGATAAGAACTTTGTGCATGCTTCCGATTGGATTAAACTTACCCAAATGGGCGATCGTTATGTAGATGAAAACTTTATTATCGGCGGTATTAAGGTGAAACTTCAAAAGTAACCTGGTGTGTTAGCAAACCTACTGCATGTAGGTTTGTTTTTTTGCTGTCATAATGATAAAATATTATGGATGATAGAAAAGCTAAGGTTTCCGCTAAAGGCGTGGCGTACCCACAGGGCACAAGTAAATCAAGCTTTTCTGATGTTATAATAGAGCTAGGATGGAAGGATGACTGGATAATTTTAAATCACCTTCCAGTAACAAACCACTTGATTTACGGTGAAAATCCAGTATAATTAGTTATTGTCGCAAGTTTTTTAGACTGTCAAAGTACAGCGGGTAGTCGCTGTTCCGTGTCAACGGAGCAGAGGAAAGTCGAGACACGCACACTTTGCTGATGAAGCTAAAGGCCGCAAGGGGCCAAGAGGCCACGGCAGGTGTAAAATGGTGCCCGGCGCAAGCCGGGGCAGGGTGACCTGACGACGGTGAAAGCAACTCTCTGAGTGGCAAGTAACCATAAAGTGCCACAGAAACAATGTCACCGGGCGACCGGTGAGTGCAAGGGTAAACTCCACCAGCGTGCAACCCAAATAGGCAGGGGCGTTTTGTCACCTGCGGGTAGGGGCACCTCGCACCGGCGAGGAAGGAGAGATCCTCTCCTTAGATAGATGACTACTAAAACAGAATCTCGCTTACGGCTGTATCTTTGGCAATTTTATAAAACTTGGTATGTTAAAAATTATTAAAATTGGACTTGCACACTTCAACAAACTGTGCTACAATAACTTTCGTCGGGATGAGGTCCCGGTTGCAACAGAAAATGGGGCATAGCTCAGCTGGGAGAGCGCTTGAATGGCATTCAAGAGGTCAGCGGTTCGATCCCGCTTGTCTCCACCAAGTAAATCAAGCCTTTGCAGGTAGTGCTGCAAGGGCTTTTTGATTAAAATGTAGCAACCGTATAGCAATTGAAAGAAAATGAAAAGGGGAAGCCCGTTATTGGGCCTCCCCTTTTTTGTACTTTTTTGGGAACTTTTTTAGAAATATTTTTGTCCGGTGAAGTTGTTGTGGTCGGGGCGGCAGCTTCAAGCCAGGCGGATATTTTTCCTGGCCTCCGGCCATTTTATGGCTGTACACATCTAGCAACATTTTTGTCAGCCTTTACGCCAACAGCGCCGTGAGTGAAGCGGCTCACGGCACAGAAGTGTACCATTATCCGGGGAGCGTGCCAGGCCAAAGGCTGGCTGCTTGTATTCAGGACAGGTTAGTGGCGGAACTAAAGACCGCCGACCGGGGCGTGAAGGAGGTCACGACATGGAAGAAATGGCCCGTCTGGTGGCAACCTACGGTTTTCCCATGGTCGTGGCCTTATTCCTGCGCAAGAAAACCGGATTAATACGCTAGCACTTAAAAGAGGGCGCATGTATCGTTTCGTAGCGATACACCTGCTAGCGCGTTTTGGAAGGCATAGTAAAGAATTAGAAGTTGACAAGCAATGATGAATTATATATATTTAAATAGTCAGATATTTGATAATATGATTATTTAAATTATAGAGATAATAAGAGTAAATCGGAATTTCTAAAAGAACTAGTGAACATTATTTGGAAGTCAAAAAAGCGGTCGAAGCAGGTTACTGGGGGATATACCGCTACAATCCGGCGCTGAAAGATATGGGGAAAAACCCGTTCAGCTTGGATTCCAAAGAACCCACAGCCGACTTTAAGGAATTCCTCATGGGCGAAGTGCGTTATTCCTCGCTCAAGCAACAATTCCCTGACCAGGCCGAAGCGCTGTTTGACAAAACGGCCCAAGATGCGGCTGAAAGGTTAACGGTTCGCAAAATTATATGGGGAAGCACTGTCCGAAGCGGCTGCCGCTAAAGAATAATAAAAAAACTACCGATATCAGTTGAAGTGGCAACCATGCTTGTAAAAGCGTGGGTGCCGTTCTTGTTACAGGTAGATTCTATAATACAATTATTTTGGGGGTTTGGGTATGATCGGATCAAGTCTGGATATGGTACTATTTATTACAACTTTATCCTTCTTTCTATTTGGTACTTTCGCTGCTGTCGTTGTAAGCCAAAATCCGCGAACAGCCAATCTGATTTCTCACGTATCTTCCTTCCTGGGAGGAATGACAGGAGCTGTTACCGCATTACGCGTATTACTTGAGCAGCAAACTATTTCTTTATCGGCCTGGCATATTGTCTCCGATATTTCGTTATCTTTTCGAATCGACACCTTATCCGCGTTTTTTCTGCTAATTATCTGTGTGTTAGCGTCGGCCGTATCCATTTATTCCATTGGTTACGTCACCGAATACTATCATAAAAAAATGTTGGTTTACTTGGAGGCGGCCTCAATTTGTTTTTGCTTTCCATGGTAGGAGTTGTAACGGTAGATAACGGGTTTGCCTTCTTGGTCGCTTGGGAGCTTATGTCCCTTGTCTCCTTTTTTCTCGTGATGTACGAGCATGAACGATCGGAAGTTCGCCGGGCGGGATATGTTTATGTCGTAATGACTCATATCGGAACAGTTTTTATTATTCTTTCGTTTTTAGCTCTGTTTTTATTTACGGGAAGTTTCAGTTTTGTTACCTTTCAGAATATGGCTTCCCAGATTCCTAACTGGCTTAGGAATCTTATATTTCTCATGGCCTTTTTAGGATTTGGCACAAAGGCAGGCATTGTGCCGCTGCATATTTGGCTTCCCAGAGCTCATCCAGCAGCGCCAAGCCATATTTCGGCTCTCATGTCAGCTGTTATGATTAAAACGGCTGCGTATGGATTATTGCGGGTAAGTTTTGACTTTTTAGGCGGCGGGCCTGTTTGGTGGGGGGCAATTGTACTAGCAGCCGGAGTACTATCTGCTTTTATTGGGATTTTGTATGGCTTGGCCGAAAATGATATAAAACGGTTCCTTGCTTACAGTAGCGCCGAAAATATGGGTATTATCTTTATGGGAATCGGGGCGTCTATCATTTTTAGTGCATACCAGCAGCCGTTTCTTGCAGCATTAGCTTTGACAGCGGCTCTGTACCACACTTTGAATCACGCCATGTTTAAAGGGACCTTATTTATGGGGGCTGGCGCTGTTCTCTTTGCAACCCACACCAGGAATATCAATGAATTGGGCGGATTAATCAAACGCATGCCGGTGACGGCCGTGCTATTTCTGGTTGGGGGGCTAGCACTATCTGCTTTACCGCCGTTTAACGGTTTTATCAGTGAATGGGCTACTTTTCAATCGCTGTTGCATCTTTCCTTTGACATCCAAAGTCCTTGGTGGAAAATTGCTGGCGGCCTTTCGGCGGCGGCTCTCGGATTGACTGGAGCTTTTGCAGCAGGTGGGGTTGTTAAACACTTTGGAACCGCATTTCTGGCGATGCCCCGCAGCGAACATGCAGAGCATGCGGAGGAAGTTCCCGTAGCCATGCGCATCGGGATGGCGATATTGGCGTTATTCTCTTTAGTCTTGGGTATTTGGCCGGGATTTGTTCTTACGATTACTAAAAATATAAATGAAAAGGTTTTTCATACACACCTGGCAGGTAATGCAATTTGGTATGTGCCGTTTGCCGGGCATTCAACGGAAACTTTATTTCCAGGTGTAATGCTGCTTGCCTTGCTGGGTGTATTGACTCTTAGTATTGTTTTGTTGCGTTTTTGGGTCGGAACGAGTAAAGTTCAGATCGATGAGACATGGAATTGTGGTACACCGCTACAATCTTCTATGGAATACACCGGCACATCTTTTTCCCATCCTGTCTTGATGATTTTGCAGCGATTAACCGGTACTCATAGAAAAGTGGAAGTGTATGAACAGTATACATATTATCCTCGGAAAATTAGTCATCGTTTGCAGAATTATCATTCCATAGAGGATGCGGTATATAAGCCTGTCATTGCATTTACAGTCAAATTGTCACAGGGAATTAGGATGATACAGAATGGAAATCTGCAAAGTTACCTGGCATATATGGTCATTACACTCATCGTGGCACTACTTTGGATTAGGCAGGTGTAAGTTTACATGATAGAACAAATGATTCAGACAGTAGGGTGGACATTGTTGCAGGCGGCTATTTTGATGCTGCTTGCTCCTTTTATCCAGGGATTAATCAAAAAATTGAAGGCCGGGTTACAAAGCCGTATTGGGCCGCGTATCTTTCAGTCTTACTATGATATTATAAAAAGCTTAAAAAAGGATGCCGTTATTTCTGAGCAAGTATCCTGGTTGACGAAAGTGACTCCGTATATTACGTTTACTTCGGTTATAACAGCCGGCCTGCTTGTTCCAACCTTTATCGCCAATGCGCCATTGAGCTTTGCCGGAGATGTAATCATGGTTGTTTATCTGTTGGGATTAGCTCGGTTCTTTACGGCGCTTACGGCGCTTGATGCCGGCAGTTCGTTCGGCGGCATGGGGTCCAGCAGGGAGATGGCGCTTGGAGCCATCATAGAGCCTGCTCTGCTGTTGGCTTTATTTACGGTATGTCTCTCCAGCGGTACAACGAAACTAGGACAAATCGTACAGATCATTGCCGAAAAACAATGGAATTTGATTGATCCGTCTTACGGGTTGGCCTTGTTGGCTATGTTAACTGTAGTAATAGCAGAAATAGGTCGAATTCCGGTTGATAATCCTGATACCCACTTAGAATTGACGATGATTCATGAGGGGATGCTGCTTGAGTATTCCGGAAGATATCTGGGGTTGATGATGTGGGCGGCACAAATAAAACAGTTAGTAATGTTAAATCTCTTCATCAGTACGTTTTTTCCTTGGGGAATCGCATTTAATTGGAGTGGGAAGGGGTTGACTGCAGCAATTTTTATTTATTTACTAAAATTGGTTGCTTTGGGGATTGTGTTGGCCTTTATCGAGACGGCGTATGCCAAAATCCGGCTTTTTAAGGTGCCGAAGTTATTGGCTTCTTCTATGGCGCTGTCAGTATTGGCCGTTATTATGCGGGTTGTCATGTAAAAGGAGTAGCATAAATGGATCTATTAATTGGTTTGGGATTACTCATTAGCACCATCATGTTGTTTCAAATCCGAAAAATCAGTGATTCGATCGGTATCTTGGCGCTTCAATCCGTGTTGCTTTCACTTACAGCAGGTGTAATGTGGTTTAAAACAGGTATTTCGCATTTATTGGTTGCCGCTATTTTTACGCTGCTGGTGAAAGCGCTGCTGATACCCTATATTCTTTATTACACCATCAGAAAAATTGACATTAAACGAGAAGTGGAACGGTTTACTACTCAATATACTTCCTTGCTAATTGCGCTGGTGTTGTCGGCTATGGGGTATTATATAGCCTCCGATCTAAATTTGCCGAGTAAAGAGTATGGGGAAACGTATCTACCAGTTTCCGTAATTTTAATTTTTCTAGGTACTTTCATTATGATTGACCATAAAAAGCTATGATGCAGGGTGTTGGATTAATCACCATTGAAAATGGAATTTTTCTCATCGCAGAATCCATTGCTTATGGAATGCCGCTTGTGGTTGAGTTTGGAATATTTTTTGATTTGCTGGTGAGTGTGATTGTGATTGGCATACTACTATTTCGCATCCATTCCACTTTTGATAGCTTAAACACGGAAAATATGCAAAAATTGAAGGGATGACATAAATGGATTGGCTTTGGATACTCTTGTTAACTCCTATCATTACGGGGCTCATCGCGTGGCGGATAAAAACACAAGTATGTGCATGGTTTCAGGTAGTGGGCGCAGTCTTAACGCTAACGGCTGGTCTGGCCGTTGCCTACCAAGTAATGACCGGAAGTTCGATAACTGCCTGGGATGAATTTATTTATATCGATGCCCTAGGCGCGTTTAATATAGGGTTGATTGTTTTTGTCGGATTTACGGCATCACTGTATTCGGTCGGCTATATGAAGTATGAACTGTCGGAAGGGATGATTACCGAACGGCAATTTCACCATTATTTTTTATTATTTCACCTGTTTCTATTTACGATGGTAGCGGTGAGTGTTGTAAACAGCATTGGCTTAATGTGGGTAGGAATTGAGATAACTACCATCGTTTCCGCGTTATTGGTTGGTATGTATCAAAAAGAAACGGCCCTAGAGGCCGCTTGGAAGTATTTGATTATGGGCAGCGTTGGAATTTCCTTCGCTCTGATAGGGATTATTTTCATCTATCTTTCAGGAGTTCATGTATCTGGAGAAAGCCCGTCTGCCCTCAATTGGACAGTATTAAGGCAGGTGTCTCAAGATTTAAATCCCAAATGGATGCTAACTGCATTTGTTTTTGTGCTAATTGGCTTTGGCACAAAAGCGGGCTTAGCACCGATGCATTTCTGGCTACCGGATGCGCACAGCCAGGCCCCTTCTCCAGTGAGTGCGGTTTTATCCGGTGTACTGCTAAATACCGCTCTTTACGGCATATTGCGAATATATGCAATTGCGAATAGTACGCTTAATGGACAAGTAGCTCAATACATGATTTTTTTGGCATTTTTTCGATTGCCATTACGGTTCCGTTTATTTTAGTGCAGCATGATCTAAAGCGGATGCTGGCTTATTCCAGTGTGGAACATATCGGAATTATCACCCTTAGTGTTGGGATTGGCGGGACATTGGGTCTTTACGGAGCGCTACTCCATATGTTCAATCACTCGATGGCGAAATCTCTCCTATTCTTGGCAGCAGGGAACATTAACCAAAAATACCGTTCGAAGCAAATGGAACGTATTTCAGGCGTGCTTAAATCGATGCCGATAACAGGAATTGTTTTCTTGGTTGCTACGTTTGCCATTACGGGGACGCCACCTTTTAATATTTTTATTAGTGAGTTTACCATTATGATGGCCGGTTTTAAAGCGGGCTATATAGGGGTTACCGTTTCATTTCTGGTATTGGTTGTCTTGATTTTCGCAGGGATGGTACAGTATGTTACCAAAATGACTTTTGGAGAAGCGCCGACAAAACTGGTATCAAAGGAAATCAGTTTTTGTTCGACGGCTGCTTTGTTCATTCCATTGGTGATGGTTGTGACCTGCGGCTTATATGTTTCGCCTTTCCTGAGTGAGGTAATTCATAAAGTGTCTGCCATTTTGCAGGGGGTACAGTAATTATGGAAAAAATAAGAAATTATTCATTACCCGCATCAAGCAGCAGTTAGGTGAAAAAGTACTATCGATTACTGCACGCGGACCCCATGAGACTGAAATTATTATAGAGAAAGGCTATTTGGCGGAGGTTTGTCATTTTCTCTGCAAAGAAAAAAAGGGGCGTTTATTTACCATGGTTGGCAGTGACGAACGCAATTCAGCCGGTTCGTTTGCGCTGTACTATGTGTTTTTATTTGATAAAACGAAGCAATTTATTATTGTAAAAACGCTAGTTGATGATGCGGAGCCAACCTTTCCATCCTTAGCAGTTGAAATGCCGGCCTTAAATTGGTATGAAAGAGAAGTGAAAGACTTGCTAGGGCTTAGGCCGCAGGGGCATCCCGATCTCCGGCCGCTTACGCTGCATGGCGACTGGCCGGAAGAAATACATCCTTTGCGCAAAGATTTTGCAGTCAGAGAGACTGTGCCAAGGGTAGAAAGCCGCGAGACGTTCATGCGGTATGAAGGACAAGATGTTACAGAAATACCGGTAGGGCCGATTCACGCGGGAATTATTGAACCAGGTCATTTTCGCTTCGGAGCTGTTGGTGATACCATTTTGCATTTAGATGCGAGACTGTTTTATACACATCGTGGTTTAGAGAAGGCTAGTGAAGGAAAGCCTCTAAGGAAGGCGTTGTTCATAGCAGAAAGGATTTGTGGTGTATGTGCCTTATCTCACGCGGTATCGTTTGCGCAGGCAATTGAAAGTACCGGACAGGTAGAGATTCCGTTGCGGGCGAAATATCTTCGCACATTATTTCTTGAGTTGGAGCGGTTGTATAACCATATTGGCGATGTTGGGAATGTGTGCGCGGGGTTTGGGTTTGCAGTGGGAGTCAGTCAAGGGGCGCGTTTACGCGAAGAACTATTGCAACTTAATGAACGAATTGCTGGGCATCGCTATTTACGTGGAATTGTAGATCTTGGCGGAGTGCGGTTTGATGTCACAACTGCCGAGTATTCAGATATTCTTTCAACCTTAGATAAAGTGGAAACTGAATTTAAAGAACTGGTTAACATACTGCTTTCCCATGACATTGCTCTGGATCGTATGAAGAATACTGGTATACTTACACTGCAGCAGGCAAAAGATTTAGAGGTTGTAGGTGTTGCGGCAAGGGCTTCCGGCAGAGATATTGATATCCGTCGTGACCAGCCATATGCTGCCTATGATCGCGTGACGTTTTCTGTACCTATCTATCAGGAAGGTGACGTTCTTGCTAGAATTCGTGTGCGGATTGACGAGGTATTTCAGTCTATATCAATTATCCGCCAAGTATTTGATCAGATTCCGGCAGGGGATATCATTACTGCACTCCCGAAGATTCCGGCCTATCAATGGGGGATGGGATGGACCGAATCTTCTAAAGGAGAAACCGTACATTGGGTAATGGTTGGGCCGGAAGAAACGGTTGATCGGTATCGGGTGCGTTCAGCGACGTATAGTAATTGGCCTGCGGTTCCTTTGACTGTTCCCGGCAATATAATACCTGATTTTCCATTGATTAATAAAAGCTTTGAATTGTGCTATGCCTGCTGTGACCGTTAAAGCATGATTTATTAGGCTGTAGAAGGAGAAGAAAAAGCGGATGTTTGAAGTAATTCGTAAAATTTGGAAGACGGGGATTGTAACACGCAAGTTGCCATCGGAGGAGGCGCCTCGCCGCTATCGCGGGAAATTGGATATACAGCCTCATAAATGCAAGAATTGCGGAGCCTGTGTTGCAGCATGTCCAACAGGAGCCATCGAAGTTCTTTCGAATGACGAATGCTGCGAACTGGTTGTGTCTTATGGCAAATGTATCTTTTGCGGGATTTGCGCAGAAGTCTGTGAAACCCAGATAATGCGAATGACGAATGGTTATCATCTGGCGACTAAAAACAAAAAGGATTTAATACAAGTTGTCCGAATACCCCAATAATATTATAATAACTTGCCGTTTATCTAGAGGAGGTTGATGGTGTGAGCGCTAACAAGGACTCAGAAATGGAGTCGGGAATAAAATTACAGCAGAGAATTAAGGAAGTGCTTGGAAAATCTTTACACATACGGCATGTTGATTCAGGATCGTGCAATGCTTGCGATTTTGAAATAAATACACTGACTAACCCTATTTATGATATACAACGGTTTGGAATTGATTTTGTCGCTTCTCCGCGGCATGCGGACATGCTAATGGTAACGGGTGGCGTAACCCGGCACCTGGAAGAGGCGGTACGAAAAACATTCAATGCAACTGCAAATCCTAAGATGGTCGTGGCGGTAGGAACTTGCGCCTGCGGGGGTGGGATTGTTGGCCAAACCTATGCCGGCAATGGAGGGGTGGACAAAATTGTGCCGGTATTTGTGTATATACCTGGTTGTCCACCTAGGCCACAAGCTCTAATTGAAGGAATTCTTATAGCATTGGATCAATACGAAGACCTAGTATCTGGCAATGGGGGGTGAACTTTAATTGAGTCTTGAATTGCAACAATTTAAAGCTGATTTTTTTAAAGCCCTTAGTCATCCTCTACGTATTCGTATCCTCGAACTATTGTCCGAAGGGGACAAAAATGTCAATGAACTGCAGACACTGATTGGTAGCGAAGGGTCAGCAGTTTCGCAACAATTGGCTGTTTTACGCAGTAAAAATATTGTGGATGGAAAAAAAGATGGGACTAAGGTTATGTATTCATTAAGAGATCCTGCGATTATTGAACTTTTAGATGTTGCCCGACGAATTTTTAACAACCACTTAATTAATACGATCACCATGTTAAATAAGTTCAGTGAAGAAGAACAGTGAAGTAATGATGTGACAGTTAGGAATTCATTAGTATGTGTAGTGAAGTTTTCCGTTACTTTCTAGGGTTTTGTGATATCGTATTTAGGTACTAATAGGTACAGGCTGTTATTTTTTTAGCAGCCTGTTTTTGTTTGTTGCCCCGCTCCGCGTCCCTGCGGGCGACGCTGCAGCCGCTGCCGCGTCTTCCGCCTGCCGTCCTCGGGCCGCTCCGCTGTGTGGCTTGTCAGGGATAGCAGGCCAGGGCGCTTCTTTCACTCGCACCCAGACCTGCCGAAGAGCGGTCGTCATGCGGAATGTCGAATTACTGTGCAATCATAACAGCGACGTGGGGGGAATGAACGATGTTACTTACCGAGCGTTACAAAGACAAGATTGACGGAGTACTGGCATGCTACGATCGGATCGTGATCCATGGCAATATTCCGGTGCTTTGTTTCGACGGCGGTATGACATCGTACTTATATCAAATCAACATCAAAATCTTCGACTACCCGGATTGGGCCAACGCGCTGCACGAAGAACTTCGCGAGCATGCCGAACGGATAGCCAAGGAAAACGGACTCCGGAAAATGCCTGCACTACTACTTTTACTTCATTGATCCGGACTTCGGACTCTGTTATCTTCGTGTCCCCATGTGGTGTCCGTTTCGCCTTCAGTTTTACATGAACGGGCACAATTGGCTTGCATCCCGGCTATCCAAAAGGCATCAACTACCAAATGCGGGATAATGCTTTCCTTAGCATCAGTGACTGGGAAAAAGCGCAGCAGCTATCCGACCATATTCGGGTGGAAGACCTTCATCAAGTCTTGGACATTCTGGCTAACCGGTACTGCCCGATGATCAAGAAGCTGCACGTTACCTACCGTTGGAGCATTATGCAAGTGGAATATGCGACGGACATCGTCTTCCGGGACCCGGAGGACCTGAAGTTTCTTATGATGCCATCGTGCATACCGCCATCCATTCTGTGAAACCGGAGAACATCGCCACGTTCCTGGGACAAAAACTGCACGGGAACTACGAGGGCGAAATGGGCAACCGATTCAACAAGCGTATTCTCGGTACGAGAATTAAGCACCAGATGGGTGCAGTCAGCATCAAGATGTATGACAAATTTGGCTACGTGCTCCGGATTGAAACGACCGTGAATGATGTCTCACAGTTCAAGCATTCTCGGGAAGTCCAGCAGCGGGATGGAACCGTCACACAGAAAATCGCGCCGATGAAGAAGAATATTTACAGCCTGTATCCGCTCAGCCGACTGCTGAAAGCTGCCAATCGCCGCTATCTGGAGTTTGTATCTTCTTTGGATGACCCCAGTGACGGCGTGAAGAAATTAGAGGAACTTTCGGAAAGCAAGAAGGCCAACGACAGAAGTTTTAAAGGCTTTAACTTCTTCAGCCGGGAAGATCAGAAATTGTTCGAAGTACTGGCGCACGGTGAATTCAACATCAACGGTTTGCAGAACAAATCGGTCCGACGATTGCTGCCGGAACTGAGTCCGGCTTCCGTCTTCCGCATACTCAAACTTCTACGTGTTCATGGGATCATCAAGAAGGTATCCGGTACCCGGAAATATTACCTGACCAAGCTGGGTAAAGCTGTTATCGCACTGGGGCTCAAAACGAAAGAACTCTTCATCGTCCCCCAGTTAGCTCAGGCAGAAGCAGCCACAAACTGATTAGCCCTCAGATACCTCTTTAAAGAATGGCTGTCATTGGCAGCCTCTGGTTTCATGCTGTCTTTTCATGGGTTTGCTTAGTTTTTTTCCATTTTGCAAAGATACCTGTGGACTTAAGAGACTAATTATGGTAGGACACAAGTGGTTAAACCATATCATTTGGCCGTTGTAAAGAGAAATTTAATTGCTAATGGAATAGCTGATCTGGGTAGTTTTGATAGGGTAATTTTAGATGCTTCGCTAGGTGTTAAAAAACATCGTACATTTAGAGGGCAAAGAGGAAGATTAGGGAAAGAGAGGCATAGTAAACAGATAAGGGCATAACGATAAAAGCACCAATCATCTAATACTTGGTGCTTTTCATATTAGGAAAAACAATGGGGACTAGCTCATATTATTTGTAAAATTTTGTTTACTGGGGAACCTATTACACATTTGAGTGGGTAGCAGACCGGAGAACAAACTATGTTTTGAAAGATTATTTCTAATAGTTGGAATCAGTCAAACCCATAGTAATTAGAATCAACTTGACACTATATTCCCGTTCTTAACTACTGCTGCTTTTATGCCAGGTCCGGTAGGCGTCAATATTATCTTCTGATTGGTCATCATGGTCTACGCTCTTCAAATAACGGGCAGAATAGATATGTTCACCGGAATTATCATTATTATCAGTGTTAATTCGGAGATAGACTTCCCATGTTCGTTTTTTGCAAACAGATTGTCCCGCTGGAAAAGAAAACCCTACTTCTCTCTTTTGAGACAGTGGGGTTTTTATTATGTCTCTAAAAAGCAGGATTGGCTGGTTAATAAATCGCTCCAATTGGTGGTTGTATTTTCGTTAAAACCTGTTAGTATGAAAATTGGATCGAACTATTGGATACCAATGTTGGAGCCATTTACAGTTCAAAGGAGCATTGACATCTATGCTTATCCATGTGGATCGTGAAAGCAGGACACCTCTTTATCTGCAGATTAAAAACCAGATACGGGACATGATTTTTTCCGGTGTATTGTCTCCGGGCTTCCGGCTGCCCCCGGAACGAAAGCTTGCGGAGACCTTAAATGTGAATCGCAGTACGGTGCTCAATGCCTATCATGAACTGAAGGCTGACCGCCTGATTGAATCGCGGGTCGGATGCGGAACAGTGGTTTTAGAACCTCATTCTGCAGCCCGTGGTCAAAACGCTCCTTTTGCCTGTCCCGAGCCGATTCACTGGCGCCAGTTTTTTAGTGTAACTTCATCCAGGCAGCAAAATCCCCTGTTACAAGATCTTATGCAACTGCTTCACCGTCGCGAGGATGTCATTTCATTTTCTTTAGGCATCCCTGCAGTGGAACTATATCCCATTTCCGTTTTTCAAGACATACAGTCAGAGATCCTGAAGAAACACGGTCAAGCCACTCTGTCATTTCTCCCCACAGAGGGTTATTATCCCCTGAGAGAAAGTATCAGCCGGTTCATGAGGAAAAGCGGGGCTGCAGTTTCACCCGAGGAGATTCTTGTCCTATCCGGCTCCCAGCAGGGAATCGACCTTGCGGCACGGACATTGATTGATCCCGGCGACGTGATTCTGGCTGAAGAACCCTCATTTTTCTGTGCTGTGCAAGTGTTCCGTTCAGCAGGAGCCAGGGTAATCGGGGTGCCAATTGATGAGAACGGCATGAGAACTGATTTATTGGAGTCTTTTCTGGCCCGGTATAAACCAAAGTTTATCTATACCATACCGAACTTCCAGAATCCATCCGGGACGGTCATGAGTCCGGAGCGCCGGCGGCAAATGTTGAATCTGGCATACAGCTATCGTACTCCCATTTTGGAAGATGACGCGTACGGTGAGCTGCGCTATGAGGGTCAGCCGGTAACGTCATTAAAAGCTCTTGACCAGCACGGTTATGTCATATACCTGAGCACCTTTTCCAAAACCTTATCGCCTGGAGTAAGGATAGGCTGGCTGGCCGCTGCCCGTCCGGTCATTCGTCAAATTGTCATGGCAAAGCAACTCAACGACATTCATACCAATAGTCTGGCCCAATTTGTTTTGGATGGTTTTCTGCGCAGGGGTTTGTTTGAACAGCACCTGCAGATGATTCGCCAGGAATACGTAAAACGCCGCAATATGATGATGGATGCCCTGCAGAAAAGCATGCTGCCCGGTGTCTGTTGGAACGTTCCTGAAGGGGGGCTGTACCTGTGGTGCCGCCTGCCGGAAAGGATTGATAAGTCAACTGTTCTTCTAATGAGAGCCATTGATCAAGGGGTGACTTTTGTGCCGGGAGAAGCTTTTTATCTGGAAGAGCAGGGGTGTAATCATATAAGGTTAAACTTTGCATTACAGCCAAAGGGTGTTATCGAAGAAGGCGTGAAACGGTTGGTAAAAGCTTTGAGGGAGACGCTGGTCAGCACTGAGAGCCTGGAAAAAGAAATAAAAGCGCAGACAAATCCGTTGTTCTGATTGTTTTTCGGGGGAGCGCAAGTATTGGTAGGGTGGCCTGTATAATTCGATGAGGGGGTATCATGATGGCGGTCACATTAGCCAGGCGTATGGACGATTTGAAAGCATCCGAAATACGTGAGATATTAAAGATTACGGAAAATCCTGAGGTGATTTCTTTTGCCGGAGGCTGCCGGCTCCGGAGTTATTTCCCGTCCAAGAAATGAAAATTGTTTCTGCGCAGGTTTTGGAAGAAAACGGCAGCCAGGTGCTGCAGTATTCTACCACCGAAGGATTTGTGCCCCTTCGCAAACAAATTGCCGAAAGAATGAACAGGAAGTTCAAGACCCGTGTTACCTACGAGAACATCCAAATCATCAGCGGGTCACAACAGGGACTGGACTTTTCGGGTAAGCTGTTTATTGATGAAGGCGATGTTGTGCTGTGTGAAAGCCCGACCTACCTGGCTGCCATAAGTGCTTTTAAAGCATATAGGCCGGTTTTTCTGGAAGTTCCCACCGATGATAACGGGATGATTATTGAAGAACTGGAAAAAATCCTGGAGACCACAACAAGGATTAAGTTTATCTATGTTATTCCTGATTTTCAGAACCCTTCAGGCAGAACCTGGTCCCTTGAGAGACGACAAAGGTTCATGGAACTTGTAAACCGATACGAAATACCAGTTATTGAAGATAACCCTTACGGTGAACTAAGATTTGAAGGGGAAATGCTGCCTGCTCTAAAATCCTTTGACACAAAGGGACTGGTCATTTTTATCAGTACCTTTTCCAAGGTCTTTTGCCCGGGATTGAGAATAGGCTGGATCGCCGCTGACGCTAACTTCCTGAAAAAATACATCCTGATCAAACAAGGGGCAGATTTGCATACTTCGTCTATCAGCCAGGGTGAAATTGCCAAATTCATAGAACTCTATAATCTGGATGCAAATATTGAAAAAATTAAAAAAGTATACCGGCGTCGCAGGGACATTATGCTCAAAACCATGGAAGAAGAATTTCCTGAAAACGTGAATTTCACTTACCCCCAGGGGGGCTTATTCACCTGGGTGGTCTTACCACCCCATATTAAAGCTGCAGATTTACTGGTGCGATGCCTGAAACATAATGTGGCCTTTGTGCCGGGAGATTCGTTTTTTCCCAACGGAGGCGTAACCAATACAATGAGATTGAATTACTCCAATATGCCTGAGGAAAGAATCGTTGAAGGAATCAAGCGTCTGGCCAAGGCGATCAAAGAATATTAACAACGCAGCCTCTTAGTGGATACGGCAGAACGGTTATATTTTTACCCACGAAGATTGACAGGCTATTTCTGCCAGTGTTACTATAAAATTATGATAAAGAACTAAAGGAGAATTACCATGTGCAAGCCCGTGAGAAAATACCTAACAAGATATTATTGTATAGGTTAAGAATTGCGGCTTGCCATATTTTATTCATTTACAGAATGACTAACTGCCGTGCTCTTAGCACAAGGCAGTTTTTTATTTTATAAGCAGTTATCAAGGTAACCTTCCAAAAACAAACCGGGACCACACCGCAAACACGGATTTACCCGGATGCGAGCATGGACAACACCCTGGCTGTTATAGCGGCGCTGCTCGGAACATTGGCTCTTGTCCTTCTAACACTGCCGGATATGGTTACGCTGGATTGGGGGGCAGTAAGCCTGACCGCCTGGGGGTCTGTCCTATACATCCCATCCCGGTTACCGCTCTTTCTCTGGTAATTTGGTATCGCGGCATCGAAACCCTGGGCGCCAATCAGGTGATGATTTACATGTATATGGTTATCCCTGTGGCGATGGTAATTGCCGCTCTCTTTATCGGCGAGGTGCCAAATCCTATGCAAATCTTTGGCGCGGCTCTCACCTTGTTTGGCGTTGCGTTGGCGAGTTGTTAATTGTTTCTGCCCCCCGGGTCTTGCCTAAAGAAATGTTTTCTGGTATCATAACTCCTACAAAGATGACCCGGATAATGAAGGAAAAACAATCTGGTGTGGGTCGTCCCGACCCGCCTGGCATCCTGCTTTGTGCGTTGCTTGATGATTTTTAAACCCACAGTGTTTTTGAGGGAGCTGGACTTAGATTGCGTATACCAGGCCGCTCGGCTAAGGCGGAAGGTAGAAACCATCTAGCTGGCACCCACCTGCGAGAGGCGGGTATTTAAAAACACCAAGTGGACGGCTAAGTGGGTAATATTTAAAAAATCCTCAGAGTTGCTCTGAGGATTTTATTTGTTTATGTCTCAGTTTAAAAAGCAAACGCCAGGGTGGCAAGGAAAATACCGTAAAGTACCCCGTTGTAAGCCAGGTCCTTGGTTTAATCTGACCGGTTGTCTTCAGGCAGTACAATACAAACCCGGCCGCGGCAACGGCCAGCAGGGCGCTGGTCAAAGCCAGGGGTGTTAATTTCCAGGGAGTCAAAGCAATGCCGATGGCAGGAATGACGGTGCTCTGAAAGACCATCGCCCCTGTAATGTTGCCCAGGGCCAGGGTGGACAGTACAAAGGGCGCCCCCGAGTGACCTTGCAGGTGAAAGAGAAATTTAAAGAATTTGTTCATGTGCATGTGAGCGTTATCAGTGATAACAAGAAGAGAGATTGGGTTTGCCAGGCACCGGTAACCGGCTCATAAACAAACGGCCAGCGGCTTTTGCCTGGCTGTTTTTTATTTGGAAGGCAAAGAGAAGAGCATAGGAACCTCCGGTAAGGTTTAAGCTAATGATAGTAACCATACGGAGGGATTCTATGCGGAAAAGAAGAGTGGAACGGCCGGTGGTGGCCGTTACCAGAGATCCATTGGAAGGACAGGCGGTCTGCCGGGCCATTGAAATGCTGCCGGCGGATGAAATCTTTAAGCCCGGGGATACCGTTGTCATTACGCCCAACTGGGTAAACACTAATTTCCTTTACCCAAATAAAACACCACGAGGAAGCTACAGTTTCGCTGGGCATTAAAAACATCGCCCTGTCCTGGCCACCGGCGGAAATCCACGGTTGGCCCAAAACACAAAGGGGCATTCATGAGCGGCTGCACGGGTTTATTGCCGCCATGGCGGAAAAAATCCCCATTGACCTGACCATCCTCAGCGGGGACAAGGCCATGGTGGGCACTGGTCCCTCCAAGGGCAAACCCGTCAATTCGGACCTTGTGGTTGCCGGAACGGACCCGGTATCCACAGACGTGGTGGGAGCCAGGCTGCTGGGATTTATGCCCCAGGCAGTGCAGTATCTCTATGAGCTGGCCCTGGGAGGTGTGGGAGAAGGAGATCTGAAAAAGGTGGAATTAAAGGGCATCCCCCTTAATGAAGCGGAAGAAGCTTTTGGCCTGGCGGCCTACGGGTACCCGGTGGTGGTGGACCAGGGCAGGTTAAAGCCACTGCAGTTAAAATAAGTGTTAAATATGTGCAGCCCCCTGTGGTAAGATGAGAAGGAAAGAAGGAGGGGGTACCATGATTCTGGTCAGTGCCTGCCTGGCGGGGATTCCTTGCAAGTACCATGGAGGAGATAACCTGATTCAGCCTGTGGCTGAACTGATAGCAAAGGGTTTGGCTATTCCTGTTTGCCCGGAGGTATTGGGGGGTCTGGCGACACCCAGAGAACCGGTGGATATCGAACAAGGGGATGGCTTCGATGCCCTGGCAGGCCGGGCAAGACTGCTTAATGAAAGCGGCCAAGAGGTGACCGCCGAATTTCTGGCAGGGGCGGCCAGGGTGCTGCAAATTGCCCGGCGGCATGATGTTAAGGCTGCCATTCTCAAAGAGCGCAGCCCGTCCTGCGGCAGTTCCTGGATTTATAACAGGCTGCCGGGGACAACTGCTGTCCGGCGAAAGTTGGTGGACGGCATGGGTGTCACTGCAGCCCTTTTAACCAAAAACAACATTCAAGTGTTTTCTGAAGAACAGGTAACGGAAGAACTTCTGAACAAACTAAATCGAAAAATATAAAAAGGAACCGTTTTTTGACTGATAGCTCTCTCCATTGGGGGAATAATAGCAATAAACCCTGAAGGAGATGAGAGAATGCATTCGAATCACGATAAGGAATTGCAGGCGCAAGTCCAGGCTCTTATAGACAAAACCAACGGACTGAAGGACTATGGAATTAAAGCTAAGGTGCAAAACGGGGAAGTGCACCTGATGGGTTTGGTGGATACTCTCCGCGAAAGAAGACAGCTGCATGAACTGGTTTCCAGGGTACCCGGCATCAGGAGCATTGAAAACGGCGTCACCATCAGTACCGACGGCCAGATTAATGACGGTGAAGTTACCGCAGAAGTATACGAAGAATTAGAAAACAGCGGCATCAATTTAAAAAATATCGGCGCCGAAAGCATCGGCGGCACGGTTTACCTGCGGGGCCGCTCGGACAGCCAGGAGGAGATTCAAAACGCCATTGAGGCGGCCACCAGGGCCAGGGGAGTCAGGGATGTCATCAGCCAGGTATCTTTCAGCACCGGTTTTCGAGATGTGGACGACATCACCCTGAAAGAACTGTTCCACAGCCAGGTCAATAACGACCGCGAGGACCCTGATTTTAAGGACGGGTTGTTCGAATAGCGATAAGATGCAGGGAAGGAGCCTTTTCAAGGGCTCCCTTTCAACTTTGGGGGGTGATGAAAATCCAAATAATGCTATAATTTTAGTAGTAATCATTCCTAACAGGAGGTCCCTGAAATTGAAAGTGGATTATTATATAAACAAACTTCAGGCTAAAGGGTTAAAAATCACCTCCCAGCGGCAGGAGATTCTCAGAGTTTTTTTAGAAAGCAGCAATCACCATTTAAGTGCTGAAGAAGTTCACGGCAAGATAACGGAAAAGTATCCCGGTATGAGCCTGGACACGGTTTACCGAAACCTCAGCCTTTTATTGAATCTTGGTATTTTAACCGAACTGAACTTTGGTGATAGGAAAAGTTTGTTCGAGTTGAACAACACCGAGCACCATCACCATCTTATCTGCACCAAATGCGGCAGTTCCCAGGAAATAAATTTTTGTCCATTGAAATTTATGGACAGCCAGCAGGTAGAAAATTTTAAAATAGAAAAACATAGTTTTGAAATTTTTGGTATCTGTGCAAACTGTATGAAGTAAGGGGGTCTGTCCTTGAAAAAACACCGTTTGCTCCATATCTTCGTACTGTTTCTGCTGATGGTGAATCCATTGACTTTATAAGTTATCTTTTTGGCAGTATTGTGGCCATCAATGAGACTGATTTGAAAATTATCGCTTCCACCGGGCTGGCCATTTTTGCTCTGGTGATGTTGTTAAGGAAAGAACTGTTCTTCATTTCCTTTGATGAGGAAGGGGCCCGTTTGAAAGGGAGGACAGTAGCGTGTAAAAGAGAACAGGATGGCAAATACCCCGTCCTGTTTGTGTTTTCTCAGGCGGCTTTCTCATATGGATACCTTTCACTCATGAAAACCCCCACCGGAGGGTGGGGGCGGAATTTAGTCGCGGTTGATGTTGTGCTTCATATCTCTGACGCCGGTTTTATAGGCCATACCCATTTTAACGCTTTTCTGGGTGCCGTGCCGGTGGACACTGTTTAACTGGGCCTTTTGCGATTTGATTTCCCGGGGTTGGGTGTGGCCGACCGGGCGGTGCAGGTAATGCTCGATTTCCGGCAGTTCATGCTGCATTCCTTTGCGATATTCATCTATGATTGACATTTTTTCACCTCCCTCAAGTATAAATATATTTTGCCCAAATCTGTTCTGCCAATGAAATTATTTTCTGTTGGCTATATCAAGGGGAAATGCTAAGATGGTTACAAAACTAATTAGTTAGACAAGGTGAATTATGATCAACAAATTTAAAAACCAGCTGATGATTTTAATCGGTGTTCTGCTGCTGCTCCCTGTTTTAATCATTGGGGCTATGTTATACATGGTTAATCACACCAAACCGGTGGTATTGGAGGAACAGAGGGAAGCCCTGACCCTGGCTGTGGAAGAACTGTCAAAGACAGTGCCGCCGGACGTGTCCGGTCTGATAAATAAACAAACCATTGCCAATAAACCCCGTCCTGAACAAATTAAAGCGTTGAACAGGGAATTGGCCGGGGTCGTGATGAAAGTATTCCAAAAACACCACGGCATCGAGTTGGGTTACTATTCACCGGATATGAAAGCAGTGCTGGTCCAAATGGGCCAGGACAGTCACCTTCCTTATATGGATTTTAAGGACCTTTTTCTGGATGTATCCGAAGATACCCAGTGGTCTGAACAGGCCCAGTGGAAAGATGCCTTTGACAGGGTGATCTGGTCCAAAAAGCCCATGGAGATTGTCCTGGGGCCGCCGGGTAACCAGAAACTAATCATTTTTTGGCCCATGATGTCCGGCCAGCAGGTTGAAGCGGTGGTATGGGCCGGGGAAAGACTGGGCGGCATTAATAAAGAAATCCTGCAAGCCGAAAGTTTTGCCTACACGGTTATTTTCTTTGGCTTTATGCTGGGACTATGCAGCACCTTCTTCCTGTTAAAAAATTACCTGGACACAGTGGCCAATATTAAAGCAGGCCTGCAGAAAATGCAGGTTGACCTGACCTACGTCATTCCCCCCTCCATGGGAGAACTGGGCGATATCTCAAAGGCTATTAACGACCTGGCCTCAAGGTTGGCCAGCGCCCAGAATTATAATGAAATTATCATGGCGAACATCGATGCCGGCATTGTAGGGGTCGATATGAAAGGCAGGATCGTCAGTGTCAGCTCCACCGCCCGTAAATTTTTCGATTTACCTGAAGATGTCCTGGGTTATCATTTGGCCAAAGCTTTTCCGCCGGGTTCCGAAATTATAAAAATACTGTCGGATTGCTTACAGGGGCAGGAAACCAAGGACGTTTTAATGAAACTACCGGGTATTCAAGAACGACAGCTGCTGGCCAATACGTCCATCCTGTATGATGCCGGCAAACAGGTGGTAGGCGCAGTTTTAAGCTGCCGGGATGTCACCCACAGGAGGCGCCTGGAAGAACAGATAAGAAGACAGGAAAGACTGGCTTCCCTGGGCAAGCTGGTGGCCGGTGTTGCCCACGAAATTAAAAATCCTTTAACTTCCATCAGCGGTTATATCCAATTCTGGCTGAAAAGCAAAACGCCCACGGTGAAATCCCTTAATACCATTTACCGGGAGGTCAAGCGGCTGGATTCCATCGTAAACAAACTGCTGCTTTTTGCCAAACCAACCAGCACCGTTATGACGCAGGTCAATGTCAACGGTTTTGTCAGCAGGCTCCTGAACTTTTTTACAGAAACCCACGCCGAGACGGTTCAATTTACCTTTATCCCCGGGGAAGGGCTGCCGGAAGTCAATATGGACCCGGACCAGGTGGAGCAGGTTCTCATGAACATTATCTATAACGCCGTTCAGGCCATGCCTGGCGGCGGTGAGGTAAGGATAAGCACCGGGCACGACGTAGAGGAAAAAATGGTTACCATTGATATCAAAGATACCGGGTGCGGGGTGCCCGAAGAACTACTGGATAAATTGTTTGACCCATTCTTTTCCACCCGGGCCAAAGGAACCGGACTGGGGCTGACCATTGCGGATGAGATCATCCGGGCCCACGGCGGCAGCATTGAAATAAAGAGTCAAGAGGGGTTGGGCACAACCGTGCGGATTCTGTTACCGGCGGGGTAATTCGAAATTTTGGCAGCAGACGTATCCGGAGGTGTTAGAGATGGCCAAAAAACTGGTACTGGTTGTAGATGATGAAGAGAGTGTAAGACAGTTCCTCTATGATGTATTAACCGATGAAAATTACCGGGTGGAAACCGCGGTGGACGGGCGGGAATGCCTGGAGAAACTCATGAAATTAAAACCGGATGTTCTTGTTACCGATATTCGCATGCCTGAAAAGGACGGCTTTTCTTTGCTGGAACAAATCAAGTCTGCGGGACTCAATACGCCGGTTATTTTAATGACCGCCTTCGGCACCACCGAGGTGGCCATCCGGGCTACGAAATTAGGGGCCTTTGACTATATTGTGAAGCCCTTTGACCTGGATGAGTTTTTAAGCCTGGTGCAAAGGGCAGCGGCCCAAACCGAGACGGTGGCAACCTTTCAACCGCAGGATCAAATTGACGAACCAGGCGGCATCAATATGATCGGCAGTTCTCCTGCCATGCAGGCCGTTTACAAGGACATCGGACGGGTGGCAGACAGCAATGCCACGGTTTTAATTCAGGGAGAAAGCGGCACCGGCAAAGAACTGGTGGCCAGAGCCATTCACTATAACAGTTCCCGTCGCAATAAGCCCTTTATTAAAATCAACTGTGCCAACCTGCCGGACAGTCTTTTAGAGAGTGAATTGTTTGGCTACGAAAAGGGGGCCTTTACCGGAGCCAGCAGTTCCAAGGTAGGTAAGTTTGAAGTGGCCCATGAGGGAACCATTTTTTTCGATGAGATCGGGGAAATCAGTCTGGCGACCCAGGCCAAACTTTTGCGGGCCATTCAAGAAAAGGAATTTGATCGTGTGGGAGGGACCACCACCATCAAGGTGGATGTGAGAATCCTGGCAGCCACCAACAGAAAGCTTAAACAAAGTGTGATGGAAGGCGGTTTTCGGGAAGATTTGTTTTTTAGGCTCAATGTAATCAATATCGTCATCCCGCCTTTGAGGGAAAGAAGAGAAGATATCCCCCTGCTGGTTGCTCATTTCCTGGCCAAGTACAATAAGGAATTCAACCGGCAGGTAAGGGGATTTTCCGAAGGGGCCACCAAATTATTAATGAGTTACGACTGGCCGGGGAATGTGCGGGAGCTGGAAAATGTGGTGGAAAGGGCCATTATTATGGCCAGGGGATCCATCATTGTGCCGGAGGATATCGAAATCGCCACAGCGGAGAAAAAACAACTTTTTGATCCTGGCAGCCCGGGTGAGCAGAATTTGCCCCTTAAGCAAATTGTCGCCGATGTTGAACGGCAGGTGATTTTACGGGCCCTGGAAGAAAACAATTGGTGCCGGACCACCGCGGCCAAGGCCCTGGGTATCAACAGAAGGTCCCTATATGCCAAGATAAAGGAGCTGGGCATTGAGTAATGGGCAAAAATTGCCCGGTGGTGGGTAGTTTTACCCCGTTTTTGTCATTACAAAATTGCTTACGAAGCGAATATATTAAACGGCTGCTAAGGCCGTTTTTTATTTATCCTTTAGGAATAGTGCAAAATCAGGGTCCCGTGTTTTTACAGAGAAATCCGGCCGGCCCTTTTCTCATCTGGCACCCATTTTGCAATATAGGACGACAATGAAGTGTTAAGGATTGGGGGACTGCCAAATGGAAAATATCCTCTTCTCAGGCGCCATGACCTTTATGTTCATTGGTATCTTTGTGGGCATGTTGTTCCCGATTTTGGGGAACGCAGGATCCTTTATGGTCGTGCCCCTGTTAATCATTCTTACAGGACTGCCGCCCGAGATTGCAATCCCCATTGGTTTGGCTCACCTGGCCGCCCTGATTGTGCCGACGGCTGTCAGCCAGTGGCAGGTGGGAAATGTGGACGGCAAACTGCTGCTGCTGTTACTGCTGGGCGTACTGCCCGGCATGTTCCTGGCCGGCAAAGTAAGCTGGATGATGGAAAGCTGGGGAGATTATTACAAAGCCCTTTTGATCCCCTACCTGCTTCTGCTGGTGGGAGCCGTGCTGCACCGTATCCGGTCGTTCCCGCTGCTGCCTAGGCCCAACAACCGGTACAGAAAAATGGTCATAAAAGCCCTGAGGAGGCTGCCGGGGAAGACCTTTTTACCTGCCAGCATGATACAGGTACCTTGGGTCATTCCCGTTACCCTGGGACTGGTGCTTGCTTTTGCCGGTAAATTACTGGGCCCGGTGGTCGCCCTTCTGGTGAGCCCCTTCCTGATCGTTTGCTTGGATATTCCGGTCATGATGGCTGTAGGGACCGCAATGGCAGCAAACTTTATCGGGATGTTGGCCATCTCTCTGGGCAGTGATTTTCTGGCTCTCCCCATCAACTTACAGATTTTGCTGTGGTTATTCCTCGGTTCATCCATCACCGTGTTGGTGATCTCTACGATTATGAAAAAGAGGCCCTACCCGGTACCCGTTGCTGCGGTTTTGGTCCTGATTACTTCAATAACCCTCTGGGTTCTCACAAGCAGCCAACCCAATCTTAACTTATTGATCCAGCATTTTAGTTTTCCCATCAACCTGCTTGGTTGGTTTGGGGGTGTTCAGGGATGAGGGTGGCGGCTGTAGTTTGTTTGACACTGATCCTGTTATTTCCCGTTACAGTCTGGGCAGAGGATTTGACCTGCCAGCTGTCTAAACAGGAAATCGAAGTGGGGTTGGACCCTACCCGGGAAACCGTTACGGTTTTTGGTCAGGCGCCGAAAAACGTCCCTGTTTTCATAAAGGTGGAAGGACCTGACCGGCCGGTGCTGGTGACACTCTATGAAAACGATTCTTTTATGAAGTTTAACGAAGCGGAAGTTCAGGGTTTGCCTGGTTTTTATCAGGTTTTAACTTCTGTTCCGGTGGACCGGATTAAAAAAAGCCATTGGCAAGAGTTGGGGATTGACCCTGCGTACCGGCAGTTGGTTTCCGGCGCCTGGGTAAGAATGCGGCAGGCCATCAATGAGGCGTACCGGAAAAACCAGCAGGATTATATTGACCTGGCACTTAAGATCAAAGATGAAAAACACCTGTTTTCCGTGCGCCAGGGGGTGGTAAACAGGAATGGCCGCAATTATTGGGCAGAAATTCCATTAGTACAAGGAATGCCCCTGGGACAGATCGAAGTTACCGCCATGGCGCTGGTGAACGAACAGCTCATTGTCTCAGAGCTACAAAGCCTTCACCTGAAGCCCTCTTCACTTCTCTCATTGGGTTCCCAGGAATTATCGCTCTCCCCGGTGATGGTTATTTCTTTATTTATGGTACCAATTTTTCTCTTAACGGTGGCACAAATACTGGAGATCATCGAATACCGGAGGGAAGAGGAGAGAAGGGCACGATTGTTAAGGGAGATTTGTCAAAGATAAAGCCGTGATGCAACGCATCACGGCTTTATCTGGTTAAACCAAACTTTTTGGCTGCTTCAGAGAGCCCATCCCGGTGGTCCGGATGAGCGATGGCAATGAGGGATTCCGCCCGCTGGCGGTAGGTTTTACCCCTTAACTTGGCAATGCCATACTCGGTAACAACGTAATCTACATCATTTTTACTGAGGCTAACCACAGAACCGCTTTCCAGCATAGGAACAATTTTTGTTCTGCCTTGTGGGTGGAATGCAGGATGACGATACTCTTGCCGTTTTGGGCATTCATGGCGCCACGGGCAAAGTCGACCTGTTCCCCGGTGCCGGAATAAAGCTTGGGGCCGATGGGTTCTGAGGCACACTGGCCTAACAGGTCAATTTCATCAACTGAATTAATGGCAACCATATTATTGTTTTTGGATATAACCATCGGATCGTTGGTATAGGAAACAGCATGCATTTCAAACAACGGGTTGTTATTCATAAATTGGTACAAACGCCTGCTTCCGACGGCTGAACTGCAAATGATTTTGCCCTGATGAAGGTTTTTACGCCGGTTTGTTACCGCGCCGCACTCCACCAGATCCACGATCACATCGGTTATGAAATGGGTATGAATACCAAGCCCTTTTTTAACACTCAGGCACTGGGCCGCCGCATTGGCCACCGAACCCAGGCCCAACTGAAGGGTCGAACCGTCCTCAACAAGTTCGCAAACATAGTCACCGATCTTCAAGTCAATCTTGTTTAAAGTTGGCTTGGGCATTTCCAGCAGAGGAGATTGATCCTCTACGATCAAGTCCGCCTGGGAGATATGGATGAAACTGTAGCCCATGGTCCGGGGCATATTGGGGTTAACCACCAGAATGACCTTTTTTGCGCAGCCGGCCGCGGCAATGGTATAATCAACCGATACTCCAAAACTGAAGTACCCGTGCTCGTCCATGGGGGAAACCGTTCCCATAAAGACATCGACATCGATATCCCGGATGAATGTGGGGTATTCGTACAGGTAACCGGGCATCACACCCGCCCGTCCTTCTTTAACGCCCCTTTTCACGACACTGCTGGTCAACCAGGAAACATGGCGGAAGTGACGTTCCATACCCGGTTTGAGATAGCTGGCCTCCCGTAAAGGCAGCATTTGATGTATTCTTACGTCCTTCAGCTCACCTCGACGTTCCGCCAGAACTTCCATCAGAATCTCCGGTTCAGCGGCGCCAGGGGGAACGACAATGTTATCGCAGGAAGAAATAACGGAAACAGCCTCGGCTGCGGAAACTCTTTTTTCCCTGTACATCGTAGATAATTTTTCAGAGTCCTCAAACAGAGGACCTGCTTTAAACCAAACCAAATGCTTCACCTCCGAATCTATATTGCTAAGTGAATTATATCACTTTACACTAACCAATGGAAGAATGTGTTGTCACACTAATAGAGGGTTTTTTATGCAAAAACTTAAAATTAAATTATGAACGTGATTTGCAATATTAATTCTACGTTGCATGGTTGTTTTTGAGAGTGAACTGTTTATAACACTTGAAAACAATAAACAAATATGCTAGCATGGCGGTGAAAAAAGCAAACAGCAAGCGCTTTAAAACAAAGTAATTCATTGCTCAAAAGCCAAGTGAACAGATTCACAAATTTGTCACTACAAACAATTAATCAAGACCTTTAAAAATAAGATTCAGGATTAATAATTGTCACTACAACGTTAAGGATAACTTGTGGTTCAATGAGGTGAAGAAAATGATTGATTCCTTAAACGAATACATTGTCGCTATTTATAATCTTAATAAAGCCCAGTATGGATTAATTGTGGTGGCCTTAATGTCGGTGGTGGGCGTGTCTGTGGGGTTGTTTACAGAAATTGTATTAAGGCTGTTCGGGATCAAAGGGGAACAATAAAGGGAGAGGAGGGAACGGCCTTGTTGCATTTGCCCATTGCCAATGCAGATGTAAATGGTTTGGCTTTGTTAATGCTTGGCTTTTTTGTGGGGATCCTGGGGGGTTTTTTGGGATCGGAGGGGCCTTTATTGTCACTCCGGCCTTGAATATATTTGGTTTTCCCATGGCCTTTGCCATTGGTACGGATATCGCTCATATTTTTGGCAAATCCATTGTCGCCACCTTTAAACATGCCCTGCTCCGCCACGTGGATTTCAAATTGGGCTTAATTATGGGCCTGCTGGGGATGTACGGCGTTTCTCTGGGCAAGCAATCCATTCTGTATCTTGAGAAAATCGGGCAGGTGGGACCCACCGTAAGAATCGTCTATATTATTCTCCTGTTTGCCCTGGGGATTTTTATGATCAAAGACTATTACCATTACTCCCGGTTAAATGAAGAGCAAAAAATAAATGCGGAAAGAAATAAGTCCAAACTGGTCCAGTGGGTACAGGGATTAAGGTTCGGGCCTTATATCGGCTTTCCCACCTCAAATGTTAAAGCCATTTCCATTTGGGTGATTGTGTTTTTAAGTGTTTTCAGCGGGTTTATCTCCGGCTTTCTGGGAGTAGGCGGCGGTTTTGTGCGGGTTCCCATTTTAATTTATTTTCTGGGGCTTCCCACCGTGATGGCAGTGGGCACCGATTTGTTTGCCATACTGATTACCAATTCCTGGGGTGCCTATATTTATGCCCTCTCGGGCAAAGTAGAAATCATCGGCGCTCTGGTTATGCTGGTGGGCGCAGCTGTAGGAGCCAAATAGGGTCGGTGGCTACAGCCTATATCAAGGGGATGAAAATACGTCTTTATTTTGGCATAACGTTACTGCTGGCCGGCGCGGCGGTTCTCCTGAAGCAGATGCTGTTACCCACCCTGGCGGGGTATTTGATGCTCAGTTCTGCGGCAGTTCTCAGTGGAATCATTATTTATATGCTCATCAAGTCCGCATACGCCCAGGCCGGGTTGACCAACCCATCAGATCATAAAGAATTCAGTAAGCAAAAGCTGCCTCAACGAATTGAAAAAGGCTGAACAGTAAAGCCAGGGCAGCCCACCAACCCGTAATCGTTTTTGTAAAAACAAGGGCCAACAGCAAAAGGGCCAGGAGAAATCGGATCAGCCGGTCCGTGTTGCCTAAATTTTTCTCCCAATCTAAATGCACAACCTCATCCCCCGCGATAAAAGAAGTTTGAGGATTAGTATACCGAAAACACAGGGGGATATACAAAAAAACCACCCGCAGGTGGTTTTTTTGTATGAAGAATATTTAGTGTCCGCTGGTCTCGTTGCTCAGGTTGGCATTTTCCAGCAGACGGAAAAAGATGCTCAGGATAATGGCTACCACGGTTGCCAATCCCATACCCTTCAGGCTGACGGCCCCCAGCTGAATTTGGGCGCCGCTGACGCCAATGATCAGGACAACCGAGGTAAGAATCAGGTTGGAAGCCTTGCTGTAATCCACCTTGGCCTCTACCAGCATGCGAATACCGGAAGCAGCAATTACACCGAACAGCAGCAGGGAAACGCCGCCCATCACCGGTGTGGGAATACTTTGAATGGCCGCGGAGAGTTTACCCACAAAGGAGAGGATAATGGCGATGATGGCGGCTCCGCCGATCACCCAGGTGCTGTAAACCTTGGTGATGGCCATGACACCGATGTTTTCGCCATAGGTGGTGTTGGGGGTGGAACCGAAGAAGCCGGACAGCAAAGTGGACAAGCCGTTGCCCAGCAGGGAGCGGTGCAAGCCAGGGTCTTTGGCCAAATCCCGGCCCACGATGTTTGTTGCTGGTCACAAACAGGTGCCCCACGTGTTCTGCAATGACCACCAGTGCTGCCGGCACAATAATCATAATGGCGTTTAAATCAAAGGTCGGGCTGTAAAATGTCGGTTTGGCAAACCAACTGGCCTTGGCAATGGATTCTGTGCTGACAAGGCCCATAAAGATGGAGAGAATATAACCGGAAACGACACCCACCAGGATCGGAATAATGGCGAGAAATCCACGGAAGATCACCGAGCCAAGGATGGTGACACCCAGGGTAAACATGGAGACTGTAATGACCTTTGGATCGGCAACATATTTGGCAGGATCAGCTGCTGCCAGACCGGCCATCTGGGCGGCGATAGGGGCCAGTTCCAGACCGATCACCGCTACAATGGCGCCCATAGCAGCCGGCGGGAAGACCACATCAATCCATTTTGTTCCCACGGCGCCGATGATCAAAGCAACAATTGAGAAGATCAAGCCTACTACAATAAAACCTCCCAGGGCCGCGCTGTAGTCGTACTTGCCCAGGACAACAAAAACAGGAGAAAGGAAGGCGAAGCTGGAACCCAGATAGGCGGGTATGCGGCCTTTACAAATAAACAGGTACAGTAAAGTGCCAATACCGTTAAACAACAGAACGGTAGCCGGGTCCACCTTAAATAAAATCGGTACCAGTACAGTGGCCCCAAACATGGCAAATAAGTGCTGCAAACTGAGGGGCAGGGTTTGCAACAGGGGCAGCTTTTCTTCTACTTGGATCTCTCGCTTAACCATCATTCCATTCCTCCCAGAAAATATTAGCATAGAATGTAAAAAACTCCTTACAGAGTTCTGTAAGGAGCGCATTACCATAAAGATACAGGTATCCCATCGCCGCTACCTTATTAGTCTCTCTGTACTAATTTAAAGGTGCCTAAAATTGTGCAAAATTATCCTTTTGTCTTAGAGTAAGTATAACCTGTCCCCTGCATCTCCGCAACCCGGGGAAATATATCCAATATTGTTAAGAACTGGATCAACCACTGCGGTGATTACTTTTACCCGGGGGAACTTGCCGGCAATTTGCCCCAGACCTTCTTTCACGGCAAAGGCGCAAATCACTTTAATCTTAGCGGGGTCGGCCCCGGCATCCGCTAACACTTCCAGTGACTTAACACAACTGTTGCCGGTGGCCAGCATGGGGTCTAAGATACAAATTTGCTCAAAGTCCGCCAAATTTTTGGGGAGACTGTTGACATAAAGCCTGGCCTCCAGGGTTTCATGATCCCGGGACATACCGATATGCGCCACTTTTGCCTTAGGTAAAAAGGTAAGGAAACTTTCCACCAGGCCCAGGCCGGCCCGCAGGATGGGGACCAACAAAATTTTATCATCCTGCAGAACGCTAACGGGAGTTTCTACTTCCATCGGTGTGGTTACGCTGGCTTCCGATACGGGTGCGTCTTTGGTGGCTTCAACAGCCAGTAAATATCCCAAACGGGTCATGGCGGCCCGGAATGCGGTAATATCGCTTTCTTTGTTTCTGATTACTTGAAGCTGCTCATCCGCCAAGGGATGACGAAGAACGGTTACTGATTCCATTCGTTAAGACTGCCTCCTTTATAATTCCGGCAGTACCGTACGCAGTGTGTTTGACTCGATAGATATGCCAGATGATTTTCCCAAATGTCAACAATTCGATGCAATATAACAAATTCCTCTTTTTTTCTACTCAGAAATTTCTCAGGGAAAATCTATAGAATATTAAAAAATGTTAAAGGGACTCCATGATTCGTTTACCCTAAAACTGTCCGTATGAGACAAGAAAAACAAGGCACTAAAAAGTAAAGAGGTAAGAATTGGCGGGAACCAATTTCCCGCCTCCAACCTTTCACTTCTCATTTCTCATGTAAGTTCCAGCGGTTCTTCGCTTAACAAGTGGTCCCACTTGTTGGGCAGAAAACCTACAACAATATGCCCGTTTACATCAATGGTAGGAGTGTCCAGTCCACCGGTCTTGTTGATTAATTCTCCCCGGGCGCCGTGATCCTGGGTGTTTTTTACCTCATAGTTGATTCCCCTGTTCTCAAGATAGTTTTTCGCTTCATCGCACGCAGACTTGTTCCACGGCGATACGAAAAGCGCCACATGATAGTCGCCCATAATCATAACCTCCTTTATGCTGGAATTAGTGTACCCACTTAGATAGGAAAAACCTCACTTGTAAATAGGACTTTAGCCCTATAGCAAAATAGAAAAATTTTCCGCATAATAAAAATAAAGTCTGAATTTGCAGGTTGTGGCAGAATTTTCTGGCTGAGCCGAAAGGAGAGTTTAGGTTGTCTAAAGGATTTATGGACAAGTTCCTTAGTTTTATTGGTTTTGAAGAAGTGGAAGAAGATGGAGAAAAGGCACCTGAACTGTCTTCGCCCAGGGAGTTTAAAAATCAAAGCAAAAATCAACATCGTGCGGAGCTATCAGCAGTGCCTGCAGCCCGGCAGACAAAAATCGTTTCCACCCAGCCCAGGACATTTACTGATGTACAGGTTGTGGCAGAACATTTAAAGGGCGGCCAGCCGGTTATCGTGAATCTCTCGCAGGTTCATCCGGAAGAGGCCCAGCGTATCTTGGATTACGCCAGTGGTGTATCCTTTGCCCTCAACGGTTCTGCCAAAAAAGTGAACGGAGAGATTTTTCTGTTTGTTCCCAGTGGAGTAGACATTGTTGGCGCAGGGGATATGAGAACCTTTAGTCAGGATGTTGAACCGGTGGAAGAAAAGGTAAGCGCCCGGTGGTTTAAATCCGAGACCGCTTAATCCAACAAGTTTTCCTGCAAACAAAAAGGGTCGAAGGGACTATCCCCAACGACCCTTTTTGTTTTCCTTAACAGGCCAGAGGTTGCTCGCGTCAAAGTTGTGCAGCGAAGTTAAAAATTTCTGGCGGATGTCCGGATACTGTTGAGACAGGTTGTCGATCAGGACCTTAATCTCTTCCCGTTTGGTCTTTTTGTTAACCGGGCAGGGGTTTTGGATGACTGGAATGTCTTCCAATGTCAACAACTGCTGCACCTGATCTTCTGTGACATAGACAAAGGGCCTGATTAAGGTAAGGTTTGTGCGGTCCAGATAGGTCTTGGGAGAGAAAGTTTTCATCATGCCGTTGAAAAGCAAGCTCATAAAGAAGGTTTCCACGGCGTCATCCAGATGGTGCGCCAGGGCCACCTTGTTGAAGCCCAGTTCCAGGACGGTATTGTGAAGGGCGCCCCTGCGCAAGGTGGCGCACAGGGCACAGGGATTGGTCTCCTTTCTCACATCAAAAAGAATGGCCCCAATGTCCGTAGGTTTAACCGTTAAAGGGATCTCCAGCCGCTGGCAGAGTTCCTTTAACGGGTCCAAATTTGCTCCCAGCCCCATATCCAGGTGAACGGCATGCAGTTCAAAGGGAACCTTTTTTAAATACCTGCGGCGGTACATGTTGAGGCAAAACAATAAAGAATTGCTGTCTTTCCCGCCAGATACCCCTACCACAACCTTATCACCGGGTTCGATCATCGCAAAATGAGTGATGGCTCTGGTAACCTGGGTTAACATCGTCCTTTGCAATGTTTTGCTCATTTGGCATGTCTCCTGCTGTAAGATTTGTTAAATGATAAGGAGATGAGTTTCGTTGACCCTGTTTCGAATAAGCACATACATAATCAATTATTTATATTTACCCGTTAAATGTCCAGTGAAACTTTTTACTTGGTATAGGTAAAGTTTTTTTCGGTCAAATTATGTTTCAAGGGGGGGAAAAACATGGCTAAATATATGAGTGATGCCCTGAAGTATGAGTTTGCCCGGGAAATGGGCGCAGCGGACCGTATCCAAGGCAACGACTATGGTAACCTGACCTCGCGAGAGTGCGGTAACTTTGTTAAGCTGGCGATACAGAGGGCGGAACGCAGCATGTTGTAACTTCCCCGGCGACTGGTCCACGTTTGTGGACCAGTTTTCTGTTGTTATTGAAATTATGCTTTTTGTAAACTGTGGATACTTTTAGAACGAAATGTGTTTTTCTATCCGTATAAAATAACTTAATATCTTAGGTACCTTATGTGTCAGAATAGTTGTCGTAGGAACCCGAGGAATATATAGAGAATTAATTACGCACCCTTTTAGGCAAGTTTGCAGCAGATCAACCTCCCCTTCCTTAAAGAAATCCTCTCATTTCAGAAGAAAGCTCATCCATCATCTTTACATCCCGGACCTATAAATATCTTTATAAAAAACAATCAATGCCCATTCATAACATGTTTTGTTTTTCACAGTTATACTATTGTCCTGTAGACGACGGCTTTGGATTTCGCCAGCGAAATTAGTTTTAGCGAAAAACGTTGCCTTTTTCACCCGGGGCGAAAGGGAGAGGGTTCCCAAGGGTTTCCTCGGGACCACTGTGAAAGCCTTGTAAATCAAGGGGTGAGGAATTTGTCGATTATTCTGAATTAAGCTAAACAAAGTAAAAGCGAGAAAAATATTGAGCGACAGCGAATGACAATAAAAAACAGACTAAAACCCATATTTTAGAAGAATACAGGTTCTAGTCCATGCCAGCGAGGGTTTGTTACAACTATAGCCTATGATAAACTAAACTAAAGTAAAATCGTAAATGAGGGGGGTGGACCTGTGTATATTATAACCGAAGGAGGTCCGAAGGCGCTAGACCTAAATTTCACAAAAGTGGTCAGCGATCGCAGTGGACAGGAAATTGAGGCCTGCTACCAGTGCCAGAAATGTGCCTCCGGGTGCCCCATTGCTGAATACGGAGAAATGGATACCAACCAGGTGCTCCGGATGATTCAGTTTGGTTTAAAGGACGAAATTCTCAAGAGCAAAGCCATCTGGGTCTGTGTAGGTTGCGAAACCTGCGGTGCCCGCTGCCCCAATGGCATACGTATCGCTGCCGTCATGGATGCTTTGAGAGAAATGGCCATTGAAGAAGGAGTTGCCCCGGGAGAAAAAGACATCTACTTATTCCACCAGTGCTTCCTGGATTCTGTGAAATCTTACGGCAGGGTTCATGAGGGCACCATGCTGATGAAGTACAAACTGAAGAGCGGTCACTTGATGGACGACGTAGGTGTAGGTTTAAAAATGTTCCTGAAAGGAAAGCTTGCCCTGTTCCCGCACAGTGTTCCCAGTAAGACGGAAGTCCGGCGCATCTTTGACTGGGCCAAGAAAAACAGAGCGGAAAAATAGGAAATGGGTTTCTGTGGAAGGTAGGGGATAAACAGATGAAACTGGCTTATTATCCGGGGTGTTCCCTGGAGGCGACGGCCAAAGAGTTTGACAGTTCGGTACGAGCTGTCAGTAAAGCATTGGATGTGGAACTGGTAGAAATCCCAGAGTGGACCTGCTGTGGAGCCACCTCCGCCCACGCCACCAATCACAGCCTATCAGTGGGTCTGCCCGCACTGACCATCAAACAAATACAAAACATGGGCCTTGACTGTGTGGTACCCTGTTCGGCCTGTTTTAACCGCTTAAAAACAGCCGAGTATACCATGATCCATGACGCCGGGAACCGGCAGGAAATGGAAAAATTATTGAATTTTAAGTTTGACGGGCAGCCCAGGGTCTACGACCTGTTGGCCTATTTTGTAGAAAAAATCGGGCTACAGACCATTGGCAAAAAGGTTCAGAAGCCTCTGAAAAATCTAAAGATTGCTTGTTACTATGGTTGTTTATCCGTTCGCCCCGGTGAAATCACCGGCATCGACAGCACCGAAAATCCCATGCAGCTGGATAAATTGATGAAAGCTTTGGGAGCCGTGCCGGTCAGTTGGTCCTATAAAGTGGACTGCTGTGGGGCCGGTCATTCGGTGGCAAAGGCGGCCATGGTCACCAACCTGTCGGGAAAAATCCTGGCCAAAGCCCGTGAAGCCGGCGCCGATGCGGTGGTAAACTCCTGCCCGCTGTGCCAGACCAACCTGGAAATGCGTCGTCCCCCGGATGAGGACCTGCCGGTCTTTTATTTTACAGAGTTACTGGGGTTGGCCCTTGGGATTCCGGAAACTCGCGAATGGTGGAGCAAGCACCTTGTGGATCCCAGCAAGCTGGCAGATTCTGTAAAAGCTGGGGCAACTTCGTAAAGGGATGGAGGTTAAACGTAAATGAGCAACGTCCAAACCGATAAGAAACTAACCGGTGCGGCGATGGTTGTGGGCGGCGGCATCTCCGGCATGCAATCCGCCTTGGACCTGGCTGAATCCGGTTTTAAAGTTTATTTATTGGATGAAAAGCCCGCCATTGGTGGCACCATGGCCCGGTTGGACAAAACCTTTCCTACCAACGACTGTGCCATGTGTATTATGTCCCCCAAGCTGGTAGACACCGGCCGTCATAATAATATTGAAATTATTACCGGCGCCAAGGTCAAAGCAGTCGCCGGCGAACCGGGCAACTTCAAAGTAACGGTACAGCAAAAGGCCCGCTATGTGGATATAGCCAAATGTACCGGTTGCGGTGACTGTGCCCGGGTTTGCCCCGTTGAATTGCCCAACGAGTTTAATGGTGAGATTGACACCCGCAAAGCAACCTACAAACTGTATGCCCAGGCAACCCCCAACGCCTTTGCCATTGACAAGCGGGGCGTCGCCCCCTGTAAAGCCACCTGCCCCGCCGGTATTAACGTACAGGGGTATGTGCAGTTAATCAAATCCGGCAAATTTATTGACGCCTGGAAAATGATTTATGAAGAAATGCCCTTCCCGGCCATCTGCGGTCGGATTTGTGCCCATCCCTGCCAGACAGCCTGCAACCGGGCCAAGGTGGATGAGCCCATCCAAATTGCCACCCTGAAGAGAATGGCTGCCGATGTCGCCTACCAGCAGGACATCAACGAACTTCCTTTGCCACAAAAAGAAGCCGAGCGGGATGAAAAAGTGGCCGTTATCGGTTCCGGGCCGGCCGGTCTGTCTGCCGCTCATTTCCTGGCTCTCAAGGGATATAAAGTCACGATTTTTGAGGCGCTGCCCGTTACCGGCGGTATGATGCGGATCGGCATTCCCGAGTACCGCCTGCCCAAGAAGTGGGTAGACCTGGAAATCGATCTGATTAAGCGCCTGGGCGTGGAAATTAAAGTAAATACTGCCCTGGGTAAAGACATTACCATTGACGGTTTATTTAAAGACGGTTACAAGGCCATCTTCCTGGGTGTCGGTTGCCAGAAGGGCACCAGTATGAGGACCCCCGGTGAAGACATGGAAGGCGTTATTTCCGCCGTCGATATGCTGCGCAGAATCGGCTTGGGCGAAAAGGTAGAGGTTGGTAAGAAGGTCCTGGTGGTAGGCGGTGGTAACGTGGCCATGGACGCTGCCCGCAGTGCCCGCCGCACGGGCGCCGAAGTGCATGTCCTGTACCGCCGTACCCGGGGTGAGATGCCCGCTGCCCAGGAGGAAGTGGAAGAGGCCATGGAAGAAGGCGTACAATTCCACTTCAGAACTCTAATTAAAGAAATTAAAGGCAGCAATGGAAAAGTAACCGGGTGTTCCTCCATGGAAGTTATCCGTATGGAAAGGAACGAAAAGGGTAAATGGGTGCCCGTATACGGTGACACCGTAACCGAATGGACGGACGTCGATACCATTATCTCTGCCATCGGCCAGACCGCCGACCTGTCCTTCGCCGGTGACAAACCCCTGACCAACGAGTGGGGCGACCGCATTGTGGCAGATCCGGACACCCTGGCCACCAACGTTCCCGGCATCTTCACCGGTGGTGACGTATGCACCGGCCCGGCCCTGTTAATCGATGCAGTGGGCGCCGGCAAGCGTGCCGCCGAAAGTATCCACCGCTACATCCAAGGGGAAGATTTAAGGGCCGGTCGTGAATTTAAAATTCCCGAAGAGAAAATTTCTCCCATTCCCCGGAAAGCGGAGTCCTATGCCAAGCAGCCCCGTGTGAAGCAGGGCCATGCGCCCGCCGAGCGCAGGGCTACCAACACCGAAGAGGTGTGTTTGGGCTACACGCCGGAACAGGCCCAGGAAGAGGCAGCCCGCTGCCTGAACTGTGCCATCTGTTCCGAATGCATGCAGTGCGTGGACGCCTGCCTGCCCAAAGCCATCGACCACAGTATGCAAGACCGGGAGCTTGAAATTGAAGTGGGCGCCCTGGTTATGAACCCCGGCTTTAAGCCCTATGATCCGGAAGAATTGAAACTCTACGGCTACGGCAAATTGCCCAACGTGGTCACCAGCATCCAGTTTGAACGGATTCTGTCCGCCAGCGGCCCCTATGCCGGACATATGGTGCGTCCCTCCGACCATAAAGAACCCACCAGAATCGCCTGGATCCAGTGTGTCGGTTCCCGTAACGAAAGGATCGGCAAAGGCTACTGCTCCTCGGTATGCTGCATGTATGCCATCAAGCAGGCCATTATCGCCAAGGAACACAGCCACGATCCCCTGGAAGCAAAGCTCTTCTATATGGATATGCGGACCCCCGGCAAGGACTTTGAACGTTATCTGAACCGTGCCAAGGAAGAGCATGGCGTCCAGTTCATTCGTTCCCGTATTTATGGCATTGACCCGGCTCCGGACGGCGGTGATGACGTGTTGATCCGTTACGCCGACGAAGACGGCAATGTTTATCACGAGACCTTTGATATGGTGGTGCTGTCCATCGGCCTATCCGCTCCCGAAGGCGCCAAAGAACTGGGTGAAGCCTGCGGCATTGAACTGGATAAGTACGGTTTTTGCCGTGCCGCTACCTTCAGCCCGGGCTGCAGCTCCCGGGAAGGCATCTATGTCAGCGGCGCCTTTGGTGAACCCAAGGATATTCCTGAAACAGCGGTGGATGCCAGTGCAGCGGCCGCCATGGTTTCCCGTTTGCTGGCGCCGGCCCGCGGCACCATGACCGCTGTGCCGGAATTCCCGCCGGAAAAAGATGTTACCAACCTGTTACCCAGGGTCGGGGTGTTTGTCTGCAACTGCGGCATTAACATCGGCAGCGTCGTCCGAGTGCCGGAGGTAGCCGAGTTTGCCAAAACCCTGCCGGGGGTTGTTCATACCGAAGAATTCCTGTTCAGTTGTTCCCAGGACAACATTATCAAGATTAAAGAGCGCATTCAAGAACACGATCTTAACCGGGTGGTTGTGGCCTCCTGTACCCCCAGGACCCACGCCCCGCTGTTCCAGAGCAGCATGAAGGAAGCTGGGTTGAACCCCTACCTTTATGAACACGCCAACATCCGGGAGCAGTCCTCCTGGGTGCACAGAGAAAAACCGGAAGATGCCACCGAAAAGGCCAAGGACCTGGTAAAAATGGCTGTGGCCAAAGTAAGGCTGCTGAAACCGGTACAAACCGCCTTTATTGATGTAAACCAGCGGGCCCTGGTGGTGGGCGGCGGCGTGGCCGGCATGACCAACGCCCTGTCCCTGGCCGAGCAGGGGTATGCCGTCACCCTGGTGGAAAAAGCCGGCAGCCTGGGCGGTCGGGCCACCGAACTGCGCTACAGCCTGCAGGGTGAAGACATTCCGGCCTTTGTGGATAAGCTGAAAGCTGATGTGGAAGCCAACCCGTTAATTGATATTGTCCTTAACGCCCAGGTGGCAGAGGTGTCCGGTTATCTGGGCAACTACCGGACCACCCTGGCGAAGGAGAACGGCGAGAGGATTGAAGTGGAGCACGGTGCCGTTGTCATCGCCACCGGCGCCGATGAAATTGTACCGGACAGCTACCTCTACGGCAGCAGCCCGGCCGTCATGACCCAGACCCAGCTGGAGCAAAAACTGGCTGACCAGGGGCTGGGGGATGCCAGGACCGTTGTCATGATTAACTGCGTGGGCTCCCGGGAGCCCGAAAGACCTTACTGCAGCAGGGTTTGCTGCACCCATGCCATTAAGAACGCGCTGAAGGTGAAAGAACTGAATCCCGATGCCAATGTGGTTGTCCTGTACCGTGACATTCGTACGTACGGCTTCAAGGAGGAGTACTATACCGAGGCAAGACGCAAGGGCGTCATCTTTATCCGCTACAGCGTTGACGATAAACCGCAAGTGGTGGCCAACGGCGACAAGGTAACCGTTACCGTTACCGATCATGTGCTGAAACAGCCCATCAAAATTGATGCCGACATTTTGGCCCTGGCCAACGGTATCAAGCCAAGGCCGGATACAGAAGCCCTGAGCCAGCTGTTCAAGGTCCCCTTAAACGCCGACGGCTTCTATCTGGAAGCTCACATGAAGTTAAGACCGGTTGACTTTGCGGCGGATGGACTTTATCTCTGCGGTCTGGCCCACGGGCCTAAGACCATCAGTGAAACCATCGCCCAGGCCAACGCTGCCTCAGTGCGGGCGGTAACCCTGCTGTCCAAGGGAAGATTGGAGTCCCTGGGCATTACTGCAGAAGTGGATCTGGAACTCTGCAAGGGTTGCGGCATTTGTGTAAGCGCCTGTGCCTATGGGGCCAGGGTGTTAGACGAGCGCAGGGGAGTCGCCTATGTGCGGGAAGTGCTCTGTCAGGGCTGCGGCGCCTGCGTAGCAGCTTGCCCAAGCGGTGCTACCCAGCAGAAAGGCTTCGAAAAAGAACAGCTGCTGGCCATGATGGATGCGGCTCTGGGATAGGAGGTTGGAGAAACCTATGACGGATAAAAAACAAATCGGTGCGGTTCTGGTTGTGGGCGGCGGCATCTCCGGGATGCAGTCCGCCCTGGACCTGGCCGAATCCGGCTACCGGGTGTATCTGGTGGAGAAGAAACCCGCCATCGGTGGTACCATGGCCAGACTGGACAAAACTTTCCCCACCAACGACTGTGCCATGTGCACCATGTCTCCCAAGCTGGTAGACGTGGGACGTCACCTGAACATTGAAATCATCACCGGCGCCGAACTGGTGGGCCTGGAGGGGGAACCGGGCAATTTTAAGGCCAAAGTGCTGCAACAGGCCCGCTGTGTCAGCCTGGAAAAATGCATTGGCTGCGGCGCCTGCGCCGAGGAATGCCCGGTGAAGGTGGATGATGATTTTGACGGCGGTTTGGGCAAACGCAAGGCCATCTACAAGCTGTATGCCCAGGCCACACCCAACGCCTACGCGGTAGATAAAAGCAAGTGCTTGAAGATTAAAAACCCCAAGGCCTGCGGTAAATGCCTGAAGGCTTGCCCCGCCGGTGCCATTGACCACGGCATGGCCGACACCACCCTGGAACTGGAAGTGGGCGCAGTGGTCTTAAGTCCCGGCTTTGACCCCATGGACGGTGATCTCAGGGCGGAATTCGGCTGGGGACTTTACCCGAACGTGCTGACCAGCCTGCAGTTTGAGCGTCTGCTTTCCGCCAGCGGTCCCACCATGGGTCACCTGGTGCGTCCTACGGATCATGTGGAGCCCAAGAAAATAGCCTTTATCCAGTGTGCCGGCTCCCGTGACAGCGCCAAGGGCAACCATTATTGTTCCGCCGTCTGCTGCATGTATGCCACCAAACATGCCATCATCGCCCAGGAGCACGAACCGGGACTGGAGACCAAGATTTTCTACATGGATGTCCGGGCTTACGGGAAGGACTTCGAGAAGTATTACGATCGGGCCAGAATCCAGCACGGCGTGAAATATGAAAAAGCCATGATTTCTTCGGTAAAAGAAGACCCCAGCACCAAGAACCTGCTTGTCAAGTACAGAAATGCTGACGGTTCCTTTACCGAGGAAGAATTTGATATGGTGGTTCTCTCGGTGGGCTTGAAGCCCTCCGCCGGCAATGCTAATCTGTCTAAAGCCTGCGGTATTGAACTGGACGAATACGGTTTCTGCAAGACTTCCGAGTTTATCCCTGGCCAGACCACCCGGGAAGGGGTCTTTGCCGGCGGCGCCTTCTGCGCCCCCAAGGACATTCCGGAAACCGTGGTGGACGCCAGTGCCGCTGCGGCCAATGCGTCCCGCTTTCTCAGCGCCGTCCGGGGGACCCTGAGCAAGGTGAAGGAGTACCCGCCGGAAAGGGATATTACCCAGGAAGAACCCAGAGTGGGTGTGTTTGTCTGCAACTGCGGCATTAACATCGGCAGCGTGGTCCGGGTGCCGGAGGTAGCCGAGTTTGTCAGGATCATCCCCGGCGTGGTGCACAGCGAAGAATTCCTCTTCAGTTGTTCCCAGGACAGCATTGAAAAAATTAAGGAACGGATTAACGAGCATAAACTGAACCGGGTGGTGGTGGCCTCTTGTACACCCAGAACCCACGCCCCCCTGTTTATGAGCAGCCTGAAGGAAGCCGGCCTGAACTCTTACCTGTTCGAGCTGGCCAACATCCGGGAGCATTCCTCCTGGGTGCACCGGGATAACCCGGATGCCGCCACCGAAAAGGCCAAGGACCTGGTAAAAATGGCCGTGGCCAAGGTGAAGCTGCTGAAACCGGTCTACACTTCCTTTATGGATATCAACCGCCAGGCCCTGGTGATCGGCGGCGGCATCGCCGGCATGACCAATGCCTTGAACCTGGCCGGTCAGGGACTTAAAGTGATCCTGGTGGAACGGGCCGACAAACTGGGCGGCAATGCCCTGGAAGTGAAATATACCATGAAGGGCAACAACCCCGCCCAGTTATTGGATCAACTGATTAACGATGTCACGAACCACCCGAATATTGAGCTGAACCTCAATTCCACCGTAAAAGAAGTGTCCGGTTATTTAGGCAACTACAAGACCACACTGGCCACTCCCGGCGGTGACAAGCAAGTGGAGCACGGCGTGGTCATTATCGCCACCGGTGCCGAGGCAGCCAAAACCACAGAATATCTCTACGGCCAGCACAGCGCGGTGTTAACCCAGCGGGAACTGGAACACCGGTTGGCCGGTCCCGGCCTCGGCAATGCCAAAAACATCGTCATGATCCAGTGCGTGGGTTCCCGCAATAGCGAGCGACCCTACTGCAGCCGTATCTGCTGTTACAGTGCCGTGAAAAATGCTCTGAAAATTAAAGAACAAAACCCCGAGGCCAATGTATTTATCCTCTACCGGGATGTCCGCACTTACGGCTTCTATGAAAAGTATTACGCCGAGGCCAGGAAGAAAGGGGTTGTCTTCGTGCGCTACACCCTGGAGGAGAAACCCGAGGTGGAGGCAAACGGAGGTAAGTTGAAGATATCGATCACAGATCCCATTCTTAAGAGGAAACTTCTGCTGGATACCGACCTGTTGGTATTAAGCACCGGCATTATTCCTGCGGAAGGAACCGATGCCCTGAGCCAGACCTTCAAAGTATCCCTGAACGCAGATGGCTACTTCCTGGAAGCACACATGAAACTGCGTCCGGTGGACTTTGCCGCTGACGGTTTATATCTCTGCGGGCTGGCCCACTCACCGAAACTGATTGAAGAATCCATTGCCCAGGCCAACGCCGCCGCTGTCCGGGCGGTCACCCTGTTGTCCAAGGATAAACTGGAGTCCCTCGGCAATGTGGCGATGGTCAATCCCAAGTGGTGCAAGGGCTGCGGCCTGTGCGTAGAGGCCTGCGCCTACGGGGCAAGGGTTCTCAATGAACAGACCAGAGTGGCAGAAGTACTGGATGTACTTTGCCAGGGCTGCGGCGCTGCGTAGCTTCTTGTCCCAGCGGCGCCTGCCAGCAAAAGGGCTTCGAGAAAGCGCAAATCTTGGCCATGTTGGATGCCAGTAACAGTTAGGCTGAAAAGGAGGGTTATGTAATGAGTGTTCCTGAACAAAAAATTCAATCGGAGTTCGAACCCAAGATTATCGCCATACTCTGTAACTGGTGTTCCTACACCGGTGCGGATTTGGCCGGTACCGCCCGTATCCAGTACCCCCCAATGTGCGGATTATTCGGGTCATGTGCAGCGGTTCCGTGGATCCCCTGTATATGATTAAACCCATCCTGGACGGTGGCGATGCCGTCCTGGTGGGTGGCTGACACGAGGGTGACTGCCACTATGGTAGTGGCAATTACAAGGCCCGTCGTAAGGTGGCCATTGCTAGAAACGTGCTCCAGCAGTTAGGTATACCCGAAGAGCGGCTGTGGTTGCGGTTCATCAGTGCTTCCCAAGGTGCCTACTTTGGTGAAGTCATCACCGAAATGACCCAAAAACTCAAGCAAATAGGACCTAACCCGCTGCGCAAGAACTGGGAAATCTAAGGTGGGAGGCGTTATAGCATGAAAACTTACACGTTAAAATCAAGTGGGGGCGACACCCTCGGTGCCGTCCAGGAATTTTTAAAGTCATTGATCACCTCGGGGACGGTCAGTGCCGTTGTGGTGCCCCAGGAGGTTGCAGCCAAAACCAACGTAGTTCCCGCCCTGATCAGGGATCCGGAGATGTTCGGCGCCGCCAACCCCTTCGCTCCGGTAAACGGCCTCAATGCCGCCAGACTGGTGGCCAATCTGTCCCGCAACCTGCCTGAAAAGGTGGCCGTGGTGCTGCGTTCCTGTGAATTGCGCGCACTGTACGAACTGGTGAAATTGCAGCAGGCGAAATTGGATAACCTGATCATTATCGGCGTAGACTGTGCAGGCACCTTTGCGGCCAAGGATTACGCGAGATGGTGAAGGAAAATAAAGTGGATGCCAGGAAGTGGGTCAGCCAGGCCGCCGACGGCAAGAACCCCACCGGGGTCGACCTGCGCCGGGCCTGCACCGTATGTGCTTACCCCGAAGCCGGCAATGCGGACATTGTCCTGGGCTGGCTGGGCATGGGCGGCAGCCTGCTGGTAGCTGCCAAAGACAGTGTTGACCTGTCCGGCGTGGCCGGTTTGGAATCTGCCTCGGTGCCGGACGCCCGGGTCAAACTGCTGGAGAATCTGACTCAGGAAAAGGCCCAGGCGAAAGCCAAAGCCGTGGCTGAATTCAACAGTTCCGTCAGCAGCATGGATAACCTGGCCGAAGTGCTGGCCACCTGCATCAAGTGCCAGAACTGCCGGCAGGCCTGCCCCATCTGCTTCTGCCGTGAATGCGTCTCCGCCGGTCCCATTTTCGACCACAACGGCGATAAGTACATGGAGTATGCCAAAAGAAAGGGCGCCATCGAGCTGCCCACCGACACCGCTTTATTCCACCTGACCCGGGTGAACCACATGGGCCTCTCCTGTGTGGGCTGCGGCCAGTGCGAAAACGCCTGCCCCATGGACATTCCCGTAGGGCTGATGTTCCAGGCCCTGTCCCAACCCAATCAGGACCGTTTTGAATACGAACCCGGGCGTTCCCTGGAGGAACCCATTCCCATCACCGTTTATAAAGAGCATGAGCTGGAAGAACTCAATACCGGTAAACACTAACCTATGTGAGCCACCCCGTGCGGGGTGGCTTTTTCACCATCTTTATCAAATTCAAGTGGGGACGGTTCCTGCTTGAATTTGAGGTCTGCATTTTTGAATAAATCCGAGTATAAAAGCCAAATTCAAACAGAGACGGTTCTTAGGCACTATGAAAAATCGACAAAGGACATCTTCTTTACACGATTAAACAGCCAATGCTGTTGTGAGCAGGACCTTTTTGTAAACAGTTGAACGACATTGACCATATTGTGTTTTTATCAGTCAAGAAAACCCTTGACAGGAAAGAATAACATAAATAACATAAAATTATCAGACAACTTGGTGAAAAACCTCTCTTTTGCCGACAGGGTACGGGGCTAAAAACATGATGAAATAAAAAGGCTGGACAAAGAAATTAAGGACCGAATGCTCCCTTTTGGGCCCGGTTTCACACAAGCACCTTCCGCTAATGCTTTCTCAGGCCGAAAACCTTTCTTGTTGTTGAAACAAACCACTCCCAGTGCAAATATATGTGAATAAGAACAAGTAAAGAAAAAATTATTGCCAGCAAATGGTGAATATCCGTCCAGGTATGCCTCGTGAATATGAAAAAAGGCTCCAGGCCACGTATGCCGCCACGACCCGGGCTGGGCAGTATCAACCACCTCACGAACCCTGAAAAAGCCAGTCCAAAAACTGTCAGAAAAAGGAGCCAGCCCATCACGTAGTTTATTATTGATTTATTTGACATTGGTACTCCGCCCTTTAAAAGAATGTTTCAATTCCTGTTATTAGTATTCCCACCACTATTATGAAATTTTCTTTTGAAAATATCAAGTCGTACAGTGAAAATATGGTAAAAACAACCTGTAACCAGCAACCCGGTCTTTAAAAGCCGGGTTTTATTTTGTGGTGGGTAGTTTACCAACGACAATAGGTGTATATCTTAGAATAGCCAGGTGGAAAATATGTAATTTTTTGAAAGTAACCTTTTATAAACTAGCGTTTTGTTGTATTATAAAAATATATACTATTAAAGGTGGTGTTTCTAATGGATATGTTTAATGTGACTGAAATACGACAAAACGCCAGTAAAATAATATCCCATGTAATTAAAACCAAAGAGCCGGTGATGGTGCTGCAAAGATCTAAGCCCGTGGTCTACATTATTGAAGCCAATGCGTTTGAAGAATTACAGAAAAAGGTCATGAAGGCCGAACAATATGAAAAAATGGAGGCTACCAAAAAGGCATTAAATCAATTATCCCGGCTAAGGAGTCAAATGAAACTGCAGCCGGACTCTACTCCCCTTATAAGGCAATTAAGGGAGGGAGATGGAGAAAATGAGTAGTTTTATTTGCCTGGACAGCAGTGTTTTAATTAAGCTGCTGGTTTTGGAAGAAGATAGCGATAAAGCAGATGCCTTAATGGAAAAAATTTTGGAAAAAAGGCAATCAGTTGTTTTGCCAGGTTTTGCATGGGCCGAAGTGGGAAGTGTTCTACGGAAAAAGGTCAATAAAAAAATGATTACACCCGACCAGGCAGAGATTGCCTGGGAAGCATTCAATAACCTGGGGATTTTAAATTACCTTAATGATTCAGTTGTCATAAGGGCTGCCTGGCATATTGCGGTAAAGGAAAAGCTACCTACCTTATATGATACCACATACCTGGCAGTAGCCGAGATCATTTCCAGGCAGTCAAACGAGGTTTGCCAATTTTGGACAGCAGATGAAACGTTGATCAGGTCTATTAAGGATAAAAACTATGTATACAGCCTAAAAACTTTTGGTGGAATTTGAAAGGAGATGAGAATATATAAAAAAATCATAACAGGTATTCTGACCGGTTATCTGTCTCTTGCCCTGGCCACCGGAGCGTTAGCGGAACAGAAGGTTAATGTAGGCTTATTATTCGTGTTGGCCTTTAAATAATCTTCCGGCGCAATGAACTCATCCAGCGTACCCGTAGGTTCACCGAATCCCTCGGTAACTTCCAGCTCTACCAGGTACTTGCCTACATGGTTGGTGCGTATTACCGGCGAAGGATTGTTAGCCGCATCAAAAACGATAAAGTTTCATCGTCAAAACTGCCGTCATTGTCGCTGTCAAACTTATATTTCCATACTCGCTTGGTAATTGCCATAGCTTTTTCTGCTATTTCTTCCTGTTCAAAGGGAAGAATTTCCGGGGTTTGTTTTATCAGGTTTATAAGGCTGGTATGCCAGCTGTTGTTTGCGTTCTTCTTCTAACTGTTCCCAGTCCACAAAAACACCTACTGAAAAAGCAAAAACCCCGGCAAGGGGGTTAGCCAGAAATACCACCCGATGGGAAACTGCATGAAAAAGGTATGCACCTGGCGGGCAGGGTTTTAGCACAAAGGCGGTGTCTTTTGGCATTTCAGACCGCCCTGGAAGTCCTCTAAGACGCGTGAAAAAGGTGTTGGCTATGATTTGATTACCTTATCCAGGCAATTTGACTGCTTGTAGAAGAAATTTGAGACATTTTCTTCACTCTCCTTAAAAAATATATAACCCGGAACAACGTCCGGGCATTTCTCTTAATCTACTCTCTTTTTAATCCCTTAAAAACTTCTGCCAGGCTTATTTCCAGCCCCGGTAAAAGGTCTGTGGTTAAAACATCTTCCTGGTCAAATACACCAACCCACCGCCATTCCTTTTCACCGGCTACGAACACTTCCGCCAACTGCTGGTCCGGGTCCACCAGCCAGTATTCCTTTACGCCGTGTTTAAAGTATAGCTGGCTTTTTTTCTTTTTGTCATAGGCGGCTGTGGCCGGGGACAAAATCTCGATCACCAGGTCCGGTGCACCCTGGATGTTCAGTTCTCCGATAATATCCAACCGGTCTTGAGAGATAAATAATATGTCCGGTTGAACGATATATTCTCCTAAAACAACGTCAATGGGAGCATCGTAAACCTCTCCTAATTGAGTTCCTTTTAAAAAATTTTCAATTTGGTTAAAAATCTTACCACTTATCCTTTGGTGTTTTGGCCTTGGACTTGGTACCACAATTAACTCCCCCCCGATCAACTCATACCGTTTGCCGTCATCCAGTTTCATGTAATCCTCAACGGTGTAAACCCTGTCCGATAAAACCATTGACATATCAGACCACCCCTTAAAGGTTCTTTACTTTATTATAAACTTTTCTATAAACCGTAGTCCAGCCACCGACCGGGCTTTTTAACCTCTTACCCTGCTTCTGCCTTCTTGTTTAGCTTGGTAAGATAGCCGTCCGCCCTCTGGATGAGGCTTTCTGCTGTATCTTCCGGCCTTCTCTGAGACACACCCAGGCTAGCTGTGATATTAATAGTACCCGCACATGTTGTTAGGGGGCTAAAGAGCTCTGCACCTCCCAAAAGCCGCCGTGGTTTCAATTCCTCATAGACCCCCATGCCGCTGACGCAGCACCAGCAGAAGGATGAAAATGGTGCTGTGAAGAATCTTTATTCTACGGCTGGCGAAGGTAAGAAGAACGTAGTGGCCTGTGTCATCACTCCTGAAGGTAAAGAGATTCGCACATTTTCAACGATGACCGATGACCTTATTTCTATGGTGGACTGGCTTAAAACCAAAGGTTGCACCCATGTGGCGATGGAAAGCACCGGTTCGTATTGGAAACCCATCTATAACTTGCTGGAACTGGAAGACATCCAGCCAATGGTGGTAAATGCTAAACACATCAAAAATGTCCCCGGGCGTAAAACCGATGTAAAAGATGCAGAATGGATTGCCGGTTTGCTCCGCCATGGCCTCTTGCAAGGCAGTTATATTCCTTCCCGCGAACAAAGGGAATTGCGGGAGCTCATCCGTTACCGCCGGAGCCTTATCGAAGAACGGGCACGGGAAATCAACCGTATCCAAAAGGTCCTTGAAGGTGCCAACATCAAGTTGTCTTCCGTGGCCAGCGGAGTCAAGGTCATTGTTGAATCAGTAGCCTAATTTCAATTGGTTAACATATTATCCTTCTGCTATCCGGAACCGTGTTTTTAAAAAAGGTTAGTCCGGGTTTGCTTGTTATTGCCTTTTTCATGGCCATGTTTCTTCAATTTTCAGGATAGGTAGGCTAAAAACGTATGTCGTTGCGGAAACTCTGTCCGAATTGGTCGGGTTTCAATTCCTTATAGGTAGGCTAAAAACCGGTGACTTCGGTTTAATGGATTCCTTCGTCAGGGTAATGAGAGGAGAAACCACTCCCCATGAAGCGGGCGCCGATGCGGCAAACGCCCTGGAAGCCCACTACATGGCCTTTGCCGCCGAAGATGCCAGGATAACTCATCAGAAGCTTGATATGGGGGAATATAGGTGATGGTTTGCCCCTTTGATTCAGTCATTGTTATTGTTTATTAACAACTTTACCTATATTTTTGACCTTACCGCGATTTTATGGACACATAGAACGTGTGATACAATAAAATCACGGAGGTGTCCTAAATGAGAACATTTGATAAAGAATACAAAATTATGGCAGTCAATCGTGTGAAGGCGGGGGAAAAGTCTGCCGCTGAGGTAGCCAGGGAACTAGATTTAAGTCCCACCACGCTATATGGGTGGATAAGGAAGTTCGGTAAACACGGCGAAAATGCCTTTCCCGGAAGCGGTCACCTGCACAAGGCTGACGATGAGTTGYGTAGGCTTCGTAAAGAAATTATGGATCTGAAAGAGGAAAACGCCATCTTAAAAAAGGCGGCAGCCTACTTCGCCAAAAACCAGAAATAGAACGCTTTCGTTTCATGGAGGCACACCGCTCCGAATTTCGGGTTGCGAAGATGGCTGAGGTGCTCCAGGTATCAAGGAGCGGTTTTTACGCATATTTAAGGCGACCCAAAAGCAATCGAGAAATAGAAAATGAGTTGCTGCTCGAAAAGATAAAGGCTATCTACAAGAAGAACCACGCTATATACGGATATCYTCGCATAACCAACGAACTAAAGAACGACGGCGCACCTAGCAAAAATCGTGTATACAGGCTGATGAGAAAAAACGGCATCAAATCAAAGACCGTAAAAAAATATAAGGCAACGACTAACTCAAATCATAACCTCCAGGTTGCTGAAAATCTGCTTAACCGCGAATTTACAGCAAATAAGCCAAATCAAAAGTGGGTAAGTGATATCACCTATGTTGCAACCGATGAAGGGTGGCTGTACCTCGCCGGTGTTATGGATTTGTGCGGCAGGCCAATCGTTGGCTTTGCCATGGCCGAGCACATGAGAAAGTCACTTGTCATAGAAGCCCTAAACCAGGCCATAGGCAGAACTGGTGCGAAAGAAGGGCTATTGGTACATTCCGATCGCGGTGTCCAATATGCCAGCAGAGAATATCAGGCCATACTAAATGAAAATAAATTTATATGTAGCATGAGCGCAAAGGGAACTGCTATGACAACGCTCCTATGGAATCATTCTGGGGCAAGCTCAAACAAGAGTGGTTGTACGGTAAGCGGTTTAAGACGCGGGCCGAAGCCAAGGCAGCCATATTTGAATATATCGAAGTCTTTTACAACCGACGGCGCATACATTCTAGCAACTGTTACAAAACACCGATGGAAGTTATAAAGGCAGCGTGATCGCTAAATGTTGGTGCATAAACTAACCCTTGGTCGCCCTTGACATGGAGCCTCGCACCCGTGTTTCCAAGGGCCAAGGGCAACCCAGCTTCGCTTAGTGCCCCTTGCCATGAAAGGCTAACACGGGCATTCTCCATGTCAAGGGTCTCCGCTATCGCTCCGATAAACGACCATGATCATATATCAAGGGGTGGTACTCCGGCGAATTAAAAAGCCACCTTCACCTTAACATAACATACTAAATATTATATAATTAAGCAATTTTGTGAGACAGTTAGATATTGTACGTTTTTAGTGTCTATTGATTCGGGGTAGGTTCAACCCTTCCTTTGCGCCAGTCCTACCGATGGCCTGGTTCAGGGCTTCTATGACAAGGGACTTTCTCATGTGCTCGGCCATGGCAAAGCCAACGATTGCCCTGCCGCACAAATCCATAACGCCGGCAAGGTACAGCCATCCTTCATCGGTTGCGACATAGGTGATATCGCTCACCCATTTCTGGTTCGGCTTGTCTGCTGTAAATTCCCGGTTTAGCAGATTTTCAGCAACCGGGAGATTATGATTTGAGTTAGTTGTTGCCTTATATTTTTTTACGGTCTTTGATCTAATGCCGTTTTTTCTCATTAGCCTATATACGCGGTTTTTGCTAGGCGCACCGTCACATTTTAGCTCACTTGTTATACGTGGGTATCCGTATATTCCGTGGCTGCTCCTGTGGACCGCTTTTATCTTTTCCAGCAGCAGATTATTTTCTATCTCTCGATTACTTTTAGGCCTCTTTAAATAGGCGTAAAAACCGCTCTTTGATACCTTGAGCACCTCTGCCATCTTCACAACCCGAAATTCAGAGCGGTGCGCTTCCATAAACCGGAAGCGTTCTATTTCTGGTTTTTCGCGAAGTAGGCTGCCGCCTTTTTTAAGATGGCGTTTTCCTCTTTCAAATCCATAATTTCTTTGCGGAGCTTACGCAGTTCATCGTCGGCCTCGTGCAGGTGGCCACTACCGGGAAAGGCCTTATCCCCGTGTTTGCCGAACTTGTTGATCCAGCCGTGCAGCGTGTTAGGGCTTATGTCTAGTTCCCGGGCTACCTCAGCGGCGGATTTTCCGCTCTCTTTTACGCGATTGACCGCCATCATCTTGTATTCTTTATCAAACGTTCTCATATAGGGCACCTCCATGATTTTATTGTATCACACGTTCTGTGTGTCCATAAAATCGCGGTAAGGTCAACTTTCTAATACCCTGATGGGCAAGCCGTTCATCACTTACCAAAGCATGACGCACAGGCATATCAGCAAGGCTCATAATTGCCCGTTTAATTTTGCCTAACAGCTTTTGTGCTATGACAGGTTCTTTAAGATCATTTGAGATATAACTCACAATATTTTGTAAGTCATCTGCAGCCAGTTCGGTCATGAAGATTTTATACTGTTTCATTTCCAAGTCTACTCTCAAGCCTGTTAAAAACATCATTGGCAGGTATTACCTTGTTATTTTTCATAGCTTCCATACCTGCATCCAACAGTTTATAAAGCTCAAATTTACCGACAAGCCGTTCATAGGTCTCAATGCTCATAACAGCTAAATCTCCTTGACCATTCTTTGTTATATATACAGGTTCAGAATATTTATGGCAAAACTCAGAAATCTCATTGTACTTATTTCTCAAATCAGAGCTCGGTCTTATATTTGGCATCTCTCACACCTCCAGCTTTATTATATGCATATTCTATCAAAATATTGATATTTAGTCAAGAGGCCTCGTTTTACCCACCCATTGTCCACTGTATTTCTGATACATGCCCAACCCAGCCTGTTGCAATCTTGCCTCCTTGCACTAAAAGATCTGTAAAATAGACGGTACCTGTGCAATCAGAAATATAAAGACGGATGGTGATACTATTTACCTTTTAATAACCCTATAAACGCTACAATAGGTGTAGGTGGTGAATACCACGCATTAACTCAATTTCCCGGTGCAATTGACGCTTTGCATCGCCCCGATAGAATTTTGCTTCACACCCCAGTTGCTCTAACATTCCTTTGTAAAAGTGACGAGGGGTTAGTTTGGAATCTGACAAGTACAGGACCTTAAAGTTGGCAGGATTAAGTTTTTCAGAGAATTTACGTATTGTAGTAGTTTTACCTGTGCCACAATCACCTGTTACTACAGCAAACAACTGGCGCTGTGCAGCATATTCAAGTCTTCCCAGTGTTTCCTCTAGCATAAGTGATGGGTATAGTTGGTCTGTGGGAATATCCCGGGAGAAGGGTGTATGACTTAACCCATAAAATGACTCAAACAAGTTCTTCTGCCTCCTTCCGGGTGTTTCGGTAGGAGACTGCAGGGGCCTGGTGTTCCCGGCGTTGATCATTTTTTTGTTTTGCCGCGTGAGCAATCTTGAAGAGTCCGCAGGTTGCTGTCCCAAGTGTTCAGGTAATTTAGGCCGCCTTCCTGCCCTTTCTCCGATAACAAGCTGACGAACCTTCCAAGGGGAGTGGCCCTGGTACTCAATGGTTAGTTCGGAAATATCTGCAGGGTCGTAAACAACATCCACTGTGTGGCCAATAAAGGAGAGCCCCACTTCATAACTCTTGTCCATAAAGCTGATGCAGCCTGATTTATCTACCTTGCGTGTTTCACAATGCAAGAATGCATTAGTAAGTGTGTCTGGATCTACGAACCTTAATGCCTTCCTATCACTTCTAAAGGCTGTTTCAGGACTTGTTTTTTCACCCAGTGCTGAGTGGGACTTATTCTGGTAGCATTCAGAGAGCCATACCTGAAACAATTCATTTAACCTTGCCAGTGTTTGTGGTTTTCCCAGTGCCACTTCGCTAAGAAAGCTATCAACCACTCGATTAAAGCGTTCAATTTTCCCCTTTTTATGTAGAGTTCTACATAATTGCCATTATGAAAAGTTTTCCATAACGGGAAGACCCACGTTGCCATTGGACTTGGCATAAAGGTCTGTCTGGAAGGATATAAAGTATGGTTCACAACAGTTCCCCTGCTAATTAGTCGGATCAAGGAGTGCCGAGCAGAACAGACATTGCGTGCCTTCCAAAACCGATTTGAGAAATATGACTTAGTCATTGCCGACGAGATGGGCTACATTTCGTTCGACAAGGAAGGCTCCGAGCTGTTGTTCGCCCATCTGTCGCTTAGGGCAGGTAGAAAATCTACGATTATTACTACAAATCTCTCCTTTGAGCGTTGGGGAGAAATCTTTCAAGACCCGGTCATGACCGCTGCTATGATTGATCGTTTAACTCATCAATCATACATTGTTAACATGAACGGTGGTTCCTACAGAATGAAGGAAACAAAGGAGTGGTTACAAAAGCAGCAATTGACTTAATGGATTAAGGTGGTGCCCCTTTTTTATAGGTGGGTGGGGGAATTTTTAATGGCCATATGGGGGAATTTTGAGTTGACAAATACACCTGAAAAGAATAGCTGCGGAATTAGGCTTTCAAATCCACCATAGCCGTCCCCGACAACCCCAAGGGCGCGGACGAATAGAACGTTGGTTTAGAACAGTAGCTGAAAAATTTGAGCCCCTACTACGAAGTCAAATGGAATCCGGGAAAGTTCAAAACCTAGCTGAGGTTAACCGGTTCTTAATAGCTTGGGTAGAACAACGATATCATACCTGCCGTCATGGTAGTTTAAAAATCAGTCCAGCCCAAGCAATGGAGCAGGCCGTTACCGAAGGAAAAATTTTATCTCGGCAAGTGGAACCAGAAACCGCAAGGGAAGCCTTCTTGTGGAGAGAAGGCCGCCAAGTTACCTCCCTTGCCACCATCAAAATCTACGGTAACCAGTATGAAGTGGCGGAAAACTTGATGGGCAAAAACGTGGAGGTGCGCTACAACCCCTACAACTTGAACCATATGTTAATTTACTCAGAGGGGGAATTTTGCTGTGAAGCCAAGCCCTACCTCATGAAAAACTTTACCGAAAAACGGGTGCAGGAACGTCAAGAAGTTTCTAACCAGGCTCTAAACGCAGCAATGGAAGCCATTGTGGCTGAACATACGGCACACGCCAAAGCTAAAGCTGGAGTTTCCTTTGCCAGAGTAATGGGGGTGAAGCAGAGTGAATAGTCCTTACTTCCCCTTTAACCGTGAACCTTTCTCAAGAAATCTGCCCGCTACTGAAATATTTATCTCCCGGGGGCACCAAGAGCTTTTGGCTCGTCTACGCCATGCTATCGAAACGGGCAGTTTGGCTGTAGTTACCGGTCATGTCGGCTCAGGTAAATCCACAACCCTACGGGCCACCATGCATAACCTGGATGCATCCCGGTATCGTTTCATTTATCTGGCCCACTCTGAACTGACGCCAGGGGAATTCTACAAAAACTTACTCTACCAAATCAATGTCCAACCCCGCCGAGGAATGTCAGAAAACAAGCGCCTGGTAAGCCAATCAATGCTGGAGTGGAGCCAGAAAGGGGTAAAAGACATAGTGGTCATAGACGAAGCTCAGGAGCTCTCTGTTCAAATGCTGGGTGAATTACGCTTTGTTCTGAACTACCAGGCGGACTCCTTTTCCCCCTTAACTGTGCTCCTGATTGGGCAACCTCAACTTACAGAAACCCTACGATTGCAGATTCTTGAATGTATTCGCCAGCGTATCACAGTACAATACAAACTACCGTCCCTTGGGGAAGAAGAGATCGGCCCCTATATCCTCCACCATCTGCGTGTGGCAGGGCTGGATCGGCAGATATTCACAGAAGAGGCGATCGAGTTTATTTATCAATTTTCAAAGGGGGTCCCCCGGCGCATCAACAATATTTGCCGATATGCAATCATTGCAGCCATAGAAGCTGACAGTCCCACCATTGATGCTGATATTGTGCGGAAAAGCATGGAGGATGAGCCAATTTAACCGCCATCTATGTTGGGCAGTGAGCAAGATAAAATCGATTGTTGCCATTTGAAGTGAGTAATTCATAAACAACAATGCCAATGACGGAGGAGAAGCAGTACCTTCTCACCGTCATTGGCGGTAGTTTGAAACATGGTTATTTACCGAAATTGGCAATGAACTGGTTACCGTCAAACAGCGTGGTTCGCTACAGCCATATCTCGGGTTTTATTCATTATTTTTGTTGAAGGTTAGAGCAATCGACTCCTCGGGAAACCTTTTCTCATTCTCCAGGTGAATACTTTCCAGGCCGATACTGTCCAGAATCTCATTTATTAGCTCCTTATTCATATGATCACTCCTTCAAAAGCGACTACCTTATTAATGTATGCCGGGTCGGGAGAAAATATGAATAAAAAGTGTATGGTCTGCCTATTTATTTTGCCATTTATCTAATGGCAAATTATATTAGCTAAAGAAGCCATTTTCGTCCTGTAACTGTAAGAGAAAAATAAAGGGGATTATTGATGATTACAGAAGCCGACCCGAAATATATCGCTGGTCGGCTTCTTTGTAATTACTTTTATTATTTTACTTATTACGGGTCTTAACCAAAAACTTCTCTACTTTTCCGTTTATGTCAATACAGGTCCACTCAATTTCTTTCTCCCGCATTTTAGGGATAAGCCTTGCAGGGTAATATCCCAGTTGATAAGGAATTCTTGTTTCAATGGCATCGAATTGACAAGCTTTTACACAGGCCATGCAGTCCCAGCAATCCCTGGCAGACCGACAAACTGCCTTTTTGTTTTCAGTTAATTCCATTAAATCACCGGGACATACTTCTTCGCATTTTCCACAGCCTCTGCATTTTTCCGTGTATACTACTGGCGGCATATCTTTTACCTCCTGTTCTTAGGGTTTTAGGCGGTCACCCGGGATGATTTGCTCATAGGGGCGGGTAAAGATTTCTACTTCTCCGGTTTCGGGATTGTACCGGGAGTTAACAAAGCAGTCAAACTTCTCATCGTTTTTATCCGGGAAGTCGGCACGGGTCTGCCAACCCGGCCATCTGGTTTCTTCACGGTACATGAGGTGATGCACCAGCACCTCAGCTACGTCTAATCTGTCGATAACTTCATGAGCCTCTATAAGCTCATGTAGATCGGAAGCCACCAGATATTTGACCTGATCCTTCATAATTTTGATATGGCGCAGCGCATATTCCAGGCCTTCTTTATTCATTCTAAAGAACTGGTGCACACCACCTGCATACTCATCCATCAGACGCTGCAATCTTTCTTCCATTTCTCTGGGCTTCACACCATCACCGACAATGGCCTGGCGGAAAGCGGGTGCAAAGATCCTATTTTTTTCCCGGATAATTTGGTCTTCGTTGATATTTCCAAGTTCTACGCCAGCCACATACTCAACTGCAGCCCTGGCAGCCAACAACCCTTCTGCAGCACAACCTCCTACAAATTTATTAGGTGTACCACCGGCCACATCCCCACAGGCATACAGTCCCGGCAAGGTGGTTGCTCTTTTTACGTCTACCCAATAACCACTGGCTGTGTGGCCACCAACAATGTACGGATCAGAACCATAGATTTCAATGGGTTCTTTGCTTAAATCCTGTGCCCGGCTGGCAAGGAACAACACGTAGCTGGGACGCTCGTTAAGATAATCGTACTTCATGTCATAGATTTGTTCGGGGGTCATGTGGGTGGTATCCACATAGCAGGGTCCACGACCTTCACGCCACTCTTCCATAGGTAGGTTGGCTCTAATAAAGCGGGGGGCAGCATCTCCACCCAAATGCGCGTAGCGGGTTTTTAGAATTTGTTCTCCCTTGCAGTTAATCATCGGTGTTTTATAACCAACCGAAATGGTATCAATGGGTCCATTGAAATCCTTTGTTCTTGTGGCGCACCAACGCATTTCAAAGGTGGTCATTTCTGAGCCAACCCGAATACCCATTGCAAAACCGGTACCAACATTAAAAGGGCAATACCAGAGCTGGTGGTGACTATCGTTGCCGTCATTTTGATAAGGCTTATAAAGCCCGGCTGCTCCGCCAGTGGCAATAATGGTAGCTTGGCACGGATAATATAAACTTTGCCATCCCGCACACCGAAACCAATGGCACCGATAACTTTGTTGCCATCTATTAAGTAGTTGGTGGCCACAACACGGTTAATAATTTCACAACCATACTCCCGGGTTTTTTCAGCCAGAATAACTTTCATTTCGGAACCACTAATGGTTATGTCCCATTTGCCGCGTGTCTTGTATTCCTCGCCATCCTCCTCATATTTAATGGGCATACCCCACTCTTCCCACTCTTCGATAGGCTTGTTTAAAACTTCGGCCATTGTAATGGTCAAGTCTTCCCGCAGCAAACCACCGGCCTGGGAACGGCTCCAACGCACAAATTCTTCGATGGTACGCCCTTTTTTAATATAGGTGTTAATGGCGTCCATACCACCGGCCAGGCATCCGCTACGGTCAATATGTGCTTTTTCCATTAATGTAACTTTTAAATCGGGGTTAATGCGCTTGGCTTCGATAGCGGCGAAACAGCCGGCATTCCCTGCGCCGATAATTAGGATATCTGTATCTACGCGAACCTCTTCAATTTTGTCAATGGATTTAGGTAAACTGGCTCTCGGCATTTCATCTTCCTCCTTATTCATTATTTCATGATTCATTATTTCATGGGTTCCCAGATTGGATACCCGGTTACTGCGTACCACGGCAGCATTACAAAGACCATATACAGAATAACCATCAAGGTAAGGGGAGCCCCTACTTTAACAAATTCAGCAAAGCTATACTCTTCCGTACCATAAGCAATCAAACAGGCTGTTACTGAGATGGGGAGTACAAAGGCATAACTGTCAACATTTAACACCATCATGGTAAAGGCTACGGTATTCAACCCAAGCATCGGGGCCATTGCCGCCACGTTGGGCGCTAATAGAGTAACAGCTGCTACATTACTGACTATACCCAGTCGAGTGATCTGAACAGTGATACAAATAAAGATACTTACACCAATCCAGCCCCAAGACGGTGCTAAACCCATCAGATGGGAGGCAATCCACTTATCAACGCCAGTCTTTTCAAAAGCGGTTACCAGTGAAAGGGAACCACAGAGCAACAACCATGTGCCAAAAATAGTATTGGACTGTACCTTTTTCCAGGAAAGATTGGTGAGTCCGGGAATGAATAAAACCATCTCTACACCCAGGGTAACAAGTGCCATTTTCAAACCATGAAACTGTTCAGTTGCCCAAAGTAAAATGGCTACACCAAAGCAAATCAATACAATCCATTCGGTAAACGTCATTTTTCCAAGTTCATCTTTTTGGCGCTTAATTTCCCCTATACCACCGGGCACCTCGATATTTTTCGATTTCATTACCCAGTTAACCCAGTAATACATGATAACCAAAATCCCTAACAAAGGCCAGTTCATCCAGGCCCAGGTACCCCAAGTGATCACATCTTCCTTTACCGCCAGCAGTTAGTTCCTGGGAATTAGGTACCATTGTTAAGATAGCAGCAAAAACAACCCAAGAAAGAATGAATCCAGGCAGTGCATAATTATTTTTTGTAGTTTCAGTTGATTTAGCTTTGGTCACGGTATTCTGTGCCTTTGCTTGTGGAGAAGCATCCGACATGTACAACCCTCCGTTTCTTTATTCTTTCACCTAGGAATTGACCCTGTTCGACCTGTTAACTCACCCCTTTGTCAACCGTTTTCCCTTGTTGTGAAGATTTTAGCAATGTCGTCTGCTTGATAACACCGAATGTAGGACACTTTTATGTCGTTTTTGCGATATAAAAATAATAAATCCAGTCGACAAAATTATGGTCGTGCAGGTGACCTTTATTTCGTCGGCTGGATTGCTCTTGTTATCTTTCTGTTTTGTTTAGTCCTGAATCCAGGTTTTAATTTTGCTCGGATTCACGGCAACAATCTCTCTGCCTTCATACTGAATGCTGCCGTCTTCTTTTAACAGGTTAAGGAGGGACGAGACTGTTTGACGGGCAGAATTAATAACACAGGCCAGTTCTTCTTGGGTCACCCGCAAACGCACATAAATAATACCATCCTCCTCTTCAACACCTGCACGCTCTGCCATATTCAAAAGAAAAATGGCGAGCCTCCCCTGGGTAGGATTCATGATAAAATCATAAATGGTATTTTGCGCTTCCCTTAACCGGTCACTCATCAGTTTCATTACTTTTGCAGTAAACTCAGGTATTTCCGTTAGCATCTTTCTGAAAGCGTCCTGCCACTTGATTAATATTGATACATTGTCCATTGCTTCCGCACTATAGTCCCGCTCTTTATGATCGCTAAGTATCTCGGCTAAACCGATAAAATCCTCCGGATGACGGAGGGCTACAGACACCTGACGACCGTCTGCTGTAGTGCGTTAAATCTTCACAAGCCCTCTTTTGATAAAGTAGACCTCATTTGTTTTCTGCCCTGCTGAAAATATAATTTGACCCTTCGGATAATTAATTACTGAACCTATTTTATTCAAATAGTCCATCTCGCTGTCTGACAACTGCAACATAGCATCCCCCTAAATATTTGTACACTTCGCCAGTAGCTAGTTATTAAAAATTATATACTAATTTTGCTTCGGATTAATAAGTAATAATTTTTTTAAAGTTGCAATATCTCTAAGGGCATAATGCCCCCGGGTTATTACTTTTTGAATTTAATGTTAACAACTTCTGATTGAGTTCCTATACGCACAGGCGGCCCCCCATGTTCCTTAGCCCGAAGAGACGATTACCTGTAAATCATCCTTTATATAATGCCCATAATCCATTTTAAAAGTCTTTTGGTAATCAGGTTCATTTGGAAAGAACCGTTCTCTGTGTATTGTCTCACTGTCTCAACAGACTCATGTCCCCGGGGACATCCCGGGATATTTTAGAGATTAACCAAACTTTAAAACCATATTTGTTGTAAAAAGTAATCATTAAATCATAACAATTTCAATAATTGTTCATCTTTTTGAATTATACTAATCCAAAGGAAAATTAGGTGGTATACGTTGATGTCTTTAGCTACCCAAAATACCAATCGCTTAATAAACGAGAAATCACCTTACCTGCTGCAGCATGCTCACTATCCTGTGGACTGGTATCCCTGGGGCCAAGAAGCCTTTGACAAAGCCCGGCAAGAGGACAAACCGATCTTCCTCTCGGTGGGCTATTCCACCTGTCACTGGTGCCATGTAATGGAACGGGAAAGCTTTGAGTCGGAAGATGTGGCCGAGGTGTTAAACAAGCATTTTGTTCCCATCAAAGTGGACCGGGAAGAGCGGCCGGATGTGGACCAGATTTACATGAGTGTCTGCCAGGCCCTCACCTGTTCGGGCGGTTGGCCTTTGACCATCATGATGACGCCGGATCAGAGGCCCTTCTTTGCGGGAACCTATTTCCCAAAAAAGGCAAGCTACGGCAGGCCCGGTTTGATTGAGATCTTGGAACAAATTGCCCAGTTATGGAAATCGGAATGTCATCGTTTGCTGGAGGTGGGCGATCAACTGACCCGTCATTTGCAGCGGGAAGCCACTTCCTCCCCCGGTAGACTGCCGCCGGATATTCTGGACAAAGCCTACCGGTTGCTGGAAAGAAATTACGATGCCACCTACGGCGGGTTTGGCGCCGCCCCTAAATTCCCGACACCCCACAACCTGATGTTTTTGCTGCGTTATTATCAAAAAACCAAGCAACAAAAGGCCGTGACCATGGTGGAGGAAACGCTGGACGCCATGCACCGGGGCAGCATTTATGATCACATCGGGTTTGGCTTTGCCCGTTACTCCGTTGACAGAAAGTGGCTGGTGCCCCACTTTGAGAAGATGCTGTATGACAATGCCCTGCTGGCCCTTGCCTTTCTGGAGACTTATCAGGTTACCGGCAACCCCCGGTTCGGGCGGGTGGCCAGGGAGATCTCTACCTATGTTTTGCGGGATATGACCTCCCCCGAAGGAGGTTTTTACTCGGCGGAGGACGCGGATTCCGAAGGGGTGGAGGGAAAGTTTTATGTCTGGCAACCCCAAGAAGTCATCGACATCCTCGGTCGGGTGGACGGGGAGTTGTTTTGTCGTTACTATGATATAACTCCCGGGGGTAATTTTGAGGGCAGCAGCATCCCCAACCTCATCGGGCAAAACCCCCTGCAATTTGCGGAGGAACTGGGTATTTCTCTGGAAGACCTGGTGGAGGGATTGGAAAAATGCAGGGTGCGGTTGTTTGAAGAACGTGAAAAGAGAATCCACCCTTACAAGGATGATAAAATCCTCACTTCCTGGAACGGCTTAATGATCGCGGCCATGGCCCGGGGGGCCAGGGTATTCCGGAGCGAAAGATACCGCGAAGCCGCCGAAAGGGCGGCGGCATTTATCTTTCACAAGTTGCGCCGGCCAGACGGCCGCCTGCTGGCCCGTTACCGTGCAGGAGAAGCTGCCTACCCGGCCTATTTGGATGATTATGCCTTTCTGGTTTGGGGCCTGCTGGAGCTTTATGAGGCCACCTTTGACCCGGGTTATCTTGAAAAAGCCGCAGGTTTAACCGAGGATATGATTGAACTGTTCCTGGACCGGGAACATGGCGGCTTTTTCTTCTATGGCAAGGACAGTGAGCAACTGATAAGCCGTCCCAAGGAAATCTACGACGGGGCTATTCCCTCGGGCAATTCTGTGGCTGCCGTGAACCTGTTTCGGCTGGCCAGGTTGACCGGTAAGACCCGCTTTGAGGAACTGGCCCACCAACAACTGAAAAGCTTTGCCCGGGAATTGGAGCGGTACCCTGCCGGTTATTCTTTCTTTATGATGGCGGCCTATTTGTTCCAGGAGCCTCCCCTGGAGATCGTCCTGTCCGGCAAACGGGAAGATCCGGACCTCCGGCAAATGATTCATACCGTTCAGCGGGCATTTCTGCCCAACGCGGTCATGATGGTCCGTTATGAGGGAACCGATGTGGACAAGTTGGCGGAATGGCTGCCCCTGACAAAGGATAAAATCCCGGTGGAGGGTAAGGCGACGGCCTATATTTGTAAAAATTTTGCCTGCCGAGAGCCTGTCACAGATTCAGGGCAACTGCAGGCTGCCCTTGCAAAATAAAGGCAGGGACAAACCGGGCAAGGGTAGAATTATTTCCGGTAATCAACTTACCGGAGGCGATAAAACATGTCCGAGCCGTTATTCAATCTCTATCAAGCCTTTAACAGCTTGACCCTTTGGCGAGGAATCACCAGGGATGCCGCCGTACAGTGTTTCCACAACATTGCCACGGCGGCAGCCCTTGAACCTAAAACACCGCTCTGCAACCTGTTGCCGGAGTACCACCGGTTGGCCGGGCTTCTTTTGGAGTCAGCCGCCAACCGGCATCTGCCCCCGGCAGGCAACCCGTGGCAAAACCACCTGTTCAATTTAATCTTGTTTGAGGATCATTTATTTGCCAGGCAATCCGCCGGCCAGCAGGAAATTTCACCCCTGCTGCAGGGCGCCTTTCTGCATGACCTGTGCAAACTGCAGGTTCTTTGCCAGCAAGGTTTAAGCGTCTTGGAAGAACTCTTTCATGATTCCCCCGGCGTCTTTAGACTGTCCGGGTATGCTGCCGGTTCCCCGGGCCAGGGCCGCACCCGGTCTGTGGCCCGGTCCTGGAAATGAAGGAAAAATTGCTCCTCTCCCAGCACTGGCCGGACCTGCTGCCGGATTTTATGGACTTTTACCGCAGGGCGGGTTTTGGTGAATTTGCCCGCTACTGGGCCTTCCGCTGGGAAGCAACGCCTGCCGGTTATCAATTGGCAGGCCTTGAGGAACCGGACCCCATACGTTTGCACCAGTTGATCGGTTACGAGCGACAGAGAAAACAGGTGCTGGACAATACCGAACGATTGCTGAAGGGGCGGCCTGCCCATAACCTGCTGCTGTACGGGGACAGGGGGACCGGCAAGTCCTCCACCATCAAAGCCCTGCTGCATGAGTACGGCCCCCTGGGCCTGCGGTTGGTACAAGTGTCGAGGAAGAACCTGGGAGGGTTGCAAAAACTTACAGGTTTTTTAAGAAAAATCCCTCTCAAATTTGTTATTTTCATCGACGACCTGTCCTTTGAGGAAACCGAAACGGAATACAAAGAATTTAAAACACAGCTGGAGGGCAGTTTGGAACAGCAGCCGGCCAATGTTTGTATTTATGTAACCTCCAATCAAAGACACCTCATCAAAGAGTATTTTGGAGAACGGACCACCCGGGTGGCCGATGACGGCGAAGTTCATCCCGGGGACACCATGCAGGAAAAACTTTCGCTGGCGGACCGCTTTGGTCTGAAAATCACGTTCCTGGCGCCGGACAAGGAAGCTTTCTTAAATATTGTCCGGGAACTGGCGGCACAGGAAGGCATTCAGATTGATGCCGCTACTTTGGAAAGGCTGGCCCTGCAGTGGACCCTCCGGAACAGCGAGCGTTCCGGTCGAACCGCCCGTCAATTCATTGACCATATCAAGGACAGAGACGACTTTAACATTTTCTAGCATTGGACCAAAAATCCCTTACCGGTAGGAAGGTAAGGGATTTTCCTTTATTTTAGTTCCTGGTGTTTTTCTTGTTCCATCATAACCTGGATCAAGGCATCCAATTCCTCATCGGTGATGCCACTGGCCGCCTGTTCTTTGCTAACGCGGATAAAGGGGGCCAATTCCCCGTTTATTAACTTCTGCCGGTCAAACACCATGCATGGTCGTTTTGAATCAGCTTGACGTTGCCGGGAACAAAGGCACGGGTTTTGGAAATACCCTGCCACCAGTAGTCGTGGCTGCCCGGCACAGCATAAATGGTGCCCGGCAGCAGTCCTAAAAATCCACATCATGCCGGGCTTCCTCCAGCCTGGTGGCCCAGGAGATATCTCCGGGCAGCAGAACAATATCATCCGGTTGCACCAGGGCCCACCAGTTCTCATAAATTTTCTGGTAGTGCCTGTGCCACTCGGGATTAAAGATATCCATGGGTTTATGAAGTTCCACCTGCTCCCAGTTGCTCGGGTCTGCTGGTTTGGTAAAGGAAAGGTGCAAATCACTGATACCGAAAAATCTCACATTTAACGACTTCCTTTCCAAAACATCGGGCTGGCTCTGTCCTTGCTCACAGTTCGCAACACCAATATTTGGTATCTAGGCTTATCTTATCCCGCTGGTTTAAGGGTTGTTAACCTCGTTAGAGGGGAATTTGAAATTTCTCCATAAACCGTCCTTCATTTTTGCAAGGAATCACAATAGAAACTTGCGGCATGGCGGCTCCCCTTCCTGTTTTCCATTTCTATATCTTATGAAACCGGGGATCAGAAATTGTCCATTCAATGAAAAAGTACCTGCCCCAAAGGACAGGTACTTAATGCTTAACGCTACTTTTGCACTTTTAACATGCGAACCACGGACATGGCGGCAAAGCCGCGGGTAACTTTCTCATGGGGAGCATAAAAGCCCTTATGGTCGCTCTGCAGCCCCAGTCCCAGGCTCAGGGCTGCATACCCCTTCATGTCCTGGGGAATCAGGTTGGCATCTTTGGTCTTCAAGGTGTAAATACCGGCAATCCTGGCGGCACCGTCATAATCCAGGGTGTTAATCATGAGCCTGGCCATTTCCAGACGGGTCAGCTCTTTATCCAAATCCTTTGTTTCGTCGGCTGTAATGATGCCCAGGCTGAGGGCGGCATTGATCAACCTTTTTCTCTGTTCTTCTTGTTCTTTGCCGTCCTGCAGCATCCGGTACGGCGGCTCCATGTACCAGCCGCGGCTGGCCACCAGCATCTCCAGGGCCTCCAGCTTGGTGATATTCCGGTCGGGATAAAATTTGCCGTCGTCACTCTTAACAATATTGGCCCTGGCCAGTTGTTTAATATCATTTTCCGCCGGGTGCCCGGCGATGTCGGTAAACGTGTCGGTCTTCCTGGGTGGGATGGGTTCCCCGTTCCAATTAAGATACTTTCCTGTTTGGGCATCGATCATGTAGGACGGGCAGTCCTTTAAGCGGTAGACCAGGCTCACCCGGGAATCGTTTTTCTCCCGGTAAATTCTTATATAGTCCAGGGCCAAACCTCCGTCTGCCAGGAAGGCGCTGACGGCCTTTTCTTTATCCAGCAAAGCCGCCGGCTTGGGGAAACTCAAATTCCACCAGGCCATCCGGTAGCCGGTAACCTCCCCGGTATAGGCATTGACTTCTACATCAAAACCGTTGTTGCCAAAGGGAATGTTGTTTACCAACCGAACATAGGAGAAACGATAGATTCCCGGTATTCCTTTTGCGCTATAGTTAACACTCCAACTGTGCTCCAGTTTGATTTCGGCAAAACGCCGGGATTGCTGTTTCTTGATAAAATCCTCAGCTGCCTTTTGGGCTTGTTCCTCTGTAAAACGGGGCTGTTTACCGGCTGGTTCTTCATATTCCTTCTGCCATTTGTTAAAGCTGACCAGCTCACCTGTTACAGCGTCAACAGAAGCGCTGATGCTTTGATAGGAGGACTCCTTTTCACTACTCCAGTAAAAATTCCATTGCTTTTGTTCCGGGTATTGATAATCGTAACTTAGACGACTTTCGCCCTGTTTCAGGTCGGAGGGTATATGAATGACCTTTTTCACCTGCTCCAGGGCCTTTTCAGCGCTGAGCAGGTTTTTCAGCTTATCCACCTCTGCCTGCTCCGCCGGCGTCAAATCCTGTTTCACGGGCTTTTCCATGGCCATATCGCCGCCCATGCCGCCACGGTCATAATAGTAATAGCCGTGGTCATCAATGACTTTACCGGTTAAGGCGTCAATCAGCAGCCCGGAACCATTTTTCACCCGGTACACCAGCTTGACCGGCGTTGCCTGGGGCCAGGGGGGCGGAAATAAACCAGTTCCACATTTTCTCCAAAAACCTTTTCGGCCTGGGCGGTGGAAATTTTACCGGCGACGGAAGGGAAATTCAGCTTGTTATCCCAGTTCAAGTTAATACCCATAATTTCCCCGGCGTCACCGTTTATCCGGACATAAATGTTGTGTTCCGGAAAGGTAACGCCATTGACAACCCTGGCAAAGTTATAATAGTACTCTGCGGGTCCCCTGTCGCCGTAACCAAAAAAGGGCTGCTCCTGGTTGGGAACCAGCCGGGTCTGGCTTATGTAATGGGGCATTAGCTTTTTGGCCCATTCCCGGGCCAGTTTACCGGCCTCTTCGTAGGAGTATTTCGGCGGCCCGCTGTACCGCTGGCCCGGGGGTATATCCTGCCAGCGGTCCATGCCGATGATTTCACCGGTTATAGCGTCAATGCGGACGGAGATATTCCCACTGGGCTCGGTCTCCCGGTTCCAGTTCAGCTGCCACTCGGCCCTGCCATCATAGGAATTAAAGCCGCTTTTAAAGCCTTCATAGTCACTGCCGATGGCAAACACCTCTTTGGCCTTTTCAATAGCCTTGTCCAGGGGAAATTTTGCCTTGGACAGGTCCCCGTCAATTTCCGTGGGTGGTTTCGGTATGACAGAAGTTTTCACAACCTCAGCAAAGACCGGCTGGTTAAATACCAGGCCGGTGGCCAGGCAGCCCGCCACAAGGGCGCTGACAATTTTTTTACCCAAAGGAACTCACTCCTTAGTATCATTTTACCAGTATAGACGTTTCACCCTGAACTTTGTTACAGGGATCTGTGAATGATTTGCACCGGTGGAAAATGATACGTGAAAAAACGGCCCCGGCTTGGCCGGGGCTTTACAGACCCCCATGCCGCTGACGCGGCACCAGCAGAAGGATGAAAATGGTGCTGTGAAGAATCTTTATTCTACGGCTGGCGAAGGGAGGTCGTATCTACTTGGTGCTGCGAGCCCGTCTCATAGACAGACCCCAACGACCAGGTGCACCACAGATTGTTGCCCCCTTTTGGGGAAGCACGCAGGATAGAATAACCACATACAGTAAAATGTAGGCTTTTCGCATCATGGGTGGAATGCGTAACAACTACTTTGTTACACTATGTTTTTTAATCCAACGGGCAATATACTCCTTCGATAATATACCCTCCGCTATGGCAAATCCTAAACCCACAAGTTCATCCTCGACATATTCAATACGATAATCGTTATAGTCCAACAAGATCAGCATTAAATAAATACCCATTCGCTTATTACCGTCAACAAAAGGATGGTTGTTAATGACCCCATAACATACAGCAGCTATTTTGCTTTCTATATCCGGGTAAAGATCCTGTCCGTCAAAAGTTGCCTGGGCATTATAAATAGCTGATTGTAGTAACTTTATGTCTCTTAAACCAGGTGCACCGCCAGTTCTTTGTACCATTTTTTCATGTAGTTTGAGAATATAATCAATGGAAAGCCATTTCATTCTGCTAACCTCTTAAAGGCATTTAGGTTCTTTTCTAAAATATTATCAGCTATTTTATCAAGCTTCATTTCTTCTACCCGCTGGGCTTCATATTCTTCAAAATCAATAATTAGATACCGCGGTTTATTGTTCTTCATCACAATAACTTTTTTCTTTTCGTCAACAAGTCGAGCAATTCTAGAGAAATTCTGGTTAACATCAGAAATGCTTACGATACAGTCCGTGTTAATATTCATATGACCACCTTCTTAGAGTTTTTATTTTTATTATACTATAATTAGGATTTATTTAACCTAAAATTTATATATTGTTGCTACATATCTTTGTTGTACATTTTTTAGCTAATGTGCAATTGTACATACCTCCTCTTTTGCCAGCGCATCCGACATCGTTTTTTTATCCGGCTTCGTATATATCACAGTAGTATTCAGATTGGCATGTCCCAAAATTTGGGCCACTGTCACAATATCTGCTGGTTGTTGCCCCAGCCCTTCAATTTAACTGCCGTAGAGGGAGAAAGAACACATGGAAGTTGTGTACACCCATTGCTGCGGGCTTGACGTTCATAAGAAGAACGTAGTGGCCTGTGTCATCACTCCTGAAGGTAAAGAGATTCGCACATTTTCAACAATGACCGATGACCTTATTTCTATGGTGGACTGGCTTAAAACCAAAGGTTGCACCCATGTGGCGATGGAAAGC
>NZ_AWQQ01000018.1 GCF_002607855.1 Desulforamulus profundi
ACAAGGGGTCTGTTACTCCATTGCTCTAATACATCAATGTCGGTTATAGATAATTGACGTCCTTTTTGCTTTAACATATTAAATTAGCACTCCCTATCTGATGATAGGTATTTATTTCTACAAATATCTCTATTTTCCTTCCTGTTATGCTAAAAATATCTATTTTTGGTTATTATTGTTTGGAGTTTTTCAACAGTCTCCTAGCACCTCTAGCACCTATGTTACTATATTTATGGTCTATTTGCCAGCCTATACCAGCCACAAGAACCGTCTCCATGTGCTTAGCATTACACACTATAATTACGATTGTGCCATCAAAAGCATCTTCGAGGGTGTTATATACTGGTTCCCAATAAACACCGGTACTTTCCATCGCAACATGGCGGCAGTTCTCTTGTTGGAGCCATTGTTTCAATTGATCTAAACCATATGGAAGTGCTGAAAAAGTTTTAATTGTGACCTCTGGTTTTAGATCATTCGGGCCTTTGATTAAACAAGCTACAACTGTGTCTCGATGAACATCTAAGCCACAACAACATTCCAAGATAGCATCCAAAACTGTATTCACCTCAGCATTACCGTATTTTGGGCAGGCTTGGCAACCCGAGAAAAACAAAAATTAGTATTCGTGCTATCTCCAACTGGAGATGCGACAACGGTTTGTGCTCAAAGGCTGCCAGGTTAGGTTAATAAACGGGGTAATATCCACCAAAATTATTTCAACCTTTCTCTGCCTTTGCTAATAGTTTAGCTTAATATGGTAATTCTGAAAATGATCAAACTATCTCGTACTAATAAGTAAAGAAACCGCCCAATTTTCATGGACGGTTTGTGATCTGAAATCATGAAGGTTAATAAGTTAAGTGCCTGGCACTTCTCTCCCTAGCAGAATAGATATTTTAAGCAAAATATGGTATAATTTTTTAAAATGATAAGGTTGGTGAAATATATGAGATGGGAAGAAGTTAGGAAAATCTACCCAAATCAATACGTTCTCGTTAAAATATTAAATTCATACACAGTAGATAACAAAGAAATTATTGATGATGTTGCTATAATTCGAGGAATAACTGATCCAAAGGAAGCTACCCATGAATTGATGAAAAGTAAAGGTGACACCCTRGTATATCATACCAAGAATACAAAAATTGAGATTGAGATTCGACAATACCCTGGGTTTAGGAGAGTATTGTAATGAAACTCCATTACCGTGACGGGTTATTATTTACAACGCTTCGGATTTGCCATAGRGGTAAAGATATCCTGATAGAAAATATCGTTCTTGACACGGGTGCCTCACATACCATCATATCYCCAGATGCCGTTGAAAGTATTGGCATTACCATTGAGGATGATGACATGCTGGTGACCAGCTACGGTGTCGGTGGGAAACAATTTGCCTTTGTAAAAATGGTTGATAAAATTAAGTTTAATACCTTTACTGTAGAGGAATGTTATATTGATTTCGGTGTTATTGACATGGACGGGAAAATTAATGGGCTACTTGGTTTAGATTTACTAATGAAAGCAGGAGTTATAATAGACATGAAAAATTTATTATTGTACGAAGGAATTTAGGTGGTGCTTTATRAAATATCAGGTTTTCTCCTATAAGAATGTCACCAACGGGAGTCGGCCTGCCGGGGCACCGGCGCGAGGCTAGGAGAACAAGGGAGCCCCCGGAGGTTCCATTCCCCCAAAAAAGAAAAGAACTTGCACWTTAATTTAGTAAAATGCAAGTGTTTTTGTGCAATTTCCCGATTTACCGGGGGCGGTGCCTGGTTCCGTCCGGCGGTAACTTTTTGTGCTCGTATACAACTTTCATGCGAGACGGTACCTGGCACCGCCTGGGTAACCTTTCATTGAAACCACCAGACCCAAAAGGATGACTCGAAAAAAAGCACCTTCACTTTAGTTTAGTGAAGTGCCAGGCACCTTTTGACTCAAGAGAACCGTCCCCTTGATTCAGGTTGAAAGCCTTCCGAATCTTCTAAAAGGCTTTACAGATTTAACAATATTCGTATTCTATCTTCTACTACAGTTATAGTGCCTGGGGAAATCGCACCTATTTTTAATATAAGTCTCTCTTTGGAAATTGACCGAATATCCTCGCACTTAATGAAACTTCTCTCTTTTAATCCGCCTTCCGGCGGCAATATTTCGACATGGAAAGGTATGCCTTTATCTTTGGTGGTTATCGGAAGAACAACAACCAGGTCAGCCGGGCCGCTGTTGAATATGTCTACAGAAACGATAAGGGCGGGCCTTTTACCCGCCTGCTCGTGCCCACGGGTAGGGTTTAAGTCAACAGTCCAGACATCGCCACGGGACGGGTGCATTACCAATCTCTCCCTAAGCCGTCATTTAAGGTGGAATCCCACACGCTGCGTTCAGCTATTTCTTCTCCCCACGCTTGGGTGTTTTCTTTTAAAGCTGCATAAGCCTCATTTGCTTTTTTTAAAAACCACTGTCTTCGATACATTTCGATAGCTTTTTCAAGAATCGTCTGCATAGGTTCTTCCGCTTGCTTTGCGATTTGTTTAAGAACCTGTAAGGATGACGGATTAATCCGGACCGTAGGCATTTATTTCACGCCCCTATAAATAATATGCTACCAACAATAATACAATATTGTATACATAATTGTCAACATTACTCCCACGCTATTTTCTCCACATTATTATTTGCCACTTTTTTTCAGCCAACTATTCAATGACACAGTCAGACAAAAAGAAGGTCCCCTCGGAGGTCCTGGCCTTGTCGGGAACCTTCTTCAGTAAGTTAGCAAGTTTGATGCCTGGCACACCCACTCCCTATTGTTTGGTTTGGGCCAGGGCCTTTTGAATGGTGTTTTTGGCGGTTTCTTTATCCGTAACGTCAATTATTTGTTCAAATACCCAGTCCAGTATGGGTTCGCTGGTGATGGTTTTGACCATTTGCTGCAGTTCAAAGGATTCAATACCAAGTTTTCTGTATAGTATTTTGCAGATAACATCAGCCTTGCCTTCGGCCTTGCCTTTGGCCATAGCTTCTTCTCGTTCTTGCTTTACCCATTCTTGATAAATCGGTGATTCCATGATCATTTCCCTCCTTATCATGGATTGTATTAGTTCAGAGGTGTATTTGCTTCCTTTTCGTCCCGCTATGATGGCCATGGCGGCCAGTAAGTCCTGCTGCAGTGATTGGTCCGGCAGTTTTTGTATGGTTGCTATACTTTCCTGCAGCACTTGTTCGGGTTGTTCTTTTGGTTTTTGCCCTTTCATGAGGGGCAGCAGGGGGTAGAGCCCTGCCAATTCGTTCTCTATCACTGTCTGGCGGGATTCTTCCCAGATTCTTATGACCCGGTATTGGTAGTCCAGCATGGTGGATTCACCCCACCGGTCGCTTAACCGGTGCAGTTTGTTGTCATTTTCCGGGTAAAAGAATATGACCACCTGTCTGATCGGCGGGGTTCCCTGGCCGTTCTTCAGGCTCGCTTCCCAAATATCGCTGCGGTATCTCAGCATCCGGGCTGGCAGTGTTACGTCGTAGTAGCCCATGGGTTCAAAGTTTATCAGGTAACTGCCGCGTGCCGGGTCTTCTACTTCCAGCACATGATCCAGGCGGGATTGCTGTTTAGGGGTGTATTCTGTTTGGTACGGCCGTATCCATTCTTCCCGGCATTGTGGTTCCACAAATTTTACCCAGTCTGCCGGCCGCCGCTGAAAAAGCCGCTTCATGGGGATGTCTATGCTGAGCATTGGATGGTTTCCCACCTTTATATCTGTATTGTACCACATTCCTTTGAGTTCCAGAGATGTTATTGTTTAGTGAAGTGCCAGGGATCACCTCTTCTCCTTCCATGGCTTTTGGTTATCTGACATTTTCTTGCTTATTTGTTCGCCTCCCTGACGATAGCTGCCGCTTCATCCAGGCTGTTAACAGTGTAGATTTTGTTAATGATTTTATCCAGGATTACTAAGTCATTAATTCTCTGGACCTCAGCTTGCAAGTCGATGGACGTCTTAGGAAACCTGGCTTCCAGGTATTTGCAGATGGCCTCTTGGGCCATCTTTGCTTTGCCCTCAGCTTTAGCTCCGCTAACCATAGAGATTTCGTCTCTGGCGGCTTTTTCCCGCAGCTCATACAGCCGGCGCTCTTGCTGGTTCTTGAAGAATATCTGCTCAATGGTCATGGCCTTGCGAATGCCGGGGTTTCCCATAGCGATCTCCTCCATTCCACATTTACCAGTGCTCCTGCGACTGTCCTGGCCAGTATGTCCAGCCGAGCCGCTTTGTCCAGGAGGTATTTGGGGTCAATCTCCCGGTCCAGTAATTCTACATCATGCAGTTCCTGGCCCGGCGGTGGCTTTAAAACTGCGTTAAGAAAACTGATGAGTGCCTCTTTGCCTTCTTCCGATCCGAGTATCCTCTTGAAGGCATAGTCATTTATTCTGTTGATGGGCTTAAACTCCAATTGTTCTCACCCCTTTCCCTTTGTTTCTCTTGCCAACATTATACCAGATTCTTAATTACTACTTAATATCCTGCTTTGACGCAGTGGATGCCACAGTAACCGGAGAACAGCGTACTTCTGCCGGAATTAATACTCCGAAGATGCAGTTCAGATCATGCACAAAGCCCCGGCAAGAGATTATTTTCTTCCGAGGCTTCCTGGGTATATGCAATATTATAATATATTCTTACGGCGGCGTTTGTTTCGGTTTTTGTCTCTACTGCTGGGGCAACGGGCAATCACTCACTCTCCGTTTCCAGAGTGCACAGGCCGTACTCCTGCGGGATGGCCTACCGGGAGGCTATAATAAGTTAGGTGCCTGGCAGGGATTGCTTGTTAGGGATGCCCCGGCTCCCTTCGCTGGTCAGCATCAGTTTCCATTTCATTCTTCAGCCCCAAGACGGTCTCCCAGGACAGTCCGGTTATCTCAGCCACGTCTTCTACGGAAAAGCCTTTTCTCAACGCTGCCTTTGCAACTTCCACTTTACCTTCCACTTTGCCTTCAATTTTGCCTTCAATTTTGCCTTCAATTTTGCCTTCAGCTTTGCCTTCAATTTTGCCTTCGATCCTAGCCGCTCTTTGCATCTCATCTAACGTCCGTTCAATGTTGGTGATCATCTTCTCCACCTCCCGGGGATCGTTTTCCTCCAGCACGCGTTCTACCTCTTCTTGCAGGGGTCCCGGCAATTTGCGCTTGATGACGTTCTTCAGCCACACCGTCACCTGCCGGAACTGCTCTGGGGTCATGCCCTCCAGCACGCCGGCGAGCTTCCTGAGCCGGGGCGCCAGCTCCAGGGGRTCCACGRTCTGATCCAGGTAGAACACGCTGGACACCACGTTGGCCGCCCGGTGCAGCTCTTCCTCGCTGTAGCGTACTACGTCGAAGAGGATGTAGGAGAAGTCCAGCAGGCGACCGGGGAACCGCTCGTGCCCCGACTGGTACTCCCTGAAGCTCCTGCWGGCCGTCCAGCCTCTCTCGCCGTTGTAGATGACGGCGGGGACGATGGCCGGCAGCCGGAAGCCCTTGCGCCTCCGCTCTTTCTCCGGGGTATTGTTGTAGACATCCCGCCATATTTCCAGCATGTATTGCAGCAAGCGGAAGGGCATGGTGTGGTCCACGGTGGACTGCAGTTCCAGCAGGACGTAGAATATAACGTCGCCGCCTTTCGTCTTCAGGCGGTAGATAATATCTGCTTCTTTCTCGCTGAAATCCTGCAGAATATATGATTTTTCCACCCGCACCAGGCTGTCTTCGTCTATGTCTTTCGTCCAGTCCTCCCGGACAAAGGTCTTGAGCAGATCCAGAAAGGCCCGCTTGCTGGAGAGAAGTTCTCTGTATCCCTTATCGTGGGTGTGGTGGTAGAGCAGTCTATCGGGCACGGGATCAATCCTCCTGTGGCTGTATTATACCATATCGGGCGGGAAATTGACACGGTGCGGAGCTAGCGAAAAAAATGCCCCCGCCGGTTCGTGACCGGCTGGGGCATCTTCATTCGGCACAATAGAACCGTCCCCTTGTGCTCCTATGCAGTCAGCCCCCGGATTGGCACCAGGCGAAAAAAAACACTAACCTTTATTTAAGAAAGTTGGAATTTCTGTTAACGACTATACCCCCAGAATATATTAGCAGCATAGCCGCTTGGTACGACTATGGCTGCTAATAGAATAAACATATGGAATAAACTGGCGTTTATTCCACTCCCAGGGTTGGTGTATAATTAATTTGTTGCTTAAAAGGGGGTGCTAAGAAATAAAAATGAGTGGAATAAACTTATTGACCGGCTTTTTACAGCATACCCGTTACCAAAAGGTTAAAAAACTACAGACTCTATAGAAAGAGAAAGGCCTTACCCTTTTAGGGTAAGGCTTCTCTTGTTTAGTGAAGTGCCAGGCACTTTTTGACTCACGAGAACCGTCCCCTTGATTCTTCCGTTAGTTAAATCAACAATAACAGCAATAGGTGCGTTTTCTTTTACAGACTGAATCCCATTTTCGCATCCCTGTTTAGTATCGTATCCTTCACTCTGAGCTATAATTTCACCATTTTTTGCAATCAATCTAAACCTAAACTGCCCTTTAGAATCTTTGAATATTTCGAATTTTGGTTTTTTATAATCTTCAGAAAGTAACACTTTTTAACACCTCGCATTAATCTGGATATAATAGATACCAATACTTTGGGTAGCCTTTCATTGAAACCACCAGACCCAAAAAGACAACCCGGAAAAAAGTACCTTCACTTTAGTTTAGTGAAGTACCAGGCACTTTTTGACTCAAGAGAACCGTCCCCTTGATTCAGGAGCAACCTCGATTTTGATGATTTAAATTAATGATTTCAAAACAGCCTTTAGAAAACCAATATCGTTTCTGTTGTGGCTTACATCCCACGTATTTTTAATTAAATCGTAACCTATCAAACCTCCCAAATCATAATTTCTTTTATTATTTTTTAATAAACAATCTAAATACATTTGCACAGGAAACAGTAGTTTTGAAAAAGTGCCAGGGTTGGTTGTTTTTGATTCCGTCTTATTATCCTCAAATTTAACATACAAGTTTCCGCATTCATCAACCCATAAAGAATATTCAATTTGGCCATCTCCACCAGACTTGTCAGCACTTAAAACAAGGTTTTTACCAATTCTATTTATTTTAATCTCAGGTCACCTCTGTGATCTTATTACACATCAGCCGCAAGCCCATCCTTATGTATCCCAAAATAGTTATGTTACTTTATTCAAAACACAACCTACTTTATTTTATTGACTTAGACTATAATGTTATGGGAGACTGCCCCCCATCTTACAAACAACACCTTAACGCTTTAATGTGATGGGGGAGTGTCCCCTTTTGGGAGGGACTGGAAGCCCCTTGTAGGGCTGCCAGGATCGACCTCGATTAAGATCTTTCAGGAGTGACTGCAATTAGCTCGTAATCTACTTCGCTTGGATTCAACCCTAAGTCCTTTACTACTTGCTCAGGGGTTCGATAATGAATTCCTTGATCGATTCTATCAATCAACTCTTTCTCATTTCCATAAGCATCTTCTTGTATGACAGATATCACTTGAAAGCAACCGCCAGCTCCACATTTTTCGCTAGTTATATAATCAGCATAAATTCTAATCATTTTGTACCAAATATACCTTCTTTCTTTTTTCCCTAGATGTTATAAAATGTGCAAAACTTTAGAACAAGAAAAGTCATGGTCACTTTGCGCGACCATGGCTACTTAACTTGATGACAGTTTTAGGAAATCCCGAACCGTCCCTGTGGCTGGTGGTAAAATGCAAGTGTTTTTGTGCAATTTTCCCGATTTACCGGGGGCGGTGCCTGGTTCCGTCCGGCGGTAACTTTTTGTGCTCGTATACAACTTTCATGCGAGACGGTACCTGGCACCGCCTGGGCAGCCTTTCATTGAAACCACCAGACCCAAAAGGATGACCCGGAAAAGAAAAAGTACCGTCACTTTAGTTTAGTGAAGTGCCAGGCACTTTTTGGAAATCCCTGGCAGCGTTTTTCTGCCAGGGATTTCCTCGAGCATATCTGCACTGTAACATTCCCGCATACACCATAGATTAACCTTTATCTTCTTTCCCGCAAGGTATACAGTGGCTTCTCCCCAATCCACCTGTATCGCTTCGCCTGGGTCAAAGGAAAGGGGGATGAAGACTTTTCCCTGCTTGGCTTTGAGCTCAGCCACTATCTCTCGAATTGTTGATTGACCACCGGAGAAACCTTTCTCATCAATTAATCTGTCGTAGATCCTCTTTGCCGTGTGCTTCTGCTTTTTAATATTTTCCGTATCATCTGAGGCAAGACAGGATTTAATAAATTCTAGTACATCATCGGTTACAACATATTTGTTGCGACCACTAGTACCTTGCCTCTCCCAGGGAACGTTTGAGCCATCGAAATACCGCTTAACAGTGTTTCTTGACACGCCAAGAATTGTTGCTATCTTTCGCTGGGAAAGACCTTCGTGCTCATGTAGATAACGGATTTTCTCGTAAATCTCCACTTCAATAGCCACTCCTTTGCCTCCTGCATCATCAGATTTAATTATCTGATTTTACAGTTTTTTCATCTTAAGTGGCTCACTTTTATTCTAGCGTTTATACTCTATTTTCTCAATTGACTAATAATTCTTGCATTAATAACAATTTTCCTCTTTTTTAGATACACTTTTAGCATTCTTTTCCAGATAGCAGAGAAACCTCTTGACAAAGGTTCCGATAATAGTACTTATTTATAAACGAAGGAGTATACTTTAGTTCGTTAAGTTATTAACTTGCTGAGGGACTGTCCCCTTTTGGGTTTTCGCGGGCAGAATAGATATTTTAAGCAAAATATAGTATAATTTTTTAAAATGATAAGGTTGGTGAAATATATGAGATGGGAAGAAGTTAGGAAAATCTACCCAAATCAATACGTTCTCGTTAAAATATTAAATTCATACAYAGTAGATAACAAAGAAATTATTGATGATGTTGCTATAATTCGAGGAATAACTGATCCAAAGGAAGCTACCCATGAATTGATGAAAAGTAAAGGTGACACCCTRGTATATCATACCAAGAATACAAAAATTGAGATTGAGATTCGACAATACCTGGGTTTAGGAGAGTATTGTAATGAAACTCCATTACCGTGACGGGTTATTATTTACAACGCTTCGGATTTGCCATAGRGGTAAAGATATCCTGATAGAAAATATCGTTCTTGACACGGGTGCCTCACATACCATCATATCYCCAGATGCCGTTGAAAGTATTGGCATTACCATTGAGGATGATGACATGCTGGTGACCAGCTACGGTGTCGGTGGGAAACAATTTGCCTTTGTAAAAATGGTTGATAAAATTAAGTTTAATACCTTTACTGTAGAGGAATGTTATATTGATTTCGGTGTTATTGACATGGACGGGAAAATTAATGGGCTACTTGGTTTAGATTTACTAATGAAAGCAGGAGTTATMATAGACATGAAAAATTTATTATTGTACGAAGAATTTAGGTGGTGCTTTATGAAATATCAGGTTTTCTCCTATAAGAATGTCACCAACGGGAGTCGGCCTSCCGGGGCACCGGCGCGAGGCCAGGAGAACRAGGGAGCCCCCGGAGGTTCCATTCCCCCAAAAAAGAAAAGAACKTGCACTTTAATTTMGTAAAATGCAAGTGTTTTTTGGTGCAATTTTCCCRATTTACCGGGGGCGGTGCCTGGTTCCGTCCGCCGGTAACTTTTTGTGCTCGTATACAACTTTCATGCGAGACGGTACCTGGCACCGCCTRGGTAGCCTTTCATTGAAACCACCAGACCYAAAAGGATGACCCGGAAAAGAAAAAGTACCGTCACTTTAGTTTAGTGAAGTGCCAGGCACTTTTTGGAAATCCCTGGCAGCGGTTTTCTGCCAGGGATTTCCTAAATTTTTTTATATTGTAATAAGTTTAGTGCTTGGCACTGTTACTTTTGGGTTGCCTCCCTGACAATAGCTGCCGCTTCTTCCATACTGTTAACTGCATAGATTTTGTTGATGATTTTATCAAGGATGACTATGTCATTAATTTTCTGGATATCTCTCTGTAAACCAGCGGAATCTTCAGGGAACCTGGTGTCCAAGAATTTGCAGATAGCCTCCTGAGCCATTGCAACCTTACCTTTAGCCTCTCCCTCGGCCAGGCTCCTGCCACCATGGAGATTTCGTCCCTGGCAGCCTTTTCCCGCAGCTCATATAGACGACGCTCTTGCTGGTTCTTGAAGAATATCTGCTCAATGGTCATGGCCTTGCGAATGCCGGGGTTTCCCATGGCGATCTCCTCCATTTCTTCTCCAACAATGTTATTGAAGTACAAAAGCCACTCTTCCAGCGCATCTTTCGGCCTGCGCTGCAGCCGGATGAACTTCTCCAGCTCCAAAAATGAATTTCCAGTTCATCGTTCAGTAACTCACCGGTCTCGTCTTCCCTGATGCGGAAGGTGTGTTGGTACTTTGTCTTGCCTTTGAACCAATCAAAGCCCAGGATGTTTATGGTGATGGTTTTCCTGAGGTGGATGAAATCTTGCCCGCTGCTTAACTGCCCGTGGTAGAGCCATGCCCAGTAGAACAGGGTGCGCTTGTCGATATTATATTTATTCGCTATCTGGACTTCCACATTTACCAGCGCTCCTGCGGCTGTCCTGGCCAGTATGTCCAGCCGGGCCGCTTTGTCCAGCAGGTACYTGGGGTCCAGCTCCCGGTCCAGTAATTCTACATCATGCAGTTCCTGGCCCGGCGGTGGCTTTAAAACTGCGTTAAGGAAACTGATGAGCGCCTCTTTGCCCTCTTCCGATCCCAGTATCCTTTTAAAGGCGTAGTCGTTTGTCCTGTTGATGGGCTTAAACTCCAATATTTTTTACCCCCCTTTCCCTTTGTTTCTCCTGCCAACATTATACCAGATTCTCAATTATTCCTTAATATCCTACCTGATACAGGAATGCACAAAGCCCCGGCAAGAGTTAAACAAATTCAAGTCAAGAACCGTCCCCGACTTGAATTTCGACCCCTTCGGCGGAAAAGGAAAGACCCCCGGAGGTTCTCTCCGGAGGCCCTTTTCTGACTCGATCACAATAAGTTAATAAGTTTGGTGCCTGGCACCATTCAATACTGGCAGGGTCTCTTTTGAAATGCGAAAAAGGGCCTGACCGGAAATTCGTCCGATCAGACCCGAGTCTGGCACCGTGTTTTGCTATTGCCGGGATTGCTTGTTAGGGATGCCCCGGCTCCCTTCGCTGGTCAGCATCAGTTTTCCATTTCATTCTTCAGCCCCAAGACGGTCTCCCAGGACAGTCCGGTTATCTCAGCCACGTCTTCTACGGAAAAGCCTTTTCTCAACGCTGCTTTTGCAACTTCCACTTTGCCTTCATCTTTGCCTTCGATCCTAGCCGCCCTTTGCATCTCATCTAACGTCCGTTCAATGTTGGTGATCATCTTCTCCACCTCCCGGGGATCGTTTTCCTCCAGCACGCGTTCTACCTCTTCTTGCAGGGGTCCCGGCAATTTGCGCTTGATGACGTTCTTCAGCCACACCGTCACCTGCCGGAAC
>NZ_AWQQ01000019.1 GCF_002607855.1 Desulforamulus profundi
GCCGGGTTTTAATTTCATAGTAGCCCTTATGGCCACACTTGGGACAACAAAACCCGTTAGGCCAGCGCATTTTAAAAAGATATGTCCGGCAATCTTCTTCAGTTTGGAACATTTTTTGAAATTGAAGAAGTGTAATTTTTTCCTGTTTAGCCATACCATCACCCTCAGAACATAAGTTTTATTTATTATAGCAAACATGCGTTCTGGGGACAAGGGGCTACTGAGCTAACGGTATACTCATTTAAGACTAAATAAAAAGGAGGCTATATTGTGAAGCTTAGAAAATACCTATCATTATTAACTGTAATATTAATTCTATCCTTAGTATTTTCAAGTACGGCCTTTGCGGCAACAAAAAGTGCTGGACCATGGAATGCTTCAACAAGTGTTATGTGGGATGATGAATGGTTTTTAGTTAGCTGGACTTTTAATTATAAGGCTGATTATACTGACTCAGGTTCGCTCAGAACTGTAAAAGATCATTATTCCGGCGGTTGTATTATGCCGCAACCTTTTGTTTTCAATATAATTAATTACTTGGAATATTACAAAGGTAGCTCATTGGTAAAAACCGTTAATTTTAACACCCATTTATCTGCTATGTGCTCTTCTCCTAAGTCCCCTTATTTGTATGGCAAATATAATGATAGTGTAACATACAGTTTAACAGGTGATATTTTTAAAACAAGAGTATGGAGTGTATATAGTAGTGGGGCAACGACCAACTCTCCAACATATAGAAGCGCAGATGTTAGTTGGTAAGGAGGAAATTTAATGTTAAAATATAGTAAAACCATAAGTATTCTAGTAGTACTTGTATTTGTTTTTGCTTCTAGTGCTTTTGCATTTTCCCAAAACAAATTTGAAATTTTGGGTAAAGAAATTAGTGGTATCAAGCAAAATAATAAATCCGCTTTAATTGCAAAAGTCAATGGTCAGGAAATATATGAAGCCGATATCGATAAAGATATAATTAGGGGCAAAATTCTAGATTCTAGGATAAGCAAGAAGCAGGCACTTGAACGTAAAATAAGATACCTAGTGGTTGTTCAGGAGGCCAAAGAGCAAAACCTTGTTCCCAGTGATGAAACTGTTCATAGCTTTATTGAGGATTTAAGAAAGCGTATTTCTGAAGATGAGGTCGCAAGTCGGGAATTTGCTTCATATCTTAAAGGAATTGGGCTAACAGAAGAAGAATACTTCGAGTCCCACTTTGAAGGATATAAGGAAAAACTTACTTACGGTAACTTAATGCACAAAATCAGGGATAAAGCTGAAGGTTCACACGAAGAGAAAAATCTTGAATTTGAAGTCCATGTTGATACCCTGGTTAACAATGCTGAAATTGAAATTGTAGAAAATCTAAACTAATGGATGGAGAGGCTATGACAAATTAGTCATAGCCTTTTATTAGTAAGAAACTTTTTCTAAACATCACAAATCTAAGAGGTGATCACCTTGAAGAAACTCTTTATATTCTATTTAGTTATGTTGTTTTTTATTACTGCATGTAATTTTGGCAATAAAGAAGACTTTAGTTTTCTCAAGAATTCAGAAAATATTTCTTTAGAAAAGTATACTTTAGGCCCTTTTGGTCTAGACGAAAACAAGCTAACGATTAGTAATAAAAAAGAGGAAATATCAAAACTTGTAGACTTAATTTCAAAAAGCGCTAATAAAGGCAGTGGGAAAATAAAACTTACCTCTCCGTCAGAGATACAAGAATATTATAGTTTGGAGTTCTTTATACCTGCTGGGGATAAGGCAGGTTATTATCACTTTTTATACTTGCCTGAACAGAATTTATTATATTATCCGTCAGGTGATAGTGCTAATATATATACTAAATATGAGTTAAATCCGGAATTAAGCAAAATATTACAAGATTCAAAAATAGAGTACGATAAAAAAATGAATACAGGTGTGGACACTATCCCTAAGTTCATAACATGGGGTGGAGCAAATGAGTGGTTAGATTCGGAGGGTGGTAAAAAAGGTGTCTATGTTATGAAACTTAGTGTAAAGTATAATCTTTATCTTATAACATATGGTAAGACGAAATACGGTACATTATTGCGTGGAAATCTAGTCCCCGATGAAGATAAGAACTATATAGTTGAGACCCGTCTAGTTGAACCCGTCTCAAGTGTTCAACAATTGAGTTCTACTCCTTTCTTAGTGTTAAAGGCACCTAAGGATATAAACATACAAGTGATTCTTAAGGATGATAATAATATTACAAAGGAGCAATTGGAGAACATAGAATCTACATACTATAACCAAGAGGCAGAAAAATTAGTTATAGATAGCAAGGTCAATTAGCAAGAAAAGGAAACCGGGTCTGTAAAGAGTTTTGTTTATACTCGTTAGGCCAGAGCATTTTAAAAAGATATGTCCGGCAATCTTCTTCAGTTTGGAACATTTTTTGAAATTGAAGAAGTGTAATTTTTTCCTGTTTAGCCATACCATCACCCCCCTGTGTTAGGATAGTTGTCATAGACCTCTAAAACAAGTATAGTTAATTGAGCAGCAGTCCGAGGAGGAAAAGTCTGAAACCAGCTCCACGGGGGGCACAAACTAAAAAAAAGCATAGCAAACAGACCATCCATGGGACAGTCTTTAAAAAATGAATAGTGACAACTTGTGTATTTCTATCAATCCTTAACTACAGAGTACCCGTGTCTACGTGCTATAAGAATAGCCTGTTCTACTGTGATTTCACGAGATGCGGGAATAGGTTCAGCTTTCTTATAAAGCTCGGGATTATAGGGTTCACCTTTCTTAAGGATGTGATAAATGGCAGTAAGCAACATTCGTGCAATAGCTATAATAGCACGCTTATGGCCACGTCGCTTTTTGATAGATAAATAGCGACCCTTGATTTCAGGGTGTTTATCACTTTTAACAACAGCGTTGGCGCACTGTACCAAAAGTGGCTTGATATAAACACCGGCACGGGATATGCGAACAGAATGTTTCTTGCCAGCACTCTCGTTGTTTTGAGGAGTCACTCCTGCCCAGGAACACAAGTGTTTGGCTGTAGGGAACACAGACATATCAACACCGATTTCCGAGATTATAGCGATAGCAGAAAAAGGATTTTTGATACCTGGTACAGCGAACACTAAAGTACGTTCCTTGGCATAAGGCTCTGAGAGCGACAGAATTAAAGATTCAAGGTTGGACTTGCACTTTTCCAATCCGTCATAATGCTGAAGAATAATATTCATTTTTTGCCGCTGTTCCGGTGTAATCATTCCGTCCAGGGCAAGACGGATATCGTCCACTTTATGCAGCATAGATGAGTGAAGAAGAGGAACAAAATCGAAATCCTTATCATCGGGATTTTCAAGCAAGTAGTCAATGATTCTCATTGAACTCTTACCGAAAGTATCAGATACCACGTTGGCGAGCTGGATATTTGATACAGTAAGACAATTTTGAATCCGGTTCTTCTCGCTGGAACTAAAGTTTGTTAGTTTGAAACGGTAACGCATCAAGTCGCGCAATTGACGAATTGGAAAGGGCGGCATAAAACTTCCGGCAACAAGGTCGTGCTTAAACAGGTCGGCAATCCATTTGGCATCCTTTTTATCGGTTTTATTGCCGCGAATGGCCTTAACGTATTTTTGGATGAGCCAATGTGATTTTACAAGTGGCTTCCAAGATATTGAACACAGGAATCCAATACTTGCCAGTGGATTCCATGCAAACTTGTGTGCAGGAATTGGAGTAAAGCCATTCTGATAGCTTTCGCAAATCATTTGTGTAGGTAGAAAAGCGACTAGATTTGTAAGTGGTAATCCCTTTGTCGTTGGTAGTGGCAATACAGGCAACCAGAAACGTTTTGTGGACATCAATCCCACAACAGATGGGGTAAACGATTTTTAACATTAAAATCTCCCTTCGCAGAAATTATCGAGAAAAGCAGGCATTGACTGACTGTCCAGCTATAAACGAGTTGTTTATACAAAGATAAGTCTTCGTGCTCTGATGGCACACTTATTTGTGCTTGATAGGACAGTCTACACATATAGCTATCGGTCTACTCCCGAAGGAGCAGCGCACTCACCTCCACGTGATTTGTAGTTGCCTGTTATCTCAATAAGATAGTTTTAAAACAAAACAAGCTCATAGACAACGTTTCATTCCGTTTTGTGCCTTGAGCTTGCGAAAGGAATGGTTATAACTATAACAAGATACAGTGATGAATTCAAATACTCTATTATAAAAAGAATGATGCCACCCAATAATGAATCTGTTAATTCCATCGCAAGAGAAACAGGTCTTTCAGAGGGCACGCTACACAGCTGGAAGAAAAAGGCCAGAGCCAACGGCATAGCAGTTCCAGGCGGTGAGCCTGAAGCAGAAAAATGGMGCACACAGGATAAATTCTTAATTGTTGTTGAAACAGCATCCTTAAGCGAGATTGAATTAGCAGAATACTGCCGCTCTAAAGGTCTCTTTGTTGAACAGGTGGAGGCCTGGCGGGATGCCTGTATGCAGGCCAATGGTGGCGTAGCCCAACAGGCTGCCCAACTACAAAAGGATCTTCGCCAAAAAGATCGTGAACTCAAAGATCTCCAAAAGGAACTTAAACGAAAGGAAGCCGCGCTTGCTGAAACCGCTGCACTCCTGGTTCTAAGAAAAAAGGCCCAAGCGATCTGGGGGGACCCCGAGGACGACTGATCAGTGTCTCAGATCGCAAAAAAGTTATTTCACTGATCAAAGAAGCTGTTGCTAACGGGGCCAGGGAAACAGCGGCTTGTAAGGTGCTTGGAATATCTCAGCGTACTCTGCAACGCTGGAGAAGCAGTCTATCACCTGATGAAGACCAGCGTAAACATGCCAAACGAAAGCCTGCAAACAAACTTAGTCCAGATGAAAGAGAAGCCATAATAAAAACAGCGAATCAACCTGAATTCAAAAGTTTACCACCCAGTCAAATTGTACCTAGGAGACTGTTGAAAAACTCCAAACAATAATAACCAAAAATAGATATTTTTAGCATAACAGGAAGGAAAATAGAGATATTTGTAGAAATAAATACCTATCATCAGATAGGGAGTGCTAATTTAATATGTTAAAGCAAAAAGGACGTCAATTATCTATAACCGACATTGATGTATTAGAGCAATGGAGTAACAGACCCCTTGTTTCTGAAAACAGCATCTATTATGCCCTTGCTGAAGCTGATGACATATTTTCCGACGAACTTTTTTCTTCTGCATACTCCCATAAGGGCGTCCCGCTACCTCTCCG
>NZ_AWQQ01000020.1 GCF_002607855.1 Desulforamulus profundi
GTGTCTCCAACAAGGTCGTTGATATGTCACCGCCTTTCCTCCACAGGCATTACCCTGCATCATTGGTACTATTCGGTGATCCGACTCCCTATCCGCCTTTTGACTCCCTCACTTTTTTATCGCTTGATCGGTCATACTCCTTACGAAGAGCGGATAGGATCTCCTGAGTTACCGCTGCATGTCAGTGTTTAACGTGCCGAGGTCTCCGACCCCGGGAAGTTCCGTCAATCTCGCCATAATGATTGCCGAAATGTTGCTTTCTGCTCTGGCAACAGCATCAGCCTTCCCAATTTTATAGGTATTTCGGGGCTCAGTTCCTTCAGCTTATGCTTTCGGCCCGCTAACTTGCTTGTCTACGCTTAAACCTTTAGGTTACCCTATCGGTTCCAAGACTAGCTACGGGCGGCTGGCTAAACCCTACCCGGTGGGATTCCCACCCACTACATTCAGCGACATTGCTCAGCCGCACTGCCAGGCACCTAACTTATTAACCACAATGTTTTAGCAATCACAAACCGTTATGAAAATTGATTACATAGAATTACTAAAAGTAAGCAAGCAGGCCGGCGTTTCCAGAAACGGAGAGTGAGTGATTGCCCGTTGCCCCAGCGGTAGTGACAAAACCGAAACAAACACCGCCGTAAGAATATATAATAATATTGCATATACCCAGGAAGCCTCGGAAGAAAATAATCTCTTTCCGGGGCTTTGTGCATGATCTGAACTGCATCTTCGAATCAACAAGGCTCGGCCATTGCCTTAAGGCCCGGGGGCGTCGCTAATGCTTGAACGTTAGGTGAAATGTTCTATCGGAGCAAAGATTTTAAGGGAAAAGAAAAAACCCGTTGAATTCACAGGTTATAGGTTATTCCAGAACTCTTCTTGGGTTGTTTTTAATTGTTTTCGCAGAATTATTTTCCATATGGTTACAGGTATTTCTTTAGAGGGTGCGACTGGATTATGCCGTCGTCAACGGCAAATTATCCGTTACACTTCGCAATGGAGAAACCACCGGACTCAAAGACGATTCCAAGCTCGTGGGCTATCAGGGTCAGCCTGCAGACCCAGTGGCTGTATTGCATTGAAGACATGCTGGGCCTGGATTGTTTGGAAATTTTATGATGAGGCCAATGGTTTGTGAATAATAAGGCAGCGATATAAAACAAGATAATATTATTAGCCTGATTTGAGGCTTTCTAATCCTGAGCTGAGGGAGTTATAAATGATAAAAGGTACAGCGCACACGGATCCTTGGTGGAAAAAGGGAGTTATTTACCAGATCTATCCAAGAAGTTTCATGGACAGCAATAATGATGGAGTAGGGGATATTAAAGGAATCATATCAAAATTGGATTATTTGAATGATGGAACAGAGAATTCGCTGGGTATAGATGCAGTATGGATATCACCGATCTACAAGTCCCCCATGAAGGATTTCGGCTATGATATAAGCGACTATGGAGATATAGATGCTATCTTTGGAAGCATGGATGACTTCAAGCTGCTGCTTCAGGAAGCCCACAAACGGAATATAAGGATCATCATGGACCTTGTCATAAACCATACTTCCGATGAACATCCCTGGTTTATAGAATCAAGGAAAAGCAAAGACAACCCCAGGCGGGACTGGTATATATGGCATGAGGACAGGGGGAAAAAGCCTAATAACTGGGTATGTTCCTTTGAAATGAAAAATGCCTGGTGGTTTGATAATCATACAAAGGAATACTACCTTGGAACCTTTACAAGGCACCAACCGGAATTAAACTGGAGAAATCCTGATCTCAGAAAAGCTGTCTATGAAATGATAGGTTTCTGGCTCGACCTGGGTGTGGATGGTTTTCGCATGGACGTTGTCAATTGGTATATCAAAGACGATCAATACAGGAACAATCCCTGGAAGCTGTCTTTTAATCCGATTGATGTGCAAAAACATCTGTATGACAGAAACCGGCCGGAGACACATGATATATGCAAGGAAATAAGGGTCATAACGGATCAGTATGAAGACAGGATGCTGGTTGGAGAGATCTATACCAATGATGCCGGAGAAGCGGTATCTTATCATGGAAAGGGAAATGACGAACTTCACATGGCATTCAATTTCAGCTTCCTTTTTCAAAGGTGGAGTGCCAGGGGATTCTATAAAAACATAACGGAGTATTATAATTTGCTCCCGGCAGATGCATGGCCGAATTTCACATTGAGCAACCATGACCAGCCCAGGCATTACTACCGCTACAGGGACGGCAAATACACCGATGCCAGGGCAAAGGTTGCTGCGGCACTGCTGATGACACTGCGGGGAACACCCTTTATCTACTATGGTGAGGAAATTGGCATGACCTGTGAAAAAATTGCCAGGAAAGACCTTCAGGACCTTTAGGAAAAAAGGGATGGCCTGTCATCCGGGGGAGAGATGCTGAAAGAACCCCAATGCAATGGGATGATTCACAATATGCAGGATTCTCAAAGGCCAAGCCGTGGCTCCCGGTAAATTCCGACTACAGGCATAAAAATGTAAATGCCCAGAGTAAAGACAAAAACTCCCTGCTTACTTTTTATAAATCGCTAATATGGTTGAGAAAAAGAAGTAATGCACTCTCTATAGGGGATCTTGAGTTTATAGACAAGGAACCGGGTGAGGTTCTTATCTATAAAAGAAAATATGGAGATGAAGAGGTAAATGTGGTTTTGAATTTTTCTAAAAGGCACCAGGCTGTCAATATTGACAAGGAAGGTAAAGAAAGATTGCTTTTAGGTACACATAGAAATGAGGGGGAGGAAGTATCTTTGAATAAATTGGATATTCAACCTTACGAAGTTTTAATTATCGGCTCTGTTTGATAATGCGGAAAACTAATAACAGTCGAGGGACAAACCGCAGGTGCTTTACAAGAACGCTACCCCAAAACGTATCAAAAATACCAGCAACAAACAGAATTTATCTCTGAAAAACTGTCCGGTTAGGGGTCGCTCAGCTAGAACGATTAGCCACCGCTTTTTATGTTACCGATGGAAGAAGGAAGAGAACAGACGGTTAGTTACCGAGCGACCAGAGTTCATGAACTAAAACCCCATGTTCCGTTGAACCAGGCAATAGATGCCGTACAAAAAGTAGATGAATTAGGGTAAAGGACCACAAATGCCATATAGGCAGTTGCAGGCTTCCTTTAGCTCTTTTTGTAGAAGGGGATAAAGCAGGTAACCATCCCGCCGATACCCGCTTGTACACCGCGGACGGTTACCGGTAACGAGTCTATGTTCTTCTATTGTTTTTTCTACAGTAAAAATGTATAATTACAAGCGTATATATCAATAAAATACACGTTATCTCTAAAGAATGAGGAGTAATTAGATTGAACCCCAAGGGCCAAATAGAAGATGACATAGCAAAGGCTATCATTCAGTGGGAAAAGGATTACATGGGACGGGGACCGGAGGATGCAAAGACCGATATCCTGCGTAACATGATAATTGTAAGCTTGCGTGGTGTACTTTCTAAAGCCGAGCAGCACCTGGCAAGGGATAAAGCAGGGATGACTCTGGTTAAAAAGTTGCGTCAGCAATTGGTTGAACAGGGGCGTTCTGAATTGGATAAAGTGGTTGCGGAAATCACTTCAGCTAAAGTAGTGAGCCTACACACTGATATAAGCACGAAGACCGGAGAGAGGATCTTTATTTTCGTGATGGATCGCAATTTACAAAAACATATTTAGTTGGAAGATGCTGACGGTTTCCTGGTGTACCTCTCCTTTTTGCCAGCCCAAATCCCGCATTTCCACCTTCGCCACGGTACGATTCGCTGTACTGCCAAATTTTATTCCTGAAGAAGTAATTTCCATATCATCCCGCCTCGTTTTTGCAAATTTACCTTACCTTACCGTCTGCGGAAATAATCACTTCCCGAACGGGGATCTCTTTGCCTGACATTTGGAGGGCTTGCTTTAAAATGCCGGTGATGCCTCCACAGCAGGGCACTTCCATGCGGGCTACGACAATGGTTTTAATATCGTTCAGTGTTAAAATTTGCGCCAACTTCTCCACATACCCCTGAATATTATCCAGCTTGGGGCAGGCAATGGCAATGGTACGGTTTTTCAATAATTTCTGCTGGAAGTCCCCGTATGCTGCCATGACGCAATCGGCGCAGAGCAGCAGGTTGGCATCCCGGAAGTAAGGTGCGGCGGGATTCAGCAGGTGCAGTTGAACAGGCCACTGGCACAGGTGGGATGGCTGGCTGCCCAAGGGGACCTGTCCTTCGTCTTTTTGTTCAATTACCCTTGTTTGTGCCGACGGGCAGCCGCAGGAGGGGCCGCTGGGGGCAGCAGTTTTCAGTTTGATGTTGGACCTTGACGTATTAAAGGACTCTGCTTCCTTTTCGATCAGTTGGATTGCATCCACGGGGCACTGGGGCAGGCACATTCCCAGACCGTCACAGTAGGACTCGGAAACCAGCCGGGCTTTACCGTCAATGACCTGAATGGCTCCCTGCATGCAGGCGTTGGCACATAGGCCGCAGCCAATGCATTTTTCCTGATCTATTTGAATTACTTTGCGTTTCATTAGGTTAGCCTCCTTCAAACTTACAAGTTTCAATTGTTTGTTACTTCGTATTATAAATAAATTTGAGGAGTCTAACTGTAATATATGTCACGCTCTTACCGTGAGTTTTATCGCATCAGAATAAATCGAATAATTTTATTTCAGGTCACGCCGACCGCCATTCCTTATATTACAAAAAGAAAACCACCCCCTGGGGGATTTTATGGGAGAGGTGAAGCATGACTCATAGTACTGCTTCTCAGGCATGTTACAGGCAGATTAAGGCCGTAGCGATTGGCCAGGCAGCACAGGACAAACTGTTTGACTGATAAAATGTTCTTTTGAAGTTTATAGCAATCCTGCAACGCCTGGGATAAAAAGGCCAGGTGCAGCATTTCTGACGTAAAATCCTTTTCCTGCGGCGGCTTAATTTTATAATAGCAGCAGCCGGGTTTACCGGGTTGGGAAGACTTGTAACGCTCGACTTCAATCCCCAACTGCTTTAATTCCTGAAGATAACGGTAAACGTTTCGCTCACTTACACCACAGGCATCTGCCATTTGCCGGAGGGTAACGCCACCCTGTGGGGTATCTCTTTTAAGCATTTTCACAATAAGCCGTAAATTAGCAGTATGATTTTTCTTCCTGCGCTTTTCCGGGGTATTGAGTACTTTTGGTACACCCAAAGGACATCCCTCCCTGTGATAAGGATAAAACTAAAGAGGGGTAGTCAGCTGTAAAGCTGACTACCCCCCTGATAGTCAAAAATCCGTTGACAACGAGCAATCGTTTCAACCCGAGAGCAATTATATAATTTTCTATATTGTAGCACAGGTGTTGTCACTACAACAATAATAATTTTAAAGAAAAAAGGGTGATTCCTGGACAATTCCATATATTTTCCATTGAAAAAAATGCCTGCATCGTTCATAATAAATCTGTTTGCACAATTGTCGGAGAAGGAGGTGCAAGCGCATGAAAAATTATGATGTTGTTGTGGTAGGGGCCGGACCGGCAGGGATATTTACCTGTTACGAACTGGCAACCAAAGCGCCCTATCTAAAAGTTTTACTTATGGATAAGGGAAGGAATATTTACAAGCGAGTGTGCCCCATTTTGCAAAAAAGCATTGTCAAATGCCCGCCCCCCACGCAAAAGAAGGAATATGCCGGCTGCATGCATGCCTGCTCCATTACCAACGGTTTTGGCGGGGCAGGGGCTTATTCGGACGGCAAGTTTAATATAACCACCGAATTCGGGGGTTGGCTGACCGATTACCTGCCCCACTCCGAGGTGCTGGAGTTAATCAACTATGTGGACGGGATTAACATTAAGCACGGGGCCGTTTCGGCAGCTACCGATCCCACCACACCGGCAGTTAAAGCCATTGAAAAGCGCGGTCTGGGCGCCGGCCTGAAACTGCTGCGGGCGCAGGTGCGGCACCTGGGAACCGAACAAAACCTGGAAATCCTGAAAAACATCTACGAATACCTGAAAAATCAGGTTGATATGCTTTTTGAAACAGAAGTGGAAAATCTGCTCACCACCACAGAAGGTGACAAACACCTTATCAACGGTGTTGTTGCCAGAACAGGGGAAGAATTTTTCGCCAAAAAAGTTGTCATTGCTCCCGGTCGGGACGGCTCCGAATGGCTCTCCGGCGTGTTAAAAAAGCACAGTCTGGAGGTGGATTCCAACCAGGTGGATGTGGGGGTTCGGGTGGAGACACTGAATGCCATTATGGAAGAGATCAATGAGCACTTGTATGAAGGCAAATTTGTCTTCCGGACATCCGTTGGCACCACCGTAAGGACCTTCTGCAGCAACCCGGCCGGTACGTGGTTATCGAAAATCACAGCGGCGTCATGCTGGCCAACGGCCACGCCTATAAGGACAAAAATCTTGGCAGCAACAATACTAATTTTGCCCTGCTGGTGTCGCAAAAGTTCTCCTATCCCTTTAATAAGCCCATTGAATACGCCAAGTCGATCTCCAGACTGGCCAACGATTTGTCCAACGGCAGTGTACTGGTCCAGCGGTATGGCGATCTCATGAAGGGATACCGGTCAACCCACAAGCGCATCCGGGTGGGCTTTGTTGAACCTACCCTGAAAGAAGCGGAACCGGGGGATCTGAGCCTGGTGCTCCCCTACAACACCCTGAAAAGTATCATCGAGATGATCGAAGCCCTGGATAAAGTCACGCCGGGCATTGCCTCGGAACACACCTTGCTCTACGGGGTGGAGGCCAAATTTTACTCGGCCCGGCCCAAATTAACGGGTAAGTTCGAGACAGAAATAACCGGCTTATATGCCGGCGGCGACGGTGCAGGGATCACCCGGGGCCTGGCCCAAGCTGGCGCCTGCGGTGTAGCGATGGCGCGGGATATCATCGAGAAGTTACAAAACTAGTTTGATGAAGGTTAATTGTTGAAGAACGGCAGGAATCAGCTCTCATCCAAAGGATGGGGGTTTTTTTGATTAAAGGGATTATACCCTGAAAACCCCGAAGGAGAACATTGTCCCGGTGTGTGAGAACAGAGTAGGCGGTAATGCCCGCCGCCAGGTATTCCAGGAAGCTGCTCGAGGTACCGGTGTCCTGGGAGGAACGTATCGCTGACGGTGTCGAGATTACGGTGGCTCTTAAACATGAGCCGGACACGCCCGGGTATTGGCCCTATGATTAACGATGGGTTTGGCAAAGAGTCTCACCCTGCCCGGTAAGACTGGTAAAAAGAATTTTGTCAATAGTTTGTTTAAAATTCGGCCCGATACAAGAATTGTGAAAAAAATTAAGGTGTTAAGGGTTTGGATTGGCGGACAAGTCAGGTGACAAAAAACATTGTCAAATTACTGATAATCCGTGTATTTTAGCACCTTTCACGAATAAAACCAAGAAAGACAATTATTTCATGGGGGCTTGTATATAAAAAATGTTGTAAGAAAAACAGGCCTTTGGTACATTACCTGTGTAATCGATAAAAAGCGACTGAGTTTGCGCACTCGGTCACAAGAACATTATGATAGGGGGTGGAAAATATGTTCCTGCGCAAGGTGACGACCAAAAAGAACGGCAGAGAATACGTCTATGTTAAGCTGATTGAAAGCTACCGCATGGAAGGCAAAGTGAAGCAGCGTGTGCTGGCCAACTTTGGCAGTCTGGACAACCTTACTCCCGGCAAAATCAAATCTTTAATTGCCAGCCTCAGTAAATTGCATAATGAAATAGAGACCGGTGATAACCAGTTAACCAATGTGGATAACCTGGTTCTTCAGATGGAAAGTCTTCAAGCCAGACTGGCCCGGTCCGACATCCGGCACGTCATGGAGAAAGCCATCAGGTGCCCCAAGCAGCTTGACCTGGCCCAGGCTTTGGTGATCAAGTCTGCAGCCGGGGAAAATGTTAACCTTCCCATTCAGGACGTTTGCAAAAGGACCGGACTTTGCGACGGCACCAATATCCAGTTCTATCATGTTACCAAAAAACTGGGGCAGGAAGAAGTAAGACAAGCATTGTTTCATCACTGGCTGTTGAGCAGCGGCTGTGACAAAAAATCAGCCAAAACAGTATTTATTCACATTGTTCCCGCGGTATTCAAAGGGGCCTTTTATGAGGGGTTTGTTCCGGAGGTGTTCTTACTGCCGGAGCATTATCGAAAGAAGCTCATTTTATTACTTGCCTGTGATGAAAAGGGCACACCGGTAGAATTTGAGTACGCAGAGGGACTGAAGCACCTGCCGCAGCAGGTCGAACTGCTTGTTCAGCGCATGAAAAACCAGGCCAGGATTCAGGCAGTGGTACTGGATGCCGAAAACTACCTGTCCGCCGGTTCAAAAAACTACCTGGTAGCCGGAATGATGCCGGACGATGAGAAGCACCGGCAGGATACGAGCTACTTTCAAGGGGTCCAAGTTCAATCCCACGGTCAAGACAAAACAAAGGAACTCCAGGCCAAATTGGCCAGGACCTCTGCCGGGTTGGAAATGATTAAGGCGGATATCCTTCTTGGTAAACTATCCAGGGAATCAGCCATCCGAAAAAGGGCAGCGATGGTTCTGAAAGACAATGACTGCCAGGACATGGTCGCCTATCGCTATGACCAGGACAGCAATTCCTTTGCCTATGAAATTAAAGAGGAAATGGTAAACCGGAAAAACCGCTCGGAAATCATAACCACCTGGGGAGTGAAAGGATTTAATACCAAAGAAGGTTCCCTGCCGGAGTGGGTGGGTATTCATGTGGGCAGATTTACCGAAATATCCGATCAACTTCGGATTCCCTTGATAAACGTCTGTGCCGAGTACCATTATTCTCCGGAAATCATCTCAGGTCATATTTTACTGGAAGTTATCAAAAGCCGGCTGCAAGAGGATAACAATATTGCTGATCAGGAGGTGAAGAGCGGGGAATGCTTGGGGCTGTGCATATAAAAGATATCAAATGACAAGCACCTTTATTTCAAGAGAAGAATAGGAATAGATCTTAATTATTTTGACCTGAAGCACCTTTTTAAACACTGTTAGAGAAGGGGGTCACCCGAATGAGGGGGATATATGAAGCCCTGATGAGCGCATCCAGGGCGCACGCTAAATGGGAACTGGAGATGTCCAACAACATCGTCCGCAATAGAAAACATTTATTTATTCTTGCCGTAATGATGCTTCCTTTAGTTATTCCGGCCATTGGACATGCTGCTGATTTACCAGGTTTTATCGGCGGCAAAAATGCCTTTGGTCCGTCCCACTTTACGCCGACCATGTTTTATGGCTCTATGTTCGTCGGTGTATGTGCAGGTTTGATTACCGGATGCATCGGTGCCGGCGGTGGTTTTATTATTACTCCTGCACTGATGAGCCTTGGTGTGAAAGGGATCCTGGCAGTGGGTACTGACCAGTTTCACATATTTGCCAAAGCCATTATGGGAACCGTCATTCACAAAAAGCTTGGCAACGTTAACGTACCCCTGGCTGTGGCCTTTTTGGTAGGCTCCGGCCTGGGTGTAACCGCCGGCGGCAGCCTGAACAGGGCGTTGTTTAATGCCAACCCGGTGTTGAGTGATTTTGTCATCAGTGCGGTTTATGTCTTTATGCTGGGCTTCCTGGGCTTTTACTCCATGTACGACTTTATTAAGACCAGGGGAAGTTCCAACAAAGGGGATGCCCACGGGGCCCCGCCGGTTTAACTCCCCTGGCGCAGAAACTGCAAAAGGTTAACCTGGCACCCATGATTAAATTTGACGAGGACGTCACTCCCGGCGGTCGTAAAATTTCCGGCTGGTTTGTGGCCTTCTGCGGCGCCGTTGTAGGCTTTGCCGCCGCCATCATGGGGGTCGGCGGCGGCTTCCTGACCTTCCCGATGTTTGTTTACGGTCTGGGTGTTTCCTCCTTTACCACCGTGGGTACCGATATCTTACAGATTATCTTTACCGCCGGTTACAGTTCCATCGCCCAGTATGCCATTTACGGCTATATCTTCTACACCTTGGCCATGGGCATGCTGGTTGGCTCCCTGCTGGGCATTCAAATCGGCGCAGCCACCACCAAAGTGGTTCCCGGTATCTATATTCGCGGCTTTTACGCTGTGGCCATTATGGCCGGTTTTGTAAACAGGCTCTTCGCCCTGCCTGAAAAGATGGTACAGATGGGGTATATCTCCATGAGTACGTCCGTCACAACACTTTTAGCCACCATTGGCACCTGGGTCTTCTTCGGATTGGTGTTCATCTTTGCCGGCTGGATTATTTTAGCCTTCATCAGAGGCATTCCTACCCTGCGGGCTGAGACAGCCACAACTGTCACGAAAGGAGTGAGCCATTAATGATTAGAGATCGCAAAGCGTTTTTTCTGGGGATTATCATGATGATTTCTTTTCTGGGGATCTATGCCTATATGATGAGTCCTTCCTTTGGCAATGGCAGAAACGGCCTGGAATTTGCCGATGACATGTTTAATTCCATCTCCAAGGGTTCCGCCCTTTCCATCGTTCAAGGTGAAGCGAAAAAGGCAGACAAGTGGCAGGGGACCGTCATTGATGTCAGTATAAAAGCGAAAAGCGGGGAAGAGGCTGCCCGCTGGGCCTCCCAGTATGAAAAAATTGACGGCGTCCAGGTGACGGCGGAGAAGGAAACCCTTAAAATAAAAGGGGACCTGGGGAAAATCATGGCTACCATTGCCAAAGACAGCACGGACATGTACAACAATCAGGGTGACATCGTAAAACAGAGATACGGGCTGGACCCCAGGGAAACAGTTTATAACTGGTACAATTCAACCAAACAAATAAGCAAAGCCCTGGACAAGCAGGAAAATTTCAAGCAATCAGCTGCCATCCAGGGACTGCAGAAAAAGGTGATAGAACCTTCCTATAATTACTACGGTGTGGAAACCGAGCATGTAAAGGACAACAAAGGTGTCATGACCTTTATGCTGGTCTTCTATATGATCTACACCCTCTGGTATGCTTCGCCATCTACTACCTGTGCCAAGGCCTGGGTATTACCATGAGCAAGCAGGCTAAGAAGGCCGAGGCATAGGCCGTATACCAAAACACGTTTAATAAAAACGGCAAATTTAAAAGGCTGGCGGGACAAACCCGCCAGCCTTTACTCGCCTTCCAACCCAAACAAATCAGAAACCGGTATGCCAAGGTATGTGCACAACTTGGCCACCAATTCCCTGGGGTAACAGTCCATCTCATCATAGTACAGTTCTTCCACGGCGTTGATGTCATAATCGATGTCTTTCGCCACCTGTTGAATGGATAATCCCCGGTCATCCACAATATGTTTTAACAATGAACGCAGCTGCATGACCATGACTGTATCACCTCTCCGTTTAATGTACCCGATGAGCAAGGATCTATGAAAAGAACGGTCACCCTTAACCTACCGTATTTCAACCTCGGTACCCAGGGACACCCTGTCGTACAGTTCTGCGATATCCTTGTTATTCAACCGGATACAGCCACCCGAGGCATGTTTGCCGATGGATGCCGGTTCATTGGTGCCATGGATGCCGTATTTCATCCCCCGGGGCGCCCGGCTGTCATTCTCTGCCCGTTTGTCCTTTTGGTAAGGCACACTCAGGCCCATCCAGCGGGGTCCCAGCAGTGTGTCGGGCTCTTTTCCCTGGGGGTAAGGAGTCTTGTTCACGATTTTAAAGGTGCCTTCAGGGGTGTAAAAATCTTTTTTTCCTGTTGCTATGGGATATTTTTTAACCAGGGTTCCCTGCTGGTAAAAGTATAGGACGTTTTGATCCTTCTGCACGATAATCTTATGTTTTCGGGTCTTGGGGTTCGGGTAAGTCATTATAATTCTTGGTTCGGGACGTAAGTTTATTACATAAACATACTTATCTCCCTGTAAAAAAATACTGTCTGCAAGGGAAATTCCCAGCAGGGGGATTTTATCCTTCGGTTTGTTTTTGATCCGGGAAGCGCCTGTGAAGCGGCTCTCCGACACCTGCAATACACCGCTGCTTTCCCCATCGCTGCCCTTCACCACCACCTGGTTGTCCTGCACATACAGCGAGTAATCGTTGTCCCGGTACAAAAGTTTTTGAACCGGCAAGGGCTTTCGCTGGGGAGATCCACTACTCAAAAAGAAAATAACCAGCCCCAAAGACAGCAGGATGGAAAGTACTGCCAAAGGATTTTTTTCATAACACCTTAATCTCCTATCAAATTTGCTGCAGTTTGTATTTTTCTCACTGCCGAAGGAGATATGCGGTGAAATAATTTCCACATCGTAAGACACCGAAAACAGTATTAAACGCACAAAACCCCGGTGAGAAAATGACCGGGGTTTTGTGCTATTTAAAACTTGCCCAGCATCTGTGCGGTGAGTACACCGATACCTAAAATCCACACGTAAACAGAGAATATTTTGAGGGAGCCCCGCTGGAGAATTGCCAGCATCCATTTCACAGCCACATAACCGGAAACGGCGGCTGCCAGCGTTCCTACAAGCAGGGGAATTGCCCCGATGGACTCAGCCTGGCCGCCGGCAAGCTTGGCGCTTTGCAGCACCACCGCCCCCAGGATGGCTGGTAATGAAAGCAGGAAGGAAAAGCGGGCAGCGGCTTGTTTATCAATGCCCCGGAATAAGGCCCCGGCGATGGTTAAGCCGGACCTGGAAATGGCGGGAAGGATGGCCGCACCCTGCAAAGTGCCTACAATCAGTGCATCTTTAAAAGAAATCTGTTCAATATTTTTTGTTCCTTTTTTCTTCATATTGTCGGCTACCCAGAGGATGACGCCCGTGGCTAAGAACTCCCATCCGGCTGTGACACCGGTTTTAGAAATATCCTCAAAGAAGTCTTCAAAGGCAAGTCCGATGATGGCGGTGGGAATGGTTCCCACGATAATCAAAAGACTGAGCCTGCTAAAGGGTCTTTTCATCATATCCACGATGTCTTTCCAGAAAACCGCAACCACCGCCAGCAAAGTCCCCAGGTGGAGCATTGTATCGAGAAATAATCCGGCTTCGGACAAACCCAAAAGTTTTCTTCCCAACAGCAAATGTCCGGTACTGCTCACAGGTAAAAATTCAGTGAGACCCTGGACGGTGCCAAGAATCAATGCTTTTAATAGTTCTTCCATAAGTCACCCCTCTACAGTATTTCTAAAGCAACATGACTATTATAACAAAGAACCAGTGAGAAGGGTCCAAAAAAATGTACTGACCTTTAAATATTCTATGGCAATAGCCGGTGTTTCTTTCTCATGTATTTCCATTGAATAAAAAATATGTCCTCATTTCCAGGCATATAATGCCCTGAATTAGGATTGTTAATCATAAGGAAAACAAGGCAACAAATCCCTTTTCTAAACCCTTTATAGCAAAACAAAACGGCCCTGTGGTCAGTGCCACAGGGCCGTACGATTACTGGGAAGCAACCTTTTTATGTTTGCTTTTTTGTCTGCCGGCGATTAAAACACCCGCCGTAACAACTATTATTAAACCATATCTTAGAGCAGGGTTGGTAACAAAGAAAGCGTTTAAAAACGGTTCATTGACAATCATCTTGGCAGCCGTTAGGGCGATAACACCCCCACCGATATAAATAATGACCGGGTAACGTTCAGTCCATTTTATAATGATGGTACTTCCCCAGACCATAATGGGTACACTGATCAGTAAACCCAGCACCACCAGTAAAAAGTTTCCATGGGCAGCACCGGCGACAGCCAAAACGTTATCCAGTCCCATTACGGCATCGGCAATGATAATGGTTCGGATGGCCTCCCAGCGGTTATCGTATGACTTCATGTCATCGTGGCATTTTTCTTCGGTGAGTAATTTGTAGGCAATCCAAATAAGGAGTAATCCCCCGACAAGCAGCAAACCCGGAATCTTCAGCAACCACACGACCGCCACGGTTGCCACGGCGCGAACGGCGACGGCACCTGCCGTACCCCAGATAATGACCTGTCTTTGTTGTTCCTTGGGTAAGTTCCTGGCGGCAAGCCCGATAACAATGGCATTGTCACCGGCCAAAACCAAATCGATAACAATAATTGCCAGTAAAGCTGAAAAAAATTCCGCGGAAAACAGTTCCATACTACAACCCTCCATTTTTTTCTGAAGCTAGTCTTTCCTAAAAAAGCAAAACAACCTTTACCAAATTCAGGTAAAGGATGCGGCAATAAAAAAGACCTTTACCCGAAAAAGTAAAGGTCTTGCTAACAACTTGAACGTTGCCAACAAAGCCGGGGCCAATGACCCGTAATGACGACCTTGTTGTAAAAGCTACTCCCCTTTAGCAAAACTAATTGTACTTATATGGTAATTCAGATCTTTACTCTTGTCAATAACTTTAGCAGAATTTTAAGGAGTATAACGTATTACTGTACACTTTAGGGTTCCTACGGTACAATACTGGTAAGTATGAAAAAGATAAGAAGACAGGAAGGATATGGGATGATCAGAAGGGCGACAGAAAAATTAGGATTTCTGGTGGTTATTCCCGCCATTGTCATTCTCGGCAGCTTTTTGCCATTGTTTATAAACTGCTTACATTGGTAAATCCGTGTTCCTTTCATGGCCTAAACTCTCAAAGTCATGCGGTGGATTTCTTATACTACAGCCTTACCACCATTACCACCACCGGCTACGGGGATATCTATCCCCTGACAAAAACGGCAAAGGTAATCACTTCAATTGAAATTGTTTTGGGCGCCTCAGCGCGGTATTTTATGAAGTGGTGGGGAAAAGGAAGCAGAGAAGGTATTAAAATGGAATTTCTGGCTTTATAGAGAGTTATGATATATAATTATATTAGAATTAAGGGGTGGTGATTTTGTTGAAGGAAAAAATATCCCAATTAAAAGCAGATCTGTTTAAAGCCATTGCACACCCTACCAGAATTCGTATCCTGGAGTTGTTAAAGGACGGGGAACTGTGTGTCTGCGATATTTTCGAGGAACTGAATGTTGAGCAGGCCAATACGTCCCAACACCTGGCGGTTTTAAAAAAGCAGGATGTTCTTCAGAGCAGGAAGGAAGGCCTGCGGGTCATCTACAGCATCAAATATCCGGAGATTATCGATTTATTGGGCATCGCAGACAAAATCCTCCTTCAGCAGGCCAACGAAACCATGAAAACCTTTGGCGAAATAGCAAGAAAATAGCGCTAAAAAGCACGCCGGGCACCCGGAGTGCTTTTTGCATTTTTAATAACTTAATAACTTAGGTACCAGGTACCTAAGTTATTTTTTGCTCTGTAAAACAAAAGGCTGCAAAGCCCCGTCTTCATTAAACAGTTTTTTATAAGAAAGTCCCACCAAAATCAGGCAGCCGATGGCCACAGCGGCGGCAATCATCAGCATGACCACAATTTGATACCGGACGGCTTCGCTGGGGTCCGCGCCGCCAAGAATCTGGCCCGTCATCATACCCGGTAAACTGACCAGGCCCACCACCATTAAAGAGTTAATGGTGGGGGTCATACCGGCCCGGACGGCTTCCTGGACGCTGGAACGGATGGCCTCCCAGGGGGTGGCCCCGAAGGTCAGCATGGCCTCAATTTCCGCCGAGCGGGACCTGGCCTCGCTGTAAAGACGGTCCAGGGAGAGGGCAATGCCGTTCATGGAGTTGCCCAGGATCATCCGAAAATGGGTATGGCAATTCTGGCGGAATACCAGGGGTCGGGGGAGATAATCAATACTGTGACAAGGGAACCTACCAGGTAGGTGCTGGCCAAAAGGGATACAAAGGCCAGCAGGGACGGGTAGTTGGGGACGTTTGGCGTTCTCTTGACTGCGGTCTTGGAGGCAATAAAACACATCAAGGTAATGATGGCCATAATAAGCCAGAGGTTATTGATTTTAAAGATATAGGTCAGGGCATAGCCCACCAGCGTAAGCTGCACGAAGGTGCGGACAGTTCCCCACAGTAAAGACCTCAGCAGCCCCAGCTTCAGAAGGGAGGAGATGGCTCCGGTGATCAAAACCAGCACAACCGTAAAAGCCAGATGAAGGTTGGAAATGGGAATGGTGGCGTTTTCCATGGTTATTCACCTCTTTGTCCGGGACCGATGTCCAGAAAAGAAACCCGGTCCAATCCTTTATAATCATTGTTATGGGACACCAGCAGCGCGGCACGGCCCGGGCCGGTCAACCAGCGGGACAGTACCCCGTAAAAGGCTTCCCTGGCCTGGTCATCCAGGGCGGCGGTGGGTTCATCCAGCAGCATGACATGCGGCTGGATGAGGAGCCCTCTGACAAAGGCAATCCGGGCAGCTTCGCCGCCGGAGAGGGTCCGGGAATCCTGCTCCCACAGGTTTGCGCCCAGAAGAAGTTCCTGCATCAGGGCTTTGGCCCGGTCGGGATCAAATTTATTTTTACTACCCTGCCGTGTTTCGAAGGGCTTGGCCAGGTTCTCCGCCACTGTCCCGTCAAAAAGGGCCGGCTTCTGCGCCAGGTAATGCAAACGGGCTCGCCAGGCTGTGGCCGGCAGGTGCCGCCAGCTTTCCCCTTGCAAAAAAACTTCCCCGCCGCTGCAGGACTGCAGTCTGGCCAGAACCCTGAGCAATGTGGATTTACCGGCCCCGGAGGGCCCCCGTACCACCAGGACACTTCCCTCGGCCACTGCGCCGGATGCGGTAATTTGACGTCCCGGGCCGGTGCCTAGGGTATAGGTGATGTTCTGAAACGTAAAGAGCATTTTCTACCGTTCCTCCAAAACTTCCCGGGCCAGCTCCCGGATTTTTCCTTTGGCCTCCGCCAGCACCTCACCGCCGGCTTCCGTGATCCTGTAGTACTTTCGAAGCTTGCCTTCCACGTTGATTTTTTCCGATACCAAAAGCCCGTTTTCTTCAAGCTTGTTCAAAATAGGGTACATGGTGCCGGGCCCCACGGGGTAGCCGTGCCTGGCCAGTTCTTCCATCAGTTCCAGCCCGTAAACCGGGTTTAAAGAAGCATGATAAAGAATGTGTACCCGGATAAAACCAAGGAAAAGTTCTCTCAGCATATATCACACCTCGATATCGGTATACGATAATAATTATACAGGGGGGTTCACCCGCAGGCAAGACCTGACCTGTTGGAAGAAGAAAAACAGCATGAGGTTTGGTTTGAGGACCCGCAAAGCGCAGCACTGAAGGCAGAACTGGTGAAGAAATATAATTGGCAAGGTTGGCCTTCTGGCGGTTGGGGTGTGAAAATCAGGAGTTCTTTCATGTGTTGACAAAGGTAAAGGGGCCATGACGGAACAATCTGTTAATAAATAACGCCTCCCCCGGCCATACTAAAGGACGACAGGAGGTGTTTTTCAGTGGCGAAAAAAGTGGCCATCGAACCTGGTCTGGATGATTTAAGCCAACTTTTAAAGAACCAGGGCTATAAAGTTGTTAAACCCGGCAGTGGGGAAAATGTAATGGCGGTTGTTATCAACGGCTTGGATAACAACACCATGAACATGCAGGGCATCTCAACCAAAGCACCGGTTATTGATGCAGCCGGTTATACGCCGGATCAAATTTTATCCCGCATTAAAGAATTAGGTTAAAAGAAAGCAGGAAACCCGGAAGAAGGAATCCGGGTTTCTTTTATACTCCGGGCAAAGTACCAGGACTTTTTGTTAACGAATGCCGACCACTTCCACCAGGTAATCGTGCAGCCGCTCAAAGAGGAGGCCCACCCCAAACCACAGGAGAGCCATATCCAGGCGAATCACCCCGGCAATCTGCAAGGGTGTCTGCCCGGTGTAGTCCCAGGGAATGGCGCCGGTGACAGCCTTAATCAACAGGCCGCTGCCGGCTTCTATGAACCAGATGGCCACCACCCAGACCATCCCCCGCAGCCACCAGGTCCAAGGACGGATGACGTTATGGACCGGTTCCAAGAGGATTGCCAGTCCGTAAATGGGGAACATCCAGAGATAGGTGGTGGAGGTCAAACGCCAGTCCCCGTCCAGGGCAGACAGAAACCCTGTCCACATAACCTCCATTAACCAGCCTAATAGTCCGTAGATAAGAAAGCGTCTGAACATGCACCTATTATTTGCATTCAACACAAAAATATGCCTGAATAACTTACCGGCATGACGATCCAATTGAGACAGGTAAGGAAGGAAATCGGCAGGCGCAGAGAACCTCCAAGAACGTCATAACGACCCCTGGCATAATATGGTTTTAGGAAAGCAAATGTCGGGAGGTCCGCTACTGCTGCTGTCCGAGCCTTTGCAGCTCTTTTTTTATTCCCCAATACAGCAGTACGGCAACAATCATACTTATGACAAGATAAATATAATTCTTGCCCAGGGTAATGACATTATAACTAAAGGCCGTTTCCAACAATAGGGCCGGAAACTTGCAAGGGCTGTAGCGATAAAAAAATGAAACAGGGAAACGGATGTTACCGCCCCCAACAGGTTGATAATGCCCGAGGGAATAAAGGGGGCCATCCGGAGAACCGTGAGAAAATAGATCTGTCGCAGACCCGGCAGGGAATTAACGGTCCTGAAAAGTTTCCAGTGCCCGGTGGGGATTTTGGCAACGGATTGAACCCCCCACCTGTACAACAGAAAGGACACAACCGCCCCGACAATCTCCCCGGCCCAGGAGACAAAAAAACCGCCCCAGAGGCCGAAAACCAGGATGTTGGCCCCTGTTAAAAAAACCGAGGGGACAACCCCCAGCACACTGATCAGCACATTCAGGAGGATACTGATAACAATGGCGGCAGTACCGGCCTTTGCCAGCAGCCCGGCAGTGGCAGTGCTGTCCCCGAAAGGAATTGATTGCAAGATATCAAAGGTTCCTGTGCGCCACAGGACAATCAGGAGAATGATTACCACAACGAGTAAGATAAAGGTAACTTTTTTCTTCATTAAAATAACTCCGGGATGATTGATTCTTTAGATGCGGATACCCGCATCAAGAATAGAATTGTTTAATTATACCCTACTGGCCTGATTAACCGGAAGTAGGAAATTTCTTCTTTTGGGGTTAGCGAATCCTGGTACTGTAACTACTTATTGACAAAAAGATTGCCAACATTTAAGATATTGATAATGATAATCATTTTCATGATGAAATTTTAGTAATTAGATAAAGCAGAAATGGATGAGGTGATCCAATGTCTTCTTTATATATGGGAAAGAACCGGCACTTTGAACAGGCGGCCATGCAATTGCGCATTGAACAGCTGGAACAGCAGAACGAAGAACTCCTTGCCATCAACAGGATGCTTCGTAAGAAAGTGAAGGAAATTAGTTTCTTACACGGGGTGTTGACAGACCTGATCAAAACCTATGACTTTGAAGGCACCGTTGAAGCCATCTTGGACATGTCCATGAAAATTACGAACAGTGAAGCGGGCTTTATTGCATTGGCTCCCCGGGTGTGCGACAGATTGGAGGTCATTGCAGCCAGAGGGCAGTTCGAGCCGGCCGTTAAAGAGTATTTACAGAACAATACCTGCCTGGTGCGGGGGTGCTTTTCTTCCCGGGTGGTGGAATTCACCAGTAACCATGCTGCCTTTAAACCGCTGCGCCAAAGGGACGCCTTCCTGCGCTCCCTGATGGCGGTACCGTTACAGGTAAACAGCCTGGTCATCGGTGTTCTCATCTTGATGCACCGGCACCATGGTCAGGATACTCACCGGATTGAATACACCGACACCGACCGGAGCTCGGTCTTGTCCTTCGCCGGTCAAGCGGCGCTCATCCTGGACAACACCCGGATGAAAATAGAGTACGGCAGAAGGGATGTTTATCTAAAGAGCATCTCCGCCCTGACATCGGCCATCGATGCCAAAGATACATACACCCGCAATCACTCCCGCAATGTAGCCAGGTATGCAGTGGCCCTGGGAGAGGGGCTGGGCCTGTCCTCCGAGGAACTGACCCATATTCATTTCGGCGCCATTCTGCATGACATTGGCAAAATCGGTGTGCCGGAATTCATCCTCAACAAGCCGGGCCGCTTATCGCCGGATGAATTTCAAACCATAAAAGAACATCCCACCATTGGCGCCCATATCCTGGCTCCCATAGACTTTCTCAAGGAAGCGCTCAATGTGGTCCTTTACCATCATGAACGCTATGACGGCAGCGGTTATCCCAAGGGACTGAAGGGGGAGGCCATCCCTTACACTGCGCGGTTGGTCAGCATTGCGGACGCCTGGGATGCCATGACCTCGCAAAGAGCTTACCGCGGGGCACTGCCACTGGAAACCGCTGTCCGGGAATTGGAGCAAGGGGCCGGCGGTCAGTTTGATCCCGTGATGGTAAATGTTTTTACCGGTATTATCAAGAGCAAACCCGAAGTTATGATTTCCGGTTAGTTACCTGCTGAATGCATGTTCAACCATTGACGATCAAAGGGGTTTTGATCATGTTATCCCGGAATTACTTCAACATTCAAGAAATCAACCTGTTGGAAGTGGAACTTTTCATCGCCAGGCTGCGCAAGTGGCTGGTCTGTACCGGCCTGTTCATCGGGGCGCTTCTTGTGCAATTCAATTCTATATCACAGGGGCAGGGAATCATCGCTGCTGCAGCCGTTTTGTACAGCTTTAAGATTGAAGACTACTACCGGACGGCCGGTGTCAAAGGGTGCAAATATCTTTCAACCTTTTAAAAAAATTAATGATCGCTTTGGCCACCAGGTAGGGGATCAGGTCCTGGCCCGGGTGGCGGAGGTCATGAAGCAAACTGTACGTAAAGGAGACAGCGTAGCCCGTTACGGGGGAGAGGAGTTTGTGCTTACATTACCCGGTGCGGACAAACAGGCTGCCTTTGAAGTGGCTGAAAAGATACGCCAGGCGGTTGAAAATGTGACTTGGAACGGCAGCCTGAAAGTAACCGTCAGTGCGGGAGTGGCCTCTTTCCCTGGGGACGGCCAGGACCCGGCGGAGTTGTTAAGGCATGCGGACCAAGCTTTATACAGGGCGAAAGCCGGGGGAAGAAACCGTGTTCTGACGTTCCATGCCCTGTCTTGTTTAAACCAGGCCTAATCAATTTTTATTCCGTTTGACAGAACCTACCCAGGGCTTGTATAATAATGTTAATTGATAAAGATTATCATTATCATTGATTGGGAGGGATAAGTCAATGAGTTCAACCGGAACCAAAAACAACAAAATACATAAACAAGCCAGACAAAAACAGTGCATCAACCCGTGCGGCCAATGCGATTGCTGCATGAAGCGGATCTTAATGGTGGGCGGCATTACCAAATTCAAGGCCCTTTATAAAAATATCATTGAGCAGCATGGCTGTCATTTTGAATACCTGGACGGGTATATGAAGGGTGGAGAAAGGGCGTTAATCAATAAGATTAAAAGATGCGACATGGTATTTTGCCCCGTTGACTGCAACAGCCACAACGCCTGTCTCAGCGTAAAAAAGCTCTGTAAAAAGGAAGGAAAACCCTATAAAATCCTGCCTTCCTCCAGCATATCGGGAGTTACCCTGGCCATCGGGGAGATTGGCTAGGTACCAGGTACTTAAGTTATTAAGTTATTTGCTTTTTTAGGAAAGGAAAGTTATATACAGTTTTTCAAAAAAGCATAATTTCCTAAAACAAAGAACAAAAGGGTGCGGAAAAACCGCACCTTTAAACATTTATTTTGAAGGGAAAAGACCGGTAAAGAAGGGAAAGGAGCAATAATATCACAGGCTGGTGCAGGAGATAAATGGCTAAAGAGTGCCGCCCCAGGGTATTTAAAGGGTTTTGCCTGAAAGGGAAAGAGGCAAACAGGCTGTTCTTTTCCCTGTAAATCATTTTTCCCAGCACGACCCCGTAGAGGAATAAGCCCAGCCACGGGACCAGGGGGTAATAATCCGCCGAGTAAAAGTCCGGTCCCATCAGACCCAGAGGGGCCAGCAAATGATTGGGCATGGCGATCCTTTTTAAATAAAACCCTGTTAAAATGATCCCCGTGCCAAGAGTAAGAAGAAGGCCGGGTTTAAGGTGTTTAAAAAGGGGATAAAGAAGGATAGCGGTACCTAAAAAATGGAGGATGCCGAAAAAAATGTTGGAACCCGGAACCGTCAGAGAAGTAACGAGTGTGATTACCAGACCAAGCGCGAACAGTTTGGCACCTCGTTTGACGTTGTTTCTGCTCAAAGAACAGCTGATGCCGGCCACAATAATAAACAAGGATGCCGCTGTCTTGCCAATATAGTAGACAGGGCCTTGTTCATAAAGGATTGGTACCTGGTAAAATGTGTTTAAGTCATACAAGATATGAAAAACAACCATCATAAGGATGGCGATGCCACGCAAAAAATCCAGTTCCCAAATTCTTGTGCCAGACGGGTTGTCCATCATCCGCCATATCTCCTAATCTAAGGTAATATACATAAAAAGCAGTGGTTAATATAGATAGCTTGCCCGTTAGAACCTTTGCAGACAAAACAAGAAGGCCCGATCTACTAATGGGTGATTTACTATCATTTTAGTATATCAATCGTTCTTTGCAAATCTGTTTCAACAGGGTTACATTTTTACTTGTACAGGAAAAAGGTTCGGAAAGCTGCAAAAAGATCCTTCATTTTTATGGGTAGTTTTTAAGGAGACAAGTCAGTGTATAAAAGAAAACCAGCAAAAAATGGCGCAGGCAATTGTTGAGAGGCAGTACAGCCTGCAGCCCGAACTAAGAAAAAATATGACCAATACCAGCATGAGAAATTTGTACAGGATGTAAATTACCACCTTTCGTACCTTTCCGAGGCCGTTGCTGCATCCCAGGTTTCTTTGTTTTCCGAATACATCGCATGGTTAAAGGCGTTCCTGCCCAAGGCCGGTGTGCCGCTTAGCGAACTGGTGGTTAATTTGCATGTGCTGATGGAGGTTTTAAAGGGAACGCTGCCTCCCGTGATGGCGGAGGTTGCCTGTTCATACGTAGAGAATGGATTAAAGCAGCTGCCGCAATTTTCGGAAGAGCTCCCCTCGTTCATCAGGATGCTGAAGAAAAACGGTCTTCGCATGGTGGCCACCTGTGTAGCCGGGGAACTGCATGAAATCGGCATTCGTATGGCGGCGGACGCCTATGCAAAGGATGCCATGGAAGCCATTACCGTTGCCAACCAATTGGTTAATATGGGGGAGAAAGCATGAAGATCCAACAAACAGGCGGCATTGCCCTGGTGAGTGACCAAAGGGGTAGGATCACGCGGGTCCTGGAGCATGGATTGCACTGTGCGGGGATTACTGGCTGGGGCCGTCCTTGGAATGTGCGATTACTTCCGGCCTTACAGCCTCAGAATTGGTCATGGCGGATTAATAAAAATAATTTTGTCTTTTAAAAAAGGAAACCATAACATTAAGGCGAAACATGAATAAAAATTGTATTATCATCTCACTTTAAAGACACCGGGGAACGACATTGTTTAAGAATGGATGTTCCTTTTTTATTCGGGCGGAGGGTTTCAAACGGGGGGAGGAATGCAAGATGGAGATTCACGTGATCGAAGAAACCCTGAAGGACCTGGAGGAATTAACAGGGCTTGCAAAATTTAAGGGGACTGTCAAAGAAATCGGCATGCTGGCTCAGACGCGACAATTCGCGGGGGCACCGGTAAACTTTGCTTTTATCGGCAACCCCGGTACCGGCAAGGTGGCGCTGGCACGCCTGGTTGGAGAAATGCTGCGCCGGTTGCAGGTGCTGCAAAAAGGCCAGCTGTTTGGCGTGCATAAATTTGATCTGGCAGGGGAGTCCCCGCGGGAAAACGTACAAAGGGTTGCCAGGGTGGTGGAAAAGGCCCGGGGCGGTATCCTTTACGTTGATAAGGTGCCGGATATCCTGGCCCTGGGCAAGGATGTCATCCACGCGCTGTTGGATGCCAGAGAAACCATGATCGTCCTGTCCGGTACCCGTGAGGAGTTGGCAGCGCTTTTAGCGGACCCGGACATATCTCCCAAAATTAACTTCCGGCTGGAATTTCCCGACTATACGCCCGGCGAACTGTTAGAAGTGGCACAGCGGCTGGTCGATGATTATCAATTGGTCCTGACAGCGGAGGCGGCAGAAAAGCTGCGGGGGATTTTTGTGGAAAAACAGAATGAGTTTGGCAAACTGGGCAACACACGGTATGTTAAGGACATTATCGACAGGGCCTATCGAAGGGCTGCTTCCAGAATCATGACGGGCGGCGACACCGATAAATTGTTCCCGGAGGATATCGAGGGGTAAAAACCTATGGTAATGCAAAAAGAGCGAGTAAATCGCTCTTTTTTAGCCAATGATTAACTTTTTTAGTTTGTATATATCCTTGTCATGTTGGTGGGTCTGATCTTCTATATAATCTACATCCTTTCTGAAAGGAATCCAATTTAATCTCCAAATTATCTACTTTAGTTTCCAGGCGATCAAACCTTTCTTCCAAGTGATCTACTTTCGCTTCCAAGCGATCAAACCTTTCTTTCAAGTGATCTACTTTCGCTTCCAAGCGATCAAACCTTGTTTCTAAGTTGCCTAATCTATTGTTAAATTCATGATGATCTGAAATTAATTTACCAACCATGCCAACTAACTGAGTCACAGTATCCGTCAGTTGATTTATATTGTTTTCCATACGAAGCACTGTATTTTCTATCCGTTCCAGCCTGTCTGAAGCAGCACGATCCATTAAAACCACCCTCCTTTTTCCACATTATAACACTTACAGGGCATGGAACAATATCTTATTTTTTACCCTGTGCGGGGTGGGTGTAATGAATTTCCAGCTTGTTAATATTTCTCATTAACGTTGTATAATTGATGCTCAGGACCTCGGCGGCCTGGTGCGTGCTGTAGCCGGATAGGGCCTCCCGGATTGCTTCCCTTTCTGCCTGGTCCACGATTTCTCTTAGCGGATCCACGGTGAACAGTTCCTGGCGTATTTGAGATCCCGCTGCGGTAGGAAGGCCAGCATTTCCTGAATGTTTTTTACTGTAATGTCAAAAGATTTAGCTCCAGTGGGCGGCTGGTAAACATACAACCCCAGCATACACAGTGCCAACACGATGGCATATTTATATTCCTTAATACCATTCATTTTACATCACCTGCCCGATTATTAAGCTAAATAGCGTGGCCACCAGGAAAAAAAGCCCGTTGCGCAAGATTGCCGTTCTCTTATCCAGGTATTTGATCTCGGCTGGCAAGGTGACTACGCCCACCGCCATCACGGTGGAAACGAAGGCGGCAATTTGTGGATACCCCGCCCCCGCCTTGAGCAGAGCTGCAGCCAGAGGAAAAGCTACAAACGGCGGGATGAGAGTAACCGAGCCTATGGCCAACCCGGCCGGCATACCTGCCCAACCCGACTTGGCGCCCATAATTTCTGAAATAGTCTCCGGACTAAGGAGCGCTAGGGAGATACCGACAATTAACATGATGGTAAACATGGGGAAGCAGCATCCTAAACGAACTCCAGGCCTTTAAGAGATCCATTTTCGTCTTATTTTTATCCTTAACTAACGAAATCAGAAGCAGCACCCCGGCAATTCCGTAGAAAACAGCTCCATTCAACTCTATCCCTCCTCACCGCTTCATTTCTTCTATATCAGCTTGCTGTATACATTTAAGAAGTAATCCAGGTTAGCTTTTCTCTTCTCAATATCATCCCGGTACTCGGCCAGTTTTTGTCGCCCTACCCTGGTAATCTTATACCACTTTGTACTGCACAATATAAACAAAGTACTCAGCTCAATTTGACAGCTAAAAACATTTCACAATTTCCCATAATTATTTCATAATTATACAGATTTTATATTGTAAACTATTAACAAAGCCTTTTGTACACTTACAGTTTGAAGGGGAGAGGATTGGCAAGTGAAGAGATACAGTGTCATTTTAATGGCCGGGGTACTGCTTATAACGAACCTGTTAATGGCCGGCTGCGCCAGAGAAACCAAACAAAATCCGGAACAGGGAAAAGGCAACCGGGCCGGTGTGGGTGTGAAGGTTGTAAAGGTTAGTGAAGGAAGTATCAGTGAAAAGATGACATTAAGCGGCACGCTGGAGGCGCTTAATTCTGCCGACATCGTGGCCAAGACATCCGGCAAAGTGGCCGGCATTGGCGTGGATGTGGGAAGTCGCGTCAGCGCCGGGCAAGTTCTGATGTCTCTGGAGGCAGAGGAACTGGCGGCTGCTGTGTCATCCGCAGAGGCCAGTCTGGAGACTGCAAGGATTACATATGACCTGGCTCTGAAAAAATACGAGCGAGGAAAAGAGCTGTACCAATCAGGGGCGGTTGCCCAGGCGGACTTTGAAGAAAATTATGAGGGTGCTTTAAGAAAAGCGGCAGCCGGGGTCAAGTCTTTCCAAGCCGCCCTGGCCCAAAGCCAGGCCCGTTATAAAGAGACGGTTATCAAATCCCCTTTCAATGGCATTGTTACAGCCAGAAACATCAATGTAGGAGAACTGGCCGGCACCTCTACACCGTTATTCACCGTTAGTAACTTGGACATCCTTGTTGTAAGTGTCAATGTAAATGAACAACAGGTAAACAAGCTGGCAGAAGGACAGAAGGTTCGCGTGCGGGTAACTGCAGTGGACCAAAGCCCGTTAACCGGCGTTGTTACCAATATTGCACTGGCTGCAGATACCAAAACAAAGGCCTTTCCGGTAAAAATTCAGCTGGAAAACAAGGACCACAAACTAAAGCCCGGGATGTTTGCGGAAGTGCTGCTGGAAAAAGAATTGGAGAAGTCTTTACTGATTCCCCGGGAGGCTGTTTTAACAAGTGATGGTAAGAATAAGGTCTTTGTGTTAATAGATGGCATCGCCAGGGAGCGGCAGGTGGAGACGGGCCCCACTGACGGGAAAAATATTTCTGTCCTCACTGGTTTAACAAAAGATGATAAGGTAATTATCAATAACCTAAGTTCCTTAAGGGATGGTCAAAGGGTAAATGGTCAGTCCGAAGGTGCCAAGGGCATATCTGATAAGGGGCAGGGGAGGTAAAAGTCCATGCATATAACGGAGTTATCTGTCCGGCGGCCGGCCATGATGACCATGGTCATTCTCTTTTTGTGGTGCTGGGGCTGTATACTTTCGGGAAGATTGGTGTTGAATTATATCCGGCCGTCAACACACCCTATGTTTCGGTTTCGGTGTCCTATCCCGGAGCCGGGGCTGAAGAAATTGAAACCCAGATTATAAAACCTTTGGAGGATTCCCTATCCTCTCTAGGCCAGTTAAAGAATATCATGTCTACGGCTACAACAGGCAGAGGCACCGTTATACTGGAGTTTGACCTGTCGGTGGATGCGGATGAGGTAGCCATCGACGTTCAAAAAACGTGGATAATATCCGGCGCCGCCTGCCCGACGGGGCGGATGATCCTGTGGTCATCAAGCGGGATATCAATGATTCCCCGGTGATGACCCTCTCCCTGGGAAGACCCGGCGCCAGGAATGAAACCTATGATATGGCGAACGATATCGTTAAAGAACGCCTGCAAAGGGTTAAAGGGGTATCGGAAATCAGCATTATCGGGGGAATGCAGAGGGAAATCCAAATTGAAGTTGATAAGAGCAAGATGGAAGGCTACGGTTTAACCCTTAACCAGGTGGTTAGCCGGCTGGACGCTGAAAACCTAAATGAACCCACCGGGCGGCTTGACCGCCCGGAAGGTGAATATAACGTCAGGGTACTGGGGCAATTTCAGAGTATACAAGAAATCAAGCAAATCCAAATACCGTCGCCCTCGGGTTATGCAGTTCCATTGGAAGCCATCGCCAGCGTAAACGACAGTTTCAAAGAGGTGCGGCAGGTGAGCCGCATCAACGGCAAAGAGGCGGTGGGCATCCAGATTTATAAACAAAGCGATGCCAGCGTAACCGAGGTGGGGGATGCAGTAAAGGAGAAGCTGGAAGAGGTAAAAAAGGAACTGCCTACGGATTGTGAGCTTTTAATAACGAACGATTCCTCTGATTTTGTTCACAGGTCACTGAAGGGTACCTGGATGAACATTCTTGAAGGGATTATCACCACCGGTCTGGTTCTGTTTATCTTTTTACGGCAGTGGCGCTCCACAGCAATTGTCATGCTGGCCATACCAACTTCATTGCTGGCCACCGTCATGATGATGTATTTTGCTGGTTTTACTTTTAATATGATGTCTTTAATGGGCCTGGCCCTTTGTATCGGTATCTTGGTGGACGATTCCATTGTGGTGCTGGAAAACATTCACCGCCATATGAAGATGGGTAAAACCCCCTGGCAGGCTGCCATTGACGGTCGTAAAGAAATCGGTATGGCTGCTATCGCTATTACCCTGTCCGACGTGGTGGTATTTATGCCGGTGGCTTTTATGGGCGGCATGGTGGGGCAGTTTTTCAGGCAGTTCGGTCTGACCGTAGTGTTTGCCACATTGTTTTCGCTCTTTGTGTCCTTTACTCTGGCGCCCATGATGGCCTCAAGGTTATACCGGCAGTCGGAAAAAGAGGACACCAGGCAGTCTATCGCCAGGGCCATATGGCAGAAGACCATCCCCCTTGGCGAAAAGGCAAAGGATCTTTATCACCGGATGCTCATGTGGTCCTTGAGTAACCGTAAGAAGGTACTGGTTGGCTCGCTGGCGGCCTTTGTCCTAAGCTTGACATCAATTCCCCTGGGTCTTGTGGGTATGGAATTCATGCCGAGGTCCGACCAGGGGCAAATTAACGTTACCCTGGAGATGCCGGTGGGAACACCAATCGGGGAAACCAGCGCCGCTTTAAAGCAAATGGAAAAACATTTAAGTGAAATTCCCGAGGTGCAATATTACCAAACAACCATAGGGTCCGGGGGAGGGGGTTCCTCTAACGGGGCCAACAGCGGCATAATTCAGCTAAAACTGTTCCCTAAGGATCAAAGAGAAAAATCAGTTTGGCAAGTAGCCGATGGAATACGCCAGTGGAGTACAACCTTTAAACAAGGGAAAATCCGTGTCTCTGAGTCAGAGTCCATGGTGGGAGGGGGACCAGGTGGCTCCGCCGTTCGTATTGTTGTGTCAGGCAAAGATCATGACAAGCTGGTGGCACTGTCGGAACAGGTAAGAGATATAGTGGCACGCACCCCCGGTGCCAACAGCGCCAATACCGATTGGACCCTGGGACAACCGGAGGTTCAGATAAAGGTGGACCACATGCGGACAGCCCATTACGGCCTGTCAGTGAACGATGTGTCCCGTACCCTCCGGGCGGCTGTCAACGGTGAATCCGCCGGGGTGTACAGGGAAGGTGATAAGGAAATCGATATGCTTGTCAAGTTGGCTGGGGCCAACAAGCAAGACATTAACGACCTGCAGAACTTAATGGTATCCGGCAGCGGCGGTGCGGTATCCCTTGGCCAGGTGGCAAGTGTAGGACTTGGCAGCGGCCCCACTGATATTCGCCGGGAAAATAAACAAAGGTCTGTCACGGTAACGGCCAATGTTCGCTCCAGGCCCCTGGGGGACTTTATGGCCGATGTTAAAAAAGAAATCTCTAAACTGGATCTTCCGGCGGGTTTTACCGTTAACTATACCGGCCAGGCCCGCAGCATGAACGAAAGTTTTACTGAATTGAGATCAGCCTTACTCTTATCCGTCATCCTGGTTTATATGGTGCTGGTAATGCTTTACGAGTCCTTCACCACCCCCTTAATTCGAATGCTTTCTTTACCGCTTGGTATAGTGGGTGCCCTGGTGGCCCTGGTATGGTCCGGTAACAACTTAAATATTTTTACTTTTATCGGTATCATCATGCTGGACGGCCTGGTGGCCAAAAACGGTACTTTGCTGATTGACTATACCCACACCCTGATGGCCCAGGCAGATCCCTGAAGGAAGCCCTGATTGAGGCCGGCAGCACCAGGTTAAAGCCAATTATCATGACCACTCTCACCATGGTAATTGGCATGCTGCCTACGGCCTTGTCCCTGACCGATGGCGCGGAAAACCGCACCGGCATGGCCTGGGTGTTGATTGGCGGGTTAATTAGTTCAACAGTGTTCACATTGTTTGTAATCCCGGTTGTCTATACGATCATTGATGATTGGAAGACAAAGTGGCGTCGTAGAAAAGATTTACAAGCCTTGCCGGTTCCCGAGTTAACCATGCAATAAATCTGGCTGGAAAGACCAAACCGGTCCAGCGGTAAAACCCGGACTCCTTTCGGATAAGAGTCCGGGTTTTGTATATCTAACGATTTCATGATTTCCCACAATTCCTTGATAATTATTCCGCATTTGCCGTTTATATTTTAAACGTAGTCACTTTCAAAATTCTTGAAGGAGGAATTAATTGTGAAAAACTGGAAAACCAAAGCCGTATCTGCTCTCTTAGCATTGTCCGTACTTGTACCTACCGCTGCTTTTGCCACGGACGCAGTCACTGGTGCCGGGGATGTGCCGGTGAAAAAAGGATTTGCTCACCACAGGTTCTTTAATGAAGAAAAGCGTCAGGAGTTAAATAACAAATTACTGGATCTCGTTACCAAGTATACCCCGGAAAGTCTGGAAGATTGGAAAAATGCCCTTGCTAAACACGAACAATTGATGAAAGAATTGAAGGAAAAGCGCCCGCATGATAAACAAAGACCCCAATTGTCTAATGAGGCTAAAGAAAAAATAAAAGCCATCTATGAGGATGTGAAAAGCGGAAAACTAACCCGTGAACAGGCCAGGGAACAATTAAAGAATTTCGGTATTGAAAAATTCCGGGACAAACCTGAATTGCCCGCTGAATTAAAAGAGAAACTTAAAGCGATTCATGAGAACGTAAAAAACGGTAAACTAACTCCTGAACAGGCCAGGGAAGAAATGAAAAAGCTTGGCTTTAACGGTAGAAAAGGTTTTGATCAAAATAATCTGAAGGGCCAGTTTAGACAAGCGGTAGAAGCAAACGATGAGACTAAAATAAAGGAACTGCTGCCACAGATGTTAGAACAACTGAAGGAGAAAAACCAGGCTCTGTCTAATAAACTAGCAGAAACGAATAAGTAATTAGAAACCAGACTCTCTTTTAGGAGGGAGTCTGGATTTTTGATATACTGACACAGAGGCGGATAAGGGGGGTTGAGCTTGTTTCGTATTTTCCTGGTTGAAGATGAAATAAATCTGAGTCAAGTATTAACGTCCTATTTGGAAAAAGAAGGTTGGGAGGTACGGCCTTTTATTGACGGGGAATCTGCCTTCTAGCCATTGCACTGCGACCGCATCTCTGGATTCTGGATATTATGCTTCCCGATATCGATGGCTACCAGATTCTTCGTCGCATTAAAGAAGAGTCACCGGACGTCCCAGTCATCTTTATATCCGCCCGGGATGCTGATATTGATCGTGTCATGGGCCTGGAAATGGGAAGTGATGACTACCTGGCAAAACCATTCCTCCCCAGGGAACTGGTTATTCGCACGCACCGGGTTCTTGAACGGGTATACAACAAGTCAAATGAGCCGGAAAACTTCATCTCTATCGTTAATCTAGCCCCCTACATTCTGGACGAAGGTAAACGTGAAATTCATAAAGACAGGGAGATGATTGAATTAACGTCAAAGGAATATGATCTGGCTCTATTGTTTGCCAAACACAAGGGGCAGGCCCTATCCAGGGTTCAAATTATCAACTATGTATGGGGAGAGGACTATGTTGGTACTGACCGGTCCGTGGATGACCTGGTACGGCGGTTAAGAAAAAAGCTGCCCGATCTACGCATTGAAACTATTTACGGCTATGGATACAGGATGACGGCCAGATGAAAAATCTCTCGCTGACTGTGAAAATCTGGCTGGGCCTTTCCCTGGTTAGCTTATTATTATACCTGGTTGTATTGCTCATGACGCCCCCCTTAATCCGCAATTTTTTTAGAGATAACTTAATGGAGCCACCCGAGGCGCAATCTAAAAATAAAATCGTAGAACCGCTTAATAGCCGTGGATTTCATATACGCAGCTTTATTATGCTGGAAGACGGAACAACCCTGCCATCAAATGCCCAGCAAGCATTTCCCGTGTCTTTCTTAAATGAAATAAAGAAAAATGCCGAATCCCAACAGTCACCTAAACAATTCTATGAAAGTACCAGCAGCCAGGTCCATATTCGCTACGTAATAGGAAAAGACATGGCGTACGGGCGCCCTCTGTATCAGGTTATGTTTTTAAGGAAACCGGAAGAGGATCTATTTGTTAGATCTCTGTTGTTTAACATGATGTTGTATGTAGGGCTTGCTTTGGTGGTTAGCTGGTTTGTTTCCTTATTAATTGTGCGCTACCTAACCCGACCCCTTACCATAATGGAACAGCATGTAAAGCGTATCGCCAACCGCAACTGGCATGAACCCCTCGATATAAAACGAAGTGACGAAATAGGCAATCTGGCGACATCTATTGATGCCATGCGCCAGCAGCTAATCCAGCAGGACGAAACGCAGCAATCCATTTTGCAAAATATCTCCCATGAACTGAAAACCCCGGTCATGGTTATCCGCAGCTATGCCCAGGCCATGCACGACGGGATCTACCCGAAAGGTGATTTGAACGGCAGCATACAGGTAATCGACGAGGAAGGGGAACGCCTGGAAAAGCTGATTAAACAACTGCTTTATTTAACCCGCCTGGATTACCTGGCAACCAAAGATCCGGTTCATGAGAATGTAAATCTAGACAAGTTAATTGAGAAAATTGTCCAGAGGTTAAACCTACAACGTCCTGAAATCACCTGGCAGTTAGACCTGCAGCCGGTAATGATTAAGGGTGATGAGGAAACCCTGCGGGCTATGATTGAAAACCTATTGGATAATCACCTGCGTTATGCTGTGTCAATCCTTACGATTACCCTTCAGGTAAACAGTGAGCAAGCGGAAGTGGTTCTCAATTTCTGGAATGACGGTTCCCGGATTGAACCCCATATTTTAAATCAGATATTCCTGCCTTTCCAGAAAGGGCGAGAAGGTAAGTTTGGCCTGGGACTGACCATTGTGCAGCGAATACTAAAAATATATCATGGACAAGTGACCTTAAAAAATGATGGAAACGGTGTGTCTACAACCGTTAGAATTCCCGCTAAATAGTAAAAAACTTTCTCGCTAGGCATAGAAGCAGGCTGCCAATAATGTGTTTTCTCTGGCTGTGCCCTTTAAACCGGCGGCTGCAGCGTTCGGGCAGAAACCGGTCAAACCATATTAGATGCGGTCCGGGAAGCAGGTTTAACGATAGGTACCGGAGGCCTATCGGCTCCCTGTGGTGGGCGGGGCATATCAGGGTTATTAAGCTCACTGGTTTTACTGCTGGAAGTGATTATTCTATCCTAAAGTTTTTTGTTACCCTCGTGTGTGGTACCCCTGATGCCGACCTTACAAAGCGCGTAGCTCAAATTTCATGTTTTAACGACCATTATCGCTTATGACACCTGGAAAGAAACCTGATTCGGGATCTACAGTCCCGGTTTACCCCTGGTACCCGGGACAAAGTTTTGTTCAGGGGGTAGCTGTTCTTTAATTAGAACAGCTGTTTTTCCTTACCGTAAGCCCGCCGATAGATCTCTTGCAGCTCTTCAATTAAAGGCATTCGTGGGTTGGAGGTGGTGCACTGGTCTTCAAAGGCTCGCTCAGCCATCTCCGGAATAGCGGACTCAAAGGATTCCCTTGGTATGCCGCAGTCGGCAATGGTCAAAGGGATATCCAATTGTTTCATTAAATCACGGATGGCAGAGACGAGGCTCCGGACCCCCTCTTCTACCGTCTTGCCGGGAAGCCCCAGGTACTGTGCAATTTGCCGGTACTTTTCAGGGGCCACGTAATATTCGTAATTAGGGAAGGATGCAAATTTACTGGGGTAGCTGGCATTGTATTCAATCACGTAAGGCATCAGTACCCCGTTTGCCCGGCCGTGAGACAACCCAAATTTGGCCCCCAGAATATGGGCCAAACTATGGTTAATCCCCAGGAAGGCATTGGTAAAGGCCATGCCGGCGATGGCGGAGGCGTTATGCATCTTCAGCCGGGCCTTTTTGTCCTGACCGTCCTTGTAGGCCCTGGGCAAGTATGCAAAGACCAGTTCAATTGCTTTTAAAGCCAGGCCATCGGTATAATCTGAAGCCATCACGGCCACGTACGCCTCAATGGCGTGAGTTAGCACATCGATACCGGTATCCGCAGTTACCTTGGGCGGCACGGACATAACAAAATCACTGTCAATAATGGCTACATCCGGCGTCAGTTCGTAATCGGCCAGGGGATATTTAATCTTTTTCTGTTTATCGGAGATCACCGTAAAGGCGGTGATTTCCGACCCACTCCCACTGGTGGTAGGCACTGCCACCATCTTAACCTGCCGGCCCAGTTTAGGATATTTGTAGGTCCGCTTGCGGATGTCCAGAAACTTTAACTTGAGAAACTCAAATTTCATCTCCGGATACTCGTATAACAACCACATGCCTTTGGCAGTATCGATGACAGACCCGCCTCCCAGGGCGATAAGCGTATCCGGATTAAACTTTTCCATCAGTTCAACGCCCAGGTTGACAATTTCAATGGGTGGGTCCGGTTCCACCCGGTCAAAGACCTCAATTTGGACGCTGTTTTGTCGTTTCCGCAGATGATAAACAACCCGCTCCACATATCCCAGATCGTTCATGGCCTTGTCCGTTACGATCAGAGCCTTCCGTATGTCAGGCATTTTGGTCAGGTATTGGATAGAACCGGGCATAAAGTAAATACGTTCAGGTACCCGGAACCACTGTAACTTTTCCTTGCGCAGGGCCACCCTTTTAATGTTAATCAGGTTTTGTACACTGACGTTGGCAGTGGTGGAGTTACGTCCCATAGAGCCGCAGCCAAGTGTCAAGGAAGGTACGTTTGTATTGTAGATATCCCCGATGGCCCCGTGGGTGCTGGGAGAATTAACGATAATGCGCCCGGCCCGAATCACTTGCGAAAATCGCTTAATGACTTGCTGGTCCTCCGAATGGATTACCGCCGAGTGCCCCAAGCCACCGAACTCCAACATTTCCTGGCAGCGTTGCAAGCCCTCGTCGGTACTGTTTACAATATAAAGGGCCAGGATGGGGGAAAGTTTTTCCATGGACAGGGGATAATTGGTCCCCACTCCCTCCAGGGGCGCCACCAGGATTTTGGTGCCACCGGGTACTGAAAGGCCTGACATCTCAGCAATACGGGTAGCCGGTTGTCCAACGATCTGGGGGTCTATAAAGCCGGCATCGTGGTCGATGGCCACCCGGTTTAACTGCTCTATTTCCGAAGGAGATAAAAAGTAACAGCCGTTCTCCTTCATATAGGCAATGGTTGGTTCGGCGATCTCCCGGTCAATGATAACTGCCTGTTCCGATGCGCAAATCATGCCGTTATCAAAGGTTTTACTTAAAATCAAGTCTGTCACCGCCCGGCGAATATTAGCCGTTTTTTCTATGTAACAGGGCACGTTACCCGGGCCTACACCCAGGGCCGGTTTGCCGGAGCTATAGGCGGCACAAACCAATTTGGAACCACCGGTGGCTAAAATTAGAGACACACCCGGATGGACCATTAGTTGTTGGGTGGCCTCCACAGAGGGCTGTTCAATCCAGCCGATGCAGTGCCTGGGGGCACCGGCGGCGATAGCTGCTTCCAGCATGACTTTGGCTGCGGCAATACTGCATTTTAGTGCACCGGGGTGAAAACTGAAAATAACCGGGTTGCGGGTCTTGGCACAGATCAGGGCTTTAAACATGGTTGTGGAAGTGGGGTTGGTTACCGGAATCACGGCCGCCACCACTCCAATGGGCTCTGCCACTTCCAGAAAATGCTCTTCGGTATTCTCATTTATAATCCCTACGGTTCGCTGGTATTTAATGCTGTGGTAAACTTCTTCGGAGGCAAAAATGTTCTTAGTAATTTTATCTTCGTAGACGCCCCGTGTGGTGTCCTCCACTGCCATCCTGGCCAGTTCCATATGCTTGTTCAGACCCGCCAGTGCCATTGCTTTCACGATGTTATCCACCTGTTCCTGGCCCAGGCGGAGATATTCTTCCTGGGCCTGCCTGGCGTTTTCCACCAACGCATCAATCTTCGCTGAGATATTTTGATCCACCTTATTTTCGGGCAATGTTTATTCCACCTCTTCATTTTTGTTTTCCTATGTAGTTTCTGTATAAAAAACATTTAATATGTATTAATTCTTGCGGCTTTCTGATCAAACTAAGGCAGTTATGGGACACTTGCTATGGGTATAAAGACTATGGTTTCTTCAAATAAACAATTGCTGGAGAGTGGCCAGGTTACAAATCCTGATGAACATGAAAAAACGGGAGGGTTTGCTCCAGCAGTTTTCAAATGAATTCTAATTAATGGAAAAAAGAAACTCAGGCCCTGGGAGCCTGAGTTCTTTTGGCCGGAGGGGAGTTCGGTCATGACATAACCCCGTTAAGGGTTTTAACTTTTAGTGGGGCGTTGTTGCGGATGGCAAACACAAAGACGGCGTACATAAAGGGGAGAAGTAAACCGATAACGGTCATGAGTACCGCATTTTGACTGTATTTCTTAAAGAGATGATAGGTTACAATAACATAGAAAAGGAAACAGGCAACGCCCGCCAGGATATTGGCAAAGGGAATCTGGGCCAGGATTGCGTAAACAACGGGTGCAAGCAGCAGCACCCATTCCAGGTGCGGTATTACGAAATTGCAGATCCTTACTTCCTTAATCACTTTACCCATTGTATAGTACTGAACAAAAGGAATGAAGGCCAACCAGCTGTTTTGAACACCGGCCCTGTCAGCCAGCCGGTAAAGGCCATAGCTGAACAGGAGATAAAGTCCGCCCAGGGCAATAAAGGTTATCATTATAGTAAGACTACTGATGGCAAAGAGGAGTCCTAATGCTCCCACATCTGACATTATGCATCTTCCTTTCCTTTACTTTACTTTGCTTAAACCTCCCTCCTCCGGCTTTTTTAGAGTTAAAGAGTTCTCTTTACCAACATATGTCTGCAGGTTTAATTGTGTCCCTGTTTAGGCAATAAAATGGAAATTATTACCCTGTCAGCGTTTAAAACAACGTGGGGAGGGATAGATTTTAAATTTATAGATAGCAAAATCAAGCAGGAAGTATGGCGGCATTGTAGAATCCTAAAAATATCATTCTTATTTGAATGAATATCAACCGGGGATACAGGCCCCGGTTTTCTGCATAAAGTAGAACGGAAGGAGTGTTTTGACATGCCTGTTAACCGTGTACGGCAGTATGTGAAAAAGTATGATGTTCATTTGGAGCCCGTTGAATTTGCTGAAAGCACCAGCACGGTGGAGGAAGCGGCGCAGGTTTTAGGAGTAGAGCCGGCCCAGATTGCCAAATCCATTTTGTTTCGTGCCAAGGATCAATTCGGCCTGTTTGTTACGGCCGGTGATGTGCGGGTCAACTTAAAAAAGGTCAAAACCCTGCTGGGGGGCAAACCCAAGATGGCAACGCCCGAAGAGGTGGAGGAAGTCACCGGGTTTCGGGTTGGCGGTGTCTGCCCCTTTGACCTGAAGCAGGATTTGCCGATCTTCCTGGACGAGTCTATGAAACGTTTTGATATCGTTTATGCCGCTGCCGGGTCTCCCCGTTCGGCCCTGCCCATTACCTTTGAACAGCTTCAGGCGGTGACCGGCGGAACGGTGGTAAATGTTCAGGCAGCCGAATAAGATAAATAAAATCTGAAGCAGGTGAAACAGTTGAATCCATTTTATCTGGGTGTGGTGCTGGTCTTTTTATCCGCCGCCGGTTTTGGCATGATTCCTATCTTTGCTTTATATGCCTATCAAGGAGGGGCAACGGTCACAACGCTGTTGTTTTTCCGGTTTACCCTGGCGGCCCTGTGTTTCTTTGCTTATATCTTGATGAAAGAGAGAAAAATTTCCGTTGATGGGCCCAGTATAAAATACCTTGTGCTGATGGGCGGGGTGATCTATACACTCCAGTCCAACTTGTATTTTTCATCGGTGAAATTCATACCGGCTTCCCTGGCCGTGTTGATTTTTTACATTTACCCGGTTTTTGTGGCCATTGCATCTTCGCTGGTTGACAAAGAAATACTGTCCAAACAAATTGTTTTTTCCATTGCCCTTTCCCTGGCGGGTCTGACCCTGGTATTGGGGACCTCCTTCGGGGACATCAACCTAACCGGTGTCCTGCTGGCCCTGGGGGCCGGGTTGGTTTACTGCTGCTATATCGTACTAGGCAACAGGGTGTTGAAAAAATCCCCGGCCCTGGTAACCAGTGCTTTCATTTGCCTGTTTGCCGCGATATCTCTTCTTATCATTGGCCTTGCCACCGACACCCTGAGGTTTGACCTGACCACCCAGGCCTGGCTGGCGGTAGCGGGAGTGGCGCTGTGCTGCACCGTTCTGGCCATCTTTACCTTTTTCCGGGGCTTGGAACTCATCGGTTCCACCAGAGCATCCATTTTGAGCATGATTGAACCCCTGATCACCATCGGGTTTTCCGCCATGTTATTCCAGGAACGGCTCACCTGGCTGCAAATTCTGGGCGGCGCAGCGGTTTTGGCCGGGGCGATGCTGGTGGTCTCTGCCCGGGAAAAGAGCAAAGACGAAAAACCTTACCAAGCGGAAGCCAAAGGATCGGGTTATTAAAACCCGATCTATTTTGTCAGACAATTGTCACCAAAACGTAATGCCCCGGGCAGAGGATTATTGACCTCCCCTGTGAAATATAATGGAAAAAAGGGAGGGATAACCATGAAAGAGTATAAAGTGGTGGTTATTCAACCGGATCAGGACCAGTGCCTGTCAGATGCCCAAAACCTCGATAAAAAAGAGATCAAGGAGTAACAGGGAAAAGTTTGTAAACAATAAAACCCCGGAAAAACCGGGGTTTTATCGTGTATGCCACAGGACCCTTTCCTTAAAAAAAATTGGTAAAAGTATGAAATAATAATAAGGCAGCGGTTAAAATAAGAAAGGGAGGTGTGCGAAATATGGGTGATCAATTGGACAGGCTCTGCATCATTGATCGATTTGAAGGAGATTGGGCTGTGGTGGAATTTGAAGGCCGTACCACCTTTAATTTCCCGCGCAAGCTTTTACCGGAATATGCCCGGGAGGGAGATGTATTGAAGTTTCAAGTGATGATTGACAGGCATGAAACGGAAAAGCGCAGGGCGGAGATCGATGTCCTGGTGAAAAAGCTTTTTGTAGAGGAATAGACCTTTTATTTACCTCGTGAGTCATCTTGTGAATAGAAAAATCGGCCCGGATTTTGGTCTTTAATTTAAAAGATTATTATCGAAGAAGCCCTTATGGGTTTCAGTCCGGAAGAAGTAACATTATTAAAAAGGCTATTAAATAAACTGACGGCCAATCTGCAATAATTTTTTGACAATATATTTGATATATCAATTATTGATAAAATAAACATAAGGGGGATTACAATGAGAATTTCCGCACCGATTAAAAATGGACTGGTGGGAGGGATTATGGGAGCCATCATGAGTGGATAAGAAAGCTGTCTATATTCAAGCGCGGGGTGGGGTATTCTCACAGGGACCGGCCAAAGAATTTGAATTCGGTGACCGGTACATGAGGGCCATTTTAACCTTCCTGGGAGTGGAAAGGCTAATTAATAAATTTTAACAATATAAATATACTAAAAATAATCTACATGTGTTAAAATCTTAGACAAATTCATAATAATAAACCGTACGTTAATTTTTTGCTAAGAAAAGTGGAGGTGTGAAATGTATTCCTATCGTACCATATCAGTGATTCCTGAACTGCCTGAATCCATTCACCGGTTAAAAGAACTGGCCAGGAATCTCTGGTTCAGCTGGCATCCGGAGGCGGAGCTGCTGTTTAGCAGAATGGATGCTGTTCTGTGGGAGGAAGTCAATCATAACCCCGTTAAATTTTTATTGTACATAGAGGGCGATAAACTGCAAAAAGCTGCCGTTGATCCGGAGTATCTGGAGACTTATAACCGGGTGATGTCGGATTTGGATACATACATGCAAGGGCAAACCTGGTACCAGAGGACCTATCCCGAACAAACTGACCAGTTAGTTGCTTACTTTTCAGCAGAATTTGGGGTGCATGAATCCAATCCGGTTTACAGCGGCGGGTTGGGGCTTTTAGCCGGGGATCACTGCAAGTCGGCCAGCGACCTGGGATTGCCCTTTGTAGGAGTGGGCATTCTTTATAAACAGGGCTATTTTTGCCAGCGCGTTAACCGGGAAGGCTGGCAGGAAGCCCATTATTCCTTTATGGACTTTAATGAAATGACCGTAACTCCTGCCACTCATCCGGACGGCGGCCATGTCATTATCACCGTCCGCCTGCCGGGCCGGGATGTCTTTGTAAAGGTATGGCAGCTGCAGGTGGGCCGGGTGGTCATTTATTTCCTGGATACCGACCTGGCGCAAAACAGCCGGGAAGACCGGCTGCTTACTTCCAAACTTTACGGGGGAGATCAGGACACCCGCATCTGCCAGGAAATTATTTTAGGCATCGGCGGAGTCAAAGCCCTCAGGCAGCTGGGCATCTCCCCTACGGCCTGGCACATTAATGAAGGCCATGCCGCCTTTATTATCCTGGAGCGAATCAGGGAATGGGTGCAGGGCGGGCTGTCCTTACCCACCGCCCTGGAAGCGGTTCGGGCCAGTACCATTTTTACCACCCACACGCCGGTACCTGCCGGCCACGATGTTTTCAGTGCAGATATGATCGACCGGTACCTGGGGTACTTGTATGAAGAAGTAAAAACAGACCGTGACGGTTTTATGGCCCTGGCTGGGATCAGGGGCGCCAAGGATTTAACATGACCAGATTGGCTCTTAATCATGCTGCCTTTACCAACGGGGTCAGCCAACTGCATGGTGAAGTGACAAAGAAGATGTTTTCCCATTTGTACCCGTCCATTCCTCTAGAGGAAATCCCCATTCATTCCGTAACCAACGGGGTTCATACGGAATCCTGGGTGGCCCCGGAAATGAGAGGTCTGTTCGAAAAATATATTGATACAAACTGGGTCGACAATATCTCCGACCCCTGCCGTTGGAAAAGGGTGTATACCATTCCGGATCAAGAACTGTGGGAAACACATCAAATCCTCAAGGGACGCATGATTAAGTTTGTGCAAAACAATATTTACCGACGCATGGACAGGAATTTTCAGCCCCTGGAGCTCATTCGCGAATGTGCCGGTTATTTAAGCAAAAATGTTTTAACCATTGGCTTTGCCCGGCGCTTTGCCACCTATAAAAGGGCCTACCTGTTATTAAAAGACAGGGAACGTTTAGCCCGTCTGGTCAATCACCCGGAGCGCCCGGTGCAAATTATCTATGCCGGCAAGGCTCACCCGGCGGACTTGCCCGGGCAGGAACTGATTAAGATGGTCAACGATATCTCTTTAGAAGAGCGGTTCAGAGGGAAAATTGTTTTTGTGGAAGACTATGATATAAATGTGTCCCGTCACTTGCTGCAGGGAGTGGATGTTTGGCTGAACACTCCCCGCAGGCCCCATGAGGCCAGCGGCACCAGCGGCCAGAAGGCAGCGGTGAACGGGGTGATTAACTGCAGTATCCTGGACGGCTGGTGGCCGGAGGCCTACAACGGTGAAAACGGCTTTGCTGTTGGGGCCGAGAGGGACTACGAAAATGAAGAAGTTCAGGACAGGGAAGATGCCAACTCCCTCTTCGACCTGTTGGAACAGGTGATCGTTCCTTATTATTACCGGAGGGTTGAGGGGATGCCCCGGGAATGGGTGCGGCGGATGAAGGATTGTTTGGCCACCATTCCCTGGAAATTCAGCACCGAGCGAATGGTCAAGGAGTATACCCGGCGGTTTTATCTCCAGGCGGCCTTGCGAGGGAAAGCCTTCAGTGCGGACCAGTGCCGGCTGGCAGGTCAGATACAGGAGTTTAAGAAACTTTTGACAGAAAACTGGCACCATGTGTCCTTCCGTTCGGTCCAGGTCCACCAACCCCCGGTGCTAAAGGAAGACGCAGAGATTTTTGTGCAAGCGGAGGTATCCTTAGGTCCCATTCAACCCCAGGATATTGTGGTTGAAGTGGTCTACGGCAAAGTCAGTGATCACGGTCTGGATAAAATAACCTTGATGCCCATGAGACTTGTGCAGGCACTGGAAAACAACGTCTACCAATACGAAACCAACATCGTCCTCATTCGGGGGACTTCCGGTTACGCACTGCGTGTCCGGCCAAACGATACAAATTTTGTGCACCAGTTTGAACTGCCGCTGGTCAAATGGGCGGAGAATCTTTAAAGTCAAGGGGCCTGCAGAAATCTGCAGGCCCCTTGACTGTACTTTTTAGGAAAATTTCTTGAACACACTCATAAAATCATCCAGCGAGGCGGTGAGGTCTTTGCCCTGGCTCATATTTTCCTCAATAGAACTGGCCAGGTGGCAGGCCAGCACAGAAAATCCCACACGGTTGACAGCGGCTTTAATGGCTGCCAGCTGAATAACGATATCGCTGCAGGAACGATTTTCCGCAATCATCTTTTGCACCCCGCGAACCTGCCCCTCAATTTTCCTTAACCGGGTCAGCAGTTCCTGCTGCAATTCTGCCTGGTTTTCTAAATTCGGCGACATCTCATCATCTCCCATCCTAGGGTACTACCGTACCTCCCTATGGTATCAGTTTATAATTGCAATTGCAAAAAGTCAACAAAGACATAAAGATGACATTGACAAATTGGTTAAGAAGTGTTATTTTTATAGCATAATACATATACCGTATGGGTATCGTGGGTCGAATTTGCTATTGAGAGTGGGAGGGATTACTATGTCAGGTATAACCAGGCGTGAATTCATAAAACGTACAGTTGCCGCCGGGGGTGCGGGCGGTGCCATCCTTTATGGGTTTAAGAAGCCCGCTGCTGCTTCCGTGGCCGGTGAACAAAGGACTGCAGCTGTGGGGACATTGATTGATTTATCGAAATGTGATGGCTGCGCCGGGGTAGAAGTGCCGTTATGTGTTCAGGCCTGCAGGCAGGAGAATGGCGCCAAATACCCCAACCCGGTACCGTCGAAAGAAATTCATTACTACTGGCCCAACAAAAAGAAAGAGGACTGGCAGGATAAAAAGGCGTTAACCAACCGTCTAACTCCTTATAACTGGACCTTTGTACAGAAGGTCAAGGTAGAGTACGGGGGAAAACAGGTGGAAGTGGCTGTTCCCCGGCGCTGCATGCATTGTGAAAACCCGCCCTGTGCCAATCTGTGTCCCTTTGGCGCCCAGGCAAAAACGCCGGCAGGCATCACCCTGATTAATAAAGACCTGTGCTTGGGCGGTGCCAAATGCCGTGATGTTTGTCCCTGGGGCATACCCGCCCGCCAGGCGGGGGTTGGCTTATATATGAAAATAGCTCCCAAATATCTGGGGGCCGGGGTCATGTATAAGTGCGACCTCTGCTACGACCGGATTAAAGCCGGCGGTAAGCCCGCCTGTGTGGAGGCCTGCCCCAAACAAGCCATCCTTTTCGGCAGCAAGGCGGCAATGAGGCAAGCGGCTTTAGAGCGTGCCCGGGAAATTGACGGGTTTATTTACGGCGATGTAGAAAACGGGGGTACGTCAACTTTTTATGTATCACCGGTGCCCTTCGAAAAAATTGATCAAGCCCTTAAAAAGCAGAGAGATCAACAACCCAATCCCAGTGCCCCCGGTTTTCCCTTAATGCCGGTAAAAGTGGGCAATTACCTGGATACTGCCAACGGAATGGCGCTGAGTATGCTGGTGGCGCCGGTGCCGGTGCTGCGCTGGCGGGATTTACAGCCTATCAAAAAATGAAAGGTGGTGAATAGGGTGGATGAGAAAATCCTGAAGGAACAAAACAAGGTTAAACGTCATGGTTTTTCGGTGCTGTTTGTTCACTGGACGGTGGCCCTGTCCACTTTTTTACTGATTGTCAGCGGCTTTGGACAGATGCCTATGTATAAACGTTATAAGATCGCGGACCTTCCCGGTCTGGGTTGGACGGCGGATTACTCTATCACCATCCTGATCCATTATCTCGCTGCGGCGGTCTTGATTTTAGCCGTCACCTATCATGTCGTTTATCATGTCATGCGCAAAGAATATGACATCCTTCCCCGTAAAGGTGATCTTAAGGAGTCTTATCTGATTATCAAGGCCATGCTGCTGAACAGGGAAGAACCTGCCAGTGACAAGTATTTGGCGGAACAAAGATTGGCCTACGCTTTCATCGGCATGAATCTGCTGATCATTATTGTTACCGGTGTCATTAAGGTTTTCAAGAACTTACCCGGCATCGATTACACGGCTGTTTTTCTGGTCTGGGTTAACGACCTTCATACCCTGGCCAGTATGCTGCTGGTATTTGGTATACTGGGTCACCTGGCGGCCTTTTTATTCAAAGCAAACAGGGCTTTATTGCCGGGCATGTTTACCGGTAAGATTGACCTGGAGTATGCAAAACACCGGCACCGGATCTGGTATGAGAGGATGGACCGGAAAAGCATCCAGAGTACGTCAACGCACAGACAAAAACCAACAGTATCTCTTGATAGCGCAAGCGTCCGACAACATGCAGCAGGCAGTGAAAAAAACAATAGTTGTTGAGAAATAAACACTAAAGAGCCAAATTTTTTGGCTCTTTTTTACATATTGTTCAGAAAATTGTCTATTCACTAATTATGTGTCCAAAATCTGTACAGTGAAAAATGACCAATTAATTAAAAAACATTTTGACAGGTAATGGCGAAACATGTACAATAAAACACGTCAAACAATCTCCAGGGAGGATCGTCATGAGTCTATTTCGCAAAAAGTCACTGGATGAACTCCTAGCATCATCCAAAAAACAACAACTGAACAGAGTCCTGGGCCCCCTTGATTTAACCTTGTTGGGTATCGGTGCCATTATTGATACAGGCATCTTTGTTCTTACCGGGGTTGCTGCGGCGGAACACGCAGGTCCGGCACTGGTCTTATCTTTTATTGTTGCAGGTTTAGCCTGCGTCTTTGCGGCCTTATGTTATGCAGAATTTGCTTCCACCGTTCCCATTGCCGGTAGTGTATATTCCTACAGTTATTTTACCTTAGGTGAAGTGGTTGCCTGGTTGATTGGTTGGGATTTAATCCTGGAATACGGACTGGCGGTTTCGGCAGTAGGTGTTGGCTGGTCGGGTTATTTCCAGAACCTGATCGCCGGTTTTGGCTTAAAACTTCCCGTTGCTTTGTCGGGGGCTCCCGGAAGTGCGCCGGGTGCCGTCTTTAATTTACCTGCATTTTTGATGATTGTTCTTATCACCTGGCTGTTATCCAGAGGCATTCGTGAAAGCGCCAGGGTAAATAATATCATGGTATTTATTAAGGTAGCTGTGGTTCTTGTCTTTATTGCCGTAGGTGTTTGGTATGTGAAGCCTGCCAACTGGGCTCCCTTTATGCCCTTTGGTTTCGGCGGTGTAATGACCGGTGCGGCAACCATCTTCTTTGCCTACCTGGGCTTTGACGCAGTTTCTACCGCCGCCGAGGAAGTAAAGAACCCCAAAAAGGACTTGCCTATTGGCATTATCGGTTCGCTGGCCGTCTGTACAGTCTTGTACATTGTGGTTTCCGCAATCCTTACCGGTATCGTTCCCTACAGCCAGCTGAACGTAGCTGCTCCGGTGGCCTTTGCCATGAACTTTATCGGCCAGAACTGGTTTGCCGGTTTGATCTCCCTGGGCGCCATTTGCGGTATGACAACCGTTCTGCTGGTGATGCTGTACGGACAAATCCGTTTGTTCTTCGCCATGAGCCGCGACGGGTTAATCCCCGGCATGTTTGCCAAGGTACACCCGACTTACAAGACACCCTATACCAGCACCTGGGTTACCGGTCTGACCTGTGCCACCATCTCCGCTCTGGTCCCCCTCGGCACACTGGCACACCTGGTAAACATCGGTACATTAACCGCCTTTGTTCTGGTTTCCGTCGCTGTATTAATCCTGCGGAAGACCCACCCCAATGTGCCCAGGGCCTTCACCTGCCCGGCAGTTCCGCTGGTGCCCATGCTGGCCATCTTCTTCTGCGGCTATCTCATGATCAGCCTGCCAATGATCACCTGGAAGATGTTTGTTGCCTGGTTGGCCATCGGTATCGTGGTATACGCTGTCTATGGACGCAGCCACAGCTTGCTGGCAAGAGGCGCCAGGAACAAAGCAGAAATCAGTGCTTAAGACAAAAGGAGGCTGCGGCCTCCTTTCTGATTTTATACCGTACAAGAGTTTTGGTTATATTGCATGGTAGGGTCCTGCAGGAATTTTGTTGCCCGCTGCTAAAAATGAGGTAGTCAGAAAGCAAAGGATAGTTTAAAATAGAAAGCGTGCAGCTTACCTGTAGATTGTTTTTAGAAGGGGATATGGCGATGGAAAAGTTTTTTGAGAAAATGAAGGAATACCTGGGCATGGAGACAGAGATATCCTATGAGGAATTTGAAGCCTATTACCAGGATGTTATCCATTTCTTGAACAAAGATTATCTGACCCTCAATCAGGAAGAGGCCATCAAAGGTCGATTTATCCTGTCCATCTTAATGTCAAACAGTGAAGACCGGTCCAAGAGGAACAAAACCCTGGCCAAAAAATACAAAAAAATCTATGAAAAGTGCCACCTGTGGGCGGAAGCTATTACTTTGAGATTACTGAAAATGGGTCTGACCAAGGACCAGATTGTCCAGGCAGAAAAGGAACTAAGTGATTCGATATAAATAAAAGGACGGGGATGGGCCTACTGCCATCCCGTCCGCATTTTAAGTTTGAAAAGTGCCGATTCGCTGCCCCATTTTAATTTCCATGTTAGCGGTCAGGCCTTTGTCTGGCAGAAAAGAATTCTTTTGGAAAAACAAAATGACCGTGGAACCAAACTCAAATCGACCGATTTCATCCCCCTTGGCTATTTCCTGGCCCACCTGGTAATTGGATACAATCTTGCCGACACCCAGGGCACCCACTTTAACTAAAGCGAATTTATACCCCTTCGCTGTCTCAAAAATGGTGCAGGTGCGCCTGTTTTTGGCAAACAAGTCCTTAATGGTGGAAATCCCGAGCTTATTAACAGGGAAAACTTTCCCCGGGACATAGCAGTGTTGAATGACCCTGGCTGAAAAAGGCATATGAATGCGGTGATAGTTCCTGGGGCTTAAATAAATATTTAAATAATACCCGTCCTTAAAATCGCTGCCTTCGTGGGACAGCAGTTCGGGGATGGAATAGGTGTTGTTTTTGGCCAGAATGATTTTATTCTCCCTGGCAAAGCCCAGGTCGACAATTTTTCCGTCCACAGGCTGATGGCCACATCTTCGCCGGGCGCAATAGGACGCAAGGTGGGACAGATATCCCTCACAAAAAAGTCTGTCAGGCTTTTATAATGTCTGGGATGCCGGATCTCGTCCCGGTTTATTTTGTAGAGTCGGATGTAGGGTTTTATCAATACTCTGCTAAAACGGCTGCGGCAGGCCATGTTAAAGACTTTGACGAAGGATTTTCTGGATATCGAATGTACGGCTACTTTTTTTAGTAATTTCACTTCTCACAGTCCTTTATTTTTTATTCATACAAAGCAGCAAGCTACCTTTTATTATAGCATTTTTTACGCCGCCCATTCTACAGAAATAATGGGATAAAACACCTCTTGACGAATCGGGTCTAGATTATTATAATATCAAATCCGGGGGGTGATATACATGTTCTGCTTTGATGCTGAAATTTACTTGAGGGTGCTTGTTTCCATGGTGGCAGGCTTGCTCATTGGTATCGAAAGAACTTTATATAATAAACCAGCCGGGGTCCGTACCTTTGCACTGGTGAGTGTAGGTTCTACTCTCATTACGCTGGTGTCCATTTACGGAGCCCAAAAGCTGGGTTATACAGGTGTCTCGGACCCTTTGCGGATTACGGCACAAATCGTCAGCGGCATTGGTTTTCTGGGGGCCGGTGTCATTTGGAGCAGCAAAAACGGCGGCATGAAGCACGGGGTTACCACTGCGGCTGAATTATGGGTTACCTCTGCAGTGGGCATGGCCCTAGGTGTAGGCATGTATGACCTGGCCATCCTGGTGGTGGTCTGTATCTTTATCGCTATTTTTACCGGGCGCAGGCTGGATGACTTCGTTGACAGGACTGAGAGAAAACGCCGGAATCAGTAGATTATATTGTGTCAATTGAGATTTATTGTTTTACATTTTCAGTGAAAAAGGGTAAAATAATATCAGCTCTAGGTACTAAGGTCTAGGTTCATTTATCCTTCTCAATTGCTCTGATGGTAAGGGAGGACTAAGATAAGTGAATTTCCCCAAGACCATTCCGGGCACCATAACTTATTGAGGAGGATTTACAATGTATCAAGACAAAACCTTAACCTGTCGTGACTGTGGTAGTGACTTTGCTTTTACCGCTTCGGAGCAGGAGTTCTACGCTGAGAAAGGGTTTGCCAACGACCCCGGTCGTTGCCCTCAGTGCAGAGCAGCCCGCAAACAAAGAAACAACGGCGGCGGTTTTGCCCGCAACTCCCGTCCCCAGCGCGAAATGTTCCCCGCCACCTGTGCGGCATGCGGTGTTGAAACCGAAGTACCTTTCCGTCCCAGCGGAGATCGCCCGGTCTACTGCCGTGATTGCTTTAGCAGAAACAGCCGTTATTAATAGGTAATAGAAGACTCCTCTACATTTGCAGAGGAGTCTTTTATTCCTTTTACGTTACATGGTAGGAGAAGAGGGCTCGGAAATCTGCGTCAGGGCCTGTCCGGCCTCATTTTGGTAAATGTTTTGGGTGGCCAGGTCCCCCAGGGCCACAATGCCGGCCAGCCGGCCGTTTTCAACCACCGGCAGGCGGCGGATCTGACGCTGGGCCATTAAATTGGCTGCTTCATGCACATCCATTTGCGGCGTACCGGTTACAATGCCGGTGGTCATTACCGACTGTACTTTGGTTGTAGCCGGGTTCTGTCCCTGGGATACAGCCCGCAGGGCGATGTCCCTGTCTGTTATGATACCCACACATTGACCGTTTTCCACCACGGGAATCGATCCAACATTGTGTTGACTCATAAGTTGTGCGGCTTCCTGCACAGTTTGCTGAGGGTTTACTGTGGCAACCTTTTGTGTCATAATGTCTTGCAGCTTCTGGCTCATTTTTTACCTCCCAATTTAAAATCATTGACAGTCTCTATATAGGTTTTCTATATTTGACAAGTTTCATTCCCCTGGCAAGGTGTAAAAACAAAAAAACTTGACAAGGCGTCAAGGCAGGTTTTCCTATGCAAAAAAACAAAAGACAGGGGAAAGCCCTGTCCTTTTTAACGAATTAATTAACTTTCGTTCTTGTCACTCTTTAATAAGTATAAACGATTGTCTTCCAACTGGTACATCATAGGGGCAACCAGAACTTTGGGGTATCTGTGGCGTAATCTTTTGGCCTCGGCCAGCACAAAGTCCAGCTCATTGCCAATTTCAAACATAGGAGCAAAATGGTTGAAATGATCCTCGGCAGTTTTTCTGTCCCATCCTATATCAACTAACCCGTCAATAAATTGCTGCTCTTTGGCCTTCAGGTTGGCCATGCCGCATTTGTTATGACCAATTAAAGCGATGGCTCTGACACCGCCGACGGCAATGGCGTAGGAGACTTTGAATTCAGAGGTGCGTAAATTTCCTGCCCCGGTTCTAATCACGTAGGCAAATTTTTCGGGAATGTTAAGGCGCTTGCGGTTGTCCATACACATACCAATTAAGAGTTCTGCGTGCTCATACTTCTTGTCAGATTCAAAAAAGTGCTTGTTAAAGTTGTGATACTCAATGAGGTCGCCGATGGGAGTATTCAGGTATTGGGGAAAAATATCTTCCCTTGTGTTAATCGGAACAATCTGGGCCATTTTGTCACCCCTCCTTTGTTAGCCTTTCTTAATAATTTAGCAGAAAAATGTATCAATGTCCAACATTTTTGTCATTACATTTACGGGTTTTTTGCAAAGAATTTCTCTGCCGTTTTATCTTCGACACAAATCAAAAATTAGTCCTCAGGTCGGAAAATTCTTCTCAAATTCTTGAATTTTTTATACCCGTAAAGGAATTTTACCCGCTGCAACGAATTTAATAATGGATAAGGTGGGGGATAAAGTGAAAATATCTGCAATATCCGGGAATAAACGAAACCACGGCAATCTTAAATTAACACCCGGGGGTGTGGAGGGGGTCAAAATCAGCCAGCCCTTTTCAACCGTCCTGGATCATAAAGAAAAGGATCACGCTGAGAGGCAGCTCTGGGAAATGGTAGAAAAAATAAAGGCTGCGGGGAACAAACTAAAATCAGCGGCCACAGAGGAAAATATTAAACAATATAAAGATTCCATCAAGGATTACCTGACGTTTGTGTTAAAAAATTATCATAAACTTAGACACGACCGGAGTATTAACTACAGCACGGTTTATACCCGGGTGGAGATTATTAATAAGGAAGCGGAAGAATTAACCCGCAGGTTGTTAACCGAAGAAAAAGGAAATATTGATGTTGTGGCTGAGGTAGACAGAATTACCGGCCTGATCATTGATGTGTACAATTAAGTGACACCCTTCCGGGGTATTTTTATTTTACTGGTAGAATGTTATAGTAAAATGAGAAATGCGGTGAATAAATGGTTATTATTATTGATAACTACGATTCTTTTATTTATAACCTATACCAGCACATCCGGGAACTGGGGGAAGAGGTGCTGGTTTTTCGCAACGATGCGGTCACCTGCCGTGAACTGGCAGCCATGCAGCCTCCCACATTGTGATATCCCCCGGTCCCTGCTCACCCGGGGAAGCCGGCATCTCGGTAGATGTGGTAAAGCATTTTGCCGGAAAAGTGCCGGTGCTGGGGGTCTGCCTGGGGCACCAGTCCATCGGGCAGGCCTTTGGCGGCAAGGTGGTTCGGGCGCCCCGGGTCATGCACGGCCAGGACTCCCACGTCATGCATGACGGAAAAACCGTTTATGCAGGTTTGAGCAATCCCTTGCGGGCCGGCAGGTATCATTCCCTGTGCGTAGAGGAGCAGTGCCTGCCCGGGATTTTGGAAATTTCCGCCTGGACCCGCCAAGGCGAGATCATGGGGCTGCGGCACAAGTTCTATACCGTGGAAGGCGTGCAATTTCACCCGGAGTCTGTCCTGACCCCCGAAGGTAAACGCCTGCTGGCCAACTTTTTAAACATAAAGGGCGGGCAGTGGCATGGCTAGAGAACCCCTTATCCTGGAATTTCAAACCTGTAAAACCGTTAATGAACTGTTTGACTGCATAAACCCGCTGCCCTACAGCTTTTTACTGGATACCGGCCTGCCGGCAGGGAAAGAACGGTTTTCCATTTTAGGAGCCGATCCCTGCGGGATCATTCGTTCCAAAAACGGCATCACAACCGCCCGCAGGAAGGATAAACAGCTGGAAGAGGTTGTAACAGGGAATCCCCTGGATGTAATGAAAAGCTGGCTGGCCGGTTTCCCGGAGATAGCGAAAATCCCCGAAATTCCTTTTGCAGGTGGGGCCGTAGGTTTTTTGGGGTATGACCTGGGACGGCAGTTGGAGAAAGTACCGGGTATCGCCCTTGACGATTTGCAAACACCGGATCTTTTATTTGGTTTGTATGATGTGTCACTGGTGGTTGATCACCTTACTGGACGAAAATTCATTGTATCAACCGGTCACCCTGAAACTGAAGAGGGGAAGGCACAAAAAAGGGCCAGGGAAAGGGCTTGCTGGCTAAAGGAACTTTTAGAAAGCAACAGGCAGTGCAGTGCCCTTGGTATTCAAAAGAGGCCGGCCGCCGTCCGGGGGAACTTTACCAAACAATCCTACCAGGACCATGTGAAGCAGGCAGTTGAGCACATCTTAAACGGGGATATCTTTCAAGTGAACCTTGCCCAGCGTTTCGAAGTGCAATCTGCCATAGACAGCTGGCCCTTGTTTAAAGAACTGAAGCAGATCAGCCCCGCCCCCCAGTCTGCCTATTTAAAATTTGGGGAAATTGAGGTGGTCTGTTCTTCCCCGGAACGTTTTCTTAAACTGGATCATAACAACAGGGTGGAGACCTGTCCCATAAAAGGGACCAGGCCCAGGGGAACCGGCAAGGAAGAGGACTTGCTCAATTACCGGGCCTTACTGGAAAGCCAAAAGGATTGGGCGGAACTAACCATGATTGTGGACTTGGAACGAAGCGACCTGGGCAAAGTCTGCAAAATTGGCTCCGTGAAGGCTGAGATGCCTTACAGAATAGAAACCTTCCCCACGGTATTCCATTTGGTCACCACCGTTGTGGGTGAACTGCCGGAGGACAAGGGGATCTTCGAACTGTTGAAGGCGGCTTTCCCCGGGGGGTCCATTACCGGCGCCCCGAAAATCAAGGCCATGGAAATCATTGAACGGCTGGAGCCGGTCCGCCGGGGAATTTATACAGGTTCCCTGGGATACATCGGTTTTGACGGCAGGGCGGACCTTAATATTGTCATTCGCACCATTGTGAAAGTGAAGGGAAAGTATTACTTCCAGGTGGGGGGAGGCATAACAGCCAAATCAAACCCTGCGGCGGAGTATTATGAAACCCTGGATAAGGCAAAGGCCCTCCTGAGGGCACTTCAATTTGAAGGGAGCATCTATCATGGCCCTTATATCGATTGACGGAGTTCCGGTGGGCAAGAACGGCATTTCTCCCCTGACCTGGGGCTGTGCCTACGGCTACGGTCTTTTTGAAACCATCCTGGTCTTAGGAAAAAGGCCGGTGTTTCTGGAGAGGCACCTTGAAAGAATGCGCTTGTCGGCGAGCTTCCTGCAATTGGACATGCCGGAAGAGGATGATTGCACTGAGTGGGCATGGCGCATGCTGCGCGAAAACAGCGTGCCGGCGGGGAAACTGAAAATCACCCTGCTGGCCAGGGAAAGAATCCCCGGTGAAAAAAAGATTGCCACCCATACAGTCTTATCTTTTCAACCCGGACTGCCGTACCCGGAATCCCTTTATGAAACTGGGGTCGCCATTGGTTTATTAAACCAAACAAAAAACGAGAAATCCGTCCTGGTCAAACACAAAACAGTAAACTATCTGGAAAACCTGTTGGGCAGAGAGCGGGCCTGGCAGAACAACTGGTTTGAGGGAATCTTTCATAATACAAAGGGCCGGTTATGCGAGGGAACCGTCAGCAATCTTTTTATCGTTAAAGACCAGACAATCGTAACCCCCGGCATCAGGGAAGGTCTGCTGCCGGGGGTTACCAGAGAAATTGTTATTAAACTGGCCAGGAAAAACAAGCTGCCGGTGAGAGTGGGAAAGATCCCTGAAAAGGATTTAACCGTGGCCGGTGAAGTATTTTTAACCAATTCATTGTTTGGCATCCTGCCGGTGACCCGTGTCGGAGACCGAACCATCGGGGACGGAGAACCAGGGCCGCTGACCAGGTCCCTCATGGACCGCTACAAGGCGCTGTTAACCGCCAGGGGCTACCTGTAGAATGGAAAAGGTGTTTAGGATTCCTTGCTTTCAGGAAGGGGCTTTGCCTCTGTCCTGACCACGACGGTCCTGGCGGCAAAATCATGGATCCCTCTGCCGTACATCAGAATTAAGACAATGGTGGACAGCATCCAGAATAACCAGCCGGTTTTAATAATGGGCTGGGTTAAAAGGTAAAAGGGGTAAAGGGTAAAGGCGAATTCCCGCAGCAGGTAATGGCCGATGTGTAATTTTTTCTCCTGGTAGGACTGAATCCGGATTTTCATGACCTTTTTACCAACGGTCTGACCGTTCCACAGCACATTTAACAAAACAATGGCGACCAGCAAAATACCGTTGGCAATGTAGTCAACGGTTTTTAGATTGCTATTAAAACCAAACCACAAATAAATGGGCAGAGTGATGACGACTTTATCAATAATACGGGCAATCAGGCGTTCAAAGGGACTGGCGTATTGAAGTTCGCTCATGGCTTTCTCTCCTTAGTTAAATAGTTGAATAAAGTTGTTACAAAAGTAACAAATTGTTTTAATGATTGCAACTCCCTGAAAGAAAAATTCCCTCTCACCGGTCAAATTTTTTTCTGGATGATTATTTAAATTTTGTCATTGGTTAGAGAGAAAGATGCTAAAAAAATTTTTTACAAAATTTTAAGAACTTATTCCCTTTATCGTCAGGCTGTTGTAAGAAATCAGGGATACAATAGTGACAAAAGTAAGGGGGGAAGGAATATGAGTCAAGATTTTGGCGGATTTCTTTCATTTGCTTTAGGTAAATTAAATTTCGCAGGAAGATACAAAGTCTGTGAACGGTGCCCTTACTGGATGATGGAATGCAAAGAGGACAAATACTGTCAATCCCGTTTCCAGGCGGAAGGCGTGGTTTGGCATCTTGGCAATGATCTTAAATAACCAATCTGTCCAGACAAGCTCCTGACTGATGGTTGGGAGCTTTACTTTATAATCATTTGACGGATTATAGAGAGGGATACTATAGTATAAACTGTGTTCGGCAAATTCCCTTTGAGGTGAATAGCATGTCCTTAACATCGGAAGAACTGAGGGAAGCCATGTTTCGTACAAGGTTGGAGGTTTTTGAGTTAATGTACCAACTCAGAATCACCACAGATCCCCTGGAAAGGAAATCCATTAAAATTCGTATCAAAACCCTGCAGAGGCTTCATTACTGGCAGATCAGGCAGCTGCAGCACCTGGAAGAGCAGGAGTGCCCGTTAAATAAATAGCCAAATGGGTTATACCCCCATGGAAACCGGCCTGATGATGATGCCCATGGCCCTGGTCACCGGGTTTATGATGCCCATTAGCGGTAAACTGTTTGATAAGTTCGGGGCTTTCTGGCTGGGGATCATAGGAATGTCCATTGTGGTGGTTGTTACCTATTACCTGCACACCCTGAGCCTGGATACCAGCTACCGCCATCTGCAAATCATTTTATCCATCCGGGCCGTGGGACTGGGGTTGGCCACCATGCCCCTGACACTGCGGGAATGAATACCGTTCCAAGATTTTTGGTGGGCCGGGCCTCGGCTCTCAACAATACCGTCCGGCAGATATCCGGTTCCATGGGCATTGCTATTTAACCTACGTCATGCTGCAGAGACAAACCTATCATACCGCCATCCTGAACGAAGGGGTCAGCGCAACCTCTCCGGTGGTCCCCATGATGCAGACCCAGATGAAAGGCCTTCTGGCCGGCAGCGGCGTCACCGGCGATGCGGCCTTGCAGGGAAGTTATAGCGTCATTGCCGGTTTGATAGCCCGCCAGTCCTTTATGAATGCCCTGAGCGACACCTTTGTGGTCAGCGCGGCGATTATCGCCTTTGTGCTGCCCCTGATGTTTTTACTTAGCAAGAAGCGGGTAGAACAGGAAAGAAAAAGACAACAAGCCCGCTACGCTCATATGATGCAGTAAAAGGACGTGGTGCGAACCAGGCCTTGACAATTCCCTTGGAAAATTCCATAATAAAAGTGGGAATACTGGTAACTAAACAAAACGGCTCGTTCGCCTCGATCTGCCGAGATTTTCATCTTAAACCCTTAAACTGTTGGCGCAGTTTAAGGGTTTTTAACTACTGACTTCGGTAAATTTGGTTCACGAGGGATAACAGGGGCAAGATTACTATAATGATCTGGATGGTATCGCTTATAGTGATCATGCCACCTCACCCTCCTTTCCTGGATGGCATCCATCCTCTGCAGAGTGAGGCCCGTTTTGTTTAATTATGTATTCCCTTCTTAATTTTACCACACAGTTCTACACTGGACACTAATTATTTGCAATGTGAACATCCTATAATTTTTACAGTTTTAGAGAGGTGCGAATATTGCGAAAATACTTCGTGTACTGTATTCATGCGCCGAACCTATTGTACCGCTGAAATTCATCTGCTATAATCAACTCAACTTCAGAGATACACCGTAGTATCAAGTCAAAAAGGGCGAGGGCGCCGGTTATTACAACCGGTGCTTTGTGTTTTTTTAAAATGCTAACGACCTCCCTATATATACATTGTTGTTTTGTGGCGTTGAGGCTGCTGGAAAAACCATTGACGGGATTCCAGCGGCCTTTTCTTTATTTAAAAATTAGTAAGAACAGGAGGAATGAACATGAGACAAATCGCGATTTACGGAAAAGGTGGTATCGGCAAGTCCACTACTACCCAGAACACGGTGGCTGCCCTGGCGGAGGCCGGCAAAAAGATTATGGTGGTGGGCTGTGACCCCAAGGCGGACTCCACACGTCTGCTGCTGCACGGCTTAAACCAGAAAACCGTTCTGGATACCCTGCGGGACGAGGGTGAGGACATCGAACTGGAGGATATCCTGCTGCAGGGCTTCGGGGGAAGCCGCTGCGTGGAATCCGGCGGTCCGGAGCCCGGGGTCGGCTGTGCCGGCCGGGGTATCATCACCTCCATTAACCTGCTGGAATCCCTGGGGGCCTATACCCCCGACCTGGATTACGTCTTTTACGATGTTCTGGGGGACGTTGTATGCGGTGGTTTCGCCATGCCCATCCGGGAAGGCAAAGCACAGGAAATTTACATTGTGGCCTCCGGTGAAATGATGGCCCTTTATGCCGCCAACAACATTTCCAAAGGTATTCAGAAATATGCCCAATCCGGCGGCGTCCGCTTGGGCGGCATTATCTGCAACAGCCGCCGGGTCGACAATGAATTGGAACTGCTGACCGCCTTTGCCAAAGAGCTTGGTTCCCAGTTGATCCACTTTGTGCCCAGGGACAATATGGTCCAGCGGGCGGAGATCAACAAGAAAACCGTTATCGATTACGATCCCACCCAGCCCCAGGCCAATGAGTACCGGACCCTGGCCAGCAATATCGATAACAACGATATGTTTGTAATTCCCAAGCCCATGACCCAGGACCGCCTGGAAGAACTGCTCATGACCCACGGCATTTTGGACTAAACCCTTGAGCCGAAAGTGCGAGCCGAAAAACATTGCAAGGAGTGAAGGTTATGTTCATGATCAGAGCCATTGTAAGACCTGAAAAAACCAATCTTATTTTAGCCGAACTTAATAGCGCCGGCTTCCCGGCAGTCACCAAGATGGATGTGGTGGGTCGCGGCAAACAAAGGGGCGTTAAGGTGGGGGAAGTGGTTTACGATGAGATCCCCAAAGAACTGTTGCTGCTGGTGGTACAGGACGAAAAAGATAAGGATGACGTCATCAGCATCGTTGCCAAATATGCCAAGACCGGCGAAAAGGGTGCCTTCGGTGACGGCAAAATCTTTGTCACCGCCGTGGAGGAAGTGTACACCATCAGCAGCGGCACCAAGGGTCTATAGGGGGTGGCTTTATGAAAGAAATTATTGCCGTTATCCGGATGAACAAAATGAATGCCACCAAAAAGGCCCTGGCGGACATCGGCATCTGCGGCATGCACGCCATGAAGGTAATGGGCCGGGGCAAGATGCAGGTGGACTTTTCCATCCTCAATGAATTGGGAGCTAAGGAAGAAATCGGCGGCCTGATGGCCGAGGGCCTGGCCGAGGGGGCCCGGCTGATCCCCAAGCGGCTGTTAACCATTCTGGTGCAGGACGGGGACGTTGAAAAGGTTGTAGACACCCTCATTAAAGTAAATAAGGAAGGCCATAAAGGAGACGGCAAGATCTTTGTAGCGCCGGTGCTGGATGCCCTGCGCATCAGGACCGGGGAGCAGGGAGAAGCCGCCGTCTAACAGGCGAGAATAAAAGGAGGTGTAGCGGATGGCCATTAACGAGAAAGTGCTGGAGGAACTGTTAAACCAGTACCCGGCTAAGGTAAAGAGAAATCGCAAAAAGCACATAATCATCAAGGACGCGGATCTGGCCCGCCAGGAGATTGAAGCCAACACTAGGACCATTCCCGGCATAATTACCAACCGCCACTGTGCCTTTGCCGGTTGCAAGGGGGTTGTTCTGGGACCGATAAAGGATATGGTTCATATTGTGCACGGGCCCATCGGCTGTGCCTATTATACCTGGGGGACCCGGCGCAATAAGGCCAAATCCGAGGACCCCACCCAAAATTTCATAAACTACTGTGTATCCACCGACATGCAGGAAAGTGATATCGTGTTCGGCGGGGAGAAGAAACTGGCCCGCATGATTGATGAAGTAGTGGAGATTTTCAAGCCCAATGCCATTAGCGTTTCGGCCACCTGCCCGGTGGGGCTGATCGGCGACGACCTGCAGGCGGTGACCAAGGCGGCGCAGCAAAAACACGGAATTAGCATTACCGCTTACAACTGTGAAGGCTATAAAGGGGTCAGCCAGTCTGCCGGCCACCACATTGCCAATAACGTCTGGATGGATCAGATCGTCGGGCAGGGGGACATGGAGGAGCCACCCAGCAAGTATACCATCAACATCCTGGGTGAATACAATATTGGCGGTGACAGCTGGGAGGTAGAGAGAATCCTCAAGGAAATTGGCTATACAGTTTTATCGGTCATGACCGGAGACGGTTCCTACGAAGCATTGAAGAACTCCCACGTGGCTGAATTAAATCTGGTTCAATGTCACCGGTCCATCAACTATATTGCGGAAATGTTTGAAACTAAATACGGCACACCCTGGCTCAAGGTAAACTTTATCGGTATCCAGTCCACCATAGACTCCTTGAGAAATATGGCCCTGTATTTCGGAGATCAAGACTTAATCAACAAAACCGAGGAAGTTATCGCCAGGGAACTGGCCCGGGTGGAGCCGGTTATTGATCAGTATAAAAAGATTTGCCAGGGTAAAACTGCCTTTTGTTTCGTGGGCGGCTCCAGGAGTCACCACTACCAGGGCCTGTTTAAGGAGCTGGGCGTCGAGACCGTCCTGGCGGGCTACGAGTTTGGCCACCGGGATGACTACGAAGGCCGGGAGATTATTCCCGAGATCAAACTGGACGCCGACACCAAAAATATTCCGGATCTGCATGTAACCCCGGATGAGAGACGGTTCCGGCTGAAGATTTCCCCGGAACGGATGGAAGAGTTAAAGAAAAAAATCCCCTTGAGTGACTACAAGGGCATGAATATCGAAATGAAGGACGGCAGCATTATCGTGGATGACCTAAACCACTTTGAGACCGAAGAGTTTATCAAGCTGCTTAAGCCTGACATCTTCGCCTCGGGTATTAAGGATAAGTATGCAGTGCAAAAAATGGGTATTCCGTCTAAACAGCTCCACTCCTACGACTACAGTGGTCCCTATGCCGGTTTTAACGGCGCCGTGAAATTTGCCGAAGATATCGCCATGGCTTTTGCTTCGCCTACCTGGAACTTTATTACACCGCCATGGAAGAATGAACCCCTGCTGGAGGGAACAATTGCGGAAGGAGGATGCTCGGCATGTTAGACTGCACACCAAAGGAAATCAAAGACCGTACCGGGGGCGTCATCAACCCGGCCAAGACCTGCCAGCCCATCGGCGCCATGTACGCCGCCCTGGGCATCCACAAGTGCCTGCCCCACAGCCATGGTTCCCAGGGCTGCTGCTCCTACCACCGGGCGCATTTAACCAGGCATTTTCGGGACCCCATTATGGCTTCCACCAGCTCCTTTACCGAGGGGGCCTCGGTCTTCGGCGGCGGCGCCAACTTGAAGACAGCCATTAAAAACGTGTTTACCATCTACAACCCGGATGTTATGGCGGTGCATACCACCTGTTTGTCCGAAACCATCGGCGACGACCTGCCCACCCTGATCCGTACCGCCGAGGTTCCCGAGGGGAAACTGGTGATTCACGCCAACACCCCCAGCTACCAGGCTCCCATATCACCGGCTTTTCCAACATGGTAAAGGGCATGGTCAGCTACCTGTCGGAAGCAACCCTGGGAACCAAAAAGGAACAGGTAAATATTATCCCGGGTTTTGTGAACCCCGGGGATATGAGGGAAATAAAAAACATTTTAAAGACCATGGGGATCAAATTTATCATGTTCCCGGATACCTCCGGAGTGGTGGATTCCCCCATGACCGGGGAGTATGTCATGTATCCCAGGGGTGGCACCCGTCTGGCAGACCTGAAAGATACGGGAAATTCCAAAGTGACTGTCGCCCTGGGCAGTTACGCCTCCGCCGACGCTGCCAACCAGTTGGAAAGAAAATGCAATGTGCCTGCCCTTGTTTTGAAAACACCCATCGGCATCAAGGCCACCGACCAGCTGCTGATGGCCCTGCGGAGCCAGTTCACCGTGGAAATCCCCTACGAACTTGAAGAGGAACGGGGCCAACTGGTGGACATCATGACCGATACCCATTTCCACTTCCATGGCAAGAAAGTAGCCATCTTTGGCGATCCTGATATCGTGCTGGCCATGACGGAATTTGTCTTGAGCCTGGGGATGAAACCAGTTCATGTATTAACCGGCACACCCGCCACCGGCGGCGCCATCGGCACAATGGTGGGCAACTTTGAAGACGAGGTGCAGGGGCTGCTCAAAGAAGCGGGCATCGAAGGAAAAGTCAAGGCCGAGGGCGACCTCTTTGAACTGCACCAGTGGATCAAGAACGAAAAGGTTGACCTGTTGATCGGCAACTCCTACGGCAAGTATATTGCCAAGGCGGAAGACCTACCCTTTGTGCGCTTGGGCTTCCCCATCCTGGACAGAAGCGTTCATTCCTACCTGCCGGTAGTGGGTTACAAAGGGGCCATGCGGCTGATTGAAATGATCAGCAATGCTTTACTGGAGCGGGCAGACAGGGATGCCAAAGACGAGGACTTTGAACTGGTGATGTAACAGGATAGGAGGCCCCGGGCCTCCTATTCGGAACCATAACATGTTTGGGAAGGAGTTGATGGATGTGCGGGAGGCCGCATTATGGGACATGGTCCTGAAAGAAAGAAAAAACTCCATTATCACCAAGGGGAAGCAGAAAAACCAGCTCAAATGTGATACCGACAGCGTGGCGGGGTGCGTCAGCCAGCGGGCCTGTGTCTACTGCGGGGCCAGGGTTGTCTTAAACCCGGTGACGGATGCCATCCATCTGGTGCACGGCCCCATCGGTTGTGCCAGTTATACCTGGGACATCCGGGGCAGTCTCAGCAGCGGGTCGGAGTTGTACCGGAACAGTTTTTCTACCGACTTGAAGGAACAGGATGTCATTTTCGGCGGTGAAAAGAAATTGGCCCGGGCCATCGATGAATTGGTTGCCCAATACCCCGCCAAAGTGGTGTTTGTTTATTCCACCTGCATTGTGGGGGTGATCGGGGATGACCTGGAGGCGGTCTGCAAGGCCGCGGCGGAAAGGCATCAAATTGAAGTGATTCCCGTGCAGTCCAGCGGTTTTGCCGGCAATAAAGCCGCCGGTTACCGGGCCGCCTGCGACGCGCTGCTCCGGCTGATTCAGCCAACCCAAACCGGCATCTCTGCCAGGGCCAACACCATCAATTATTTAGGGGACTTTAACCTGGCCGGGGAAGTGTGGATCATTAAAAACTACCTCAGGCAGATCGGTGTTGAAGTGAATGTGGCCTTTACCGGCGACTCTGACTATGAAGCTTTGAAAAACGCCACCGCTGCCTCCCTCAATATCATCCAGTGCGCCGGTTCCATGATTTACCTGGCCCAGAGGATGAAAGAACTGTACGGGATTCCCTACCTCAACATTTCATTTCTGGGGCTGGAAGACACCGCCGAATCCCTGAGAAAGATCGCCTCTCACTTTGGCGACGAGGAAATGAAACGCCGGGTGGAAGAACTGGTTGCAAGGGAAACGGCCAGGGTGAAACCCACCCTGGAGTGGTACCGCCGGCGGCTGCAGGGCAAAAAAGCAGCTATTTACGTGGGGGGAGGGTTCAAGGCCATCTCTCTTATTAAGCAGTTCCGGGAAATCGGCATTGATGTGGTGATGATCGGCACCCAGACAGGACGCAAGGAAGAATACGAGATCATCAATGAACTGGTGGATGACGGGACGGTCATTTTGGATGACGCCAACCCGTCGGAACTGGAGAAATTCATGGTGGAAAAGGGCGCCCACCTGCTGGTGGGAGGCGTCAAGGAAAGGCCCCTGGCCTACAAGCTGGGCATCGCTTTATCGACCATAATCACGAACGTAAGCATCCCTTGAGCGGTTTTGTAGGTGCGGTCAACCTGGCCAAAGAGGTGTATACCACCCTTTGCTCCCCGGTCTGGCAATACGTATAAGGAGGGTAGAGGCCTGTGGAAAAAAATCATGCAAATTACCGCGATGTCAATGAAAACCCGTGCAACATGTGCATGCCCATGGGAGGCATTCTGGCCTTCAAAGGATTGGAACAGTCCATGGTGATTCTCCATGGTTCCCAGGGCTGCGCCACCTACATGCGCCGGCATATGGCCGAGCATTTTAACGAACCCATTGATGTGGCCTCTTCCTCACTGAATGAGAAAGGCACCGTTTACGGGGGAGAAAAGAATTTAAAACAAGGCATGGACAATGTTATTAAAGCCTACCGGCCCGGGGTCATCGGCATCCTTACCACCTGCCTGGCGGAAACCATTGGCGAGGACATCGACAGGATCAGCCAGGAATACCTGAGGGAAAAGGGATACGGGGATTTGCCGGTGGTTACCGTCAACAGCCCCGGTTACGGGGGCACCCATACCGAGGGATACTGGTTAACCCTGAGAAGAATCGTGGCCCAGTTGGCCCGGCCCACCGAAGCCCATGCCAGAATTAACGTCATCATTCCCAACCTGAGCCCGGCGGATATCCGGGAGATGAAGAGGATTTTACAGCTAATGCAGGTGGACTACATCCTGCTGCCCGATTATTCCGATACCCTGGACCGCCCTTATCAAAAACCCTACCACAAGATGCCCGAGGGCGGCACCAAACTGGCAGACATTGCCGCCATGGGCGGCGCCGCAGCCACCATCCAGTTTGGTCTCACGGTGGATGAGAGCATGTCCCCGGGTCACTGTTTGGCCAGCGAGTTCGGCGTCCCTCTGTATAACCTGCCGGTGCCCATGGGGATTGAAAATACCGACATGTTTATAAATCTGCTGGTGAAACTGACGGGCAACCCGCTGCCGGCCTGCCTGGAGCAGGAGCGGGGCAGGCTGCTGGACTGCATGATTGATTCCCATAAATACAATGCCCGGGGGCGCAGCGTCATCTTCGGCGAGCCGGACAATATCTACGGGGTAGCCAAAATCTGCCTGGAGAACGGCATTTACCCGGTGGTGGTGGCCACCGGCAGTAAAAACCCCAAGCTGGTGAAACTTCTGGAAGAAAAGCTGGCCCACTCGCCCCTGCGTTGTACCGTATTAACCGAAACGGATTTTACCACTATTCGAAAGCAAAGCAGAGGAAAGGCCAACATCGCCATCGGCTCATCGGAGGGCAGGTTTCTGACCGAGAAGGAGGGCATCCCTCTGGTAAGGTACGGCTTTCCCATCCACGACCGCACCGGCGGTCAGCGTCTCCTTTCGGTGGGCTACGCGGGTACCACCATGTTTCTGGACAGGATCACCAATACCCTGTTGGAACACAAACACAATCATTACCGGAAATCCATGTATGAAATGTTTTATCTGAACAACCAACCGGTTGAGGAATTTTTTCTGGAAAGTAGTGGTGAGCAGCATGACGTGCTTATGCAATCAGAACCCCGGCATTAGTCAAACAGCCGGTGACACCCTGGAACAAACCCGCAGGCACCCCTGTTATTCTCAGGATGCCCATCATAAATATGCCCGCATGCACCTGCCGGTAGCGCCCCAATGCAATATCGGCTGCAATTACTGCAACCGCAAGTATGACTGCGTCAATGAAAGCAGGCCCGGTGTCACCAGCGAGGTATTAACACCGGTGTCGGCGGAACAAAAATTTATCGTGGTCAAAGAAAAAATTCCCAACCTCAGCGTGGTGGGCATTGCCGGGCCCGGAGACGCCCTGGCCAACTGGGACAATACCCGGGAGGCCATCGAGCGGATCAAACAGTCCAACCCGGAGATGATCTTTTGCCTGTCCACCAACGGGTTGCTGCTGCCCCACTATGCCCCGGAAATTGTAGAGCTGGGCATTAAACATGTAACGGTGACCATGAATACCCTGGACCCGGCCACCGGGGCTAAAATCTACCGCCACGTCTATTACCAGGGGAAAAAATATGAGGGCGTTGAGGGAGCTCGCATCTTACTGGAAAATCAACTGACCGGTATCCAGTATCTGGCCCAACAGGGTGTGCTGGTAAAAGTGAACATTGTGATGATCAAAGGCATCAACGACAGCGAGATTCCCTCTGTGGTTAAAAAAGCCAAGAAGTTAGGAGCCTTCATGACCAACATCATGCCGCTAATTCCGGCGGAGGGCAGCGCCTTTGCCCATCTTCCTCCCACCGGCATGCAGGAACTGAATCAAATGAGGGATCTCTGCCAAATTGATTTGCACCAGATGCGGCATTGCAAGCAGTGCCGGGCGGATGCCATCGGCCTGCTGGGTGAGGACCGCTCCCGGGAGTTTTATGCCGGTCAGGCTGTGCAGCCGCTGAAACAGAATCATTCTATGACTATGTAGCGAAATCAATTGATGAAAAGGGGTTGGGTCAAGTGATTAAGCCGAAACGTCACATTTTTGTCTGCACGAGTTCCAGAATGAACGGTCAGTCCAAGGGTTTTTGCCAGAGCAAAGCCGGTGTGGAGATCGTGGAAAATTTCCTGGAAGAAATCAGAGACCGGGACCTGGGAGGGGAAGTTTTTGTCTCCAACACCGGCTGCTTCAGCCTGTGCGAGAAGGGTCCCATCGTGGTTGTCTACCCGGATAATGTCTGGTACGGCGCTGTCACCCCCGGGGATGTGGAAGAGATTATGGATGAGCACATCGAAGGAGGAAACGTGGTCAAGAGACTGGAGATATAGACAATAACAAACTCCTGGAAAAGGGGGAGAGTCTGATGCCCAAGGAAATAGCTGTTTACGTGGGTGAGAACGGAAAGACCACCGACCTCTATCAACAAGGCAAAGTCATGATCTATCAAAGGATGCAGGGCCGGTGGAGTGTGTCCAGGGAAAAGGACTTTTCCCTGGGCGAAAACTTTAATATCAAGGCTTTACGGGACCAGATGAGTGAACTGGTTGATTTCCTCGGCTCCTGCAAAACCTTTGTGGGGCTTTCCGTCACCGGTATCCCTTATTTTGCCCTGGAGAAATCCCGCTGCAGCATCTGGGAATTTGAGGGGAACCCGGTGGAGTTCCTGGATTATATCCTGGCCAAAGAGGAAGAAGAGCAAAAGGAAACCGTGGTGCAAAACGCCGTCAGCCCGCCCGTTCCGGTGGAGACCTTCAGCGGCTGCTACCGCATTTCCATTAAAGAAATTCAGGAGAAGAACCTAGGTGTTACCTCCAAGCAGGCCCTGTTGCCCTTTGTCCGGCAGGGTAAATTCTACTCCCTGGAAGTCCTCTGCAACCACATCCCTCCCTGGCTGGAAAACGAAATCCTCGTCAACGGCATGGAGAGCCGCACCGAGGTCATTGGAAAAAATGAAATCAAGTTAATCATTACCAAACCATGCTGCAACTAAAAACCATTCTCAATTCAACCGGGGACGGTTCTTGACTTGAATTGAAGTTTTTCCCAGTTCCTATAAACGAATTATTTATCAATACGGGGCGTTTCTGAACTGTAATTTAGTTTTCCCCAATTCAATTTGAGAACTGTCTCTGCTTGAATTCTTTAGTTTCAATTCAAGTCAGGAACCGTCCCCACTTGAATTGAATGAATTGGCTTTGGTTTTGGAGGGTGATCTACGTGAATACGGTCTACTTTGTTGATACCACCCTGCGTGACGGGGAACAGGCGGCGGGGGTTGCTTTTACTGTGGATGAGAAGGTGAAGATTGCCTGGTTGCTGGACCAGGTGGGGGTCTACCAGATCGAGTCGGGCATACCGGCCATGGGAAAGCTGGAAATGGATGCCATCTATCGCATCCTGTCCCTTGATCTAAAAGCCAGGGTTTCCACCTGGAACCGGGCCACCCTGGGGGATGTCAAGGCTTCGCTGGCCTGCGGCGCCCGCAACCTGCACATTTCCGCCCCGGTTTCCGACATTCACATCCAATACAAGTTAAGATGCAGTCGCCTTTGGGTGCTGGAAAGCGTCAGAAGGGCGGTCAGTTATGCCCGAGAGCACGGCTGCACCGTAACCATCGGTGCCGAGGACGCCTCCCGGGCGGATATGAATTTTTTGCTGACATTTGCCCGGTTTGCCAGGGAGGAAGGGGCCAGCCGCCTCCGCTTCGCCGATACCCTAGGTGTGCTGGACCCCTTTACCACCAGGGATAAAGTGGCCCAAATCATTCAAGAGGTCGGGATCGATGTGGAGATGCACGCCCATAACGACTTCGGCATGGCCACCGCCAACGCCCTGGCCGCTTACCAGGCCGGGGCCAAATACCTCAGTACCACCGTTTCCGGCCTGGGGGAGCGGGCCGGCAACAGTTCCTTTGAGGAAGTGGTGAAAGTGCTGCAACGGGTTAAAGGTGTAAAAATAGATGTCCCGGAAGAAAAACTGGAAGAGCTGGCGCAAACCGTGGTCCTGGCCGCCAACAGGCCGGTCTCTTTCTTTTAGGTACTTGGGAAACCCCTAAAAGGTTGATGATGTCTCACGATGTTAAACCGTTTTGACGATTATATGTGAATAAAATTCATTGCATATTTCAATTTTTACCGCATACCCATTATCCTAAAACATTGGGGAGATGGGTGCATGTTTAGGGATTTAAAACTTATCATATATTTACAGATGTATAAGGATGATCCTAATAAGCTGGTGGAGTTATTTAACCACCACAGGGAAGAGCTGCTTAAGCTAAAAGAAAGATACCCGGCTTGGAAATCTTTCGTAAAACCCGAAGTCCTTGCGGCGTTAAAAAGCAAGGGACTACCAGTGGACTAAAATATTTACACTTTCACAAGTTCCAATGGCCATGCCTGAAATACAACCAACCACCAGGAAAACCAATTTATCACCTCGCTTACTATGATAAGCTGCTCAATCTAAGATACACGTTTAGTCCTACCTTAATTTCAATTTGATTTTACTAACGCAAGACCACTTTTACATCCCGATGCAGGATATAAAAGTGGTCTTGCGTACCCCGACTGCTATAAAACGCATATCTCTTAGGTACCAAATACAGAAAACGCCTACCGGCTCGGGGGGCGTTTTCTATAGCAATTGATCTCATTGGCGGAGGGATAACCGCAAATCCCGACCCTATCCCAACCGGAACGTTTCTACAATCCACGATACCCACTGGATTTTTTCTTTCACCAATGTCAGATTCATTTTATCAGCCACCTTTACCTGAATTTACCACTCAATCTTAGGTTTTCCTGTTAAGTTTGAAATGATACCAGGAAAAGCGGTATTAATGGTGAAATAATACAGGAGGGCCACAAAAAACGGTTAGGGGGATGACCTGTGAAATGTATTTATGAAGATACTCCTTGCAAATGCAACACCTCCTGTCAGGATGAATGTGATGACTGTTACTGCCGGAAGTGCCCCCTTAAAGAAAGGCCGCCCCATTATTAATAGGTGAAGGTGGGTATTATGCAGGTAATTCTGGCCGCCGCCGGCTGTGGGCAGCTGAGTGAGATAAGGGAAATCGTGACCAAACACCACCAGGTAATTCTTGGATCCATGGACGGCAGCCGGTTAAACTCCCTGGTGGACGTAGTGGGCAAGTTGCAAATACCGGTTTGTTTTTACGAAACCGGCTGAGACCATATGCGCAGAATCGTTGCCGTGGGCAACTTGACAGGCGTTTTACCGCTGGAAGACTTTGCGACAGAAGAGGAAATAAAAACCCGGCTGGACAGGGAATTCGGAGCCAACTGGCGGGAAGTCCTGCTGGGGAAAACCAAACCCTTTGATTACCAGCATTTTTACAACGTTTTCCTGAGGGTAACGGACGTGGTATTTGAAGATCAGGGTACGGTGTTGTCCCTGATCAGCAAGCCCCTTGAAGTTTACAACATCATCACCGGTTAAAAGGGAGGTTGGAAAAGATGGAACGGGAGGCCCCCAAGGTAAAACTGGATACCGTGATCAAACTGTGCACAGAGGGGATCGAAATGCTTTCCCAGGGGAAGGTGCAGGAAACCATGAACGGGCTTATGCACACCCTGGAGATGGCCAGGCAAATGCTGGCGGTCCATAACGGCAGGGGTGAGGTGTGGGTGAAGGCTAAGGTAAAGCTGGGCAATGCAGAGCCGGGTACCGTGGACGGTTAATCAGAAACGACGAGAGCGGCATGCTGGTCCACTGGGTGGTGCCGGGCAGTACACGCCCGCTGGTGGATTTGTTTTTACGGGACCAATTTGAAGAATACATCGAACTGGAAGGTCAATGCAATCAGCACCACTAGACAACAGCAGAAGCTTTGGCCAGCAGGTTAACGAATGGTTTAAATCGGCAAGTACCCCCAGGGTTTTTTAAAAACTGACCACGGCGGAAGCTGTGGTTTTTTTGTTTTATTATGTATAAAATTGGCAGAAACCTCACATACTCTTAGTAGTTAATTAGTGTATGTGGGGTGCAGATGTGTTATATACAAAAAAGAAGCGATATCTTCTTTGTTTAATCATCCTGTTGCTTGGCCTGGTCTTTTTGTCCTACCGGACCCATGTTCAGCATGAGTTTGCCAGCCAGCTGATTCGCTTTCATGTGATTGCCAACAGTGATCGTCTTGAGGACCAGACTTTAAAGCTTCACGTAAGAGACGTCATTGTAAATGAAATGAAAGAACGGTTCCGTCATGCGTCAAGCAGGCAAGAAGCAGAAAAAATTGTATTAGACAGTATGGATGAAATTAAAACACTGGCCCGGGAACAAATTAAACGTGAGGGAAAGGACTACCGGGTGGCTGTGATGATGGGTGACTTTGATTTTCCCACCAAAACCTACGGTACCTTAACCCTGCCCGCGGGCAATTATCATGCGGTAAGGGTGGTCATTGGCGAAGGAAAAGGGAAAAACTGGTGGTGCGTCCTGTTTCCTCCCCTTTGCTTTGTGGACAGTGTAGAAACACTGGATAAGAATGAAAGGGCAAAAGGAATTAAGGTATTTGAAAAGGAGAACGTGGAATTCAGGTTAAAATGCGCAGACTTTTTAAAGATTTTTAGTTAAATCGCATTGTGTTCAATCAAGGGCAGTCACCAAGCGGTGACTGCCCGCTGCTGATCGCCCGCCCCTAAAAGATTGATTATTTATAAAATTTAAATGGACTTGTTTGTACAGGGTTGGTAACTGTTAAATAAAATATAGAAGAATGTTTATTTTTGTAATATAATATTCATATGAAGTTAAGCGAAGGGCAAAACGTCAAGGTAATTAATTCAATACCGGAAGTTCTCCGGGAATTGACGCCTGCGGAGATCCCTCTGGCGGGACGGGCAACCGTCTAGTCATGGGTCGTTGAAACAGGAATCTCTGGGTAGGAATATTTTTCTATGAAGAGAGGAACGGTACACTAAAGAATAGGTTTGTAGTAAAATAAAACCATGTAATACGAACCATTCGTTTAACAATGTTTTTGCCCTTATCTTATATCGGAAAGGACAGACCGCGTTGCAAAACAAAAAAACCAACCAGAAAGCCAACTATTTTGTCTTTGTTGTGCTCATTTTGTATGTAATGGTAGCCTCTTCGGCCCTTAAAAATTTTAATGCTACGTACAAACCCTGCAGCTAAGTCCGGGAATTCACCTGGCTGTTTCTTTGGGTGCTTTAGGACTGCTGGGGGCAGGGCTTGTACTGTTAAACAGGTGGGTCCAGAACTGGTTGCCAAAGAAAATGGATAAATAACATATTTGGAGGTATCGTATCATGCAGCACCCAACCAACACCAGAATTATCTATGCGGACAACCCGGAAGAAGCAAGACAAAAATACCTGGCCCTGGCCATTAAAACCAAGGACCCCAATCCAGGGGTGGAAGTTCTAAAGCCCCTGGAAGACGAAGAGTTTGATATTGAGTCCGATATCAACTTGATCGGTGAGGTTTCCGTAGGACCTTCCATCATGGCAGAAATCCGGAAGGACCCCCCAAGGGCCTATGTGGTTTACTACCTGGAGGATCCCAAAAACTTTGCAGAGTCTGAATCATAGACAGTTTTAAGTCCCGCATCCAAATAGGGTGCGGGGCTTTTCTATAAAACCAATCATAGATAATTCAGAAAATTTTACAAATAATAAATAGTTTTGCTTAATTCAGCAGGTCTAATTAAATATCTGTCGAAGTTTTTTAATAAAATAAAGTTTACGGAACGGGAAGGAGAATACTTCAGATGCAATCACTTAAACAGCAAATCACCATCCTTGTCGTTGTCGTAACGCTGGTCCTTGCCGTTTGCTTTATGACTGCAGTGGGCTTACAAATCAAGAAATCTTCGGAACTGGCAGCCATAACAAAGGCAAGGAGTGACATGGCTACAGGCAAGACCATCATTGACCTGAAATATCCCGGGCCCTGGCGGGAGGTGGACGGCTATCTCTACAAGGGTGACGTGAAAATGAACAACAACTTTGAGATCGTCGACTATATCAGCAGCCTGACAGGGGATACCTGCACCCTGTTTCTTGGCAGCACGCGGGTGTCAACCACCATAAAAAACCGGACGGACAAAGGGCGGTGGGCACCCATTCTTCGGACGTGGTGGCAAAAAGTGTGCTTTCCAACGGTAAGGAGTATCTTGGCGAGGCCGAGGTGCTGGGGGAAAAATATCAAACAGCCTACAGCCCCCTTTATGATGAAAGGGGCAATATTATTGGTATGTTTTATGTGGGCATTTCAAAAAAATTTTATGATGAACTGCTCTACGAGTCGCTTTTAAGAATGGCTTTTATCGGGGTTGCCTTAACGCTGCTTGTGTTTGCCGGATCCCTTTATTTTACCCAGAGATTTATCATAAAACCGTTGAAATTGATAACCGCTGAAACACAAAAAGTTACCTCCGGCAATGTGTCTGCTTCGGTTGAAATCGGAAGCAAAAATGAAATCGGCGAACTGGCGCAATCCTTTAACCAATTGGTGGAGTGGATCCAAGCCTTAACCTATCAAATCAGTAAAACAACAGGTACAGCATTACCCCAGGTGAATAACTTTCCTAATGTAGAATCAAAAAACGAAACAGCATTTCCCAATAGCAATCAAGCCATCGGTACCTCTGAATATATGGAAGACTGGGGCGAATTGCCCAAGGGGTTAAACGAGGTTACACTTCAACAAATCCTAGCTTTTTTGAAAAATAATAAAGGAAATCTATCGGTGTCGGAGATCGCTGAGGAAGTAAAACTCACGAAAGTGACAGTCCGTCGATATCTTGATTTTATGGAGAAGTGCGGCAGGGTGAAGGTGGAAATGCAGTATGGTCCCATTGGCAGGCCTTTAAAACTATATACTTATTTAAAATAACAATCAACCGCACAAATGGTTTAAGGCACAGGCTCTTAAACCATTTTTATTTTGGCACAAAACGCCTATACATAGACAGACCTCATTTACTTAATTTACTTTATTAATTAACTTTATTTTTTTAATGGGACAAGCAATCAGGGGAAGACCTGATTTTAGTGGCTTGGAGAATACCTTAAATAGTGATTAGAATATTTAGAATAGTTTTAATATATTTTTATTTTACATACTTTCATAAAATTGCCCTTTCTACGAAATCAAATTACAATGAAGTAAGCTTGGAGGAGCAAGCATCCACCCCGTTCTTAGCAGTAGAAGTTAAGAACAGCTTTGGGAATCGTCGAAGAGTGTGATATAGGTTACTGTTAAGTACGTCCAGGTGAAATAAACTTAACATGTACCTATCTATAGAAAAACCCGATTGGTACCGGGTTTATTAGGAAAAATGCAGGCGCGGTTTTCCAAGTTTTTTATGAATGAAGGTGGTGCTCAGTTAGCACCACCTTCCACCTGGACAATACATTGTCTCAAAAATGAACAAGTGTATTTTTCTGGCACACAAAAGTTTACAAGTCGTTCCTTATTAGTGCATAATTCGCATTATATTACATGGAATGTTTGTTGCAATTCTTATTACGTTATAAAAATAGTAAAGAAAAAAGAAAACCCGACTAGGTCTCGGGTTACTTCGAAAAACAATGCAGGCGCGATTTTTATAACTTTAAAAAGAGGGGCGGGGACGTATACCACCGCCCTTCTACCTAGCTGGGTTGTTCATTAGGCGGCATGGCGTGATGATCATCGTGTTCAAGGATTCGGAAGTTTTCAACGATGAAACAATAAGCCAAAACACCCATGGCTACCAGGCCGGCGCTCACGATAAATTCCCCCAGGGAAGGAACATAGGATACGCCGGTGGAACGGATCATACCTATGATTACTACGTTCATACGGTTCAGTACCACGCCGGAGCTTACCAGTAAACCGAAGACAAATAAGCCGGTGCGTGATGCGCTGAAGCCGCTGAAGCAAATAAAGATGGGAATGATGATACCAAAAACCATTTCAATTAAGAACATGTTAGCTTCAAATGTACCGTTAAACATTAGGCCAAATACGTCTCGACTCATTAGGTCGTAGATTTTCAGTATCAGATATACTATCATAGCATATCCTGAAATTCTTATCAACTTGCGGAGGATCGGAATCGGGATCCAGTGATCGTAAGCTTTGCCGGCCAGGGTGGTTTCCACGCAAATCATCGCAGGTCCTACGAAGAAGGAAGAGATTAAGAAGAACAGGAAGATAATGGGTGACCACCACAGGGGGTACAGCTTATCAACCATGAGCAGGTACAGGCCGCCCAGTGAAGACTGGTGCAGGGTGGGGAAGATAATACCAACGATCATTAACACGGGCAGGGCTGCCTTAGCTATATTATGAAATTTTGTTCCGACGCGCTCAGTGGCAATCTCAGCAAATTCCAGGATCTGTACAGTGGTATAACAGGACACACACCAGAAAACTTCAAACAGTACCGAGGAGTGACCCCAGGATACGAAGGGACGCCAGAAGTTAAACCACTGACCGATATCCAGGAAAAGCCCGGCCATGACCAGCAGGTAACCGATCAAAGACGTCAGCATAGCGCTGCGGGCGATGGGAAGGAAATAATCCCTGTGCAGAACGTGAACGATCAGAGCTGTGCCGTAACCGCCGCCGGCCAGTGCAACACCGCACATTACGTCAAAAGCGATCCAGAGGCCCCAAGGCCATTCGTCGCTTAAGTTTGTAACTGTGCCAAGACCGGTTACCAGACGATAGATAATAATGGCAGTGGCAACTGCGGATAGCAGCAGCAATAATACGCGGATAGGAGTAATTCGAAAACCCCACTTTTGGGCTTCGGCGTGAGACGCCATATATATCCCCCCAGTTTTCTAAAATGTGATTGCCTGTTTAGGCTTTGATATTTTTATTGTTTTCCTTGGAAATTTGGCTGCGACGTTTGGTGTAGTGATACAGACCTGTCAAAATGATACCCCAGGTTATACCCACATAGGGAGTTGCATGCATATAAGCAGCGGTATAACTGGGCAGCGGGCGCTTGGTAACATTGGTCTTAAAGCCTAATTGTTCAAAGGGAATATCCGAGATATAAATCCATTCGGTGCCGCCCACCTCTTCTTCGCCGAAGATGTGCTTAACGTACTTGGAATCTTTGGCAATGATGGACCTGGCTTCTTTCAAGAGTTCTTCACGGTCGCCGTATTTGAATACTCCGGCCGGGCAAACGGATACACAGGCAGGGGCTTCGCCCTTGGCCACCTTGTTGCTGCACATCGTGCATTTGGTTACCAGCGGGAACGCTTTATCCCATTGAAATTTGGCAATATTGAAGGGACAAGCTACCATGCAATACCGGCAGCCGACACAGAGGTGGGGGTAATAAATAACCGGACCCTCTTTGGTCTTCTGGAAAGCCTTGGCAAAGCAGGCAGAGGCGCAGGCAGGTTCTTTACAATGGAAACACTGCTCTTTAACAAAACGCCAAACAGGCTGGCCTTCTTTGTTTTTCACCTCTTTTCGGTGAACAACCGTCCAGTTTTTGTCGGTCAGTTTGGCTTTGTCTCCCATAGTAGGAGTTTTTTCATCCCATTTATTATCGTTATACAATTTGCAGGCAACGGTACAACCGCCGCAGCCCACACATTTGGTCAAATCAACCAGAACGCCTTTTGACATGGATCTTCACCTCCTAGGTTATACAGTTACGCGTCCTTCTTAACAGTCAGTTGTTTACTGCGATCAGTATAGTGGGTGTGCAATAATTCATGGGCCAAATGACTGTTGGGGTTCTCCAGGAACTTTTGGTAGAGGGCCAGAACCTCTTTGTTTTCGTAACTCTTCCGCTTGGCGTAAATATGAGCATCGGCATTGTAAATGCTGTTGATGCGGGCTTGACGCACCTGGTCAGACGGCGGTAAAGAGGTACGAGGTTGGCCACCGCCACCGATGCAACCGCCGGGGCAGCACATAAACTCGATAAAGTGCCAGGGAGCTTCTTTTTTGCGTACAGCTTCCAAAATCGGACGGGCGTTGCTCAAACCGTGTACGACAGCAACTTTTACAGCCCCTACACCGGGAATATCAACCGAGGCTTCTTTGCAGCCCTTGAGACCGCGAATGGGGGTCAGGTTCAACAAAGCTTCCGGTGACTCCTGCTTGGTAATCAGGAAGTAAGCGGAACGAATGGCTGCTTCCATAACACCGCCGGTGGCGCCGAAGATTAAGCCGGCACTGGTGCTTTCGCCCAACAGGGAGTCATACTTTTCGTCCTGCAGGGAGTTCAGGTCAATGCCTTTGCTCTTAATTAAGCGGGCCAGTTCACGGGTGGTGAGAACCACGTCAACGTCTCTCATTTCCGGTTTTCCGCCATGCTTACCGGCACTGTTCATTTCCGGACGGGCAGCTTCAAATTTCTTGGCGGTGCAGGGCATGATGGATACCGAGAAGATTTTATCCGGCTGATGCCTTTTTCTTTGGCATAATAAGTCTTAATCAAAGTGCCAAGCATTTGCTGGGGTGACTTGCAGGTAGACATATGGGGCAGCAGGTCAGGATAGTAATATTCACAGAACTTCACCCAACCGGGGCTGCAGGAAGTGAACTGCGGCAGGGGTTCGTGAATTTGACCGGTCACTCGCTTGATTAATTCAGTAGCTTCTTCAAAAATTGTGAGGTCCGCCGAGAAGTTGGTGTCGAATACAGCATCAAAACCCAGTTTTTTCAGAGCTGCAACCTGCTTGCCTTCCACGAAGGTGCCGGGAGCCATGCCAAATTCTTCCCCTAAACCAACTCTGCTGGCCGGGGCGGTTTGTACCACCACGTGCATGTTCTTGTCTGCCAGGGCTTTGACAACCTTGTCAATGTCGTCACGCTCAGTGATGGCCGCAGTGGGACACCACAGGGTGCACTGGCCGCAGTTTACACAGGTAATGTCGTTTTTGATAGGAAGCTCATAGTACCCGTATACAGTCTGGACCCTTTGACAAACCTCTACGCACTGGCCGCACAGAACGCACTTTTTGTCATCCCGGGTAATGGAAGGTTAGCAGGATCGATGGGAATACGACCCTTTACCTGGACAGGGAAGGAACTGGCAACCTGGTACTGTTGTGGCATCCAGCCCTTGCCCCCGGCGGGATCTGTACTGCAGCCGGCAATGGTTGCAGTGATACCGGTAAGACCAATACCCCCCATCATTTTGAGGAAGCCCCGCCTGGTGATTTGCTTTTCTTTTTCTTTGGCCACTTGGTTCTGCATAGGTTTTCCCCCTTTGCTAAAAACTACTTTTGCATATGCATGCTAACGACTCTGCTAACAATAATGACACTGTAGAGTTGTTAGCTAATTGCCCGACTATTCGACAAATTAACTATAATGTTCTATTTGTTGCAAAATTAAAAAAACCTTCTTTTTATTAAAAAATTATTAAAAAATATTAATCATGAAATTTTTGCATAGAAGAGCATACCAAGATTTTTAGTTAGAAAATTTAAAATATATATACTAGTAAAATAATTATAGATAAAATAGTTTGAGTTGTGCCAGACTTAACGGTTTGGGCCTAGATTACATAAAGTATATTACCGCGATTTTTTTAATTATTATTTTGAGGTTCGCTCATCTGCATAAAACTATTTATAGTGAATTTTATTCAGGAAATTTAACAATGTGCAGCAAGGACGAGTGAAAATAAAGTGAAATGAATCACATTGTTGTCACGATAGGAAGAAGGGTTGGGATGCAGACCCGGCTCATAATTTGACTTTGACTAACCTTAACCTAAGTTCATTATAGCACCTGGTCTGTAAAAGACAATAACAATTCAAATATTTTTATAAAATTTTCATAAATAGTAAATAATAAAAGTCTTAGAGGAAACAATGAGTTAGTTTTGCCTTTTGGAAGGATTTTGCTGACTGGTAGGGAATTGTATTTTATATCTCAATTGCAATGGACCATCATCTTGCAGGTAAGGGGGGAGTAACAATTATCCCGAATGAAGTGAAGAGTAAGAAGTACGGAGAGTATTATATTTTTTACCTCAAGGACATTAAAGTATTACGAATTAAATGTGAGCTGGGCCCCCCGGAAATTATCGCGAATTTAAACAGGGATCGTTCCATCAGTTCCCTGGGGCAAAAACGCATCAGGGAGTTTTTTGAAGGAACCGGTTTTGAGAAAGGTAATGTGGCCAACTGCCAGGTCCACTATTATAAAGAAGGAAAAGCTGTTTATGAGAGCCTTTCTGAGATAGAACGCAATAAATTTTTGGATTTCTGTATGGAGACCGCCCTGCAGGGAATCCTGGGGGAATTAAATGACATTGTCAGTTACTTCAGTGGGTTGGAAAAGCAGTTCAATGCCTCCATCGAGGAAGGAGCAGAGATATTTTGCTCCCCGGAATTTGAGGAAAAGTACGATACCCGGGAGATGATCGCCGAAGTATCCAATGAACTGGCTCGGATTTACAAGAGCAAACCCAACCCTAAAGTGGTTCAGTGGGCGGAAATACTAATACATAATTTATTGAAGGATATTTTTAGCCTGGGTTATGCCATCGGCAAAGAGGATATTGAATAATTATATAAATACAAATCATTTAGGAAAGGAACAATCTACCGCAGAAAAGGGTGTGCTTTATGGTGGAGAGAGGAAAGGCGAGAGGAAAAGTCATTCAATTCACACCAAGGGAGAAGCCAAAACTAAAAAAATTAAATTATACCGATCCCGCACAAAAGCAGCTCAGACGAGAAAGAGAACAGCAAAGGAAAGATGCCCTTGTCCGCAGCAAAGTTGTTAAAAATGTGGGGATTTTTGTGGGTCTCTGTGTTGTGGCTTATTTGATCAAGAGTTTATTATAAAATCAAATCATTATAGCAAAAAAGCACTCCGTGGCAGTCCACGGAGTGCTTTTTTGCTATTTTTGCTAAGGAACTTTCGATGAGCCTTAATCACATCATAACCTCGTTTTATGCCCCATAACAGGACAACCACATCATCGGCCCGGCCTGTCAGGGGTAGGAAATCGGGCACAAAATCAATGGGACTGATAAAATAAAGCAAACATCCACCCATTTCATATTTGAGCCGGCTGGGAACCGCAGGGTTTAAAAGTGCTTGCGCAAAGAACACGCATTTTTTAAAAATGTTTACCATCTAATTGCCCCCTCGGTCCGCTTCGTTAAAATACTAGTTCTGCATCACTGGGCTAAATCCTCTGTTTTTAGAAGCATGCTCCTTCTATTATTTCCTTTATTAAATCAAGTATTTTTTTGCAGTAAAGATACAGGGGACGTCTCTTTGACGTCCCCTGAAATTATACTACAGTTCCATGATGGTAAAGGCACCGCTGGGGCAAATTTCGATACAGGTTTCACAACCCATGCATTCTGCAGCATCTCCGGTTACTTCTGCTTTGTCATCTACCATACCCAGGATTTTAGCAGGGCAGGGGTCTACACAGGAACCACAACCTGCACATTTGTCCGGATTAATGGATACCATAAACATCTTAATTCCCCCTTCCAGAAATAGTATGCATTATGAACTACGATCTTTTCGGATACAAAATTATTATAAAAGAAACCGGTTAACCAGTTCAATCATTATTAAATCCCTGAATTGTTTTATCCAGGAAAAGAAGCGCCTACCGGGGAACAAAAGGAAAATAACCAGAGCTTACCACCTTTGGATGCAAAGATCGGTGTTAAAAACTGGAAGTCTCCAAATAAGAAAAAACTTGGCTATCCGCCAAGCTTTTCTGCTAATTAATCAATATAGGAACAACAATAATCTGTGGGGGTTTTAATTTCTAACTGAAACTTGGAATTGGCGGGGACTTCAAAGACACCTTCACCGTTAATGGTATTCCACTGGGTTTCTCCGGGCAACCGGTAACGAAGCTCACCGGCCAGGATTTCCATGATCTCCTTTTTGGCGGTCGCAAATTCATACTCTCCGGGCAGCATAATGCCCAGTGTTTTTTGCTGCCGTTCGCAAAAAAGACGGTTCTGCTGGTTACTTTGCCATCGTAATAAATATTGGCCTTTTTAACGACGGTCACATTGTCAAACTGCATAAAAACAACCTCCTACTATATCCTTTTAAAATAATTTCTTCCTATATTAAGAAATCCCCTCTTTTTCAAGGAATAGAAAAATTATTCCTTATACCACTAGCGTTGCATAAATAAATTTCCAAAATGTCAATATCTAAAATTCTAGAAAAAAACCAATAAATCATTGTTTTTCCAGCAATATCCTGTAAAAATGATTAAAATCTCCTTATAATTGAGGTATAACAGGTAGTCCTGTCCATAATCTCAAAAATAAGGAGACATCGCATGGACAAGGATACCAATAAATCCACATATAATCAACTGTTT